>JBELAO010000063.1:0-16439 GCA_049508735.1 Bryobacteraceae bacterium | reverse complement strand
AAATTCGGCAAGCAGACCTCACCCAACAGGATCAATCCCCATGGTCAAAAGCCCCGTGTATTCACCAGCCGCGTGCACAACCCTGTCCTGTTTTGGACAGCAGTGAAAGACAATAGCCCAGTGCGTGAGCACGTGCGTGAGCACTGGGACAACGTGTGAGATCACCTAGCCCCGGAACGGGGCGGCAGACGGATCGCGCGCTCGACTAGCGGCATGGCCGTTCTCTTCCGCCCCGTTCCGGGGTTCAAGTGATTCGTTTGCGTTCCCAGTGCTCACGCACGTGCTCACGCACTGGGCTATTGTCTTCCGCCCCTGCCGGGGCTCGCCGGCTCGCTCCACTTCTTTGACGGATCACGCGTACGTGGTACGCTCGGAACCTCGCCATTTTCCGGGGAACCAGCGATTCGCTGACTTTCATGTCCCGCACCCGTTAGGGCGTTGACTTGCCGGCGCGGCAGGTTCATTCTATTGACATAGCGGCTGGGGCTGCCGGAAAGAACGTGTTACCCAGGCGAGCCGCTAGAGATTCAAAAAGGCTGCTCATTTTGTGGGCAGCCCTTTTGGTTTTATAGTCTCCCTTGGGTATGACGGAAAAGAGTTCCGGCCTTGGATGTCGAGTTGAACACTCATGAACCATCCTGTCGCGCACTGAGTTCCCATAGCGGTCGGCCGCTGAGCATATCAGCATTTCACTCGAGCGGCTCCGGTTCTTCTATGCTCCGCACCCGCTTTTCGACCGGCGTCAGCTCCGCGATCTCCACTCCCAGCGGCGCGGTTTTCAACTCGGCGAACTTGCGCGCACTCACCATCACCCGGCTCTCAAGCGTGCCCACGGCTTTGTTGTATTCCTCGACCGCGCGTTCCAGGCCCTTGCCCATGTTGCCCAGGTGGCTACCCATGTCGGAAAGCCGCTTGTACAGTTCCTTGCCCAGCATGCTGATTTCGGCGGCGTTCTCCGCCAGCTTTTCCTGCCGCCAGCCGTAAGCGACGGCGCGCAGCAGGGCTATAAGCGTGGTGGGCGTGGCCAGGAGGATGTTCTGCCCGACGCCGAATTCGATCAGCGAAGGATCGGCCTCCAGCGCGGCGCTGAAGAAGCACTCGCCGGGCAGGAACAGTACGGCGAATTCCGGCGCCTGGTCGAACTGCTCCCAATAGGATTTGCGGCCGAGGGCGGTGAGATGCGCGCGCACCTGCCGCGCATGGTCGGCCAGGCTCGCTTTGCGCGTGGCTTCGTCGGCGGCTTCGATGGCGCGCAGGTAGCCATCGAGCGGGGTCTTGGCATCCACCACCACGGTCTTTCCGGCCGGCAGATGAATCAGCAAATCGGGCCGCAGCCGGCCCTCCTCTCCCATCACGGTGGCTTGCGTCTGGAAATCGCAATGATCCAGCATGCCGGCCATCTCGACGACACGGCGCAACTGCATTTCGCCCCAGTTGCCGCGGGCGGCGGGCGAACGCAGCGCCGTCACCAGCTTGCCGGTTTCGGCGCGGAGCTGCTGCTCGGTTTCGGCCAGGCCGCGCACCTGCTCCTGCAACCCGGCGTAGGCGGCCGCGCGCGCCGTTTCGAGCTGCTGGATGCGCGAATCCACCTTGTCGAGCGATGCGCGCACGGGCGACACCAGTTCCGCGAACGCCTGCTGGCGCTTTTCCAGGTCGCCGCGCGCCGCGGTCTGCGCCTCCGCCAGATTGGCGCGGGCAAGTTCGAGGAACGCCTGGTTATTCCGCGCCAGCGCCTCGGCGGAAAGCGCCTGGAAGACAGTCGCGGTGTCCTGGCGGCGCGCCCGCAGCACGAGCCACGCCAGCAGGAACCCGGCAATAAAACACGCTACCGGCAGAATGTTTTGCATTGCTGCTATTATCGCGCCTTGGCGCGTCGCCGCGAAAGAGCCGGGCTGACTCTGCCTCGTTGTGGGGCAAGCATGCCAGACCCGCGGCGAAACGAAATCCGGGAGATCGTTCAGGCATTGCCAGTCCCTTGGGCTCGCTGCGCCTTTGCCCGCAGATCCACGCTCATCCCCGCGGCCCGATACGCTTCCAGCAGTGCCCCAAGGTGCGGCGCGTGCCGCGGTGGGGCCAGTTTGTTGCCTTCTTCCATTTCCACCAGAATGCGGAAGCGTTCGAGCAGCATGCGGCTTTCGAACACGCCGCCGGAATACGCCATCTCGACCACCTCTCCGGGCTTCCACAGTTGCCCGCGCACGGCGGCGGCGAGTTGCGCCAGTTCCAGCGCGGCCTGGTTCAAGACATGCACCGCCGCCGGATCGCCTTCGGCCGCCGCCAGGTCCACCAGCGGCGCCAGCGCGGCCACCCGGGAGCGCTCCCATTCCGGCGTGTAGAACCGGTGCAGCATCTGGTTTGAGTCGACCGAGCCGGTGGCTTCGAGCAGCGTCGCGCGCAGCGAAGTCGCCGGGCCCCAGCCTTCCTCCATCCGCAGCGCAGCCCTCGCCGCCTGGCGGACTATAACGAAGGCGCTGCCTTCATCGCCGAATATGTAGCCCCAACCGCCCGCCCGCGCGTTGCGCCCCTCCGCGTTGCGTCCCAGCGCCATCGAGCCCGTACCGGCGATAACGATGGCGCCCAGTCCGCTTGCGGTTGCGCCGGCCAGCGCCACTGCCGCATCCGTGGTCACCCGCAACCGCGCCGCGCGGATCAACCCGGCGAGAATCGCGTGCTTGCCTTCCGGCCCGCCGCTCATGCCGAAGCACGCCGATTCGAATTCCAAGCTCGCGGCATCGATGCCAGCCTGCGCGGCGGCCTGGCCGACGCATTCGCGCACGGCGCGCTCCAGCTTGGCTCGCCCTTCCGCGCCGGCCGCATGGTTGCTCGGTCCGGCTTCGCCTTCGCCCCACACACGGCCGGTTTCGTCGCCGATGGCCGCGACGGTCCCCGATTGGCCGCCATCCACACCCAGAAACAGTTTCATGGCAATCGATACAGTGTAGCGCCGCCAGCCGCGCCCACCGGTTCCATGCCCCACAAATCGCGATTGCGCCGTACGTTTTCAGACCATGCTTCATCCTGGAAGCACAGAATGTAGTCGATGCCGAGCCGCTTCAGCTCTTCCGCAGCGGCCCGCCGAAAACCAAGATAGGGCGCACCATCGCTCACCACCGCGTGATCGGCCAACCGCTGCCACGTCCCATCGGCGGTTTCTCCCTCCAACTCCAGCCGGATGCCGGACTGGTCGGTGGGACCCTCCAGCACCACCTGGTCGGCCTCCCTGATGCCACCGAAGTCCACTTGCACAAACATCCCAGGATGAATGGCTTCGCCGCTGCGCCAGAAAGTAACCGGTGAATTGTCGAAGGCGTCTTGAATGCTCCACGGATACGGATGCGCCGTCAACCGCCAGCTCGCCTCGCGCGGCAGCTCGCGGCCACCGGAGAAGATGCGCAGCTCGTTGATGGTCCAGACATCGGTTCCGGTCGCGGTCTGATTCACACGGATCGCCCGCAGCTTTTGCACAGGGAAGGTGAAGCGCAAACGCCCGCTCGGTTGATCCGTGCCGGACGCGGCGCTCTGAAAGATGCGCGCGGCATATTGATTCGCCGCCGATTCGTAATCCACCAAAATGCGCCGCGAGGTGTACGCATCGGGGATCGCCTTGAACGTGAACACCGTCGACCCGGGCGGCGTAACCCTTTCTACCAGCTCACTTGCCGGATAGAGCGCCAAGTGATTCTTGTAATATCGCTCGGGATCGCGAAGATGAATCGCATCTTTCCACGGGGTCAGCGTCAGCCGCCAGGAACCGGCCGGCACGAGCTTCGCGACCATTGGCGGCCACGAGAGCACGGCGTGCAACAACAACACAGCCAGCGCCATGCCGGGCAGAGTCGTCAACGCCATTGCCATGGCCAGCGCCACGAACGGCAGTGGAGGAATCAGGAATCGCGCCCCGATGTTGCTGAAGTAGTTCGCGCCAAACACCAAAGCCGCCAGCCACAATTGCCGCCCCAGCGGCTTGCGCAGCGCAGCCAGCCCCAGCGGGGCGAGAAGAAAGACCGGCCCCAGTATGCCGCCGAGCGTGCCTTGCACGGTTGCCGCCAGCGGGATCTGCCAGCGGCTGGCGAGATCGTAGAGTCGGAAATAGTTCTTATAATCTTCTTCAAAATCAATAGTTACGTATGGATTTGGAAAGTAACTATTGAAGAATGGCGCCAGCGGATTGTGCATCCAGATCCAGTTCTTCAGCAACCATGGTGCCACCAGCAGAAACGCGAACGCGGCCACTACTGCGACCGGACGCGCGCGCCTGCTCTTCCAGGCGACGAGTCCAATCGCGTACGCCACTGCGACCCAACCGGTATACTTCAACGCGTATGCAAAGCCGGCCAGGATCCCGATCGCCGGCAGCAGGGTCGAAGAACCACCCCGAAGTTCCGGGGATCCCGGCAAATCACCGGCGGCAAGACCGCCGGCGTTACCGTTCCGCGGGCACCCGGCCCATCCCAGCAGACGAGCAGTTCCTCGATTCCCGGCGCCTTCCTCCGCCCATTGCTCCAACAGGCAGAAGAGCGTGAAAGCGACAGCCGCCAGGGCGACATCGTTGTAGGCACTCGATGCGTCCACACCCACCATCGGACTCAGCGCCACCAGCGCCGCGCCGCAGACTCCGGCCCATGCCATCGCGTGGCGCGCGCCCCAAATACCCATCTGCCAGACCAGCGCAACCAGAAAGGCCAAGTGCACCAGCGCGGCGGCCGAGTGCTTTCCGAAGGCGAAGGCAAACAGGAACAGCATCTCCATGCCCTGCGACAGGCTGGCGTAGAGGTTCCAGGTGATGCGGTGAAAGCCGTGCTCGCGCAGATATCGCGCCGTCAGGCCGAGGTGGTAGGTTGAGCCATCGGGGCTGATTTCGGGAGCTAAAGCCCTCAAGAAGTAGATGTAAAAATATGCGATAAATATAACAAATAAAAGGATATTTGTGGCCGATAGCTTGGGCCAAGGCCGCCCACCATTGCCGGGCCGCCAGCGATGCCACGGCTGGCAGGCGAGGATCGCCGCAAATCCCAGAATGGCGAAAGTTGCCGGGTACACCAGGCCGGCGGCGGCGAGCAGGAACACCAGGAAACTGAGCGCGCCAGATCCCAGCACGAAGCGAACCGGCCAGCCGCTGCACGCCTTGCCCAGCAGCAGTGTGCCCAACGCCGTGGCGGTTGCCACGGTGAACAATGCGCCGAACAGAATTGCCGCCACTTGCATCGGTTACTCCACGAAGCCGGCGCGGGTGAGGACGAACCCCAGCCGCTCGCCGTCTGGGCCGACGGCGGTCTTGTCGGGCTCCAGCGCAACCGTGTTGACGGCGTCCGGGTGCAGCCATTCCCACGGGGTCTCTTTCGTATATTCCTGGCTGCCCGGCTTCGCGAACCGGACGCGATCGAACTCCTTGCCGTTGAGCCGGATGGTCAGTTCCACCGGCCCGGTCTGGGCGAAGGTCTGGTCGGGGAAGGTGAGATCCATCAGAAAGCGGAGGCGGGGCGCGCGCGGCACATAAAACTGGAGCACCGGATGATCGTGCGCCCAGCGCCACGCCCCTTCGCTTTTGTCGCGAAATCCGCCGACGATGTAGGCCCCGGCGTTGGGATCGCTCATAGTCACGAAATAGCCTAACGGGAGCGACGACGGAAGACTGAGCGACGGTCGCTGCTCGGGCGGCGGATACCATGCGAGGCGACTGCCGCAGCCCGCCGTCAGCAACGCCAGTACGATGGGAACGAAGCGAAGCACGAAGGAAGATTGTAGCCCAACCGCGAACCGCGACACGCAACGGAGCCGCGACCGAAGGGAGCGGTCATGCCCATCGTTAGCATCCGGGATGTCCGATGGTGCGACCGCTCCCTTCGGTCGCGGCTCCGTTGCGGTCATGCCATCGTTAGCATCCGCGATGCTCGATGGTGCGACCGCTCCCTTCGGTCGCGGCTCCGTTGCTCACGCTTGTTGCAGCGCGGCGGGCGAGCAAGCGGCCTTGCCGGTTGGAGGGCAGGCTGCTAAGTTTGCTGTGTATGCATTTAACTACGATTACGCGGCCGGCTCTCCGCGTGGCAGCCACCATGCTGATTGGGTCGATCGCTTTCGGCCAGAGCGCGACTTCGCCTTCCCAAACGGCGGGAACCGGCGCCCAGAGTTCAGCGCGCTTCGATGGCAAGTGGCTGACCAAGCTCAGTTGCCCTGCCAAAGGGAACACCGAGGGCTACACCTGGCAGTTTTCAAGCATCATTCAGAACAACAGCCTTCGTGGAGAGCGCGGCACGGCAGGGGAACCCGGCTACCTGCTGATCGAAGGCAAGATCGCGGAGGACGGCAGCGCCAAGCTGTCGGCATCGGGCATAGTCGCCTCCCGGCAATACGCCCGCGGAATTTTGGCCCACAAGGGCGAGGAATACGGCTACAACATCAAGGCCAGGTTCCAGGACGCGGAGGGCACAGGCACGCGGGACACGGGCCTCGGCGTGGTAGGCCGCCCCTGCACGTTCGACTTCGTGAAGCAGCCGGCGACGCAATCGGAGCCGCGACCATAGGGAGCGGCCACACCCGCCGTTAGCGTCCGGGACGATCGACGATGTGACCGCACCCTGTGGTCGCGGCTCCGTTGGTCAGAACGTGTACAGCAGCGTTCCGGGCGCCGGTTCGGCGGGAGCGGCGCCGGCGGTGACGGCGGCTTCGCCTTCGGCGTTGACCGCTTCGGCGTTAATCGGGCGGTAGAAGATGCCGGTGTCGCCGAGATAAACTTCCAGCTCGGAGGGGCGCGGCAGCGTGCCCTGGATCAGCGATTCCGATAGCGGATCTTCGATGTACTTTTGCAGCGCACGGCGCAGCGGGCGCGCGCCATAGCTGCGGTCGCCACAGGTCTTCTCGAGGATGTAGCGGGCGGCCTCGGGCGCCAGATGCAATTTCACCTGCTTGGCCACCAGATTCAGGTTCACCTGCTCCACCATCAGGCCGATGATCTGGATCAGGTCGGCATCGGTGAGGGAGCTGAACAGAATCACCTCATCCAGGCGGTTGAGGAATTCGGGGTTGAACGCTTTCTTTACCTCGGCGCGCACCAGGTCCTCGACTTTGGTAGGCATGCCTTCACCCACGGGCGCCGAGAATCCCAGGTTGCCGCGTTTTTCGAGGAAGCGGGCGCCCAGGTTAGAGGTCATGATGATGATGGTGTTCTTGAAATCGACCTGGTTGCCGAGGCCATCGGTCAACTGGCCGTCTTCGAACACCTGCAGCAGGATGTTGTAAATATCCGGGTGCGCCTTCTCGATCTCATCGAGCAGGATGATGGAGTACGGATTGCGCTTCACGCGCTCGGTGAGCTGGCCGCCCTCTTCGTAGCCGACGTATCCGGGAGGCGAGCCGATCAACTTCGAAACCGAGTGCTTTTCCATGTACTCGGACATGTCGAAGCGCACCAGGCTCTTCTCGCTGCCGAACAGGAACCCGGCGAGGGCGCGCGCCACTTCGGTCTTGCCGACACCGGTGGGGCCGAGGAAGAGGAACGAACCGGCCGGCCGGGCGCTGGCTTTCAAACCCGCGCGCGAGCGGCGGATGGCGCGGGCCAGCGCGGAAATGGCTTTTTCCTGGCTGATGATGCGCTTGTGCAGCTCCTCTTCGATGCGCAGCAGCTTGGTGATTTCTTCCTCCTTGATGGAGGTCATGGGGACGCCGGTCCAGCGCGCCACCACGTCTTCGATATCGTCCTTGGTGACGCAGCCGGTGGAGGAATCGTCGAGATTGTACTTCTCGCGGAGCTGCCGCATGTTCTCGCGTTCCTTGCGTTCCTCGTCGGAATAGAAGCGCGCCTTCTCGAATTCGTGATTGGCGATGGCGTTCTCCATCCGATGGACGATGAACTTGATGCGCTTCTGGATGTCGGCCAGCTCGGCGGGGAGGGTGGTCTGGCGCAGCTTGACGCGGGCGCCGGCCTCGTCGATCAGGTCGATCGCCTTGTCGGGCAGATAGCGGTCGGGAATGTACCGGCTGGAGGTGTAGACGGCGGTTTCCACCGCGTCGTCGGTATAGGCCACGGCGTGGAATTTCTCGTAACGGTCCTTGATGCCGAACAGAATCTTGACCGCGTCGGCTTCGGTGGGCGGCGGAACCTTGACCGCCTGGAAGCGGCGCTCGAGCGAACGGTCCTTTTCGATGGATTTGCGGAACTCGGATGGGGTGGTGGCGCCGATGCACTGAATTTCGCCGCGCGAGAGGGCGGGCTTGAGGATGTTGGCCGCGTCCAGAGAACCTTCGGCCGAGCCCGCGCCCACCAGCGTGTGCAGCTCATCGATGAAGATGATGGCGTTCTGATTCTCCATCAGCTCCTTCATGATGGTCTTGAGGCGCTCCTCGAACTGGCCGCGGTACTTGGTGCCGGCGACGATCAGGGACAAATCGAGCGCCAGAATGCGCTTGTCGGCCAGGAAGGAGGGGACGTCGCCTTCGGCGATGCGCTGCGCCAGCCCTTCCACGATGGCCGTCTTGCCTACGCCGGGTTCGCCGATCAGCACCGGGTTGTTCTTGGTGCGGCGGCAGAGGATCTGCACCACGCGCTCCAGCTCATAATCGCGGCCGATCAGCGGATCGAGCGTATTGTCCATGGCGGCCTGCGTGAGGTCGCGGCTGAATTCCGAGAGCAGCGAGCTTTCCTTGGGACGGGTGGGAGCTTTCTCGCTCTGCGAACGTTGCAGTTCCTCGCGAATGGTGGTGAGGCGCAAGCCGCGCTCATGGAGGATCTCGGCGGCGAAGCACTTTTCCTCGCGCAGCAGCCCCAGCAGCAGGTGCTCGGTGCCGATGTGCTTGTGGCTGAGCCGCTCGGCCTCCTCGGCTCCATAAGCCAGCACGCGCTTGCATTCGTGGCTGAGCGGCAGATCGACCGAAGTGGAAACCTTTTCCCGCGGTGCGGTATGCCCTTCAATCTGTTTCCGGATCGACTCCACCGCGGCGTGCGAGCGCAGAAAGCGGTTCGCCAGCGCCTTGTCCTCGCGCAGCAGGCCCAGCAGCAAATGCTCGGTTTCGATATAGGGACTGCCGAACTGACTGGCCTCATAGCGGGCGAAGAAGATCACCCGTCTTGCCTTCTCCGTGTATCGCTCGAACATAGGATTTGCGATTCCCCCCTATTCTTAAAGATACCCCGACGCGGCATCCGGATTCGGCCCGGTGAGGCTGTCTGGTACTAGGCCGCCTTTGTCCAGCGTGACGATCCGGTCACAACGCCGCGCAAAGGCCTGATTGTGGGTGACCAGAACCGAGGTCAACCGATGCGAACGGTGCAGACCGGCCAGCAGGTCGAAGATCATTTCGCCGGTCCGGAAGTCCAGATTGCCGGTAGGTTCGTCGGCCAGCAGCACGGAGGGTCTGGCGACCAGGGCCCGAGCCAGCACCACACGCTGCTGTTCGCCCCCCGACAATTCGCCTGCGCGATGCGACGCCCGCGCATGAAGCCCCACCTCATTCAATCTCTCCGCAGATTCCGCGGCGGCGGCCGCATGCGCCACGCCCCGGATCAGCAACGGCATCATCACGTTCTCCAGCGCCGTAAATTCGGGCAGGAGATAGTGAATTTGCCAGACGAAACCAATCTCCCGGTTGCGAAAATCCGCGCGATCCGCCTCCGTGAGCCCCGAAATCTCCCTCTCCCCATAGTGTATCGTACCCTCCGAAGGGCTGTCGAGACCGCCCAGCAAATGTAGCAGTGTTGACTTCCCCGCCCCGGATTCACCGACCAGGGCCAGCATTTCGCCGCGTTCCACGTCCAGGTCGAGCCCTTCGAAAACCACCAGGGCGGCTTCGCCGGAGCGGTATCGCTTGGCCAGATTGCGCGCGCGAATATAGGGCTCGCTCATTCACCCGTAGAGTAGCGTACTTCGCGCCGGGGTTCGTGGCGCCCGCGGTCCTGCTCACGGCGTCAAGGTTCGTTGAGAAAGTCCCAGGTTTCAGCGCACGATGATTTGTTCGAAAAGAACCGGCGACAAGATCGCCGGCGTTACCGGGTAGCCACGCCTACTCCATCCGGTAGATCGTCATGCCGGAGAGCAGCTTGGGGTAGAAGTCGGTGGATTTCTGCGGCATCACGCCGCCGGAGAAACACGTGTCGGCGACCTGCTGGATGGAAGTGGGCCGCAGCAGAAATGCGATCTGCGCGTGGCCCCCTTGGGCTTCGGCGACGGCCGCCTCGAGGCCGCGGATGTAGCGCAGGTTCTTTTCGTCGCGGACGGCTTCTTCGCCGATGCCGAGCGCCTTCCCGAGCAGGCGCTCGTGCAGCACGCGCACGTCGAGTTCGCCGGTTCCGTGGCGCGATTCGAGCAGGAAGAGGCGGGTGCCGATGGCCGCGCCGATGACAGTTGGGCCGTCGGCTCGCTCCAAGGCGCTCCGCAGCCTTTCGAGCGATCCGATCTCGACGACGCTGAAGTCGTCGGCGGCGCGGTTCAGGAAGTCCTCCGGCAATTGGCTGCGATCGATGCCATTGACGAGCCGGTGCGTGGCCAGGATCTTCAGCCCCGGCGAGTACATGTTGACGAAGGTCATCATGACGCGGTCGGCGCCGGCAAGTTGCGGGTTCTCGTTGCGAAAGGCGAGCGCCGTCTCGTAGCGGTGATGGCCGTCGGCGATGAGCAGCTTCTTGTCGCCCATCAATTCCTGGATCCTGCCCGCGTCGGCGATGCGCCACATGCGGTGGCAGGCGCCGTACTCGTCGGTTACTTCCTCGAGCGGGGCTGCCTGCGAGGCTTCGTCGAGAAGCGCGTCGATTTCGCCCGCGCGGTCGGGATAGAGCATGAAGATCTGGCCGAAGTGGGCGTGCGTGTGGCGCAGCAGCTCCAGGCGATCCTTCTTGGGGCCGGCCAGCGTCTGCTCATGACGGTGCACGACGCCCGCCGAGTAATCTTCCACCGCGCCGAGCGCGATGAACCCCTTGCGGGTGAGGCGCTCGCCGGTATCGGGAACCGTAAAATCCTGGAAGTAGGGGAAGATGGCAGGCGTAGCGTCGCGCGCCAGGATGCCGCGAGCCATCCAATCGTTCAAGTGTGCAGCGGCACGCGTGTAGCCGTTGTCCGTCGTGGTATCCCATCCCTCAATCCTGCCAAGGATGATGCGCACGAGGTTGTACGGGCTGAGCGGTAGATAGCGCTCCCGCATGGCGGACGAGATCTTGTCATACGGCTGCGTCACCAGGTCGGCGAGCGGGCCGGCTTGTGCGGTGTACCGCAGGGCTTGGAAAGGATATATTTTGGCCAAGCCCCAGGATAGCAATTACGGTTTGGGCGTTACCACAGGCAGGTCGGGTTCGCGTCCCACCTGGCCGGTCATTACCTGGTCGATGCTCACGCCGTAATCGTCCAGGATCTTCCCCAGCGATTGATCCATGCTGGTGCGCGCGTTCTGAAGCTGATTCAGGGCGTCGACCTCAGAGAGCCGGCTGGTGGTATCGTCGCGCTGGGCAATCACCACGTCGAGAATCGTCGCGGTGCCGAGCTCGTACTTGCGGCGCGTGCCGGCCAGCGTCTCATCGGCGAGCTTGCGGGCAACCACGCTGGTTTCATAGGCGGCCCGGGCATTCCGCAAGGTGGTCCAATTATTCATCACGGCCAGCTTGATGCTGTTGTGAAGCTGGCGGTCCTGGATTTCGGACTGCCGGTAGTTGAGCTCGGCGGTGATCTGGTCGGCCTGGGCGGAACGATTGCGGATGGGGACCGTCAAGGTGAACGCAATGTTGTAATTCGGGAACTTGCGGTCGAAGACCTGGTTCAGTGTGGTGCCGTAGCCGCCCAGCAGTGACGAATTGAGGTCGCTGGCAGCCAGGGGACGATACCCGATGATTTGCTGGCTCGAGTTCAAAATCGGCACCTGGACGGCACTGTTCACGCTGCCGGCCTGGCCGTTATTGGCTAAAGTCGCCGAAACCGAAAGCGTGGGCAAGAGGTTGTTCTTGGTGCCGAGCAGGTCCAGGCGGGAGTTTTCGAGCGCAATCTGGTTTTGCTCGATCTCGGGCCGGTGGGCAATGGCCTCCGCCACCAGGTCCTGCCACGGAATCACCGCCTCCTGCGGGGGGACGTCGATGTGATCGGTGGGAATGATGCGCGCCACGGCCACGGCCGGGACATCCAGACCGCTGCGCGTGATGTAGTTCTTGAGAATCATCTCCTGTTGCAGAACCTGGCTTTCGTGCTGCACCACGTCCTGTTGGGCGCGTTTCATGTCGGCCTCGGCCTGAATGATGTCGATGGGCGCGACGGCGCCCAGATCGGCGCGTTTCTGGTTGTCTTGGTAGAGCTGGGTGTCGAGCCGCAAGGTCTCCTGGCTCACCCTCAGCTCATCGTTGTAAGTCACCAGGGCCCAATAGAGATTCACCACACCGGCCACGGTGGTGATGGCCTGGTTCTTGACCGTGAGATCGCCCGCCTTGAGGTTGTTTTGCGCTTTATGGAGGGACCGTTTGTTCACCGCCAGGCCGAATCCATTGAGCAGATTCTGGGTAATCGACAAGGAAGCCGTGGCGGAGTCGATGGGGTTGTAAAGAGCTGTGAGGGCGTTCTGACGGGAGTCGAAAACGCTACTCAAACCGAGCGACACGGTGGTGCCGGTCCAATAGCCCTGTTGCACGCCGTAAACCAGGTTCTTGAACTGCTGCACGAAGAAATCGGTGCCGGTGAACTCGGTGGAAGTTTCGATGGCGGTGGAATGATACAATCCGCCGGCGATATAGAAATAGGGGTCCGTATTGGGAATCGTGGAGCCGGCCAACTGCACGCTCAAGCCGCTGAGAACGCCGCTGTTCGCACTGGCGCTGGTGGTAGTGCCGCCGGCGGAGTTGACCTGTGACGCTCCGGACAGGACGCCGAGCGAGGCCGAGGTGGGGGCCTGCGTGACAGCGGTGGAAAAATTGCGCAGCAACTGGCCGGCGCTGGCGCGCTCCAGGTCCGACAGCGCCAGCTTGGGCTGATAGCGGCTCGATTCGAGGTCGAGGTTGTTTTCGAGCGCCAGCGCGATGGCATCGCGCAGCGACAGATAGATGGAGCCGGCGCGTATCAGCTTGTCGATGCGCGGAGAATCGGCAAAGGAAACCGCGCTCACCGGGTGGGCGCGAAAAGGCCGGGTGAACCCGGCAACCATTCCACTACTGGGGTCCTGGGCGAACGACTGCGTTTGCCCAAATCCGGGCAGCGCTACGAAGGCGCAAAGCAGGAGAGCAACGATCGGCTGAACGCGAAGCATAGTTAGAGTCTAGACCTCGATAGGCTTAAATTGCGGCAATTTCTCCGCCATCACATTTTCCGCTGCAAGTGCTTCCCTGGATGATACGAAGCAGCAGCCGCGGCAGTTCGGAAAACTTGGACGCTGTCCGGTTTTGGGACATCACGAGTGGCAATCGAACAGCCGACCATATCTCATATTAGACGCTGGAGCGGGAAAATCTTAACTGGGAAAAGAGGATTGAGCCGAGCGGTCGGAATCACCGGCGACAAGATCGCCGGCGTTACCGGGTCTCTCGTGGAATTCCGGCGGGACCCGACAGACGACCAAAACCGATCGTCCGTCCTGCCACGATGAATTCGATTACAATGGCATCAGCCCTCGAGAATCTGCCGCATAACGTCGGAGCTATTTTAGCGCGGCGGCAGGGCGGCTGACGACACTATGCGCAAAGTACCACTCACGGAATCGCTGCGGATCATCGGCCGCGGCACGCGCAACTGGGTGCGCGACCGTCCGCTGGTGGTTTCCTTCGAGGTCACCGACGCCTGCACGTGCTATTGCAAGCACTGCGACCATGGCGGGCCGCGCGACGAATCGCGCAATCTGCGGCCTTCCGATTATCCGCGCTATATGGAGGCGCTGCAACCGTGCGTGGTGCAGGTATCGGGCGGCGAACCGCTGATGCGGCCGGACTTGACCGAGATCGTGCGCAATATCCAGTGCGGCCACGGGCTGCCATACACGATTCTGGTCTCCAACTGGTCACTGATGACCGAGCCGCGCTATCTGGAACTGCGCGAGGCCGGCATCGACCAGTTTTCGGTGAGCCTGGACTTCCCCGACGAGCGGCACGACCGGTTCCGCGTCCATCCCGGCCTTTACGCGCATCTGGAAGGCCTGATTCCGAAACTGGCCGCGCTGGGACACGACGACATCGTCCTCAATTCCTGCATCACCAGCGAGAACGTGAGCGAGATCAATTCGATCGCCGATAAAGCCCGCGAGTGGGGCGTCAACCTGTGCTATAGCGCCTACTCGGCGCGGCGCACGGGCTGCCGCGACTACCTCTTAAATTCGCCCGAGCAACTCGATATGCTGAACCGCGGGTTCGACCGCGTGGAGCAGCGTCGCGACGAGACCAACTGGATCGTCAACGCGCCGTCCACGCTGGCCGCCACGCGCCGCTATTTCGAACACGCCAGCGCGCCTGGCTGCAAGGCCGGCCTGCGCTTCCTGGTGGTGACGGCGGATGGCGCCTTGCAGCCGTGCTCCATGCAGTTCGGCAGGTACAAGCTCGAGGACCGCGCGCGGATGGTGGAAGAATTCACCCGTCACAACCAATGCGACGAGTGCTACGTCTCGATCCGCTCTTACCTGGATAAGACCTTCCCGCAACTGCTGCGCGAAAACGTGCGCGAGTTCCTTTCGGTGAAGGCGCGGTAAGGGAGCAAAGAGCGTCCTCTCGCAAGTGGTTTATGAAGGCGGTAGATATCCGACGACCCAGATCAACTACGTCAGCTCTTCCAGCAACTCCACGTCCCTGACCAGCAAATCGCTCACGACGTCGCCGACATCCCGGCCGTTCTTCTGCGCGATGCGCTCCAAACGCTTCTGCAACTTGCCGTCAAGGTATATAGGCAGATGCAGGCGGGCATCCTTGCGATAGAGCTTGCCTCGCTCGGCCTTTGAAAAGTCGTAATGTGCCTTCATCGTTCAAGCCCCCCGCTGCGGACATTATAATGGAGGGACGGTGGGGAAATTCTTCGTCCAAAACTTCGGATGCAGGGCCACGCAGGCCGATGGCGCCGCATTGGAATCGTCGCTCGAGGCACGCGGGCTTTCGCACGCCGGCGAGCGCAGGGCAGCCGACCTGGTGGTGCTGAACACCTGCACGGTGACGGTTTCCGCCGATGAAGACGTGCGGCAGACCATCCGCCGCGTGCACCGGGAAAATCCGGCGGCGCGCATCCTGGTCACCGGATGCTACGCGCAGCGGGCGCCCCACGAGCTCGCCCGTATGCCGGGCGTGGAATGGGTAGTGGGCAACAGCCATAAGAACGCCATCCCGGAGCTGATCGCGATCGAGCCCAGCGGCGTGCCCTATCACGGCAACGTCCACGCCGGCGACATCCACGTCGGTGACATCTTCGCTCAGCAGGCATTCCTTTCGGCGCCGGTCGAGGGCGCCGGCGGCGACCGTACGCGGCCGAATTTGAAGATTCAGGACGGGTGCAACAACCGGTGCTCCTTCTGCATCATCCCGTTTGTGCGCGGGCGAAGCCGCGGCATGCCCGCGGACGAAGTGGTGGCGCAGGTCGGGCGGCTGGCAGCGCGGCATCGCGAGGTGGTGCTGACCGGCATCAACCTGGGCCGCTGGGGCCGTGAACCGGGAAGCGCGCTGCGGCTGGCCGGCCTGCTGCGGCGCCTGCTCGATGAGACCTCGATCGAGCGGCTGCGGCTGAGCTCGGTCGAACCGATGGATTTTTCCGACGATCTGCTGGAGCTGATGGCCTCGAGCAGCCGCATCGCACCGCACGTGCACGCGCCGCTGCAAAGCGGTTCCGACCGGATTCTGCGCCGCATGCACCGCAAGTACCGGCCACGGCATTACGCGGAGCGCATCCTGAAGGCGCGCCGCCTGATGCCCGACGCCGCCATTGGCGCCGACGTGATGGTTGGGTTTCCCGGTGAAACGGACGCGGATTTCGAGGAGAGCCGCCGCTTCATCGACCAGTTGCCGTTCACTTACCTGCACGTGTTCACTTACTCGGAGCGGCCCGGTACCCGGGCGGCGGAGGACCCGCTGACGGTTCCGATGACGTTGCGCAAGGAACGCAATCGCGTGTTGCGGGAACTGGGCGAGCGGAAGAACTTCGAGTTCCGCCATCTCTTGGTGGGCCGCACGCTATCCGCCGTGACGCTGCACGAGCCCGGCGCGGCGCTTACGGGCAACTACCTCAAGGTGCAACTGGCTTGGTTGCGCGAGGCCAACCTGATGGCCGACTTGCGGATTGGCGGCCTGACGAAGGATGGCTTGCGCGAGGCGGAGCCGCTTTCCGCGTAATCGGGGTGTGCTTTGGAGCTTGCCGAAAAAGACGCAAAGCATCATGGCCACGGATAAACACAGATTGAAAAGAATTGGTTTATCCGTGTTCATCTGTACTACTAGCCCTCAGTGTATTGTTTTTTCGCGAAGAATTCATTAGGCTGCCTTTGGAATGAGCAGGTTCACGGTGGCGTTGGAAGCTGCGATC
>JBELAO010000062.1:0-18427 GCA_049508735.1 Bryobacteraceae bacterium | reverse complement strand
CCGATTCCCAGCACTGCCCACCGCCGTCATGCACGGCACTGAACACCGCGTTTGAGAGCACCGGACGATTCGCCGTTCCGCTCACCCAAAGCCGTTTTCTCCAGCCTCGGGATTAGCGCTTCCCGGCTCGCCGCAGCCTTTTTTCTCTCTCAAACTGAACCGCCGGCTCGTAACGGCCTTTCGCTCGCCCGCAACGGCTGCCTCTTTCAAGGCCTCCATTCCGGGGTCAAAGTTCCCGGCCTGCTCCTTCGCCTGCTTACCTGCCGCTTCCGCTGCCCGTTCGGCTCTTCGGCTCCGCTACCGCCCGCGAGTTCCTACTCGCCTCGGCCGTTTCCTTGCCTCGTGCCCGTTGCCGCTTCCGCTGCCGGCTCCCCGAATGGCTCGTCCAGCCTCCACTCCCCTTCGGGACTTTTGCCTCCCTAAGGATCAAAGCGTTCGGCTGACCCGGTCACCCGGCGGTCCACCTTCCGAACCCGCCCGATTTCCGTTCGCTCCCCGCAGCCTCAAACTAGTGAACTAGACTTGCTGGCTGCGGATCACCGTTCCCGGTCCGCTACGTCTCCGGAGGCTTGCTGTTCCTCAAACCTCTTGGAACCTTCATCAATATGCGCTCAGAAGCGAAATCGGTCAATCGTTTTTTGTGCGAAAAACGAGCTTTTCCTCAATATATTTCTGTCGTCTTTCGTTCAAGTTACGGGCTGAACTTGGTGCATCGGGCGTGGATAAAACAGGCGCGCGGCAAGTTGTTCTCGGGCCATCCGGGCGCTATCGAGCTTGCTGAAAAACATCAAAAGCACCATGGCCACGGATGAACACCGATGAACACGGATTGAAAAGAATTGGCTTATCCGTGTTCATCCGTGGCCCAAAAATGCTTTTTCGGACTTTCTCAGCAGGCTCTATCGCACGGCAGCTTCGCCGATCTGCATGACGGCATCGCGCGCGGGGATGCTGCTGCCGTCGGAGACCTGAACCAGCAGGATGCGGATCAGGTCGTTATGGGGATCGATCCAACCCTCGGTGCCGAACGCTCCGCCGTGGCCGAAGGTTCCGGGCGAATGCAGCATGAGCGTTCCTTCCGGCTTGTCGACAATCTCGAACGTCAGTCCGTAGCCGGTGCCGCCCATCCATCCGGATGGCTCGACGGCAGGCGTGAAGACGCGTGTCATGGTGTCGATGGTCTGGCGGGAAAGATAGCGCCGGCCCTGGTATTCGCCGCCCGAGAGCAGCATCTTATAGAACTTCACCAGGTCGCCGGCAGTGGAGTAGAGGCCGTACTCGGGGCCGGGATAGCGCGCGCCGGCGCGATACTTGGCCGGATCGCCGGCGAGGATCTCATCGCCCGCCCGCACCAGTTTTCCGCCGGCGTGCTTATAGACCAGCGCGAGGCGGTCACGCTTGTCAGTCGGCAAGGTGTAAGATGTATCGTTCATCCTGAGCGGTTTCAGAATGCGGCTCTCGATGAAATGGACGTAATCTTCGCCGCTGACCTTCTCGACGATGCGGCCCAGTGTGGCTAGCCCCATGTTGCTGTAGCGCCAGCGCGTGCCGGGCTCGAACTGCAAGTGGCGGGTCGCGTAAAATCGCACCGCCTCGTCCAGGGGCACGCGCATGGTGCGCAGTTGGTCGCTCAGCTCGCCATCGGGATTTTCGCCGAGGCCGGAGGTGTGGCACATCAACTGCCAGACCGTGGGCGGGCGCGCGGGCGGATGGGTGGTCAGGTTGCCGTTGGGCAGGCGCTCTTCCACCACCTGGCCATGGAATTCGGGAAGGTAGTCTTCAATCGGGCGCTTGAGCTCCAGCTTCCCTTCCTCCACCAGCATCATGGCGGCCACGCCGGTGAACTGCTTGGTCATCGACATGATCTGGAAAATGGAATCCGTGGTCATCGGCTTGCCGCCCTCGATGTCGCGCCAGCCCGCGGCATCGAGAGACGCGATTTCGCCGTGCCGCGCCACCAGCGCGACGGCGCCCGCAATGGTCTGGCTCTCCACTAGTTCCCGCAGGCGAACCGGGATCAGCTTGAGGCGGTCGGGATCGAGGCCCGTCGCGGCAGGGGCTTGCGGCCTCAGCGGCAATGCGGCCAGCAGAATCAAGGCGAGCGGAAAAAATCTGCGCATGGAGGATGAGTGTAACTCGATGAAGGGCGCGATGGAAGGCGCGGCGCGGGCTCTCGATGCTTGGCCCTGCGTCGAGAAGAGTTCTCGACGCGGCGCGCGCGAGTGGGTAATGCCGCATATTTTTCCCTTTCCGAGCGCGAGCGGTAAGTTGTGGGGCGGACGCCCTCGTCCGCGCGCGACCCCCTGGTCGCGCATCGCCTGGGCAAGTACCTGATCCCTCTGGCGGAGAGCGTCCGCAGCCGGACGCGCAGAACAGGGGGTCTGCCCCACAGGTCGCCGCGGCATTCCGAGACTGGGAAAAGGATGCGGCATGCACGAGTGCGTGCGCCACTGCACTAGTGGGTCATCGAATAGACGATGTAGTTGACGCCGAGACGAATCGCGAGGTCGGAGAATTTGGCGGGGTAGTGGGGGTCGTCCGCCCACTCCCAGGCGTCGCCGATATCGGAGTTGTACGAGATCGCCACGATGACATGGCCCTGGGCATCATAAATGCCGCGCCAGTGCGCGCCGCGGCTGGACGAGCCGTTGTTGGACTTATATCCGGCGCGAAGATGGGCCTCGCCGGGCACCTGGATCCGCTCACTGAGATCATAGACGGTGTGAAAGACGGGGTCATCGTCTTCGATCTCGCGGATGGGAAACTCGGGCAGAGCCTTGCGGATGCGCGATTCGAACTCGGCCCATTCGGCGTCGCCGTGGAAATCGTCGGCCATGAAGAAACCGCCGCGCAGCAGGTACTCGCGCAGTTCCTGGCCCTGAACGCCGGTGAGGCCCCACTCGCCCACCTGCACGGCATAGAGCCAGGGCCAATCGTAGGCATCGCCCTCATCCAAATTCACAGGCTGCTCGACGGAGCGGACGTGAAGGCGGGTGAGGCGGCGCACGGCGAGTGAAAAATGGCGGTCGGCGCGCGGAAAATCCTGGGTCCAGAGCGAGACGCCGATGTGCCAGTCGAGGTCGCGGTAGCGGTAGCCGTTGAGCGGGCCGGGAGGATACATGAGGCGCGCGAACGCCCACTCGGTTTTTTCCTGGTAGTCGGACGGCAAGGGAACGTCGCCGATCGAATATTCCACGCCGTCGAACTGGCGAAACGGCCGCTGGAAGGCGAACACCGCGGACAGACCGATGAGGCCACACGCGAAACACTGGAACAGCCTGCCAGAACGCATCCCGCCCCTCGTTGGTTTGAGGATAGCAGAGGCGGGATGCGCGCCGAGATGCCTTCCAGCCCCAGCCGCGCAGGACTTCGGTGGCGAGCCCCGACAGGGGCGGCAGAGAATAGCCCAGGGCGTGAGCCCTGGGCGGCGGACATCGAATCACGTAGCCCCGGAACGGGGCGGCAGAGCGCTCTCTTTCGCCCCATTCCGGGGCTGGGCGAAACTTCACGGCTGGTCCCAGGGCTCACGGGCTGGCTCCGGGTGTTCCGTGTCCGACTCTGTACTGGGCACCAGCGACTTTGCGGTCGATTGACAGGCGGCCGTGTGTTACTGAGGCCCAACTGCCGGTCTACAGGCCTTTCTTGGTCAGGAAGGCGATCAGGTCGACCACGCGGCAGGAGTAACCCCACTCGTTGTCGTACCAGCTCACCACCTTCAACAGGTTGCCATCGAGCACCTTGGTCATCTGCCCGTCGACGATGGAGCTATTCGGATTGTGCAGCATGTCGGTGGAAACCACGGGGTCGTCGGTGTAAGCCAGGATGCCCTTCAGCTCGTTGGCGGCGGCGTGCTGGAAGGCCGCGTTGACTTCCTCGGCGGTCGCATTCTTGGCCAGCAGCGCGACCAGATCGACCACCGAAACATCCGGCGTGGGAACGCGCATCGAGTAGCCGTCCAGCTTGCCCTTGAGTTCCGGCATCACCAGGCCGATGGCTTTCGCCGCGCCGGTGGTGGTGGGAATCATGTTCAGGGCAGCGGCACGCGCGCGGCGCAGGTCCTTGTGCGGGAAATCGAGTACGTTCTGGTCGTTGGTGTAGCTGTGGATCGTGGTCATCGATCCCTTCAGGATGCCGAACTTCTCCTGCAGCACTTTCGCCACCGGCGCCAGACAATTGGTGGTGCAACTGGCATTGGAAATGATGTTGTCCTTGGCCGGATCGTAGGCCGCGTCATTCACGCCCAGCACGATGGTGATGTCTTCGTTCTTGGCCGGCGCCGAGATGATGACCTTTTTCACCGTCCCGCGCAGGTGCTTGGAGGCATCCTTGGCATCGGTAAAGCGGCCGGTGGATTCGACCACAATCTGCGCGCCCACCGAAGTCCAGTCGAGCTCGGCCGGGTCCTTGGTGGCGAAAACCTTGATCGGCTTCCCACCGACGAAAATGATGTCGCCTTCCACCTTCACTTCCTGGGGAAGCGTTCCGAGCACGGAATCGTATTTCAATAAGTGCGCGAGGGTTTTAGTATCGGTGAGATCGTTGACTGCCACATACTCGATGTCGCCGCGGTTCAAGCTTGCGCGGACGATATTGCGGCCGATACGGCCGAACCCATTAATACCGACTTTGACTGCCATGGTTGTTCTCCTGTGAAATGTTAAGGGATTGGATTGAACACAAAGGATATCAGGATGCAGTTTCCCAGGCAACCCGCCTATGGGGAAGCTAAACTCCGAAATTGGACCGGCGGCGCGGCGACGTGTTTTGAGCTGCGAAACCGGTTCGGGGCGCGAGAGGAACATGGTATGATCTACTGCGCATGAGCGTGCGCATCGTTCCTACCAAGCTGAACGCCGTCCCCTTGGTTCTGATCGCTCTGGGGCTGGCTGTGTTGGGGTATTTCGCCGGGCTCCTGTGGGCACCCACTCCGGCGGCCCCTGGCCAGCCTGCCGCCGGCACGCCCCTTACGGGCCCCGCGGCGGATTTGGCGGCCTTGCAGAAGCAGACAACGGACCTGTCGAACCAGGTCGACAGCCTGACAAGATCAAAGGAGACGCTCAGGAATCAACTGGATACCATCACTCAGCAGGCAACGCATGCGCAATGGCTACTCTCCGTGGTGCTGGGCACGGTGGGGTTACTCGCATTGGTGCAGGGATTATTCGCATTCTTTAGCGCGCAGAATTACGTGAAACAGGCCGAAGATGCGATCAACAAGGCGGCCGAAGCCGTAACGGCAGCCGACGCGGCGGTGAAGGAGGTGCAATTGAAATTCCCGATGTTCGCGAACTTCGAGACTGCCCGGGCGGAAGCATTCGCCGAACTCGGCAGGGTGAGACTGGCACTGGTGGATAGCGACAAGAACGTCTACGCCAAAGCGGATCCGCTCACCAGACAGAGGATTTTCGCCATCGAGAGCTTCTCCGCCATGCAGTTCCTAACGCCCGCCAGCCGTGGCGAGGAGCTGCTGGACAACTTGCGGCTCCTCGGGAAATTCTACGCCGGCAAGTTCAGCAGCGACCATTTACAGGTGGATTTCGAGCGGTCTTACTACTATTTCGATCTGGCGGTTCAGATCTCGCGCAGAAGGTTCACTGCGCTAAACGATCTCGGTTGGCTGCTGCCCGACGAGGACAAGAGCCGCGCTTGCTTCGAGGAGAGTTTTCGGTCGAATCCCAATCAGCAGAGAGCTCTGTACTGTCTCGGCACGATCGATTGCGTAAAAGGAGATCGCAACCGGCTCGAGAGAGCTAAGGATTACCTGCTGAAGGCCAACAAACAGCCGAATTGGGAGACCGCGCCCGTTCCCGCGATGTCCGCGCACATCGACTACAATCTGGCTTGCGTCTACGATTCGCTGGCGGGTCTTGAAAATGACCCCGTGAAAAAGACCGAACTGCTGGACGAGGCTTACGGCTACCTCGAGCAGGCGGCCCACTTCGGCGCACAGCCAAAAGAACTGCTGGAGAACGATCTCAAAACCGGGGAAATGGTAAACCTTGAGGGAAGCGCGGCGCACGCTACGAGACTTGGTGCGACTAAGGGCGTGTATGAGGCTGCGTGGCGCAAGAACGCCGACGCCTGACTACTGGATTGGGACCTTCTCTACGGTCATGATCTTCTTGCCTCCAACCTCAATATAACACATTCCCGGAAACGCACCCAAGTTCGAACGCACATCGCTGCAAGCGCAAGCGCTGACGCCGGGGCCCGCGCGACCGGCACGGCTACAATCTAACAGAAGAGGATTCGCTCGCATGACAATCGGCGCATTTGAATGCATTCGTTGCCACGTGGAAGGCGCGACGGCGGTCGTCACCTTGAATCGGCCCGAGCGCCGCAACGCGCTTTCCCTCAGCCTGATGCTGGAGCTGACGGCTTGCCTGAAGGAAATCGGCAGCGGCCGCGAAATCCGCGCCGTCATCCTGGGTGCGGCTGGAAAGGTGTTTTGCGCGGGCCACGACCTCAGCGAAATGACCGGCCGCGAATTGGACGATTACCGCCGCATCTTCGACGTCTGCACTCGGCTGATGACGGAAATCCAATCCATTCCGCAGCCGGTGATCGCCGCGGTGCAGGGCATCGCCACCGCCGCGGGGTGCCAGTTGGTGGCCACCTGCGACCTCGCCATTGCCGCCGACACGGCCGCTTTCGGAACGCCCGGCGTGAAGATCGGCCTCTTCTGCACCACGCCGATGGTGGCGCTGAGCCGCGCCATCGGCCGCAAGCGGGCGCTCGAGATGCTGCTTACCGGCGAAATGGTGGATGCCCGCACGGCGGCCGATTGGGGCCTCGTCAACCGCGTGGTTCCGGGCGGCACGCTCGAAAGCGAATCGCGCAAGCTGGCGGCGAAAGTGGCCGAGGCGAGCTCACTGGTGGTCGCTCAAGGTAAGCAGGCGTTCTATACGCAGATCGATTTCGATCAGGCCAAGGCTTACGCCTATGCCAAGGAAGCGATGTCGACGAACGCGCTGGCCGCGGACGCGCAGGAGGGCATTTCGGCATTCCTGGGCAAACGCCCGCCCTGCTGGACGGGCCGTTAAACACGCGGTTGGCAGGCGAGACGCCGGCCGAATCGGGTGCCCGACGGCGATACACTGAAATTCATGGTTCGTCACTATTCGCCGATCGATGCGCCGAAGCGCCTGTTATTCGGACCGGGGCCCAGTCCGGTGGCGCCACGCGTGTACCAGGCCATGCAGCAGAACGTGGTGGGACACCTGGACCCGTTCTTCTTTCAAACAGCCGAGGAAATCCGCGAGCTGCTGGGCTACGTTTTTTCCACCGCCAACCAGCGCAACCTGGCGGTCTCGGGGACGGGCAGCTCCGGCATGGAAGCGGCGGTCGCCAACTTCACCGAGCCGGGGACCAAATTCGCCTTGTTGACCAACGGCTTTTTCGCCGACCGGATCGGCGAGATGGCGCGGCGGCACGGCGGGGAAGTGGTGCGGCTGGCCAAGAGCTGGGGCGAGCCTTTCGACGCGCAGGAAGCGCGCGAGTTCATTCGCCGCGAACGCCCGCGGGTGGTGGCGATGGTGCAAGCCGAAACCTCTACCGGCATGTACAACCAGGCCCAGCCGGTTTGCGAAGCCGCGCACGAGGTTGATGCGCTCGCGATCGTCGACTGTGTGACCAGCCTGGGCGGCATGAGGGTGCTGGTGGACGAGAATGGCATCGACATCGCCTACAGTTGTACCCAGAAGGGTCTGGGCTGCCCGCCCGGACTGGCGCCGATGACGATTTCGCCGCGGGCGCTCGATCGGCTGCGGGCGCGCAAGACGCCGGTCCAATCCTGGTACCTGGATCTGGAGTTGTTGGACACGTATTATAGCGGGCACAAGTATCATCACACCGCGTCGGCCACTCTGTTTTACGCGCTCCGCGAAGGGCTGGTTCTGGTGGCCGAGGAGGGCCGCGAAAACCGCTGGGAGCGGCACCGGCGCAACCACCTGGCCTTCGTGGCCGGCATCCAGGCGATGGGGCTCGCCATGCATGTTGCGGAGGGCCACCGGCTGTGGACGCTCAATACGCCGCGCGTGCCGGAGGGCGTGGATGACGGTAAAGTGCGGCAATATCTGCTGGAGCGCCACGGCATCGAAATCGCCGGCGGCTTCGGCCCGTTGGCGGGCAGGATATTCCGCATTGGGCTGATGGGTCACGGGTCGGCGGCCGGTAATGTGCTGATGCTGCTGGAAGCCCTGGAGGAGGCCCTGGCGGAACAGGGCTACCACCCAGCCGCGAACGGCAGGGCCGCGGCCGAGACCGCGCTTGACCGCGCGCAGTAAGCGCCGCGGGGGGATCGCTTTCACCCCGCCGCGGCCATGGCGGCGTGGGACGCGTGGGGGTAGCGCAGACGCGGGCCTGGGCGGCCACAGCCGCAAGGCGAGGTTTCGATACCCGGCGGAATTCGATTGACGCCGGTCTCTTGCGGCAAGTGCAGGCCCTGGTGCGCCTCGCATTCGTAAGCGCAGACGCGGTGGCTCGCATCCAGCAGCAAGACGTAGACGGGGACCTGGAACCGCTCCCACAACTCGTCGCGCTGGGGATCCGTGAGCAGAGGATCGCCTTCATTCTGCAACACAAAAACCGCGCGGCGCGGTGCCACCCGGCGCAACGCGGCGTGGGCGAGCTGTTGGAACGTTCCGGACACGGCCATGGGATGCCCGTTAGACGACATTGCCGGGGTGGCCCTGACAGATGGATAAAGAGGATGCCGGACGCGTTGTTGGAACAACTGGAACATGATAATGATTATGTCGCTCCCGGCCGCCCATGCTCTCAGGATTCTGCGGCCGTCGCTCGGTATATGACCTACTGACGGAACGGGGTACGGCCGGCGACACGAGGCGCCCGGTCGGCGATCAACCGGGCCGATTCCACGCTTTCCGCTTCCGTTCGCTACCGGTGACTACGGTAAGCTGCCGCAGCGGAACGACTACATCCCGCAAGGAGCGGAAGTTGGGAACGGCGAGGGCGGAAAGCACCCCACATTGCAGCGCGAGAGAGCGGATCGAGTCCCCGAACTCCTGATGCGGCGGAATTTGGGTTGAGCCAGGTTGCCTGTGTCAGAGGTAGGATAGACGATCGGTTTTTGTCGTCTGTCGAGCGGCGGGCCCCCGCCCAGGCGCGAGTCTCGAGTGCCCGACGCCGCCGGCGAAACGCCAACGCCTCGCGATTTCAGCTCGCGGGGCCGGCGGGATTGTCGTTAGTATTCCAGTGAGTCAGGCCGGCGGCGAGCGCGAGCTGGGTGAGGCCGGCCACATTGTTGACGCCGAGCTTCTTCATCATGGTCTTGCGGTAACTGCGGACGGTCTGCAAACCGAGGTCAAGCAGGACTGCGATGTCCTTGCTGGTTTTGCCTTCGGCCACCAGGCGCAGCACCTGCAACTCGCGGGGCGAGAGGGATTCGAGCGGGCTGCGGTCGTGGGTATCCAGATCGCCACGCTGGATGCGGGCCAGCAGACGGTCGGAAACCTGGGAGCTGAGGTACGAGCCGCCGCGGGCGACGGTGCGCAGGGCGTCCAGCAGTTCCGTGGAAGACGCCTTCTTGAGAACGAATGCGCGCGCACCGCTGCGAATGGCGCTGACCACGGAGTTCTCGTCGTCATACATGGAAAGGATGATGACTTTCACGGTGGGGCAGTGGCGCAGCAGCTCGGTGGTGGCTTCGATGCCGTTCATGCCGGGCAGCCCGATATCCATCAGAGCGATTTGCGGCTGGGTTCTCTTGCACAGACCTACGGCATCGGCGCCGCTTTCGGCTTCGCCGACCACGCGAAACTCGTTACCTCGCTCGAGAATGCCCCTGATGCCATCGCGCACCAACTTGTGGTCGTCGACGAGAACGATATCTAACACGGTTGTCCTTTTCCCGGCAGTAGAACGGCCGCACGCACGACGGTTCCGGACTGGCGGCTGCTCGAAATCGACAGACGCAGGCCTGCCTCGGCGGCGTAATGCTCTATGCTGAGCAGCCCCAAGCCTCTCCCCAATTTCTGCAAGTCACTCGGATCGAAACCTCGCCCGTTGTCGCGAACCTCCATCCAGGCTCCGCTATCGGCGGACTTTACCACGATCTCGATCAAAGAGCAACCGGAATGGAGCGCGGCGTTTTCCACTGCTTCTTCAGCGATCCCGTACAGCGCGAGGGCGACTTTCGTGCGGAAGCTCACGGAGGCGTCCATGTTGACGCGCACGGCGCCTTGGAAATGCTCCCGTTTGCGGACGGCCAGCCGGTCGAGCGCCGAACGCAGGCCGACACGCTCGACGGCGGACGGGTTGAGCTCATAGCTGAAATTGCGGACCTGCTCCATGATGGATTCAAGCAGGGCCTGGATCTCGGCCAGGTGGTCTCGCGCTGCGCCGAGGCTGCCGTCGAGGTCCATGCGGACCAGGTCGAGCTGGAGTCCCAAGGCCGCCAGGTTCTGGCCCACCACGTTGTGCAGAAACTGGGCGGTCTTGGCGCGCTGCGACCCCTGTGACTTGAGCGCGCCCGACACCGCGCGGCGCAGTTCGTGGTCGGCCCTGGCGAGGTCGGTGATTTCCCTCACCACACAGCCGGCGTGCGCTGTGTCGGCTCTCAGGCGGAGCGGAAAAACCGAGATCATCCAGACGCGGCCGTCCCGCTGCTCGCGGAACGACAGGGACTCGCCGGCGAGCGCGCGACTGAACCGTTCCTGCCAAATGGGGAGGACCGCAGGGTTCAGTACGCTTGCCGCGGGCTGGCCAGCCACTTCCCCGGGGGGCTTGCCGAACAGCGGCATGGTGTCGCCATAGATTTGCTCGAACACACCCTCTTTGTTCACGATCCATTGGCAAGCCGGGGTCTGATCGAGAAGGACCTCGGCTGGCGGACGGTCGTGTTCGGGCATCGGAATGTGCATACATTCTAACACCGGGCTCGCGGACACCCGCCTGAGCAGAATTGCGCACCGGCATTCGTGAGGGCGTTCACACCAAAGAAATGTCGAGACAAATCTCCGAACTCCTGATGCGGCGGAATCTGGGTTGAGCCAGGTTGCCTGTGTCAGAGGTAGGATAGACGATCGGTTTTTGTCGTCTGTCGAGCGGCGGACCGGCGCGACAGAAACCGATCGTCTATCCTACCAGGCCTGCGCCGTTCCCCGTCAGGAGGGTCAGCTCATTTTCCGCATCGCGCGGAAAACACCGGACAACATCAGGAGTTCGGACTCTCGACACAGCAGGCAGGACTGCCCCGGAGGGTGCAAGGGCAAGCCGCGCCATGTCGGCCTTTGAGAAATGCCGGCTAGCCGAGGGACTCCAGAAGCTTGCGTTCCGCGCCGTCCGGGTCTTTCTTCAGCTCGCACCGATCGTCGAACATCATGGTCGGGCAGTTCTTGGCGTCGAAGGGCGCCCACTGGGGAAGGTTCGGATGATTCGGGTCGCCCTTGCGCGCGAAAGCGATCCAGGCATCGCTCATTTTCGCTCCCAATGCGCGAGCGCGCACTCCGCCGCCGGTCATCGCTTCGCAGCGATCCGTATTGCCGAAGCAGAAACTCAGCTCCGCGCAGTGGAACGCCATGGGCCTGCCATCGAGCACCGGCGTCTGCCAGGTGAACCAGTACAGATAAGCCGGCGCCTTCGCCTGCGCGGCTTTCAGCCCGGCCTGTTTCACGGCATTTTCGCGCACCGAGGAAGCCATGATAATGGAATACAAATCGAACGGCCGCGCTCTCGGATGGCCCTGCCGGACAACGTCGATGACCTCCTTGCTCTTGCCGGCGTACCGTTCTTCGACACGCGCGGCGAGTTGCTGCTCGGTCATCGAAAATGCA
Source organism: Bryobacteraceae bacterium (assembly GCA_049508735.1). Taxonomy (GTDB): domain Bacteria; phylum Acidobacteriota; class Terriglobia; order Bryobacterales; family Bryobacteraceae; genus Bog-375. The sequence continues at coordinate 6,632 of JBELAO010000062.1, read as the reverse complement.
TCGGGATGATCGATGCCATTGATGAACTCGTTGAGTACGGTCCCCACGATCAGCGGCACGTCCGCGGAGATCTCTGGCGCGCGCGGATCGAACGGCTGGGCCGGGAGGATCTTGCCGTCCACCGAAGGACTCCAGCCGAGCAGACGCCTTAAGCGGCGGAAGTCCGGCGGACCGGAGGGCATTGGCGACAGCTTGTGCTGAGCGGCCATGGCGGCGCCCAGCAGGCGGTCCACCGGAACATCGGCCAACTTGCCGATGTCGGCTTTCGAAATCGAAAGTTCCTCGAGCACAGCCGCGGCGAGCTTGGCCGTGTCCGCCGCCTCCGCCACTTGTAACATCGACCCACTCTGAATCGAAGCGCTATGGAACAGCCCTTTCGCCGAAGGCATGGCCATCAGCGTGCCAACTTTACCGCCGCCGCCGGATTGCCCGAAGATCATCACGCGAGACGGATCGCCGCCGAAATTCGCGATGTTGTCGCGCACCCATTCGAGCGCCGCCACCAGGTCCAACATGCCGGCGTTGCCCGAACTCGCATACTGGTCGCCGAAATCAGCCAGATTCAGGAACCCGAAGGTGTTGAGCCGGTGGTTGAGACTTACGGCGACCACATCGCCGCGCCGGGCCAGGTTTTCGCCATCGTACGATTGCAGTTCCTGACCGGAACCGGCTGAGAAGCCGCCGCCATGCAGCCACACCATGACCGGCCGTTTCCGGTTGTCGTGGATGCCGGGGGTCCAGATATTCACGCGGAGACAGTCTTCGCCCGGCTGGCCATCGTCCCAGCGGAACATGAAGGCATTCTCGTCGCTGTTCCAACCGGCGCGCGGAAAGGACGGACAGACCTGGCCGAAGTAGAGGGAACTGCGAACCCCCGTCCAGGGCTCCGGAGGCGCAGGCGGCATGAAGCGGTTCTTCCCGCCGGTGGATGCCGCATAAGGAACTCCCTTGAACACGTGGATACCCTGGTGAGTGTAGCCGCGAACCTTGCCGGCGGTGGTCTCGACCACGTTCTTCGAATCGCTCACCACCATCCGGTCGGGCTCCGCGACCCGCCGGTCCGGCGGCGCGGTTGCCGGGGGCGCCGCTACCAGGTCTGAGGCGGCCAGGCCTCCTGCCAGTGCGGTTGTACTCTTCAACCACGTTCGGCGACTGCTCTGATCCAGGGACATACGATCCTCTCCTCTTCCGGTTCGAGCCGGTTGCGACTCGAATCCGGACACCGCATATGATAATGCGCTGCATCCGCGCGTGCATCTACGAGAATCGCGCGTGCTTCCCGCTTGGCCCTGCGTACCCGGCGCGATCCATCGCATACTTCACCAGGCGGAAGCCCTCGTTTTCGAATTCGGAATCGAATTTCAGATCGAGCTTTTCCATGATCCGCCTGGACGCCGCATTTGCCACCATCGCAATCGAAACGATCCGGTTCAATTGCACGCGCTCGAAGGCGTCGCGCAGTGCCACCACTGCGGCCTCGCTTGCCAGCCCGCGGCCCCAACGCGGCCTCTCCAGCCACCATCCGATCTCGGGTTCCATCATGTTGCGCCAGAGGCCCACGCCACAGAAGCCGATCATCCTCCGGTCCGGCTTTTCGAGCAGCTTCCACCGGCAGAAGCCCTGAGTGCTATGTAACTCCACCTGCCGGTCGACGAATGCCCGGATTTGTTCGTCGCTCCAAGGCACGCCGCCGGTGATATAGCGCATCACTTCGACGTCGGTCGCGATCGGCCGGAGTTCTGTCCAGTCGGCGCTCTGCCACGTGTCGAGAATCAGCCGTTCCGTCTCCAGAATCATACGCGCCTCTCATTTTGACGCTATTGGCGCTGTGATCCAGCCTCCTGGCCCCAGGCGATCGTGAATGTCTTGGTCTCATCCACGATGGTGTAGCCCACGGGCAAGAGGAACAACTCCGGGTCGGGCTCTTGCGTGTTGAGATTGGCGATCTTCACCGTGGTCACGCCGGAGCGCGGGTCGTCGGTGGTCGAGAGCAATGTGACCTTGACCTGCGGAGCCCACCAGGATTCCACGATAACCTTGAGCGGCCGGTCGTTGCCCTGAGAACCGGTTGGGTAGACCGTGGTCCGCCGGGTTCCCTCGGCCAGGTAGCCATCGATAGCCTTGGTCACCAGTTCCTCGATGGTGATTTGGCGTCCATCCGCATAGGTTAGGTGTTCGACAGCCGGGGTGAACGCGGGTCCGCCAGAGCCGCCACCGGCAATGGCTGCACGGCCGGCGGTGCGGCGCGGCACCCGGTCGGGGTTTCCGGTTTGAGGCCCGACGTGCGGCGGCGGCGCTGTCACGCGATGCGCTATTCTCCTCGCGGTGTCCAGAGTGTAAATGTATCCCGCCACTGGATCGGTAATCTGGACGATGGCCGGGGCGCCCTTCCATGAGGGATCGGTCCCAATTGGGCTCTCCATCCTGGTGCGGCCCTGCGAATCGCGCCAAATCTTCCGCAGCCTTTTGGTCTGGTTGATCTGAGCGCCATCCGCAAGGGTCTGCACGTGCAGGGAGATTTCCTCGCCGTAGTAGGGCGCGCCGGATACCGGGCGCGGCCCCAACCGCGGCGCCTGGAAAGTGACCAGGCCGCGGTAAGGCGTTTTTGGTTCGGCGGGAGGCGAAGTGGTGATGATGGTCTGTCCGAATGCGGCGGCAAAGGGCAGTAACGGCAGCAGAATGGCGCAGCGACAGCGCATGCTACGAGCCTCCGGGATCAGTATAGCTCCCAGCGGAATTACGGAGCGTTTCCTCCTTTAGCCACAGTGCGGGAGTTCTCGAATCTCCATGACGTTGCCAAACGCCGGCGTTAGGCTTTGGTCACAATGGCATACCCCGAATCGGCTACAATTAGGTGGAACGAAGGAGGCCACAGATATGCAACCGGTTATGACTGCCAGCTTTGGACCTCAGGATCTTCTAGTGGTTGCCGTGATCTTCATTCTGTTGTTCGGCGGCAAGAAGATCGGGGAATTCGGCAAGGGCTTGGGCGAAGGCATTCGCAACTTCAAGACGGCCATGAAGGAAGACAAGCCGAACGGCAAGCCCGCCACGGAACCCGACAAGATAGAGGCGAAGCAGTAATTCGGCTTCCTTGCGGTGCCGGTAATTTCCGGCCGGCGCGTCACCGGAGTTTTCAATCCGCAACAAAAAACCCCGCGGGCTCAGGCGAGCCGGCGGGGTTTCTCACTTTCGGATAGGACTCGTTGCTATTTCTTCTTCGGCGGAACGATCGAGTCCTTGGCGGCCTTGGCCACGCGGAACTTCACGACCTTCTTGGCCGCGATCTTGATGGCTTCGCCGGTCGCCGGGTTGCGTCCCATGCGGGCCTTGCGGTCCACGCGCACTAACCGGCCGATGCCGGGCAGCACGAATACGCCGTTCTTCTTTACTTCGCTAATTGCCGTGGTGGCCAGACCTTCCAGGATGTCCTTCGCCACCTTGTTGGTGACCTGACCGTGCGCGGCGAGCGCCTTCACCAGTTGCGTCTGGGTCATTCTTGTCGTCGCCATAATTCTCCTTTGATTCTCCCGTTTTTTCCATGTGCCGCGCCGGACTCATTGGGGGCCCGAGACACGCCACATCCTTCCATCGAAACATTACCGGGGCTCCACGTTTTTTAAGAACGCCGAGCCGGATCGATAACAATCATAAGGGAACGTCATCGTGATGTAAAGGAGAATTGCGCCAAAAACCCAGCTTTTTCGCGGTTTTTTTCGTGCGAAAGTGCTCAAAGGCCCGTTTTTACGCGGTTTCGGCGAATCCGGCCCCGGAAATCCATCGCAATTCGCCCCGCCCATGCACTTGGCCGGCCTTGTTTTTCAGTACGCGAAAGCGCACCATACCAGCGCCCGCCGGCTCCAGAGCGATGCGCACCGCGGCATACAGCTTCAGGGACGGACCGCCGGCGCTCGAGTCCGCGTCCCCGCCGGCTTCCATCCGGGAGCGCGTCTGGTTCAGAAAAACCAGCGCGGCGCCGCTCCGGGCAACGGCCACGGCCAGCTTTTGCAGCCCGGAGGCCAATACCCGGCCGTGCAGTCCCGGTCCGCTGGTCCCAATCGCCGCATCCAGCTCGACCGCCGGAACCAGCGCGGCCGCCGGATCCACGATCAACAGGCTGACGGCTTGCGATGCGGCCAGCTTCGCCGCCATCTCGAAAGCCTCCTCGGCCGATTCCGGCATCACCACCACAAGCCGGTCGATGGCTACTCCCAAGCTCGCGGCGTAAGCCGGATCGAAGGTGCGGTCGACATCGATCCAGGCTGCGCCGGCGCCGCTCGATTGCGCGCGGCGGACCATCTGCAGTGCCAGCGTGGTCTTGCCGCTGCCGCTCGAGCCGAAGATTTCCGAGATGGCGCCCAGCGGCAGCCCGCCCGTGCCAAGCGCCGCATCGAGCGCGGCCAGACCGGTGGGGATGATGGTTGCGGGATGGAACAGGTCGCCATCCTCAAGCCGGGCGAGCTTGTGGAGAATCGCGCGCCGCCGCTCCCGCTCAGTCATGCAAATGAACTATGGCCACGGATGAACACAGATGAACACGGATAAAAACCGGGAATCTTATCAGTGTTCATCAGTGTTCATCCGTGGCTCGAAATGGAGTGAGCCAGCAGCGGGCGCGCTTACTTCCGCGCAGGCACGGGCTTGGGTCCTGCCGGTTGCGGCACGGGCGAGGGCGCGCCCTCGGCCGCTTCCGCCTTCACCAACCCCAGCGCCTTCCGCAACTCGCTATCGATCGCCAGCCGGATATCCGCGTTGTCCTTCAGGAACTGGCGCGCGGTTTCCCTGCCCTGGCCAATGCGCTCGCCCTTGTAGCTGAACCAGGAGCCGCTCTTTTCCACCACGTTCTGCGCCACACCCAGATCCAGCAGGTCGCCTTCCTTCGAAACGCCTTCTCCGTAAATGATGTCGAATTCGGCTTCGCGGAAGGGCGAGGCAACTTTGTTCTTCACCACCTTGACCTTGGTGCGGTTGCCCACCACGGCATCGCCGTCCTTGATGGCCGCGATGCGGCGTATGTCCAGACGGATCGACGAGTAGAACTTCAGCGCCCTGCCGCCGGTGGTGGTTTCCGGATTGCCGAACATGACGCCGATCTTTTCGCGGATCTGGTTGATGAAGATCAGGCAGGTGCGCGATTTGCTCACCGCGCCGGTCAGCTTGCGCAGCGCCTGCGACATCAGCCGCGCCTGCACGCCCATGTGGCTGTCGCCCATTTCGCCTTCGAGCTCGGACTTGGGCACCAGTGCCGCCACCGAATCCACCACCAGCACGTCGATCTGTCCGGAGCTGACCAGGTGGGACGTGATCTCCAGCGCCTGCTCGCCGTAATCCGGCTGCGATACCAGCAGGTTGTCCACATCCACGCCGAGTTTCTTCGCATAAGCCGGGTCGAGCGCGTGTTCCACGTCGATGAACGCCGCGATGCCGCCCTTCTTCTGCGCCTCGGCGACGATCTGCAACGCGATGGTGGTTTTGCCCGACGATTCGGGCCCGAAGATTTCGCAGATGCGGCCGCGCGGAACGCCGCCCACTCCCAAAGCCGAGTCCAGCGATATCGAACCGGTCGAAATCACCGAGACCGGTACGATGGCGTCCTTCGACCCCAGCCGCAGAATCGAGCCCTTGCCAAACTGCTTCTCGATCTGGGTAAGTGCCAGTTCTAAGGCGCGTGCGCGCTCTTTTTCGTCCATGTTGGTTGACGCTCCTGGGATGGGGTGAATGCTCATTGTAGCAGCCCCAACAAACGGTAGTGCCGCGCGCGGCCTCCGCTTCTCAGGCGTTTTCCGGGCCTTATAATTGGAGCGAGAGGTGCCTCCATGACGCGTCGCATTTTGCTCGTGTTGCCGCTTTTCGCTTTCCTGCTCGGGGCCGGTCCCAAGCAGACCGTCGCGACCGCCAAGGGCGAGAACGAGGACCTGATCCTCACCGCGACCCTGTATATCGATCCCCAGGAGATCAAGCAGGTGGCCGGTTCCGACCTGGAGGGCCACTTCTTCGTCGCCGAGATCAAAGTCGAACCAAAATACGGCAAGGAAATCGCTGTCGATCCCGACGATTTCGTGCTCTGGACCAACAAAGACGGCGAGCACACCCAGCCCTACGAAGCCAGCCAGGTGGCCGGCAAGAACGTCATGACGATCACCCCCGCCAAAACCGCCGCGCCGGCGTCGAAGACCGGCATCTCGCTGGGCGTCGGGGGTATCGGCATGGGCAGCGGAGGCTCCGGCGATGCGGACAGCAACAAGGTCACCGTCAAGATCGACAGCGACGAGCAGGACAACCCGCTCGAAAAAGCCCTCGACGCAAAAATGCTGCCGCACAAGAAAACGCTCGCGCCCGTCTCCGGCCTGCTCTACTTCCCGATGGAAAAACAGAAAATGAAAGACCTGGAACTGCGCTACGGCAGCAAGGAAAATAGGATCACGCTGCGGTTTAAGTGAGGGAGGCGCCGGCCGCCCCGGTTTGTGGGCGCACGAAGCAGCAGTTTCGGAATAGTGACTGAGCCGTAGCGCGGTTCGGGCCGATGGGGCGGCTCTGGAGCCATTCCAGGGCGACTTTCCAGAAGGCTTCCTATTTTCGCACTCAAAACATTTGCTTGATTTCGTGTTTTGCTTGTAGTATAATTGCTACAA
>JBELAO010000061.1:0-21450 GCA_049508735.1 Bryobacteraceae bacterium | reverse complement strand
ATCGCTGGTTCCCCGGAAAATGGCCAGTTTCCGAGCGTACCACCTACGCGTGATCCGTCAAAGGAGTGGAGCGAGCGGCAAGCCCCGGCAGGGGCGAAAGACAATAGCCCAGCGCGTGAGCGCTGGGGACGCGGACGAATCACGCGAGCCCCGGAACGGGGCGGAAGACAACAGCCACACCCGCTAGCGGACACGCGGTCTCTGGCGCCCCGTTCCGGGGCTGGATGGGTTCACGGCTTCTCCCAGCGCTCGCGCGCTGGGCTAGTCTCTTTCGCCCTGATGGGCTGACGCGCGCGCCCTCGGCTTCAACTTCTACGTCCCGCAGTAACCCAATTAAACTCCGGGACCCGGAACGCCTATAAGTGCTATACTTTTGGCGCGGCGTAACACTCGCAAATCATCCGGTTGGGCACCGGTTTTTCGCGGTCCCTGCCGGAAGCGTCGGCTCACCCAAGAAGGGGATGTCATGGGGATCGATCTTATTTTTGTTCGCGCATTTTTCGTTCTGATTCTCTCCCTCTCCGCTTTTCTGCTCCATCCGGCTCAGGTATCTCCCTGGATATCGACTTTAGGCGGGCTGGTGCTGGGCAGCGGCATCATTTACTTCGAAATCCGTCTGGAAAAAGTCAGCCTCACTCGCCTGATTGGGGCTGCGGTCGGTTCCATCCTGGGGATTGTGGGTGCGTTCCTGATGTCCCTGGTGGTGGAGAAGGCTCTGCCCGGCCAGCCGATCCTGCCGGTCTGCCTGCTGCTGTGGATGACCTACGTGGGATTGGTGGTGGGCGCCAGGAAGGGCGACATGCTGAACCTGGCGGCGCTGGGCGGCGTGTTCGGCGGCGAGAAAAGCTCGCAGAAGTCGTTCAAGATTCTCGACACCAGCGTGATCATCGATGGCCGCATCGCCGATATCGCCGAAACCGGCTTCCTCGATGGCGTGCTGGTGATTCCGCAGTTCGTGCTGCGGGAACTGCAACTGGTGGCGGATTCGGCCGACTCGATGAAGCGCAACCGCGGCCGCCGCGGTCTGGACATCCTGCAGCGCATCCAGAAAATGACCCACCTGGCGGTGCAAATAGTGGAAGAAGATTTTCCCAACGTCCGTGAAGTGGATATGAAGTTGATCGAACTGGCCAAGATTTACGATTGCAAGGTGGTCACCAACGATTTCAACCTCAACAAAGTGGCCCAACTGCACGGCGTGGAAGTGCTGAACATCAACGAGCTGGCCAATAGCCTGAAACCGATCGTGCTGCCCGGCGAGATCATGCGCGTCTTCATTCTCAAAGAGGGCAAGGAATACAATCAGGGCGTGGCGTACCTCGACGACGGCACCATGGTGGTGGTGGACAACGCCAAGCGGCTGATCTCGAAGACCGTCGATATCACCGTCACCAGCGTGTTGCAGACCACCGCGGGCAAAATGATCTTCGGCAAGTACGATGAGCGGCAGCACGGCGCCAGCGCCATCGCCGGGCACGAGCGCCCCGTGCGGAAGGCGGAGCCGCAGCCGGTGGCCGGCGCCGTGACCGAGAAGAGCGCGATAGAATCGTAGGACACATGAGAGTAGCCGTTATAGTGCCCGCGGCAGGGCTTGGCACGCGCATGGGCAAGGGTTCGGCCGAAAAGACCGGCACCAGCCGCAAGCAGTTCATGCTGCTCGAAGGCTCGCCCATCCTGCTGCATACGGTGCGCAAATTCGCCGCCTCCGACCGCGTCAGCGAGTTGGTGGTGGCCGTGCGCGCGGAAGACCTGGAATGGGTCGGCGCCATGCTTTCGGCCGAGTTTCACGGCCGCAAGGTGCGCGTGGTGGAAGGCGGCAACAGCCGCCAGGAATCGGTCGAAAACGCATTGCGCTCGCTGGGGCCGGAGACGGACCTGGTGGCCGTGCACGATGCGGTGCGGCCGTTCATCGATCTGGAAATCATCCACCGCGCCTTCGACGAAGCGGCCGAGAGCGGCGCCGCCATCGTCGGACTGCCGGCCAGCGACACCGTCAAGCAGGTCAATCGCGGCACTGGCAAGACGCGCGTCCGCACCACCCTGCCGCGCGACAAACTGGTGCTGGCGCAGACGCCGCAGGTTTTCCGCTATGAGCTGCTGGTGAGCGCCTATGAAGCGGCGCGCCGCGACGGATTCATCGGCACCGATGAATCCAGCCTGGTGGAGCGGCTGGAAGCCGCGGAAGTGACGGTGGTGTTGGGCAGCGACCGCAATATCAAGATCACGCGGCCCGCCGACATGGAACTGGCGCGCCTTTTCCTCCACGAGGACGCCGCCAAGGAAGCCATCGGTTGAGCGAGATCCGCACCGGCCTGGGCTGGGATGTGCATAGGCTTGCGGCCGGGCGCGCCCTGATTCTGGGCGGCGTGACGGTCCCGAGCGAGATGGGCCTGGAGGGCCACTCCGATGCCGACGTGCTGTCCCACTCGATCACCGACGCCATTTTGGGTGCGGCCGCGCTGGGCGATATCGGCATGCATTTCCCGGATTCCGATCCGCGCTGGAAAGGCGCCGACAGCCTGGTCTTTCTGCGCCACGCGCGGCAGACGGCGGAGGCCGCCGGCTTCCGCATCGTCCACGTGGATTCGACGGTGATTCTGGAGCGCCCCAAGCTGAAGGATTACCGCGACGCCATCCGCGAGCGGCTGGCCACCACGCTTGGCCTCACGCTCGACCGCGTCTCGGTCAAATTCAAGACCGCCGAGAAGATCGGCCCCGTCGGCGAAGGCCGTTCCGCCGAGGCACAAGCCGTCGTCACGTTAGAGCGCTAGCAGAAAGCTCCGCAGCAGCGCTGCCCCTCACCGCTCGCTCATTCCACGGTGCCGTGTGCGCCTCCCCTCAAAGCGAAGAAAGGTCGAGATGACTCTCGACCCTGCAGGCCGGACGGCCCGCGCCACGGGCTTCCATCGCCGGCACTGCGGCCCCTCGATCTCACTCCACGGTGACGTGGGTGCCTTTGTGCTGCTCTTCCTTGGACAGGTGCGCGATCCGGTCATCGATCAGGGTGCGGATGCCTTTCAGAAACTCGACCCGCGAGGCGCGGAAGTGCTCACTCGCGTCGGCCGGCCACAGGTGTTCCAGAAACGGCATCGCCACGTTGCACACAAAGCAGCCGTGCGCGGCCTGTGCGCCCTCACCGGCGGTTTGTTTCTCGCTTTCAGCCATTTTCAACTCTCCTTCATTTCCACCGTCAGAATACGGTTTTCCAGCCTGGCCCGGGCGGGCGCGAGGCCAGCCATGGAAGTCGGCAGGCCGATGTGCCGCCGCAGCGTGCCGATCTCCACCACCAACTCATCGCCCTTCTTAAATAATCCCACTTCCCCCTTGGCCGCGAAAGGCAGGCGCAGTTTCACCTCATAGTGGCCGTCCTGCTTGGTGAACGTGTAAGGCGCCTCGGTGCGTTCCACGCGCGCCGGGTCCTCGCCCTCCGCGTAGAGAGAGCGCGCCAGTTCTTCCAGCCGCTCCCGCCCCAGGACTTCGTGAGTGAACAGCGGGACGCGCTTCACCGCCACGGGCGCGAAATAGGCGTCGATTTCCTCCAGCACCCGCGCCTGCGAGGCCCGCCATTCCTCGAACCACGCGTCGGTCACCGCCTGCGGCAGCACGCGGTTGACGATCACGCTATCCACCGTCAGCCCGTGCAGCGAAAAGTAGACGAAGGCGCGCTGAGTTTCACGCAGCACCATCCGCTCGGGATTGGTCACCAGGCGCACGCTGGTCTGGGCCGGATCCTCCAGCAGCTCGGCGATGCCGTCCAGCTTGGCGAACAACTGCTGGATGTTGGAAAAGTATCCCTCCGTCGGCAGCTCCACCGGCGAGACGCGGTTGGCGATGGGCCGCACCGCGCGGATGATGCCGCGCTGGAAGGGGAAGATGTGCTTCATGTACCATTCGAGCGTGGTCGGCATGCTGACGAAACGCATCGATTCGGCCGTCGGCGCGCAGTCGAGCACGATCACGTCGTAAAGCTGCTCGCGGCGAAACTGGTTCACCCACATCATCGCGCTCAGCTCTTCCATGCCCGGCAGGATGGCCAGCTCTTCCGCCTCCACGTCGCTGATGCCGGTGGTGCGCAGCACGGAAACCACGTATGAGGAAATCTCCGCCCAGTGGCGCTTGATCTCCTTCTGAATGTTCACTTCGTGGATCGCCAGGCGGTCGTTGATGGCGTACGGGTCGCCGGTCTGGCCGTGAAACAGGCTGGTTCCCAGGTCGAAGGCGTCGGCCAGGCTGTGTGCCGGGTCGACGCTCATCACCAGCGTGCGATAACCCAGACGCGAGAGCTCGAGGCCCGTGGCCGCCGCCAGGCTGGTCTTTCCCACCCCTCCTTTGCCGCTGAACAGAAGGATGCGCATGACCCTATTGTAGATGGATGCCCCCGGTGGCGCGGCTTCGGCGTTACCGAAAAAGGTGCAAAGAAAAGCCGAGATGAGTCTCGGCTCCGCAGGCTTGACAGCCCGCGCCACGACGGAGGGGTTAGAGTAGTGGTTAGGGGATATGCGGCGGAGCGTAATCGTCGGGTTGCTGTTGGCACTGGCGCTATGGGCGGCCAATGTCAGGCTGTATCTGAAGGACGGCGGCTACCACCTGGTGCGCGAATATCAGGTGCTCGACGATCGCGTGCGCTACTACAGCGTGGAGCGCGGCGATTGGGAGGAGATCCCGCTCGACCTGGTGGATCTGAAACGCACCGAAAAAGAGGCCTCCGACCGCCAGCAAGAGCTGGCCAAGGACTCGAAGGTTCTCGCCGAAGAGGCCGCGGCCCAAAAGGCCATCGAGAAGGAAACTTCGCGCATCCCGCAAGCTCCCGGCGTGTACTGGCTGGACGGCGACACGACCAAGCCGATGCAAGTGGCCGAGGCGACGGTCCACATCAACAAGAAACGGGAGGTGCTGAAGGTGCTGGTGCCGGTCGGGCAGGCGCTGAGCGGCAAGGGCACCCTCGAAATCGAAGGCTCGCATTCGGCCACCGTCTTCAGGAACCCGGAACAGGAATTCTACATCCAGCTCTCCGAACCGGAACGCTTCGGCATCGCCAGGTTGACGAGTAAGGGCGTTGTGCGGATCGTGGAGAATCTGGTTTACCTGCCGATCGATAAGGATGTGCAAGAAACGCCTACGCTGGTGGAGACCTTGCAGCGGGAGTTGGACCCTACCGGGCTATACAAGATCTGGCCCAAGGATCCGCTGCCGGAGGGCGAGTACGCGGTAATCGAGTACACGGCAAACGCGTTAAACATCCAGATCTGGGATTTTGCCATCCAGCCGAAAGCGGCGGGGAAATAGCGCCCGCCCCGAGAAGCGCAAAACCCCGTTTCACGCGGCGCACGCACCCGTGCGTGCGCAAGCCGGCACTCCTTGCCGGCGGTTCCCGCCGCGCCTCAGCCACGCCTGCCCTTCACACGCCGCGGAGGCTGCCCCACAGGTCGATGTGCAAACGCGGGCTGAAGCGGAAGCCTTCCTCCTTGCAGATTTCGGCCAGCCAGAGCCCGCGCTCGGCCAGCCGCGCGCGCTCGGTGCCTTCCGGCATCAGAATCACCCGCTCCCGTGGCGCATCGAGCATCTCCATCAGCGCGCGAATTTCGGCCAGGTCCGCCGGATTTTCGACCACGAATTTCAGTTGATATTGGTAGCGAGCCATCAGCTCCCGAAGCACCACGGGCTGTATACGCAGGCGCTCGTGCGGCTCCGCGAAGCTACCGCCTGGCGTCGAGTTGGAAAGCTTGGGACTGATGCTCATCAGGTCGCAGGCCACCGGCTGAAACACCGTCCCCGCCGTTTCGATGGTGATGTGCAGCCCCAGCGCCCGCAGCCGCTCGGTGAGCGGCACCATCTCCGGCTGGATCATCGGCTCGCCGCCGGTGATCACCACGTGGCGCGCCGGGTGCGCACGCACCTCATCCACGATCCGGTCGAGCTCCAGCTCGGTTCCTTCCGGCTGCCACGACGTGTACGGCGTATCGCACCACGCGCACCGCAAGTTGCAGCCGCTCGAACGGATGAACACCGAAGGCACGCCCACCAGCGCGCCTTCGCCTTGCAGCGAGTAGAACAGCTCAGCGATCTTCAATGCCGGCCTCTTCGAATCCCTTGCGCCGCAGCAGGCAGGCGTCGCAGGCGCCGCAGGGCCGTCCGCCCACGCCCGGATCGTAACAACTGTGAGTCAGGCCGAACGGCACGCCCAGCTCCTTCGCCAGAGTCACGATCTGCGCTTTGCTGAGGCCGATCAGCGGCGTGTGAATCTTCAGCCGCGTGTGCCCTTCCACGCCGGCCCGCGTAGCCAGGTTGGCCATCCGTTGATAAGCCTCGATGTATTCCGGCCGGCAATCCGGGTAGCCGGAGTAATCGAGCGCGTTGACGCCGATGAAGATGTCGGCGCTTTCCAATACCTCCGCCCAGGCCAGCGCCAGCGAAAGGAAAATCGTGTTGCGCGCCGGTACGTAAGTAACCGGAATGCCGTGGCTCATCTCGTCGAGCGACCGCGCCTTGGGCACCGCCAGATCCGCCGTCAGTGCCGATCCGCCGAACACGTCGAGCGAGATCTTCACCACCAGCCGCCGCTCCACGCCCAGCGCCGCCGCCACGCGCGCCGCCGCTTCCAACTCGAATTTGTGCCGCTGCCCGTAATCGAACGTGAGCGCGTAACAGGCAAACCCATCGCGCCGCGCCAGCGCCAAACAGGTGGAAGAATCCAGGCCGCCCGATAATAGACAAACTGCTTTTCCGCGAGTTGGCAAATGTGTAGTCCCGTATGATTATAATGTTTCAGCTCACGGGCAAGCCAAAGCATGCCCTACCATTCTCTTACGCCCTTCGGGCTGACGGCTTGCCCGTAGCTGCCTATGCTCATCCGCTTCCTCACCAGCACACCCCTCGATATCCGCCGAGGCAGCGGCACTTACGTCGGCATCGCGGTATTGGCCCGCGCGCTCCGCGAACTGGGACACGAGGTCGTCTTCGATACGCCGCGCGTCGATCTGCCGGTCTATACCGCCGAGCGGCTGTTGTTCAACCGTGGCTTGCGGCCCTCCGCCGGTTTCGCTTGCACAGTGGGTTTCGATATGGATGGTTACGCGATCGCAACCGAGGCCGGCCACGTCGCCGCGCTGAAGGGTGTGATTGCCGATGAAGTGCGCTTCGAGCGCGGCCTCACCCGGCTCACCATGGGAATTCAGGCGCGTTGCGAGCGGCTGCACGTGCTGCGCGCCGCGCGCGTGATCGTGACCAGCCGCTATTGCGCCGACCAGGTGCGCGCGCTCTATGGCGCAACCCGCGAGCCCGCGGTGGTGCCGGAATTGATCGATCTCGCCCAGTGGCGTGCCGCGCTCGCGGCCGGCGCCGCGCCTAGCCCCGCCAGCCGGTTCGTCGTGTTGTTCGTGGGGCGGCTTTACCGCCGTAAGCGGGTGGACGTCTTACTGCGGGCCGCCGCCGCGCTGCGCGGCTGCATCCCGCAATTGGAAGTGCGCATTGTGGGCAATGGTCCGTGCGCGGCGGCGCTGCGGCAGCTTTCGGGCGAGTTGGAACTGGGTGGCACGGTCACCTTTCTCGGCGACGTATCGCGAACTCACTTAGTGGACGAGTACCGTGCCGCGTCGGTGTTTTGCCTGCCCAGCGTACAGGAGGGTTTCGGCATCGTGCTGCTGGAAGCGATGGCCGCGGGAAAGCCGATTGTCGCGTCGCGCGCGGCCGCCATCCCGGAAGTGGCGCCCCACGCCACCCTGGTCGAACCCGATAGCCCCGCAGCGCTCGCCGCCGGCATCGAATCGCTCTATCGATCGCCGGAGGACTGTGCCGTCCAAAGCCAGGCCGGCGCCGCCCGCGTGGAGCAGTTCGATGCGCCGCGCGTCGCCCGCCTATTCTTCGATGCGATGGTGGGGCCGGTCCACGACCGGCCAACCGCCCCGTAACTCGACCCGGCGCCGAATCGGCGAGGATACGTCCGCCACCCAGCGGGCCGTGGTGCGACCACACAGACGCGGGCCGTCACACCGCGGTACCGGTACTGTCCATGGCAGTACTGGCGTTGTCTTGAACCAGCGACCCCACGGGAGTACCTTGGTTCTATGGTTAACTTGGTTAAGCGGTTCCTATCGGAGGACCAGGGCCAAGATCTGATCGAGTACACGTTGCTATTGGCGTTCGTGGCGCTTCTTTCAGCGACCCTTTTTATTAGCGCGGGTCACAGCGTTAGATCTATCTGGACCACGACTAACTCCCAACTGGTTGCAGCCGCAGCCGCGGCAACCACTTAGCGCCCGCCCGGTGCCTTTTTCTCGAGGTCGATCCATCTCTGGCCGCGCGCGCCTCGGCTACCCGCCTGTCCGCTGGGTCATTTCACCCAGTTCTCTCCCCCGAAGCTTCACAATTTGTTGACATTGGACGAGTTCCCTTTGGAAGCAGGGGTGCTGTACAATCAGTCCGCACGCCTATGTTCCGATTCGATCAACTGATCCGCCGCGACATGATCATCCGTGACGTGAAACAACGCCACCCGGCAACCGTACCCGTCTTCGACAACCTCCATTTCCGCGACAGTTGCGACGACTGCGCCATCGAGACGGTGGCGCGCAAGAACGGCCAGCACATTCCCGACGTGGTGGACGCGCTCAATCGCGCCGCCTTCGGGCCGCCGGCGGAGGACGACCAACATGCAAGCCTCCAATAAGAGCACGCGCAAGAAGAAACAGAGTCCGGTGCATCAACCGCTGGAAGTGTTTTTCTCACCCCGCACGGTGGCCGTGATTGGCGCCACGGAGACGGCCAATTCGGTGGGACGTACGCTGTTGTGGAACCTGGTCACCTCACCCTTCGGCGGAACGGTTTACCCGGTGAATCCGAAGCGGCCGAGCGTGTTGGGCGTCAAGGCTTACAAGTCCGTGTCGGAGATCCCGGAGGAGGTCGACCTGGCGGTGATCGTGACGCCGCCGCCCTCGATTCCCGGATTGATCCAGGAGTGCGGAGAAAACGGCGTGCGCGGCGCCATCGTGATTTCCGCCGGTTTCAAAGAGATCGGCCCCGAAGGCGCCGCGCTCGAACAACAGCTTCTGGCCGCCGCGCAGACGGCCGGCATCCGCGTCATCGGTCCCAACTGCCTGGGCGTGATGGCCCCGCTCACCGGCATGAACGCCACCTTCGCCACCACCATCGCGCGCCCCGGCTCGGTAGGCTTCATCAGCCAGAGCGGCGCGTTATGCACGGCGGTGCTGGATTGGAGCCTCAAGGAAATGGTGGGTTTCAGCGCCTTCGTTTCGGTGGGCTCCATGGTGGATGTCGGCTGGGGCGACCTGATCTATCACCTGGGCAACGATCCGAAGACCAAGTCCATCGTCTGCTACATGGAGTCGATCGGCAATGCGCGCTCCTTTCTTTCCGCCGCGCGCGAAGTGGCGCTCAACAAGCCGATCATCATCATCAAACCGGGACGCAGCGCGGCCGCGGCCAAGGCGGCGGCTTCGCACACCGGCGCCCTCACCGGCTCCGACGAAGTGCTGGACGCCGCCTTCCGGCGCTGCGGCGTCTTGCGCGTGGCCAACATCGCCGATCTCTTTTACATGGCCGAAGTGCTGTCCAAGCAACCGCGGCCGCAGGGGCCCCGGCTGACCATCGTCACCAATGCCGGCGGTCCGGGCGTGCTGGCCACTGACGCTCTCATCATGGGCGGCGGCGAGCTGGCCGAGCTTTCCCCGGAAGCGATCGACGCCTTCAACGCCGTTTTGCCCCCCACCTGGAGCCACGCCAACCCGGTCGATATCATCGGCGACGCCTCCCCGGAGCGTTATGCGAAGGCGCTCGATATCGCCGCCAAAGATCCCAACTCCGATGGCATGCTGGTGATCCTGACGCCGCAGGCCATGACCGATCCCACGCAGATCGCCGAGGAACTGAAGCCGCTCGCCCGGCAGGAGGGCAAGCCGCTGCTGGCAAGCTGGATGGGCGGCGTGGACGTGGCCGCCGGCGAGGCGATTCTGAACCGCGCCAACATCCCAACTTTTCCTTATCCCGACACCGCCGCGCGCGCCTTCAATTACATGTGGCAGTACAGCTACAACCTGCGCGGCCTGTACGAAACGCCGGCGCTGGCCGAGGATTCGGCCGATTGGGCTCCCGACCGCGCGCTGGTCGCCCAAATCGTCCAGACATCGCGCGACCAGGGCCGCACCATCCTCACCGAATCCGAATCCAAGCAAGTGCTGGCCGCGTATGGTATCCCCGTCGCCGCCACTATCGTTGCCGCCGATTCCGCTGCCGCCGTCCAGGCCGCCGGCAAGATCGGCTATCCGGTGGTGCTCAAGCTGTACTCGGAAACCATCACCCACAAAACCGATGTCGGCGGCGTGCAGCTCAATTTGGGCGACGCCCAGGCGGTCGAGAAGGCTTTCGCGGCAATTCAGACCTCTGTGTCCGAAAAAGCCGGCGCGGAGCATTTCCAGGGCGTCACCGTGCAGCCCATGGTCCGGTTGAAGGATGCCTATGAGCTGATCATTGGCTCCAGCCTCGATCCTCAATTCGGACCGGTGCTGCTGTTCGGCACCGGCGGCCAATTAGTGGAAGTATTTAAGGACCGCGCGTTGGCGCTGCCGCCTCTCAACACCACGCTGGCGCGCCGCATGATGGAGCAGACCAAGATCTACAAAGCGCTCAAAGGCGTTCGTGGCCGCAAGCCGGTGGATCTCGGGGCGCTCGAACTGTTGATGGTCCGCTTCAGCACGCTGGTCGCCGAGCAGCGCTGGATCAAGGAGATCGACATCAACCCGCTGCTGGCTTCGCCCGACGGCCTGATGGCGCTCGACGCCCGCGTGGTGGTGTATGGGCCCGAAGTGACGCTCGAGCAAATCCCCAAGATGGCCATTCGCCCCTATCCCACGCGCTATGTGGGGCCGTTCACCCTCAAGGACGGCAACGTGGTCACCATCCGTCCCATCCGGCCCGAAGATGAGCCGGCCATGGTGCGCTTCCACCAAACGCTCTCCGAGCGCAGCGTCTACCTGCGCTTCTTCCATATGATGAATCTCGAACAGCGCACCAAGCACGATCGGCTGATGCGCACCTGCTTCATCGATTACGATCGCGAAATGGCGCTGGTGGCCGAGCGCCGCAACCCGGAGACCGGCGACCAGGAAATCCTCGGCGTGAGCCGCTTGACCAAGATCCACGGCACCGAAGGCGCCGAAGTGGCCGTTGTAGTGAGCGACGTATGGCACGGCCGCGGCTTAGGCAAGGAACTGATGGCGCGCCTGCTGATCGTCGCGACTGATGACAAAGTCCCATCGCTCAGCGCCAACATCATGCCCGAAAACCGCGACATGCTGCGCGTCTTCGAGAAGCTAGGCTTCTCGCTGAAGCACTCGATGGAGGATGAGTTAGTGAGGGCGGAATTCAAGCTGTAGGAGGCGGAGGGGAAAGGCCCCGTACCGCACTGCTAGCGGGTAGGTAAAGAGAAAGTGCCGATATTATGCGACACACCGTCCTGCTCATCTCAGTCGTGTTGACGGCCTTTTCATTCGCGGCCCAAGCCCCGGCCAGGTATTCGGCTACGGTTGAACTCAGGATATCGATGGAAACGGGACAGACGCATTTTAGAGAAAAGACTCCGGCCCGCTTTGAGTGAACCCGAAAAATGCGTCTGTCCCCTTTTCGTCCTGTCACGGGTTTCTGGTCACGGGTTTCGGAAGTACGGGCGGAGTTGAGGTTCGACTTGCTCCTCTCAGTTCGACTGCGTTAACCTCGTGCCTGGTCCGAGCTTGCGTAAAGCAGAATCAACGTCTGACCTTGAGACCTGCCCGCTGGGGGTGCAGGCCCCCACTGTCATTATTTTCGTGCCTTTAGGGATGACGTCGAAGTATTCAATCCAAGTCCTGTCTGGCTGACTGTATTCATCCTGTACTTCACGTTCAACAGCGTAGATGAGATATTCCTTGCCGACAGAGACGTCGCCCCACCCCTCGCATCGGCCAGGGAAAACATCCGCCATGCCATAAATGACCACTTCACGGACCGGCGAACCCTTCCAGTACTCATCCACGCGATATGTGACTGCGTAGACACTTCCGTGGATTCTTTCAGGCGCAGGCAGCCTTCTTTTTCCGAGCACCACGCCTCGGAATATTACAGACGACGTTCTCGCTAACATCTGATCCGAGGTCTCTGGATTGGCTGGATCGACCGGAAAGACGCACGTGCATGCCAAGATAGGGCTGGCGGTGCCAACGCACAGGAACAAGATCGTGAGAGTCTTTGCGGCCAACATTATCGGCGGCGGTCCGGCAGTCAGAGGCGGCATGGTGTCTCAAAACGATTGTATCGCGCGGGACTACGCGTATTACGGGCAAACCGAAGCTACGCACTCGGCCTCCCCCGATTCTCAAGCATCGAATCGCCCCGCATCTCGACCCGATTGAAAACCCGGATTAAAAACCCGTGACAGAGGCTACGTGTTTCCAGTTTCCGGCCCAGCCCAAGTGCGTCCGTCTCAAAACCGTTTCTTGAAGAGAATGTCCATGCCGACCAGGCCGTTTTCGTCGCGCTGCGCTACCACCGACCATTGCTTGGCGAAAGCCCATTCCACGCTGACTACCTGCGGATTGCTGGTGGTTACGTCGGTAATGTAAGTGAAGGTAATGTCGGGAGTCACCTGCTGTTCGAGGGTGACGCGCGCCGTGCCGTTGAATTCGGTGCCGGGCAGAGTGGGATCGATGCGCAGGCGGCTGACGCCGAAGAAGCGCTGCAAGCGGCCGGTGACGGGGCTCGAAATGGCCTCGCCCAACAGCGCCGAGCCGGCCGATTGCTGCCAGGCGGGCGCGGCGGTGTTCTGGCCGTAGGAAAGCGACGCTTCGTCGGTGGGCGTGCGGCCGGTGGCGAGCAGCGCCACGATTTCGCTGAATTGCAGCGGCGGGTCCGAGCGCGGCGTCAGGTTGAGTTTGCTGAGCGGGCCGGAAACGTTGAGCGTGACCTGGATGCCGCGGGCCTTAGTCTCCAGATCGATATCCAGCACTGGCTCTACATTGACCGGGTTGAAGAAGGAAACCGACCCCTGCGAAATGTTGTACCGCGTGCCGAAAAAAACCACCTGGCCGTGCGTGATATTCACGCGGCCCAGCACGGCCGGACTGGTGTAAGTGCCGCGGAGGCGTAGGTTGGCTTCCACCTGGACGTCCTGGGCGAGCGCGCTCTGCACCTGAATATCGGGCGCGGTAGCGACTTGAATATCGTAAGTCAGGCCGCCCAGCAGGCCGGGACGCGCGGCCGGTGTGCGCACGGGCTCGGAGGATTGCGCCAGCAGCGAGCTGAAATCCGATTGTGGATTGAAACCGGTGCGCAGCACGGTGATGGTGCCGGAGAGAATGCTGTTGGCGGTGGTCCCGGTGAAACGCAGGTCCGCGTTGGCGACGGTGCTGACGCCTTCCGGATAGCGCACGCGCACCCTGTCGGCGCGGGCGTGCAGGCGAAACACGGTGAGCCCCTCGCCGCCATAAACAGCGAAACCGCCGAGTTCGATTTTGCCGCCGCCGGTTTCGCCGGTGAAGCTCTGGATGGAGGCGCGGTCGCCGCTGAACAGCAGAACGCCGTTGGCGTTGGAGATTCCGTTGGAAACGTCGCTGATGTGGAACGCGGCGCCGGAGAATTCCAGGCGGCCGGCGACTTGCGGCGCGGCCAGAGTTCCGCGCACGCTGGCGTCCGCCTTCAACACGCCGGAGGCGGTCAGGCCGCGGTCCAGATCGTGCACCAAACCGAGGCCAACATGGCCGGCCAAACGCAGATCGAGCGGGCTCTTCCGGTCCAACGCCACGCGGCCGGTGACGCTGAAATCCGTATCGCGCCCGGTGAACCGCGCCGACCCGATGGTGACGGCCGAGCCGGCCATCGAGACCACGATGTCGCCGGAGTTGCGGAGCGCGAAAGTGGCAGGCGCGAGACCGGTGGAAGCGGCGGGCGCGAGTTCCAGGCGCGTGATGCGCAACTCCGCCTTGATCGCGCGCGGATTGAGCGCGGGGCCATCCAGGCGCAGGGAGGCTTCGGCCGCTCCGTTGAGACCGGCCAGCGATCCGGTGGGCGCCAGCCAGGCACGCAATTGGGCCAGATCCACTTTGCTAAATCGGATGGTGGCACTGCCGGGGTAATCGTCGGCGAGACGCCACTCACCGGTGCCGACGATGGAGGATGCGGCGAAGTCCGATTCCAGGCGCGCGCGCAACGTGCCGCCCGCGGTCTCGGCGGTGAGCCGCAGGTTGCCCAAATCGCCACCGGCCAACTGGAGCGTCTTTCCGGTGAATTCGGCGTGCAAATCGCGAATGCGGAATCCTGGGCGCCCGTTTTCCGCGGGGACAATGTCGATGGCGCCGCGCGCAACAACCTGGGCCATGCCTTTCGCGCCGGGGCGCGCGGCTTCGAGGAGATGAACCTGCTCGACCGGCATCGAGTTGGTCGAGATCTGAAACCGCAGCGCGCCGGTATCGAAGCGGCCTGGGGAATGCGCGAAGCTGGCATCGACGTGGATCTGTTTGGCGCCGGCGGAAATCTCGCCGGAGGAGAATTCGAGCGTGCCGGCGCGATAGCGTGCGTGGCCGGCGATGCGGTCGAAAGTTTCGCCTTCGATCGCGCCGTGGGTGGCATCGAGATCGGCCTCGACGATCGGATCGCCGGTGACGCCGGTGATGGCGGCCGTTGCGTTGAGCGTGCCGGTAGCCGCCGCCGAAGCGCCGGCCATGGCGGCCAGTTCCGCGAGTGGCGCCTCATGGATAGTGGCGCTGCCGAAAATATCGGCTCGATCCCCCGCGTCCCAATCGCGCAGCGCCACGGCGAGCGAAAACTGTGCGCGCAGGGCGCCGCGGCTGAGCGTCGCTTGACCGAGGCGGACGTTATCGGGCGAGGCCACGACCGCGGTGTCGAACGAATCGAACGTGCGGTCCCCATAGGTGAAAGCGCCCGCGAGCACGTGGCCTTGGATACGCGGACGGTCCAGGCTGCCGATCAGTTTCCCATCGAACACCGCCGCACTGCCGATGAGCTTCACCGGCAGCGCCGCCGCCCGTTCGCCCAAAGCAGGCAGCAACTCGCTCAAGTCGCGCGTCTCCAGGTGGACGCTCAACTCGCGGCCGGCGGCGCCGGAGATCGCAATTCGCGAGTGCGGCAAGCTGAGCCGCGAATGCCCGAGATCGAGAATCTCGCTTGGCGAATCCCAATCCGCGGTAATTTCGCCCGCGACCGGCGCGCCCACCGCAGCCGGCCCGATTTCGAGCGCGGTAATCAAATGCAACGCTCGCGGGTTGTGGAACGAGCCTTCCATGTGTAGCGAGCCGCCGGCCGTGCCGTCCCACGGCAGCGGCGCGTCGATGGCGAGGCTGGCCACGCGGCGCACATCGAGACCGGCCACGGCGCCGTTCACCGTGTAGCGATTGAACGCGCGCAGCCCGATGGCGCCGGTGTAGGCGCCGTCCAACGCGCCGATCGAGACCTGGCTCAGCTCCAGGTCCTCGCCGCGCAGCACGGCCGCCGCGATGTTCGCCTCGACGGGGAACGACTGGCCGCTGAGCGCGGCCTGGCCGGACAGGCGCATTGGGCGCACGGTGACGGTGCGCAAATCGGAAGTGAGAGGGCCGGAAGCCGTGAAATTGTACAGCCGGATGCTCGAGTCGCGATATTCCAGACCCGTGCCGGTCAGATGGCCGGCGACGGAAACATCGCCGCCGCCGCGCCAGACGGCGCTCGCGGCAACCTCCGCCGTGCCCCGTTCGAGCAGCTTGGTCTCGAAGATCCGCTCGGCATCCCCGTTATCCACGCGCGCTCGAAAGTCGAACCGGCCGTGCGGATCGGCCAGGTTCTCGATTTGTCCGGCCAGGCTCACCCGCGATTTGCCGGTGGCGAGGCTGGCTGAGGCGACGTCGATACGGTTGGCTTCGAGCGCGAACGACGCGTGGATGGCGACCGCGGTTTGGGCGACTCCGGGAGCGGCGAACTCCAGCGGCTCGATGGCGATATCGCCGCGGTAGCGCGGACCGGCGGCGTCAAAGACGAGCGCGGCATCGAGGTTCCGGCCCTGCGCGGCGAACGGCACGCTTGCATGCGATTCCACCTGAAACTCGCCATGCTCGACGCGGAAGCGCCCCACGGCGAGCTTCAGAATCGTCGCCACGGTGTCGCCGCGCCGGCCTTTGTTCTTCGGTTGGGGCAGATTGGTGCGGCCATTCGAATCGACGATGAGGGCGATGCGCGGCGATTCCACGTCGAGCGAGCGAATGTCGATATTGCGCTCGACCAGCGAAACGATTCTCAGCCCCACCACGATGGATGCGGAGCGAAACAGCGGCGGCTTGCCGGCGGGTTCGGTGCCGTGCAGGACAAAGGAATCGGCCTCCACGCGGAGAGTCGCTAAGTCGAATCGAATCGCGCCTATCTCGGCGCGGCCGCCGGTTGCGGTTTCAATCGAACTCACCACCCAGGTGCGCACCTTGCCACGAAACCACGCGCTGCGCAGCACCAGCGCGCCGGCCAACGACGCCAGCAGTAACGCCGCAGCCACGTAAGCCGCAATCCACAGCAGGCGGCGTCTCATCGGAGCGCCTCATCGTGATAGACGATCGGCGTTTGCCGGCGCGCCTCGCGCAGCCAGCCGTCCATTTCGCGATCCTCGCGCTGGCCCGCCAGAGTGTCTTCGATCTGATCGCGATAATCGTCGAGCGAAACCGTTTTGCCGGGCTCGGCCGCGCGCAACTTCGGCGCCAGCACGGTATCGAAATAGTGCTGGATCTCCTCCGCGGTGATTTGCACCGCCGGACGGAAGCGCACATCGACGAACTGCAACAGGGTGCGCTGCCACAACAGAGCGTCTCTCACATCCTGGCCGCTGATGCCGTACTGATCCAGCGCGCGCCGGTAATCGGCCTCGGCCGGATAGTAGCGCTGGCGGAAAGCGGCCAGCACCGGCTCGATTTCGGCGGGCTGCGGCACCGGGTAGCGGCTGCTCTCGAGCTCGTGGCGCACCAGCCGCTGCTCCACCATGCGTTCCGCCGCGGCGCGTTTGCCGGCCGGGCTCAAGTCCGGCGATTGCCCGTTCAGGAACGCGGTTACGCGAATCTCGCGCTCGATGTCGCTCGAGGTGATCACGCCTTTACCCACCGTTACCGCGATCCGGTCGATGATGACGCCGGAAGCAAGCGCCGCCGCAAACGTGACGGCGAGCGCCAGAGCGGCCAGCCGGGCGGGCGCGGCGGATCGCAACTCTCGCTCCCTCTTCAAAACGTTTGTCCGATCGAAAAGAAGAATTGAAAATGGCTCACGCTCTGCTGGGTACACTGGTTGACGACATTTTGACATGGGTAGACGCCCGCGTTCACCAGGTCCTGTTCGGTTCCCTTGAAGCCGTAAAAGCGGGGCGGATTGATGCTGTAGGCCAGGTCCACGCGGAACGGGCCGACGGGCGTGCGGTAGCGGATGCCGAAGCCGACCGCGTGCACCATGTAG
Organism: Bryobacteraceae bacterium; assembly: GCA_049508735.1. Taxonomy (GTDB): domain Bacteria; phylum Acidobacteriota; class Terriglobia; order Bryobacterales; family Bryobacteraceae; genus Bog-375. The sequence continues at coordinate 3,993 of JBELAO010000061.1, read as the reverse complement.
TCGAAGTCCCCCAGGCCGTCCTGCTTTACGCGGAAGGTGAAATCGCCGGCGCCGGTGAAGGTGTTGCCGAAATCGTGAAACAGCACGCCGCCGACATCCTCCCCGATCAGCGGGAACCGCAACTCAGTCTGGTTGAAGAACACGGCGTTGCCGCCGATGGGAAAACCGGTTTCCGGGTCGCGCGGTCCGGACTGGTACTCGGGGAAGGCGCGGTCGGACGATCCGCCGCCGCCGTAAAAGCGCTCCGGCAGCGGAACCGCATCCTCGCCAGTGCCACTGTAATGGAATGCGGCGATGTTGCCGATCTCAGTACTGCGGGCCAGGACGAACTTCTTGCCCAGCGGATGGTAAGTGGAGTTGCGCGCCAGGAAGCGCACGAAATCGCGCTCGGACCCGAAAATGTGCTCGGCGAAATCCACGTTGAGCGTATTGTAGACGCCCTTGCGCGGGTCCAGCGGATCGTCGCGCCGGTCTTGAATAAAGTTGAAAGAAAGGAGGCCCAGCCGAACCGGTTGTGAGAGCAACGGGATCAGCTCGGGCGAAATCTTCAGCGTGGCCTGATTCACGTCGACCGCGCGGTACGTGTAGCGGTAGAGCAGGGTGATCGACTTGTTGACGCGCTGCTTCAACTGGGTGGAGACCTCGTCGCGCTTAAAAGAAAAGGTGCGGACGTCCTTGGAATCGTCATAGCGGGCGGTGAAGCTGAGTTGCAGCATATCTTTGCCTCGGAAACGGGCCCAATCGTAGGTGAGAATCGCCTGCTGCTCGAGCGTGGAGAACCGCGTGCGCAGGCTCAGGCTGTGCGCCATGCCCCACAAATCCGAACGGGTGACGCCGAACGAAACGCGCGGCGCGAATCCGGTCTGCCCGGCCGGCGCATCCAGGCAATACGTGCAGCCGCCGATGCGCGCGAATTCGGCGCCCACGCCCATCGACAAAGAGTAGCGCCGCGCTTCCTCGAGATCGTAGACCACGTACTTCTGATCCGTCTCTCCATCCGGATCCTGGATCGCCATGTTGACGCGGGAGAAGACGCCCAGATCGTACAGGCGGCGCTCGGTTTCGCCCATGGCGGTTGGCGATAGCGGATCGCCGGGGTTGAGCTGGAGGTTCTTGTAGACCAGGCTGGGGCGCGTGTGCGCCAGACCGCCCGGGTTGAAGAGCACCTGGCGCACGAACTCGCGCCCGCCCTCGTGGATGGCGTAGCGCACATCCAGGCGATTCGGCGCGGCGGGTTTCGAGCTCCAGGCAAAAGTGGCGTTGGGGAAGCCGTTCTGGTAATACTGCGCCAGGATGGCGTCGCGGTCCACCGCGATATTGAACTCGCTGAACGGCTGATTGGCGACCGAGCTGAGCAGGGAGAGAATCTTCTGCTTGTCGAGCTGCTCGATGCCATCCACCGCCAGGCTGTTGACGAATGTCTGCGGACCTTCGTGGACGGTGATCCACACGGCCTGCTCGCCGCTGTGGCCCCGATAGCGGTCGTCCAGCCGGTCGGTCACCTTCACGTCGCGGAACCCGTTGGACTGATACAGGCTGACAATCGAATCCTCGTCGCGGCGCAGCAGGTCGGCGCTGTACCGGCCGTGCGGAAATTGCAGCCAGCTTGCGGTGCGCAGGAACATGCGCTCCCGTATGTCGCTGGTCGAGAAATAGCGATTGCCCTGGATGCCGATGAAGACCAGCTTGTGCCGCTCGCCCAGGTTGATCAAGTAGTCGATGCTGGCCTGGTCGTCGATCACGCGCTGCTGCTTGAACTCGACGTCGGCGTCGAAGTAGCCCTTGGATTGGAAGTAGTCTTCCAGATTGTGGGCGCCTTCGGTGAGCAGGTCGGTATCCACCGAGTGCTCCTCGAAGATCGGCACAAAGCGCCCCAGGCTGTGCTCGGAGACCTTGGCGCCGATGGCGCGCAGGCGGATGCGCGGGCCGGCGTCGATGGCAAGCACCGGGGTAGCGCTATTGGTGGCGGCATCGTATTTCACGTCTTCCAGCGAGACCTTGGCTTCCAGGCGATGATCCTTGGCGTAGAGCGAGCGCACGCCCTCGACGCCCTCGCGCAGCCGGGTCTGCGTCATCGGCTTCCAGGTGTGGACGATCCAGCGCTGGAACTTAGCGGCACGCAGCAAGCTGGCGCGGTCGAGCTGAACGCCGCCCACGATGGTGGGCGCGGCGAAGCGGGCACGGATGCCGCTATCGATATTGAAACGGATATGCACCTGCTGGTAGTCGTTGTCCCACTCGAGCACCGGCGTCACGCTGCCGCCGAACAGCCCGTTGGATTCCAGCAGCTTCTTCTGGCCGGCTTCGGCCGCGGTCAGGCTGGCCTCCGTGTAAGGCGTCCCGAGATCGAGCTGCGCCGCGTTTTCGAGTTGCGTCGTGCTGGGCGGGTTGGAGACCTTCCCCGTCACCACCACGTGACCGATGAACCAACTGTTCTTGGTCAGGAAGCGCACCACCACGCCATCCTGGTATGGTTCGGCATCCACCTGAATATCCGTGTACCGCCCGGTGGCAAAGAGGCGCTCGATGCTGGCGCGTACGTCGGCCAGGCGCAATGGCTGGTTGCGCTTCAGCGGGAGGATCTGGTTGATTTCAGCCGGATCGAGTGGTTGTTGAGCCGGTTGGAACTGGATCGCGACGATCCGCTTGCCTTCCCACGAAGCGTCCTGCCCATGCAGCAAAATCATTGGCGCGGCAAGAGATAGCACGAGGATGCGAGAGACGCTTGCGAACGGGCGGCGCACCAGAAACATGATAGCGTAAGCAGTTCCGAGCAAGTTTGCTACCATGGCTGCATTGGTAGGGCACGCTTTGGCTTGCCGAGCCCGTTTGCGGGCGCGTGTTTTCTTGTCTGCACGGAACCAAAATGAATGCGGCCGAGCGCCAGCGATACTCGCGGCAGATTCTTTTCGCCGGGCTAGGCGAAGCGGGCCAGGAGTCATTGCTGCGCGCCCACGCGGTGGTGGCCGGCTGCGGTGCATTGGGCAGCTTTCATGCGGCGGCCCTGGCGCGGGCGGGCGTCGGCCGCCTCACGATCATCGACCGCGATTACATTGAGCCCGCCAATCTTCATCGCCAGTGGCTGTTTGAAGAATCCGATGCCGCGGAAGCGTTGCCCAAGGCGGTCGCCGCGGCGCGTCGGTTGGAGCGCATCAATTCCTCGATTGCCGTGCGCGGCGTGGTGGCGGATCTCACGGCGGAAAACGCGGCCGACCTGTTAGGCGGCGCCGGCGTGATTCTCGATGGCACCGACAACTTCGAAACGCGTTATCTGATCAATGATTTTGCCGTGAGCCGCGGCGTTGCGTGGATCTACGGCGCCGCGGTGGGCAGTTACGGCCTTACCATGCCCGTGATCCCCGGCCACACAGCGTGCCTGCGCTGCGTCTATCCCGACCCTCCCGCCGGCCCGCAGCCGACCTGCGAAACCGCCGGCGTATTGAACGCGATTGTCTCGGCCGTGGCGTCGCTGCAAGTGGCCGATGCGCTGAAGATCCTGAGCGGGCACGCCGATCTGGTTCGCGCGCGGATCACCACCATCGATGTCTGGGAAGGCGGCATCCGCCAGATCGACGGTCCGCCGCAAGACCCCGATTGCCCCACCTGCGCCCGCCGCGAGTTTCCATACCTGGAAGAATCGGCGCGCCCGCCGGTGCGCATGTGCGGCCGCGACGCCATGCAGGTCCGCGAGCGCGAAGGCCCTATCGACTTGGAAGAGCTACGCGCGCGCCTGGAGCCGCTAGGCGAAGTGCGCTCGAGCGAGTTCGCCCTGCGATTCCTGTCGCCGCCCTACGAACTGACCATCTTCCCCGACGGCCGCGCCATCGTCAAAGGCACCAGCGACCCTGGCGTAGCGCGGAGCTTGTATGCAAGGTTTGTGGGGTGAGCGGGGCATGAGAGATTAGTGAGCTTTTGCGGTAAAGATTTCTCGCGAAGAAAAGAAAGAAAAGCCGAGATGAATCTCGGCTCTGCAGGCCGGACGGCCCGCGCCAC
>JBELAO010000060.1:0-22580 GCA_049508735.1 Bryobacteraceae bacterium | reverse complement strand
CGGGAGAATTCACGCGGCTGTTTCAAGCTCCGGTGGTTCCTGCGGCTGCCCCGGCAGCGCCAGCGGCTCCGTCGATTGCTGACATCCCACAGCCACCCGCCGCACCGCTGGAGGCGAAACCACAGTCGCCGGTTGCCGCTCCCCCAGCGCCGCAAGGGCAGCCGCCGGTTGCCGCAACTCCCGCTCCGCCACCAGTCGAATCGCAGCCGGGAGAGTTCACGCGGCTGTTTCAGGCTCCGACGGTTCCTATAACTGCCCCGGCAGCGCCGGCGACTCCAGAGATTGCCGACATCCCGCAGCCACTCGTCGCGCCACTGGAGCCAAGACCACAGCCGCCCGCCGCATCGACCCCAGCGCGGCCCGCGCCGCCACCGGTTGCCGCTCCTCCTGCTCCGCCACCAGTCGAATCACAGCCGGGAGAGTTCACGCGGCTGTTCGAGGTGCCGGGAGCGCAGGCTCCGCTGCCGAAGCCAGCCGCACCGCCCGCGAGTCCACCACCGGCGCCCCCGACAGCCGGGTCTGCGCCTGGCGAGTTCACGCGGCTGTTCCAGGCGCCCGCGCCGACGGGCGAGCCAGTGCAGCCCCCGCCGCCGGCCGCAGCTTCCGGTTCGCCTGGAGATTTCACGCGGATGTTTAACCAATCTTCCATGCCGTCCGCGCCGGCGCCGGGAGATTGGCCGACTCCAGCGCCACCTCCGGCACAGGGCGGCGAGTTTACCCGCATGTTTCAGTCGCCGCCGCCCGCGCCGCCCGCACCGAAGAGCCATCCGGAAGGGGGCGAATTCACACGGTTCTTCCAGGCCCCACCGCCGGGAACCGGGGGCCCTCCCTTGCCGGCCGCGTCCGGCTTCCCTCCCGCGCCGGGATCGCCGGCGGCTCCGCCTCCTCCGCCACGGTATGCCGCCCCGGCTGGCGCGACCCAGGCTTTCGCGATTCCGCCGGTGCCGCAGCAGGGGCAAATGCCCGGCCCACCGCAGGGGCCAAGCGAGTACACCAGGATGATGGCGGCCGCTTCCATCCCAGGCACCGGCGGTCCCGCAGCGCCGGCGTCGCCCGGCTTTCCGCACATGCCGCAAATGCCGCAGGCCAACATGCCCGCCGTGCCGCAGGCGCATGTGCCGCAAATGCCCGGCATGGCGCAGCCCGCCATTCCACGGCCCCCGGCGCCGCAGTTTGCCGCCCCGCAGCCGCCACCGGCCAGCGCGCTTTCGAACAAGCTATTGCTTGGAATTCTGGGGCTGCTGATGTTTCTGGTTGGCGGACTTGTCGTGTTTCTGCTGACGCGGCACTGACGGCGGTGGGCGGGCGCTTGCATGCGCCAACGGCGATAGTTCCGAGCCAACCCAACACCGGGTGGGTGCACGACATAAAAGCGGCTCTCTTTCCAACGTCAGTCGTGCCTTTAATTAAGCTCCGTAGGAGCGAAAGAAAATAAAGAAAATAGCCCACGGCGTGAGCCGTCGGGATAAGTCGGCAGGGAGGACAAGCCCCGGAACGGGGCGGAAGAAGCCTTCGCCAATGGTCTTCCGCCCCGTTCCGGGGCTGGCAGGAAACAACCAGATTCCACACGGCTTGCGCCGTGGGCTATTCTCTTTATTCTCTTTCGCCCTTCGGGCTGGCCGCCGGCTTGCGTACCTATACGTTCGGATACCAACCGATTTTCCCCGGAATACAAGACGCCACCATTCTCACGTCGCGCACCGAGCGCCGGGGGCCACACTGCCGTTTTCGTCCGGCAACCGTTAAGATTGAAACAGGCCCAGGTCCATGCGCGCATTTCCCAGCGAGTTTTCGATTGGCACGGTGCGGATCGCTCCGGCCACGGTGCTGGCGCCGATGGCGGGCGTTACCGATACCGTGTTCCGCCGGTTCATCCGCAACCTGGGCGGGTGCGGACTGATGATGACGGAATTCACCAGTTCCCACGGCGTGAAGGCCGCCGAAGGCGCGCACAAGCTCACGCGCACGCTGAAGTACCTGGCATTCGAAGCGGAAGAGCGGCCGATTTCGGCACAGTTGTTCGGCGCCGATCCGGCGGTGTGCGCGGATGCCGCGCGCGTCTGCCAGCAACTGGGCTTCGACATCGTCGACCTCAATCTTGGCTGCCCCGTAAATAAGGTGGTGCGTTGCAATGGCGGCTCCGGCCTGCTGCGCGACCTGCCGCTGGTGGAGCGCCTGCTGCGCGAAGTCCGGCGCGCGGTGACGATTCCGTTCACGCTGAAATATCGCGCCGGCTGGAACGATCGCGAATTGGTGACGGTGGAACTGGCGCGGTTGGCGGAGGATTGCGGCCTGAACGCCATCGCGCTGCACCCGCGCACGCGCGAGCAGGGCTATGCCGGCAAGGCCGATTGGAGCCGCATCGCGGAGGTGAAGGCCGCGGTCAAAATTCCGGTGATCGGCAATGGCGACATCGTCACGCCGGAGGACGCCATCCGCATGGTGGACGAAACCGGCTGCGACGCGGTGATGATCGGCCGCGCGGCCAGTTCCAATCCTTGGATCTTCCGCCAGATCGAGCAATACGTGGCCACCGGCGCTTACGACCAGCCGAGCGAGCATGACCGCTACCAGATCATGCGGCGCTATTATGCGATGCTGGTGGAGCGCGGCGAAAAGGATATGGTCGGCAAGATGAAGCAGTTCGCCACTTACTTCACCCACGGCGTACGCCACGGCGCGCAGCTTCGCGTGTCCATCTACCAGGCGCAGGAACCGCAAGCGATTCTCGGTTTGGTCGACGACTTCTTCCAGGCCGAGCCGGCGGCGGTTTCCTGAGCCGGTGAAGCCTGACCCCGTGAAAGAAGTTCAGATCATCACCGATGGCTCCTGCCTGGGCAATCCCGGCCCCGGCGGCTGGGCGTGCATTCTGCGCCACAATCGCCACACCAAGGAAATGTGGGGATCGGAGCCGCACACCACCAACAACCGCATGGAACTGCGCGCGGCCATCGAGGGCTTGCGCGCGCTCAAAGAGGCCTGCGCGGTGGAAGTGACGACCGATTCCGAATACGTCAAGAACGGCATCACCACCTGGATTCACGGCTGGAAGCGCAAGGGCTGGATGACCTCGGCCAAGAAACCGGTGGTCAATCAGGACCTATGGAAAGACCTGGACGAACAAGTATCGCGCCACAAGACCACCTGGGTGTGGACCAAGGGCCACGCCTCGCACACCGGTAACAACCGCTGCGACGAACTGGCCAGCATGGCCGCGCGCGAGCAAAGCGCAAGCGGGTAGGGTGGATGGATAGAGTGGGGTCGCTTGCGCCGCGCGCGCGAACAATGCGTCCCTCCCATATGATCTTTTCAAGCCGGCTGCTGTAGCATCTTGAGCAAGAATACCAACTGGCCCAGATGGTATGAATTGTGGTCGGCCACCAGGAGGGCCTCGCGCAGCAGGGTTTGTCCCTTGCCGTGCGGGATGTTCGCCAGTAGGTCGTTCTTGGTGTCGGCGATCAATTCCTGCATTTCCTGCATGTCAGATTGAAACCGTTGGATGCTGGCGTCCCAGGCGGCGTCGCTGGGCGGTGTGCTGGTAGGCGGCCAGTAGTCGTCGGGGAATTTCCTCGGCTGATATTCAGGATTGCGGCTGAAGTCCAGAATATCCGCTTGCGCGAGTCGCATGTGCTCGATGAGTTGCCAAGCGGAATGCGGGGCTCCGCGCGATGTCACTCCGCGAAGGTGGACGGGGAAATCGGCGACAGCATCCTGGAAGGTGAGGTGCGCGCCCTTCATGCGGAGCAGGTTCGCCAGATGCTGGCGCAGACCGACGGTTGGTAGCTTGGCCATGCTTCTAGTGTCCCACCGGCGACCCTGGGGTCGTCCTGCATCGCCGCGTTATCCAGTTAGGAGGCGCCAAATCGGAACCCGAAGCCGCCGGCTGCGCCTAATCGCCGAGAGCTTTGTCGATGGCGGCGCGGAGTTCGGGATCGTCGGGTTTGACCTTGCTCGGGAAGAACGCCACCACCTGGCCGTTCTTATCGATCACATACTTGCTGAAGTTCCACGCGGGTAAGTGCCCGGACGCGCCAAGGAACTTGTAGATCTGCGACTGATCCGGATTGGCCTTGGTGACGACCTTCGAGAACATCGGAAACTCAACGTCGTAGGTGCGCTTGCAGAAAGTGGCGATCTCCTCGGGCGTGCCGGGTTCCTGCCCGCCGAAATCGTTGCTGGGAAATCCGAGCACCTCAAACGCTTTGCCGCTCATATCGCGGTGCAGCTTTTCGAGGCCCTCGTATTGCGGTGTGAAACCGCACTTGCTGGCCACGTTGACCACCAGCGTGACCTTGCCCTGGAACGCGCCCAGGTCGGCCGGCTTGCCGTCGAGATAGGTTGTCTTCAATTCGTAAAACGATTTCACGTCGCCTCCCGAGACTTGCGCGGTTGCGGCCGGCGCAGAGACGGCGGCAGCCATCGCGAGCAATGTCCAAATGTGTTTCACTTGTTTTCCTCTCCTGTGCGATAGAGCCCACAGACGGGCTCGAAACAGCTTAGAACCAAGTTATCCCAGGAAGGCGGGCGGGGTCAAACGGGGGCGGTGCAGCCTCGGTTGGCGATTGACGAATCATCAGCCGAATATTTCCGCGAGCGGCAGCGCATCGCTTCCGAAGGCTGTCAGCGGGATGGACTGGGGAGATTGCACGCGTAAGATCGAGCCGTCGCGATGAATTACGGTGAGGGAGCCGTCGTCGGTGTCCACGATCCAGAACTCCGAGGAACCGTTGGCAAGGCAGAGCGAGGCCAGTTCCCGCAGTTGACGATCGGTATTGGATGGCGACTTGATTTCGATGACGAGTTCCGGAGCTCCACGCAGGTTGTCTTCCGGATCGATCTGGTCATAACGCGGATGCGAAACCACTGCTACGTCGGCGACCCGCAAATCAAACTCTGCAACCGGCCGGTAGGGAAATTCCATGCCGACTTGCCCGAATCCAGCTAGACGGTTCTCCAGGAGGCGCACGAACCGCCTTTGCAGGTTATAGTGTTTTGCCTTGGGTCGGGTCACTACTACCACCTCGCCATGATGCAGTTCGTAGGCGCGGCCGTCGCCTGGCATTCGCCGGAATTGTTGCACCGTGATCAGGTCGGGAAGCGCCGCCATAGTATCCTCATTTCACTCTACACTTCCCGCGCGGGTAAGCCAACATCCAACCGGCGTTCACCCGCGCCGGCGCTGCTCGATATACTGATTACTTGCCGCCTAAGAAGCAGGTTCGATACCGCGATGCCGGTGTCAATATCGATGAAGGCAGCCGGGCTGTGGCTGCCATCAAGAAGTTGGCTCACGGGACGTTCACCCGCGGGGTGCTCACCGATATCGGGGGATTCGGCGCCTGTTACGAGGTGAGCGGATTCCGCAAGCCGGTGCTGGTGAGCTCGGCCGATGGCGTGGGGACCAAGCTGAAAGTGGCTTTCCTCACCGGCCGGCACGACACGGTGGGCGAGGACCTGGTCAACCACTGTGTGAACGACATCGCGGTGCAGGGCGCGGTGCCGCTGTTTTTCCTCGACTACTTCGCGGTCGGCAAGCTGGACGCGGACGTGGCAGCGGCGGTGGTCTCGGGCCTGGCGCGCGGTTGCCGCAACAACGGATGCGCGCTAATCGGCGGCGAGACGGCCGAAATGCCGGGCATGTACCAGCCCTCGGAATATGACTTGGCCGGCTTCATCGTGGGCGCGGCCGAGCGCTCCCAACTGCTGAACGGCAAAACAATTCGCGAAGGAGACGCGCTGCTGGCGCTGCCTTCGAACGGCCTGCACACCAACGGCTATTCGCTGGCGCGCAAGCTGTTGTTTGAAACCGCGGGCTTGGGCCCGAACGCGGTGCTGGCGGAAACCGGCGGGACGGTGGCGGACGCGCTGCTGGCGGTACACCGCAGCTATTTGAAGCCGATTCGCGCGCTGATGGAAGCGCGTCTGCTGCGCGGCGCGGCGCACATCACGGGCGGCGGCATCACCGACAACACGCCGCGCATGCTGCCGGACGGGCTGGCTATCGCGATCGATACGCAAGCCTGGCGCATCCCACCGCTGTTCGAATTGCTGCGGCGGATCGGCAACATTCCGGAAGACGATTTCCGGCGGACCTTCAACCTGGGCGCCGGCATGATTCTGGCGGTTCCGGCGCGCGGCGCGACCAAGGCGGAAGCGGTGCTCAGCCGGCTGGGCGAGACGCCCTTCCGCATCGGTACAGTAACCGAAGCCAAGCGGGGCCGTCCCCGCGTGGAGTACCGATGAAACGCCTGGGAATTCTGCTCTCCGGCCGTGGCTCGAACTTCGAGGCCATCGCGGACAACGTGGCGGCTGGTTCGGTCGGCGCCGCAATCGCCGTCGTCATCGGCAACCGGCCGGAAGCGCGCGGCCTTGAAGCGGCGCGCCAGCGCGGGCTGAACGCGGTGTCGATTCCTTCCAAGGGATTGGACCGCGAAATCTACGACCGCATGCTGGTCGAGGAGCTGCGCCGGAACGCAGTGGACCTGGTGTGCCTGGCAGGCTTCATGCGCTTGCTCAGTGCGTCGTTCATTCGCGAATTTCCCAACCGGATTCTCAATATCCATCCCTCACTGTTGCCGGCGTTCCCCGGCCTGGACGCCCAGCACCAGGCGTTGGCGCACGGCGTCAAGATCACCGGCTGCACGGTCCACCTTGTGGACGAGGATCTGGATGCCGGCCCCATCCTCATTCAGGCCGCTGTGCCGGTCCTCAACGACGACACCGTCGACACACTGTCGGCGCGAATTCTGCGCGAGGAGCATCGGATCTACTCGGAAGCTATCCGGCTGGCGATCGAGGGCGCTTATCGCGTGGAAGGCCGGCGCATCGTCTTCTGCTGAAGGAATTCGGAAAACTTCATCGGAGGCCCGGGACCCGTCTCCATCTGTTTTTCCACCGCCCGCTGGTATTGCCGCAGCGTTTCGAGCCGGTGCCGTGGGCCCACCGCGCAGTTATGGTAATCCATCAGGATCTCCACTTCCCAGGCCTGAAAGGAGTTGCGCGTAACCGCACCGCGCATCAGCTCAGCCACCAGCTTGCGAAACCGGTTCAGCATGATCTCGAGTTGAATCAGATCGTCCACAACCATTGCGTATAATGGATCGGCGAAAGGCCCGAAGAACATTAGCCGCTCAGACAAGCCCGGACTCCAGGCTCGGCAGGCTCAGAGGCAACCCCCGCCAATGACATATAATCTAGGTAGCAGAGTGAACTGGGTCATCTACCCTTGCAGAAGGGATTATCCTCACCAATGTCCACGCTAGAAGTTTCGCCGGCGGAGCCCTTGTCCGCCAACGCCGGCCGTTCGGTCGTCAACGATTTCAGCCTCCAGGTCGCCACCGTCAACGGGAGCGGCAGCCAGACCGCCAACACTGTTCTGATGCGCGCCATCTTTCAGATGGGCATCCCGGTGTCGGGCAAGAACATGTTCCCGTCCAACATCGCCGGGCTGCCTACGTGGTTCACCATCCGCGCCAGCAAGCACGGCTATGTCGGCCGCCGCAAGGAGATCGATTTCCTAGTGGCGATGAACCCGGAAACCGCGCGCGAAGACGTGATGAAGCTCGAAGCCGGGGCCGCGGTGGTCTACGATGAGCCGCTCAAGCTGAGCGAACTGCGCGGCGATTTGCATTTCTACCCCGTGCCGTTCGATAAGCTGGTGGGTCCCGTCTGCCCCGACGCCAAGCTGCGCAAGCTAGTGCGCAACATGATCTACGACGGCGTGGTGGCGTGGCTGCTCGCGATCGAAATGGACGAAGTGCACCGCGCGCTGGTGAAGCAGTTCGGCAAGCGCAAGGCCAAGGCCGCCGAACTCAACTGGGGCGCCGCGCAGGCCGGCTTCGATTATGCTTCGAAGACCCTCACCAAGGCGGATCCCTGCCGCGTGGAGCGGATGAATGCGACCGCCGGCAAGATCATCGTGGATGGCAACGCCGCGTGCGCCCTGGGCGCCATGTTCGCCGGCGTCACGGTGGTCACCTGGTACCCCATTACACCGTCCTCCACGCTGGTCGAAACGCTGATCGGATACATGCGGCGTTTCCGCGTGGAGCCGGAAACCGGCAAGTCCACTTACGCCATCGTGCAGGCCGAAGACGAATTGGCATCCATCGGCATGGCGCTCGGCGCCGGCTGGGCGGGCGCGCGCTCGATGACCGCCACCGCCGGTCCCGGCCTCTCGCTGATGAGCGAATTCATCGGCCTGGGGTATTATGCCGAAGTGCCGGCGGTGATCTACGACGTGGAGCGCGTCGGGCCTTCCACCGGCCTGCCCACCCGCACCCAGCAGGGCGACCTGCTCACGACTGCGTTCCTTTCTCATGGCGACACCAAGCACCCCATGTTCTTCCCGTGCTCCATGGAAGAGTGCTTCAGCATGTCGATCGAGGCTTTTGAATTCGCCGAGCGATTTCAGACGCCGGTGTTCGTCCTCACCGATCTCGATCTCGGCATGAACAACTGGATGTCCGATCCGTTCCCTTACCCGGAAAAGCCGATGAACCGAGGCAAAGTGCTTACGGCGGAAGATCTGGATAAGCTGGGCGGCTTCTCGCGCTACCTGGACGTGGATGGCGATGGCGTCGGCTACCGCACGCTCCCCGGCACCAATCACCCCAAGGCCGGCTACTTTACCCGCGGCAGCGGCCACAATCAGCACGCACAGTACACCGAGCGCGAAGACGACTACATCAATAACATGGACCGGCTCGCCCACAAGTTCGAAGCGATGCGCAACCATGTTCCCGAACCGGCGGAGGAAGCGCGCGCCGGCTCGCGCATCGGCATGATCGCCATCGGTAGCTCGGATTATGCGGCGCGCGAAAGCTGCGACCAGTTGCAGGCCGAGCACTCGGTCGCGGTGAGCTATCTGCGACTGCGCGCTTTCCCGTTCACGGCGCATCTCACGGACTTCATCCGCCGCCACGACCGCGTTTACGTGATCGATCAGAACCGCGACGCGCAGCTCCTGCTGCTGATGCGCCTGGAACTGGAGCCGGACCTGATCGCCCGCCTGCGCAGCGTGCGCTATTACGGCGGAATGCCCATCGACGCCCGCACCATCACCGATGAGATCGTCAAACAGGAGGGAAAATGAGCACCGCCGCCGCGCCGCCGCCCAAGAAAACCAACCGCATTGGCCTCGAAGTCCTCAACTACAAGGGGAGCAAAACGACGCTGTGCGCCGGTTGCGGCCACAATGCGATTTCCGAGCGTGTGATCGAGTGCTTCTACGAGCTCGGCGTCGAGCCATGGAAGGTGGCCAAGTTTTCCGGCATCGGCTGCTCGTCGAAATCGCCCGCGTATTTTCTCGGGCTTTCCCACGCTTTCAACGGCGTGCATGGCCGTATGCCGGCGCTCGCCACTGGCGCCATCCTAGCTAATAGCAACCTGCTCGGCCTGGGCGTCACCGGCGACGGCGACACCGCCTCCATCGGCCTCGGCCAGTTCATGCACCTGGTGCGCCGCAATCTGCCGATGATCTACATCATCGAAGACAACGGCGTGTATGGCCTCACCAAGGGCCAGTTCTCCGCCACGGCCAATCTGGGGTCCACGCTGAAGACCGGCGTGCCCAACGATCTTCCGCCGTTCGATTGCTGCGCGCTGGCCCTCAAATGGGGCGCCACCTTCGTGGCGCGCTCCTTCAGCGGCGACAAGAAGCAGTTGCAGGCCATCCTGAAAACGGCCATTTCGCATCGCGGCCTCTCGGTGATCGACGTGGTTTCTCCTTGCGTCACTTTCAACGATCACCTGGGGTCCACCAAGAGCTACGCGTATATGAAAGAGCACGACCTGGTGCTGCAGGAATTGGATTACGTGCCGGCGCGCGAGGATATCGCGGTGGAGATTCCCGAAGGGGAAGCGATGAATGTGCAACTGCACGACGGCTCCCACCTGCGCATCCGCAAGCTGGGCCGCGATTTCGACCCCACCAGCCGCATCGCCGCGCTGGCCGCCATCGAGGAATCCGAGGCCAAGGGCGAAGTGCTCACTGGCGTGCTATATGTCAACACCGGCAAGCCGACGTTCCTGGACCTGCTGAACCTCCCGGCCGAGCCCATCGCCACGCTGCCCGAATCGCGCGTGCGCCCCTCCCGCGCCGTGCTCGAAGAAGTGATGGAAGAGCTGCGGTAAGGGCCGGAGGGCAGGCATTGCCGCGCGGCGCAGAAAATGGGCTGAATCACCTGAAGGGGAATAGGTGGCGCAGACCAGGTAGGATAGGCGATCGGTTCTTGTCGTCTGTCGCGCCTCGGCAGGGGCGCGCCGCTTGACAGGGTCGAAAAACCGCGCCAAAGGTCTGGGAATCGCGGGCGGATCACCGGCGACAAGATCGCCGGCGTTACCGGACCGATCGTCTATCTTACCTCTGACCCAGGCGACCCCCGGTGCCCGACTGGCATCCGAACCCATACCGAAACCCGTTCTCCGCAATTCCGCGCAGTTCGGTCTCGCTGAAGCCGAACGCCTGCGCGGCCAGGCGGTATTCGTCTGTCAGTGTGCAGCCGAACATGGCGGGATCGTCGGTGTTGAGCACGATTGGCACTCCGGCATCGTACAGCGCGCGGATGGGGTGGTCTTCGAGGCGCTTCACCACGCCAGTGACCAGGTTGCTGGTGATGGAGATTTCGAGCGGGATGTCGTGGTCGCGCAAATGGCGGAGCAGGGCAGGGTCGCGCACGGCGGCGATGCCGTGGCCGATCCGTTCGGCGCCCAGGCGTAGCGCGGCCCAAACGGATTCGGGTCCGCCGCTCTCCCCGGCGTGAGCGGTGAGATGCAGGCCGGCGGATTTGGCGAAGGCGAAGACGTCGGTGAACCATTCGGCGGGCCCGCGTTCCTCGCTGCCGCCGATACCGATGGCCACCACGCCGCGATCCTGCCGCGTGGCCGCCAGCCGTGCTACTTCCCAGGCGGGCTCGACGCCGAACTGGCGCACCGCGTCCAGAATCCAGCGGACTTCCACGGTTGAGCCGCGCGCGGCTTCGTGAATGGCGTCGAAAACGGGACCGAATTCCTGCTTCTTCCACAGCACCACGCCGGCCGCGACGATGATCTCGGCGTAGCGGACGTTCTGCGCGGCTAGCCGCTCGAGCAGCCGGCGCGTGACCAGTGCATAGTCTTCCGGGCGGGCCAGGCGCGTCACCACCGCGCCGAAGGTCTTCAGGAACGCGTTGAAATCGGGGTAACGATAAAGCGCGCGCAGATCCTCGATCGGCGTGGCTGGGTCCAGCTCATGCAGCGTTTCGGCATCCACCGACCCTTCCAGGTGCAGGTGCAGCTCGGCCTTGGGCAATTGCGCGGCAAAATCTTGCATACTCGGCTATCATTGAGATTCGCATATTGGTAGGGACCCAAGTCGGCTCTCATGACCGCGGCAGAGATTGAATCCATTGTGGGCGGGTATCACGGGGATGCCTTCCGGATCCTCGGGCCCCATAGCGTTCGCAGAAAAGTCGGGCAGCCGCGCTGGGAAGTGCGCGCGTTCCTGCCGCAGGCGGAAATCGCCGAGGTGCTCGCCGGCGGCCAGGCGTGGCCGATGGAAAAGAAGCACGCCGATGGTTTCTTCTGCGCGCAAATGGCGGGCGAACCGCAACGGTATACCCTTCGCCTACACCTGTGGGACGGGCGCTCGATCGAGATCGAAGACCCATATCGTTTCGGCCAGTTGATCTCCGATACCGAGATTTACCTGCACGGCGAAGGCACGCTGCACGAAGCCTACCGCACGCTGGGCGCGCACCTGGCGGAATCTGACAGCATTCGCGGGGTGCGCTTCGCGGTGTGGGCGCCGAACGCGGAAAACGTGACCGTGGCCGGCGAGTTCAACGATTGGGACATTCGCCGCCATCCCATGCGGCGCCGCAACGGCGGCTTCTGGGAGCTTTTTATTCCCGGCCTGGGCGAGGGCACCACGTACAAGTACAATGTGCGGTCGCGCTTCGCCGGCCATCAGCAGCTCAAGGCCGATCCGTATGCGTTCGAGTGCGAAATGCCGCCCAAATCGGCGTCGGTGGTGTGGGACATCGACCATTACCACTGGAACGACGCCGCGTGGCTGGAGCAGCGCGCGAAAACCGACTGGCTGAAATCGCCGGTTTCGGCTTACGAAGTTCACGCCGAATCGTGGATGCGGGACCCGCAGGGCCAGCCGCTCACTTACCGCGAGATGGCGGTGAAGCTGGTCGAATACGCGGTGCGGATGGGCTACACGCACATCGAGCTGCTGCCCATCATGGAGCACCCATTCTCGGGCTCGTGGGGCTACCAGGTGATCGGCTACTTCGCCCCCACTGCGCGCTTCGGAACGCCGGACGATTTCCGCTACTTGGTGGATTGCTGCCACCAGGCGGGCATCGGCGTACTGGTGGATTGGGTGCCCGGGCATTTTCCCAAGGATGCGCACGGGCTGGTCTTTTTCGACGGCACCGCGCTTTACGAACACGCCGACCCGCGCCAGGGCGAGCAAAAGGAATGGGGCACACTGGTCTTCAACTACGGCCGCAACGAAGTGCGTACCTTCCTGATTTCCAACGCCCTCTTCTGGCTCAAGGAGTATCACATCGACGGGCTGCGGGTGGATGCGGTGGCCTCCATGCTGTACCTGGATTATTCGCGCAAGGCGGGCGAATGGCTGCCCAACCAGTTCGGCGGCAATGAAAACCTGGAGGCCATCGATTTTCTGCGGCGCTTCAATGAGCTGGCCCACAAGGAGCCGGGCGTCTTCACCGCGGCGGAAGAATCCACCGCGTTTCCCGGCGTTTCAAAGCCCGTCTACCTGGGCGGGCTCGGCTTCACCATGAAGTGGAACATGGGCTGGATGCACGACATGCTGGACTACTTCAGCAAGGATCCGGTGTACCGCAAGTTCCAGCACAACCACATCACGTTCTCCTTGCTATACGCGTTCACGGAAAACTTCGTGCTGCCGATCTCGCACGATGAAGTGGTGCACGGCAAAGGCTCGTTGATCAATAAAATGCCGGGCGACGAGTGGCGCCAATTCGCCAACGTGCGCGCTTTCCTGGCGTACATGTGGGGACATCCCGGCAAGAAGCTGCTCTTCATGGGGCAGGATATAGGGCAGCGCGAAGAGTGGAACGCCTCCGGCCAGATCCGCTGGGAACTGCTCGAATTCGACTACCACCGCAAGCTGCAGGCGCTGGTGCGTGAGTTGAACCGCATCTACCGTTCCAGCCCCGCGTTGTATCAGGTGGATTTCAGTTACCGCGGCTTCGAGTGGGTGGACTTTCACGATTCGGCCAACTCCGTGATCGCCTTCCTGAGGCGCGCCGAGGATCCCAGGGACTTCATCCTCTTCTGCTGCAACTTCACGCCCGTGGCGCGCGCCGGCTATGAATTCGGTGTGCCCGAAGAGGGCTTTTACGAAGAGATTCTGAACACCGATTCGGAGCTGTTCGGCGGCTCGAACCTGGGCAATGGAGGCCTGGTGTCCACGCAGCCGGTTCCCAAGCATGGCCGCCAGTTCAGTATCGCGGTGACGCTGCCTCCGCTGGCCGTGGTGGCCTTCCGCAAACGGTAAGGGAGATCCAAGAAAACCGCTCCCTATGGTCGCGGCTCCGATGCGTTCCGAGCCGCGACCATAGGGAGCGGTCATGGGCCGCGCCGCTACAAAGGAGTGAAACCAAGCGCCGTGGCGCGGACTGTCAAGTCTGCAGAGCCGAGAGTCATCTCGGCTTTTATTCTTTCAGGCGAGTGGTTTCTCCGATAGAGTTGGATCAGCCAGCCGAACGACTTACCAAAGAAGACCGCTCCCTATGGTCGCGGCTCCGATTGGTGGTCGCGGCTCGGATGGACGTCACGCGAAATCGATGGTGGCGATGACCATTTGCGGCATGGTCTGGTTCCAGCTCTCCGGGACGCTGTCGAAGGCCAGCCGGAAGGGCTTCTTTTCGCCGGGCGCCAGCTTTCCCATCTTGCGGCTGACGATGGCCACGCGCTCGCGCAGAATCACCTGCCCATACGGATCGTAGAACACGCAGACGATTTCCACCTTGTCGAGCACGCGGTCGCCCGTGTTGGTGATGTTGCCGGTGATTTCGACCACCTGCTGATGGAGGTAGCTCTCATGCGCATGTAGGTCGGAGTCGGTGATTCTGAGGAAGCCATCGTGAATATAGGCGCGCGCCACGCCGGTCAAGGGCGGCGGTGCGGGAGGCCCTTGCTGCGAGAGCCGGTTCAAATACAGGAACCCGGCCGCGCCCGCGGCCAACACCAGCACGATGACGATGGCCGCCGGGGGAATCGAGAACCGCTTCTGTGGCGGGTCGGCCGCCCGGCGAGGGTCCGCGGTTTTATTTGCCGCCAACGGTCATCTCTCCAATCTTGAGCGTAGGCGCGGCCACCGAGCCGCGAAACTCGAGGTCGTTGCCAACCTCTTCGACGTTCAATAGCATATCCTGCAAATTACCGGCAATGGTGACTTCGGAAACCGCGAATGCCAGTTCGCCCGAGCGAATCCACAAACCCACGGCGCCGCGCGAGTAATCGCCGGTGACAATGTTGACGCCCATGCCGATCAGTTCGGTCACATAGAACCCGTCGGCGACTCCCGCGATAATCCGCTCCGGCGGTAGGACGCCGTTTTCGACGAAAAAGTTCCCGTGACCTATCCCAGCGTTGCCGGCGAGGCCGCGCGCTGCGTTGCCGGTGGTCTTCATCCCCAGCTTGCGCGCCGCGTAGGTATTCAGCAAGTAGCTCTTGAGCACGCCGCGCTCCAGCACCACGGTGCGCCGCGAAGCCACGCCTTCGTCGTCGAACGGCGAGGTGCCGAAAAGGCCAGGGATGGTGGCGTCGTCAATCAGCGAGAGCCTTTCGCTAGCCACCTTCTCGCCCAGCTTGCCGGCCAGAAACGACTCGTGCCGATAGATCGACATGCCGTGAACCGCTTCAAACAGGTTCGCGACCAGCGAAGCGGCCACGCCCGGCTCGAACACCACCGGCACTTTCTGCGTGGCGACCTTGACCGGGTTGAGCCGGCGCAAAGCGCGCGCTGCGGCAGTGCGGCCGATCTGCTCGGGTGGTTCGAGGCGGGCCAGCGCGCGCGCGGAGTGGTGCCAGAAATCGCGCTCCATCGATTCCCCATCCCGCGCCACCGGAACCACCGCCAGCGAGCACGAGCTGGTGCGATATTCGCCCGCAAAGCCGCGCGAGTTCGAGAAAATGTGCCGCCCGGCGTAGCTATCGAACGAAGCGCCTTCGGAATTGGTAATGCGCGGATCGGCGTCGAGCGCGGCTTCTTCGGCGCGGTGGGCGAGGGCGATTCTGCCATCGGTATCGAGATCGTCGACATCCGCCGAATAGAGATCCAGGCAGCCGGAAAGCGCGCCCAATTCTTCCGGCTCCGGCAGGCCGGCGTGCGGGTCGTCGGTAGTCACTTCCGCCAGCTCGATAGCCGATTTCACCAGCCGCTCGATGCCCTCGCCCGAAAGGTCGGAAGTGTACGACGATCCGGTGCGCTGGCCGATCAGAATGCGCAGTCCGGCCGCGCGCGAGCCGGCCTCTTTCAGGTTTTCGAGCTCGCGCATGCGAACGTTGGCGGAGAACTCGTCGCCTTCTTCGATGGTGCACTCCGCGTCGCCCGCGCCCGCGGCGAGCGCACGCCGCACAATATCCCGAGCCATCTCGTCCAGATGGTTTTCACCGGAAGGCATAATCACAGGCTAACATCGCGGGGGAGGGAGAACGGTGGCGCATCCGCGCATATGACGCAGCCCATAACGGGACAACAAAACGCGACGACGCGACCTTCGCTTCGGCAGGCAGTCAAGGCCGGCACCGAAACCCACCCTTTTCTATAGGCAACGACTGGGGAAAGGAATGGGGACTCTCGTGTTAGCGGGTCGATCGCGGTCAGGTTCGGCCCTTTGTGCAGGTTACACCGATGGCACGCCAGCGTCAGGCTGTCCGCGTCGTCCCCAATGGCGTGAATGGCGTGCCAGCGCGTTGACTGCGGCGCGATCGGCGGTTTAACCTGAGGAAGCAGGTTGCAGCTTCGGAGTAGGGCTGGCGTAGCTCAGTTGGTAGAGCATCTGATTTGTAATCAGAGGGTCGGGGGTTCAAGCCCCTCCGCCAGCTCCAATTCACCGGCGCCATGTGCCCTCCATTCGACTTTTCTTTTCACACCGGTTAGGCTGAAAACATAAGACGATAGCATGCAGACGAAGACGGCTTTGATTTTCGGGATCACGGGACAGGACGGATCGTTCCTGGCGGAGTTCCTGCTGGAGAAAGGGTACGATGTCCACGGGGTGATCCGGCGCGCGTCGACGTTCAACACGGACCGCATCGACTCGGTCTACCGCGACCCGCATGAGAACCGCGCGGCGCTGCGCCTGCACTACGGGGATATGTCGGACGGCACCGGGCTGCGGCGGGTGATCGCGCAGGTTTCTCCGGACGAGATCTACAACCTGGCGGCTCAATCCCACGTGCGGGTGAGTTTCGATCAGGCCGAGTACACGGCGGACGTGGTGGCGACGGGAACGCTGCGGGCGCTGGAAGCGGTGCGCGACCACATGAAGGCGGGCGGGAAGCCGGTGCGGTTTTACCAGGCCGGGTCGTCGGAAATGTTCGGGGCGGCGCCGCCGCCGCAGAATGAGACCACGCCGTTTTACCCGCGCAGCCCCTACGCGGTGAGCAAAGTGGCGGCGCACTGGTACGCGGTGAATTACCGCGAAGCGTACGGCCTGTTCGTCAGCAATGGAATTCTGTTCAACCACGAAAGTGAGCGCCGCGGCGAGACCTTTGTGACGCGCAAGATCACGCGCGCGCTGGGCCGCATCAAGCTCGGCATGCAGGAAAAGCTATACCTGGGCAACCTGGAGGCGAAGCGCGACTGGGGCTACGCGGGCGATTACGTGGAGGCGATGTGGATGATGCTCGAGGCGCCGCGGCCGGGCGATTACGTGATCTCGACCGGCGAATCGCACTCGGTGCGCGAGTTTCTCGACCTGGCGGGCGAATACAGCGGCCTCGACTGGACGCGGCACGTGGAAACCGACCCGCGCTACTTCCGGCCGTCGGAGGTCGACTACCTGCAGGGCGATTCCTCGAAGGCGCGAAGCGAGCTCGGGTGGCGTCCTAAAATGGATTTTCGGGAGTTGGTGCGCGTGATGGTGGAGCACGATCTGGATCTGGCGAAACAGGAGCGCACGCTGGCGGAGGCGGGCCACCGCGTGGTATTGCGCGGTTCGGCCCACAGATAGACCCCACACATTACTCTATGGAAAAGAACAGTAGCATTTTCGTCGCCGGACACAGAGGACTGGTAGGGTCGGCGATTTGCCGGCGCCTGCGCCAGGAGGGATTCGACAACCTGGTGTCGCGCGAACTGCACGAGTTGGATCTACGCGACCAGGCCGCGGCGCGGCGCTTCTTCGCGGAGGAAAAACCCGAGTACGTCGTTCTGGCGGCCGCCAAGGTGGGCGGGATTCTGGCCAACACCACATACCCGGCGGACTTCATTTACGACAACCTGGCGATTGAAGCCAACGTAATCGACGCCGCCGCGCGGACGGGCGTGCGCAAGCTGCTGTTCCTCGGATCTTCGTGCATTTACCCGAAGCTGGCGCCGCAGCCGATCCGGGAAGACGCTCTGCTGACGGGGCCGCTCGAGCCGACCAACGAGTGGTACGCCATCGCCAAGATCGCCGGCATCAAGCTGGCGCAGGCGTACCGCGCGCAGTACGGGCTGAACGCGATCAGCCTGATGCCGACCAACTTGTATGGACCGGGCGACAATTTCGACCTGGCGTCGTCGCACGTGCTGCCGGCGCTGATCCGCAAGACGCACGAAGCGCTGCGCGCGGGCGCACCGCAGATCGTGGTTTGGGGCACCGGCACGCCACGCCGGGAGTTTCTGCATGTGGACGATTTGGCGGACGCGGCGGTGTTCCTGATGCTCGAGTACGACTCGGGCGAAATCATCAATGTGGGCAGCGGCATTGACGTGACCATCCGCGAGCTGGCGGAAATGATCGGCCGCGCTGCGGGGTACGCGGGAAGCATCGCGTTCGATGCGTCGAAGCCAGACGGCACGCCGCGCAAGCTGCTGGATGTCAGCCGGCTGACCGCGCTGGGGTGGAAGCCCAAGATAGCGCTGGCCGACGGCATCGCCGAAACCTGGCGCTGGTACATGGAAAACGTGGCCCCGAGGGAGTAGCCCGCGTGGCGCGGCCTGTCGAGGCTGCTGTGTCGAGAGTCATCTCGACATTTCTTTGCGCCTCGGAGCTAAGAAAGGTCGAGAAGACTCTCGACCCTGCACGCAGGAATGCCCCGGATGGTGCACGGGCAAGGCGCGCCACGTCGCCATGCGGCTCAAACTCCTACACCGGCGCGCCACAGCATGTAGCCTACGGCCTGGCGAATATAGTTCCAGTGCTCGCGTGGCGGCGGGTTGTGGTCCTTGCGCGGCGATCCGTACACTTGCAGCCCGCGGTTTTCGAGCATCCGTTTCACGCGGTAGATGTGATATCCGTCGCTGACCACGATCACCGAATGGAGGCCCATGCGGCGGATGATCTCGGCCGCCAGGGCAGTCGACTGTACGGTAGTCTCGCCTTCGGTTTCGACCACTATGGCTTCCGAGGGGACGCCATGGCTCATCAGGTAAGCGCGGCCGACGCCGCCTTCGGTGAACACGGGCTCTCCGCCCGAGCCGCCGGTGGTCATGATGCGGGAAGCCAGCTTGCGCGCGTACAGGTCGAGGGCGTGGTCCAGGCGGGCTCGCAATACGGGCGACGGACGGCCATGATATTCAGCGGCGCCGAGTACGAGGATGATGTCAGCCGGCTGGGCCTCGTCCACGGTAGACTGCCGTTCGATGCGGTTGGCCAGGCGAACGATGCCGATCGCCAGGACGGCCAGCGCCACCAGCGCTGCCAGCCCCGCGGCCCATGCCACGCGCTTCATCTGCGATAATTTGATCGTTCGAAACTATTGTAGTCGCATATGCCCAGGCCGGAGACCATATCGAGCGCGGCCAATCCGCTGGTCAAGGACGTGCGCCGGGCCATCGCGCGGGGCAGCCTGACGGCCGATGGCTGGTCGGTGGCCGAGACCTTTCACCTGCTGGAAGAGGCGATCGCGAGCAAGTGCGAAGTGAAGATCGTGCTGGCGGCGGAATCGGTGCGGGCGGAGGCCGCGGGGCACGCGCGCGGCCTGGCCGGCCTCAAAGTGGCTGTGCTCCCAGACAGCCTGTTCCAGAGCATTTCCGGGACTTCCACCGCGCAGGGGGTGATGGCGCTGGTGAAGCCGCCGGAATGGAAGATCGAGCACCTGTTTCTCGGCTGCCCGCTGGTGGTGGTGCTGGACGGTCTGCAAGACCCCGGCAACGCCGGCGCGATTCTGCGCACGGCGGAAGCCTTCGGCGCCACCGGGGCGCTGTTCGTCAAGGGCACCGTGAGCCCGCACAACCCGAAGACCATCCGCGCGTCGGCGGGGTCGGTGTTTCGCGTGCCCTGCGTTTACGGAGTGGATGCGGCGGCGGCGCGCGCCGCGCTCGAACAGAACCGGGTGGAGCTTTATGCGGGCGTGCCGGTCCGCTCCGGAGCAGCGGGGGCGCGCGCGTTGACCGATGTGGATTTCACGCGGCCCTGCGGCCTGGCGATCGGCAACGAAGCGCGCGGAGTGGGCAGCGTGCTGCGCGCGGCGGCGCAGGATGTCTCGATTCCCACCGTTGGAGTCGAGTCGCTGAATGCCGCGGTAGCGGCGGGCATTCTGCTCTATGAAGCCCGCCGGCAAAGGACGCTTCGCGCGTGAGCCTGTTCGATTCCACTCCGCCCGCATCCGATGCGCCATCGGCAGGGGATGCCAAACGCCCGCTGGCCGAGCGCATGCGGCCGGATCGCCTGGAAGACTTCATCGGGCAGGAGCACATACTGGGCCCGGAGAAACCGCTGCGCCGCCAGATCGAGCGCGATGAGCTGAGCTCGGTGATTCTGTGGGGCCCTCCCGGCGTCGGCAAGACCACGCTGGCCAAGCTGATCGCACGCATCACGCGCTGCGAGTTCATCCCGTTCAGCGCGGTGTTGAGCGGTATCAAAGAAATCAAGGCGGTGATGGCCGATGCCGAGAAGCTGCGGCGCATGGGCAAGCGCACCATATTGTTCATCGATGAAATCCACCGCTTCAACAAAGCCCAGCAGGATGCGTTTCTGCCCTACGTGGAGCGGGGCGACATCATACTGATTGGCGCCACCACGGAGAATCCATCGTTCGAGGTGATTTCGGCGCTGCTGTCGCGCTCGCGCGTGTATGCGCTGCGGCTGCTCAGCGTGCCGGAGTTGACGACGCTGCTCAAGCGCGCGCTGCCGGTGGTCGATCTGGAAGCTGCGGACGAACTGCTGGAGCAGATCGCCATTTACTCGAATGGCGACGCGCGGCAGGCGTACAACACGCTCGAAGCCGCGGCTGCGGCGTCGCAGGGGACGCTCACTGAAGCCGCGCTCGAAAACGCCATCGAGCGCAAAGTGCTGCTCTACGACAAGGGCGGCGAGGAACACTTCAACCTGATTTCGGCGCTGCACAAATCGGTGCGGTCGAGCGATGTGGATGCGGCGCTGTATTGGCTGGCGCGGATGCTCGCTTCCGGCGAGGACCGGCGGTATCTCGCCCGCCGCCTGATCCGCATGTCGATCGAAGATATTGGCCTGGCCGATCCGCGCGCGCTCGAGCAGGCCATCGCGGCCATGCAGGCGGTGCATTTTCTGGGGATTCCGGAAGGCGATTTGGCGCTGGCGCAAGTCGCCATCTACCTTTGCGCCGCGCCGAAGAGCGATGCATCCTACAAAGCGCTGGGCGCGGTGGGGGCGGACGTGGAGAACACGATCGCCGAGCCGGTCCCGATGAACCTGCGCAACGCCGTCACCAAGCATATGAAGGCCTGGGGCTACGGCGAAGGCTACGAACACGCCCACAAATTCGAGGACGCCATCACCGATATGGAATGCCTGCCAGCATCGCTAGCCGGACATCGCTACTATTTCCCGACCAATCGAGGGGTTGAGAAGCGGATTGCGGAGAGGCTGGATGAGATTCGGCAGGCGAAGAAGGAGCGGGGCGGGGACGGGGGGTAGCAATGAGCGACGTGGCGCGGCTTGCCCTAGCTGCTGTGTCGAGAGTGCGAACTCGCCTGACGGAGCTCGGTGGGATAGACGATCGGTTCTTGTCGTCTGTCGCACCTCGGCGGGCGCGCCGCTTGACGACAAAGACCGATCGTCTATCCTACCTCTAACCGGGGCGCGGCTACCTGGAGCGGGGCGCGCAAGGAGAGTGATGCCATGAGCGAGACGAGCAAGCGGACTGCGACAGCTTCGAAAACACCCAAATTCATGAACGAGGACGAGGAAGCAAAGTGGTGGGCGAGCGCGGAGGGCCGGGCGTTTCTCAAACGGCGGTCTGCCGCGGGAGCTTCGAAGAAGCGCTGGGGTTCCGTCGTCGTGTCCGGCCTGAGGCGCGCGAGCAGCGTGCAGATCGCCCTGCGGTTGCCCGCGCTGGACCCGGCGAAGGCTCGCAAAATCGCCGGTCACAAAGGGATCGGCTACCAGACCTTGCTCAAGATGCTGGTGCACGAAGGACTGCAACGCGAGGCGAGACGGCAATAGCGGGCTCGCCGCTTCGGAGGCCTCGTCGTGCGCCCTTGGCTTTGTTTCGATGCCTTAGGGCAGGTCGGGGACCTGCCCCACCTCAGAAGGTTCTCAGGAATTGGCGGTACGCGCCGCTGTTGAAGGTGCTCCATGGCTCGAAGCCGCGCTCGGTGTAAAGCTGGTACGCGAAATCGATGTTGGCCTTGCAGTCGAGCAGGCCGCGGAGATTGACTCCCGCGCGTTTCAGGTGCACGGTGTTGATCTGGAAGTAGCCCCAATCGAGCGTGCCGTCGGAATTGTAGTGATAGATCTCGCAGGCGCCGCGCGGGTTTTCGGCGCGTTGCACCGCCAGCGCGATGCGGCAGGCCGGTCCGAACTTGTTGCAGGCGTATTGCTGGTATGCCGTCAATCGGTGGCCGAACTGATCGCGTTGGGCCGCGCCGGCCTCTTCCGCCCATTCTCGCGGGGCAATCACCAGGGGCCATTGAAAGCCGACCCGCACCGGCGATTGCAGCGTGCATGTGTATTGCGACTGCACGACGACGGCGGCGGCGCCGAGTCCCGCGGCCAGAAAGAGAATCGGCCCGACGAGCCTGGCCGAGAATCGCGGTAATTTCGAGCGCCTGCCGCGCGCGCGTTTCGGCGCCGCCGGTTTCAGAGGCATCGGAGGGCACCCGCGGAAGGCCGGCAAGCCGGGGCAAAGATTTTGCGCAAGAATTGTCGATTGGATCGCATCGGAGCGGAACCTCGCTGAAGCATTCTTCGCTCCAGCTTACTAGGCTTCAGGAGGCTGCTGGAGAATTCCGGCAGGGAACTCCCGAGCCACGGATGAACACAGATAAATGCCGATAGGACACTTCTTTTCGATCCGTGTTCATCTGTACTACTAGCCCTCAGTGTATTGTTTTTTCGCGAAGAATTCATTAGGCTGCCTTTGGAATGAGCAGGTTCACGGTGGCGTTGGAAGCTGCGATCACG
>JBELAO010000006.1:0-163544 GCA_049508735.1 Bryobacteraceae bacterium | reverse complement strand
CGATTATTCTCCGCCACGCACCCGCAGCGCGATCTCACGCCCGAAGCCGCCGCCGAACGCCTGCGGTCGGTGTAGCCGCCGTGGCGCAGGCCGTCGGCCGGCAGGGTCGAGAGTCATCTCGACCTTTCTTTTGGGTCAGAACGACCGCTCCCTTCGGTCGCGGCTCAGATCGCGTTCAGAGTCTATCGGAGCCGCGACCATAGGGAGCGGTCGGGCCGATCTGAACTGGCTATTCCCGCCTATTGCACAGCCCCGTGCAACGCTTGCTTGGCGAATTCGCCGGATTTGTTCAGCGTGTAGTTCCAGTCGCTGATCAGCGTCGGTCCCCACTCCGGGTCGAAGCACCAGACCATCCAACTGATGCCCTTGCGCTCGAGATACTTGATGATCGACGGCCCAAACTCAGCCGGCCTTTCGAATCCACCGAACTCGGTTGCCACCACGGGATACGTAGCGGCGGCGAAACCGAAGTCCTCTTCCCATTTAGGCTCCCACGGCTGCGGCCGCTTGTTGGAATACGGATGAACCACGTAGCCGACACCGTCGGCGGCGATCGGACTGAGAATGATCGGCGTCAGGTCGTACGCCCAATCGAAGCCGGCCACCAGAGGTATCGCCTTCGCATTGTTCGCGCGGATGATGGCGATGATATTCTCGTTGATCCTCTTCCATTCGTCCCAGGAGACCGGGCCGAGCTGGTTGCGGAAAGTGGTGGGCTCGTTGAAGAGTTCAAAGAACGCCACCGTATTATGGCCGGCGAAGTGGCGGGCCATGGTGCGCCAGAACTGGTAGGTCTCCTGGAGCGAAGTATCGTACATGGGGTCCTGAAAAACGCCGGTCGTGAGATTGCCGATGGAATGCCAGTCGAGATCGACATACATCCCCAGGTCGGTTGACCATTCGACGGCCTGGTCGAGCAATTTGAGATACTCGGCGGGCGTCCGCTCGCGCCAGGCGATCGGGTGGACAGGGATGCGCACTATGCGCGTTCCCATCTCAGCCACTTTTGCGAAGTGCTCGCGGTTCCAATGGCCCTGCATTTCGAGCTTGTCGGGATCGGAGATGGAAAGGCCGCGGAACAGCACCGTGGCGCCCTCCGGGTCGACGAACCTGTTGCCCTTGACGGAAATCAACGGCAGCTTCTTGGCGTTGACGGTGTAAGGACGGACGCCGGGCCCGTCGTCATGCCACCAGGTGTGGGTGCGCGCCGCGGGAGCGGCCTGTGCCGCGGCGGCGGCGGTGAGCAGCGCGGCGCCGATCGAAATCCGGATGGCAGTGTATTTGGTTGAGAATCGCATAGCTTTGAGAATGCTATTCATAACCCATTGCATGCCGCGGCGAAAGGGGGTGGGCGGCTGAGTATTGGCCTGACGGCGGCCGAAACCATACAGGAGCGCCAAGCCGGAGCGAAACGGTAAGATGCTTACCAAATATTTTCGAAAACAAAGCACTTAGGCCATGTTTTCGGAAAGAATCTTACCGAAATGACCGCTGCTGCCCGAGGCAACACGTCCGGCTGTAAGCTGGAATTGTGAGGGGATGCGAGTGATGGGCGGGCGCGCGGCCTGCGTGATTTTCTTGCCCGGGATTTTGATCGCGCTGGCGGCGGGCGCGTGGGACGGTGTGGAAGGCCGCAAGGACCCGACCACAAGCGCGGCGCGGGCGGGCGAGCCAACGGCAATTGTGATCGATTATCCGGAAGATGGGTCGATCTTTCCGCCGGAGATCACGCCGCCCCAGTTCCTTTGGCGCGACGGTGCGAACGCTGTCACTCGTTGGCAGATCGAAATCTCATTCGGCGACGGCGCGGCGGCGATTCATTCGATATCGAATGGCGAGCGGCCCCGCATTGGCAAGATCGATCCGGATTGCGTCGCCAGCACCAACGCGCCGCCCACGCTGACGCCCGAGATGGCCGTGGCACACACCTGGAGGCCGGACGCGGCAACGTGGCAGACCATCAAACGGCACTCGGTTGCGAGCGCGGCCACGGTGACCGTCCTTGGCTTCCGTGGCAACGGCGGAGGCCAGCCCGTGTCGCGCGGCAGCGTCGTCATTCACACGTCGAGAGATGCGGTGGGTGCGCCAATCTTCTATCGCGACGTGCCGCTGATGCCCTCGGAGCTGGAGAAGGGCGTGATCAAACCGCTGGCCGCGCAAGCGCTGCCGCTGGTGGCCTGGAGAGTGCGCAGCGTGGGCGAATCGAGCAGCCGGGTGGTGATGGAGAATCTGCCGGTGTGCGCCAATTGCCATTCGTTTTCGGCCGACGGCAAAACGATGGGCATGGATCTGGACGGGTTGCAGGGCAACCGCGGGATGTATTTCCTGGCGCAGGTGGCGCCCGAGATGGCGATTCGTAAGACGGACGTAATCCAATGGAGTTCGCCCGAGGGCAAGCTGAAGGGGAACATCCGGATCGGCTTCATGTCGCGGGTTTCGCCGGATGGGCAGTACGTCGCCACAACCGTCAATCCGGCCGCGATGACGCCATCCGCCGAAGTGCCGCCGAGCAACTATTATGTGGCCAATTTCAAGGACTACCGGTTCCTCCAGGTCTTTTACCCGACGCGTGGAATCCTGAGCTGGTACAGCCGTAAGACGGGAGTATTGCGGCCGCTCCCCGGCGCCGACGATCCGCGGTTCGTGCAAATGGGCGGCGTGTGGAGTCCCGACGGCCAATACCTGGTATTCGCCCGCGCCGCGGCCACCGACCCCAATCCGCCGGGCGTGCCGCTGGCCGCATTCGCCAACGACCCAAACGAGTTGCAAATCCAATATGACCTGTACCGGATTCCGTTCCACAGCGGTGAAGGAGGCGTGGCCGAGCCGATCGCCGGCGCGTCGCGCAACGGCATGAGCAACACGTTTCCCAAGGTGTCGCCGGATGGGCGATGGATCGTGTTCGTCGAGTGCCGCAACGGGCAACTCATGCGTCCCGACAGCCAGTTGTACATTGTTCCCGCGGCGGGCGGCGTGGCGCGGCACATGCGGTGCAACACGGTCCGTATGAATTCGTGGCACAGCTTTTCGCCCAACGGGCGCTGGCTGGTGTTTTCGTCGAAGGCGCGGTCGCCCTACACGCAGATGTATCTCACCCACATCGATGAGCAAGGCAACGACAGCCCGCCGATCTTGATCGAGAACACCACCGCGGCCAACCGCGCGGTAAATCTGCCGGAGTTTGTGAACATCCCGGCGGACGGTCTGCGGCGGATCGGCGGCCCGGTGCTCGACTATTACCGGCTGGTGGACCGCGCAACCTATTTCCAGAGGACGGGCGCGTATGAAGCATCCGCCGCACGGTGGAGGCAAGCGGTACAACTGAACCCGGATGACGAATTCGCTCACCGCAAGCTGGGCACGGTGTTGATGATGACGGGCCACCGCGAAGAAGCCGCGGCGCACTTGCGGAAGGCGAACGAGATCCAACTCCGCGCGGCGGTCGAAGCGGATCCCATATCCGCGGGGGCGCACAACGATCTTGGCGTGTTGCTGGTCGAGACAGGGCGTGTGGAAGAAGGCGTAGTGCAATTCGAAAAGGCCGTCGCGCTGAAGCAGGATTTCGCCGCCGCGCGGGCGAATTTGGGCGGCGGGCTCGAGAAACTGGGAAGGCTGGACGAGGCGCTGGTTGAGTTGCGCGGGGCGATCTCGTTGGACGCCCGGTACGCACCCGCGCACTATGAACTGGGGCTGCTGCTGAGCCGGCGCGGGGATGCGCAGGGGGCGGCGGCCGAATGGCGGAGCGCGCTCGAGATCGACCCGAAATACGCGGAGGCGCACGATAGCCTGGGCGATGCCCTCGCTGCGCAAGGGCAAACGGCGGAGGCGCTGGCGCACTGGCGCGCGGCGATCGAGCTCGAACCGAGCGACGCACAGGCGCTGCGGCGTGCGGCGTGGGCGCTCGCGACGTCGCCTGATGCGGCCGTCCGCAACGGCACCGAGGCTCTCCAGTTTGCCGTGCGGGCGGTTGAGCTCTCGAAGGGAAAAGACGCGCGAGTGCTCGACACGCTGGCCGCCGCCTACGCCGAGAAAGGCCAGTTCACCGACGCCGCGCTCACCGCGCGCCGGGCGGAAGCGCGCGCTATCGAAGAAAAACAGCCCGCGCTGGCGGAGGAGATCAAAGGCAGAGTTGCGTTGTATGAAGCGGGGCGGGCGTTTCGGGACGAGGATGCCTCCAGGGTGCGCCCGTGAACGGAGCCGAGCCTTACTGGCCCAGAGCCTTACACATACTGAAAGTCTTTTCCAACGGCTTCGATACACTCGATTTGAAATACACAGTCACCTCCACCGTTTCATAACATCCCCAGCCCTCGTAAACGGCGCTGAACCTCGGCGGGTTGCCACCGTCCAGTGAGATAGGGTTGGCGTCGTACATGAGATCGTAGTGGACGCGGGCGATGTCGCGGACAATCCCGCCTGGCGCGTTGAGGGATAAGGTGAAGGTGTACCGCCGGGGATTGTTCGCCAGAGGCTCTTGTTTGGCGGACAAAGAGAAATCTTCGACTACGCTGGCAGGCGCGTTTGGCGCCTGAATCGCCATCTTTTCCGGGGTGCGCTTGGTAGTCTCCGCCGCCGCGGAGCCGGGCGACGTCGGGGACGCGTTCCTCTCTGTCGATTCCCGCACTGAAGGGCCGACTGGTTTTGCCGGGGTGTGCTCGGTAGTCTCCGACGCCGCAAAGCCAGGAGACGCCGGGGACGTATTCACCTCTGTCGATTGCCGCGCTGGAGGGCCGTTTGTCCCCTTGCCGGGCCAAAGGTAAAACACCATTCCCAGCACAAAAAGCACACCTGTAGCTAACAGTAAGTAGTTAAGCCCGATTGATTTCTTTGCAGGCCGAATGACTTCTGACCCAGAACCTGCGCTTGGTCTCGATACGTAAGGGCGCACCGCTCGGACCAAAAGCTGGACATCCGACTCCCAGCGCGGATGAGTTAACTCCATCGCGTTGCGATAGGCGAGATCCTTCAAATCGTCAGGCAACTGGTCGGGCTTAGGAGCCGTTACGCCCTGGACCAGAACCGGGATGACCGGGATATCGCGCCTCAATACGGCCGCAGTTTCGATGCGAACGAAGTCGGCAGGATCGTCAAGCCGGCGTCGGCCCGAGGTGTCCGCCGCAGTCAGCCAGGTCTTTCCGATCACCGAAAGAAACACGCCGCACGAGCTTAAGCTTTGATCAATCGCTGTTCGGAAATCGCGCCCGGGTTGAAGCGCCGCAACGTCTATGAACACGGAATCGGACCCGAACACGGCAACCAGGTCGTCGTACAAACGGCCAGCCTGGCCCTCGGAGTCGTCCCTCCTGTAGCTAATGAAGATAGAGCCCATGCGGCATCCAAACTTTACCATCTTCGCAAAAACTCGGTCGATGTGGAGCCGCACGGGCCATGTATCGCGTCGGGAAGACACCTCGCATGATCATTCATGATCTATTGCCGATAAACGCCAGGTTTTAATCTGCGATAATCTCAAGCTGGCGCTCATGCGGGCCCCGCCGCGATGAGAGCGCGGACTGTCAGCATCTAACTCAGTACACTGACTTACGGCCGTTCTTCCACTCCCACTTTCCCCGCGAAGCTGCGGTAGGCGTAGATGAAATACGCGGTTGTCAGCAGCATGCCGGGGATGAACCAGAACAGGCCGATATGCAGGCCGTATGATGCGGCTGACGCATTCGCAATGGTCAGCGAGTTCGCGGGATCGCCATTCGAGGGGAGCACGCACGGGTACAAGCCGAAGGTCACGCTGACCAGCATCATGGCGAGAAACAGGGACGATGCGAGGAAGGCGGCGCGCTCCTGCAACCGCCAGTTCATCACCGCAACGTACAGCAAGGCCGCGACGGCGATGAACGGGAATATCCATCCCCAGGGCCGGGCGGCGAAGCTGGCCTGCAAGCGCGGCTGAACGTAAAAACTGGCTACCGTGAGCAGGTTCACCAAAACCAGCACGCCCCACCAGACGCCGCCGGCCACGCGGCGCGCCCGCACTTCGATTTCGCCCGAGGTCTTGAGCGCAACCCACAGCGCGCCGTGCAGCGCCAACACGGCCAGCACGGTCACGCCGGCCAGCACGGTGTACCAATCGAGAATGCCAGGGGACGTGCCCGGCGTCCAATCGGTCCACAGCGGCAGGAAGAATTCGCCCGACCGATCGAGCGGCACGCCGCGTACCACATTGCCCAGCGCCGCGCCGAAGAAGATCGCCAGCAGCGCGCTCGCCACCGCGAAACCGGCATCCCACAGCGGGTGCCACACGGGGCTTTCGACGTGGTTGCGGAACTCGATCGAAACGCCGCGCAGAATCAGCAGCCACAGCACCATCATCAGCGGCAGATAGAAGCCGCTGAAGCTGGACGCATAGAGGGCAGGGAAGGCGAAGTAGAGCGTGCCGCCGGCGGCCAACAGCCAGACTTCGTTGCCGTCCCAAACGGGACCGACGGTCGAAAGCACCACACGGCGCTCGTCATCCTTGTGCGCCACGAAAAAATGTACGATCCCGGCGCCGAGATCGAAGCCGTCGAAAATCACGTAGGCCACCAACATGCAGGCGACCAGCCAGAACCAGATCGTTTCCATAATGACTCCTCAAACGGCGGCCGCGTGCTCGGGCCCCTCTTCGATTTCACGATAGACCAGGAACAGAAACAGGATCGAAAGAATGGTGTAGATCCCCAGAAAGCCGATCAGCGTAAACAGCGCATTGCCGGAAGCAACCTGCGCCGAAACTCCGGCCGGCGTGCGCATCACGCCGTAGATGAGCCACGGCTGGCGTCCCACTTCGGCCGTGATCCAGCCGGCGGTGTTGGCGATGTAAGGGAAGGGCAGCATCATCATCAACAGCCAGAGCAATGGCCGCGACTGATAGAGCGAGCCGCGCCAGAGCTTGAACGTAGCGATGGCCAGCACGGCCAGAAAGATGGTGCCCAGCCCGACCATAATGTGGTAGCTGTAATAAACCAGCGGCACGTTGTCCGGCCAGTTCTGCGGCGGGAACGCGTCCAGGCCTTTCACCTCGGCCTTCCACTTCTGATAGGTCAGAAAACTGAGCACGCGCGGAACGACGAGCGGATTGTCGAGACGTTTGCGGTCCATATCCGGCTGGCCGAGGATGGCAATCGGCGCGCCCTGTTCGGTGGTGTACAAGCCCTCCATGGCGGCTAGTGTCACCGGCTGGTTCCACGCGATGTTGCGGCCCTGCCCGTCGCCCGAAGGGAAGACCATCAGGACCGTGGAAGCGATTGCCGCAATCACGCCCAGGCGCACGAAGGTGCGGCCGTGCTCCTGGTTGCTGCCCGTCAGCAAATAGAACGCGCCGATCGCGGCCACCACGACGCCCGCGGTCACCACCGAGCCGCCCATGGTGTGCAGGTATTGCCAGCCCGCCCACGGATTCAGCAGCAGGCCCCAGAAGCTGGTGAGGACCATCTCGCCGTGAGAGCCCACGGCGTACCCGGTGGGATGCTGCATCCAGGCATCGGTGGCCACGATCAGGAATCCCGACGCCCACGAGCCCAGGAATACCAGCAGCGCCGTGAACCAGTGCGCCTTCGGCCCCAGGCGTTTCTCGCCGAACAGGAACGCGCCGAGAAAACTCGATTCCAGGAAGAAGGAAAAGACGCCCTCCATGGCCAGCGTCTGGCCTATCACGCCGCCGGCGGTTTTGGAAAAGCGTGACCAGTTGGTGCCGAACTGAAACTCCATCGGAATGCCGGTTACCACGCCCATGGCGAAATTGATGGCGAAAATCTTCGCCCAGAAGCGGGCGGCGCTGGCGTAATGCTGGTTGCCAGTGCGCAGCGCCATGGTTTTCAAAATCAGAATCAGCAAAGCCAGCCCCATCGTCAGTTGGGGAAACAGGTAATGAAAGGTGACGGTGAATGCGAAGTGCAGACGGTGAATGGTAAGCGCGTCCATAAGACTCCAGGGCGGTCCGCAGGTGGAGCGGCCGCAGCCTCCCATGCAGTGTATCTCGCGGCGCGGGGCAATGGGCGTGCGCGAAGATAGAAGGGTCGGGCATATTTTAGAGATTACTGAGAAAGTCCGGGAAAAATCTTTGGCCACGGATGAACACAGATGAACACGGATAAACCAATTCTTTTCAATCTGTCTTCATCTGTGTTCATCCGTGGCCATGATGCTTTTGGTTGTTTTTCAGCGGGCTCTTTCGCTTGCCCAAAAACCTGAAATCGGTACCAATCCAAATGTCGGCTGACGAACAGTACATGCGGCAGGCGCTCGAGTTGGCGGCGCATGGGGCGGCGCTGGGCGAAGTGCCAGTGGGCGCGGTAGTGGTGATGGGTGGCGCTATCGTTGGGCGCGGGTGGAATTGCCCCATCGAGCGCCACGATCCGACGGCTCACGCGGAGATCCTGGCGCTGCGCGAAGCGGCCGCGGCGGCGGGCAACTACCGGTTGGCGGGCGCAACCTTGTATTGCACGCTGGAGCCCTGCGTGATGTGCGCGGGCGCGCTGGTGGCCGCGCGCGTGGAGCGCCTGGTGTTCGGCACGCGCGACCTGCGCTTCGGCGGCGTGCGCAGCAGATTCCGCATCGCCGATTCCGGAACCCTGAATCATACGGTGGAAGTTGTGGAAGGAATCCTCGCGCCGGAATGCGTGGAGCTGTTGCGGAAGTTTTTTGCGCAGCGCCGGTAGGACGGACCTGGACGGACCATCGGTTTCCGTGGTCTGTTGGGATGGGCCGCTGGCTCGCGTAATTCCATGAAAAGCCCCGGTAACGCCGGCGATCTTGTCGCCGGTGATTTGCCCGCGATTCCGGAACTCAGAGCGGTTTCTCGACCCTGTCAAGCGCCTCGCTGAACGGAATCCCAGCAGACCACAACCGCCTCGAAGTTCCGGAATCCCAAATCACCGGCGGCAAAGACCGCCGGCGTTACCTCGGCCATTGGGCTACACTGAAAGAGAAGAGCCAGCTTGCGCCCTGGTGCTGTGACCCTGCCGCCGATCGATCCCAATCTCGAGTCCCAAGCCATCCACCAGCCACCCCTGCGCGACGACAACCGGCAGGCGGCGGGCAAGATCGCGATTTTTCAGTACGCCACGGTTATCGCGTTCGTCTTTCTGATCTCGGGCTTCTGGCGGCTGCAGGTTCAGAATCCGCAGTTTTATGACGAGCGCGCCCTCGCCAACAGCGTAAAATCGCAACCGATGGCGGCGCCGCGCGGCCGCATCCTCGATCGCGACGGGCGCGTGATCGTCGACAATCACAGTTCCTTCCGGCTGCTGCTGATGCGCGAATCGTTGAATGAAGCGCATCTGTCGCCGATCGCGCGCGGCCTGGATCTGGACCTGGCCGATCTACAGGCCAAGGTGCGGCGTTACCGCTCGCGGCCCAAGTACGATCCGATCGTGCTGAAGGACGTGGTCACGTCAGCCGATCTGTCGTTCGTCGACTCGCACCGCGACTTTTTCCCCGAGCTGCTGCTGACGCAGGATTACAAGCGCGCCTACCCGCAGAACGGCATGATGGCGCACGTGATCGGCTACACGGGTGAAATCAGCGAGCAGGAATTGGATCTGCCGGAGTTCGCCAAGTACGATCCGGGCACCGCGATCGGCAAGTTCGGTATTGAGCGGCAGTACAACGACACGCTGGCGGGCGTGGATGGCCAGCGCCAGGTGGTGGTGGACAACCGCGGGCAGGTGCGGCAGATTCTGAAAATGAAGCCCGCTACGCCGGGCAAGGATTTGCAACTCACCATCGATTTGGATTTGCAGGCGGTCGCCGAGCTCGCCATGGATGGCCGCAACGGGGCGGTGGTGGCGCTCGATCCGCGCACGGGCGAAGTGCTGGCCATGGTCAGCCGGCCGGCGTTCGATCTCAACAAATTCGCCGACCGCATCAAGACGGCGGATTGGAAGGTCATCATGGATAATCCGGACCATCCCATGATGAACCGCGCCATTCAGTCGCAACTCGCGCCGGGTTCCACGTTCAAGCCGATCATGGCGCTGGCCGGCCTGGAGACGGGCACCGTCGATATGAACTGGGCCGTGCATTGCAACGGCGGCGCGTCGTTTTACGGCGGCTACCACAAATGCTGGCAGAAGGGCGGGCACGGCACGATTTCCCTGCACAACGCCATCGTGCACTCCTGCGACGTTTTCTTTTACACGCTGGGCGACAAGATGGGGATCAACAACATCGCCTATTATGCCAACCTGGTGGGCTTCGGCCACCCGAGCGGAATCGACCTGCCGAATGAAGCCTCCGGCATCGTGCCGTCGCCCGAATGGAAGCTGCGCAATTACCGCGAAAAGTGGTGGGCTGGCGAGACCATATCCGTGGCCATCGGACAGGGCGCGCTGACGGTGACTCCGCTGCAACTGGCGCGCGCGATCGGCGGCGTCGCGGCCGGTGGAGTCTGGCACCATCCGCACCTGGTGCGGGAGTTGGACGCCACCGAAAAACCGGATTCGTGGCCGCTCGATCCGGATCACGTCAAGGATGTGATCGACGGCATGTATGGCGTAGTGAACGAAGGCGGGACCGGCGGATACGCGGCTTTGAAGGGCATCGAAGTCTGCGGCAAGACCGGAACCGCGCAGGTGGCGTCGGCCGATTTCGCCAAGCAGAAGGGCGGAGTCGATATGACGGATAACGCCTGGTTCGTCGGCTTCGCGCCGCGCGCGGCGCCGGAAATCGTGGTGGTGGCTCTGTTCGATCACGGCAGGGAAGGCTATCTGGCGGCGCCCATCGTGCGCGATGTCATGAAAGCCTATTTCGACAAAAAGACCAGGCTGGAGGCATTGCGCCAACAGCGGAGTTCGGTCAGCGCGCGCCTCTCGGAGATGACGCATCTCGGGATACCCGGCGCCGATTCGCCGGCGGCGCAGGCTCACAACTGACATGACCCGTTATCTCTCCGCCCGCGATTTGGATTGGACCCTGCTGCTGATCGCGCTGGCGCTGTGCAGTATCGGCATTCTGCAAATATACAGTGCCACCCTGGATAGCCCCTACCACAGCGCCTGGTGGCACCAGATTCTTTACGTTGGCGGCGGACTGCTGCTGATGTGGCTGATTCTGGCGGTAGACTATCATACGCTGCTGCATTACGTACCGACTTATTACATCCTTTCGGTGGCGGCCCTTCTGGTGACTTACGTGGTGGGACAGACGGCCTTTGGGTCGCGCCGGTGGATTCCGCTCGGGGGCGGTTTACATTTACAAGTATCGGAATTTGTCAAGCTGATGATAATATTGTTGGTAGCCCGGTATCTGGCGGAAATCAAGACGGAAACGCTGGAGATCCGGGAGATGACGATACTTTCGTCGCTGGTGCTGGTCCCTACGCTGCTGGTGCTGAAACAGCCCGATCTGGGGACCTCGTTGACGTATATCGCCATCTTGATGGTAGGCGCCTTTCTGGCCGGGCTGCGGCGCAAGTACGTGATCGTAATCGCCGTGGTTACGATGTTGGTGCTTCCCGTAGGCTGGTATTTCTTGAAGGACTTTCAGCGGGCGCGGTTGGTGAGTTTTCTCGATCCGGACCGCGACCCCCAGGGAGCCGGGTATCAGTTGATTCAATCCCAGATCGCGGTGGGAGCGGGCGGGATGTTCGGCAAGGGAGTTACCAAGGGAACGCAGACCCAGTTACGTTTCCTGCCGGTGTCGCAGAAGGATTTTATTTTTGCGTCGCTTGCCGAAGAGCATGGATTTGTCGGGGTAGTAATTGTTTTGTCGCTGTTCTTTGTAATGATTATGCGCATTGTCCAGAATGCGCAGACGGCGCCCGATCCGGTGGGTATGTATATCTGCATGGGGGTGGCCAGCCTGTTGCTGTTCCACGTTGTGGTCAACGTGGGGATGGTGGCGGGCTTGATGCCAGTGACCGGCATTCCGTTGCCGTTCTTCAGCGCCGGTGGTTCCAGTATCTGGTCGAGCTTTTTGGCTTTGGGGCTGGTGAATAACGTCCGCCTCAGAAGATTCGTTAATTAGCCGGGCCGCCCGCGAAGGGCGAGTCCGCAATAGAAAGGTTATCGGGAGCCTAAGAAGAGACCCTCGGGGTGGTGGCGCTTTTGAGCGCTCCCTTAGGTGAGAGGAGCGGTTCCCGGCCGTTCGGTGTTTTGAGTGGAAGCTCCACCGCGCGGCCAGCGTGAGCTTTCTTCGATGGATCGCTTGCCGGCCTGTACGTACAGGTGGACAGGCGTGCACGCAGGGTGCCGGAGTTCCCTCCGAGACTCTCCCCAAGTTCCCGGGGAGGCAACGGATGTCCAAGGAATTAGTGATCTCTTCCAACCGCCACGAAACGCGTGTGGCGATTCTGGAGGACGATCAGGTTTGCGAAGTCTACCACCAGCGAGAGAACGAATATTCGCTGGCCGGCAGTATTCACAAAGGCCGCGTGACGCGAGTCTTGCCGGGCATGCAGTCGGCGTTTGTCGACATCGGCCTGGATCGGGATGCATTTCTGTATGTATCCGATTTCTTCGAAGATAACGAAGAGTACGACAAGATCGTCACCAGCGTGGAGGATAAGGTCCTCAAAATGGACCGCGTGCCGCCGGCCGCGGTCATAGCCACGCCGCCCGTGGCGGCGGAAGCGGCGCCTGTGGCGGATGTCCCAGCGCCTGCCGCTGTGATAGAGACTGTCGCCGCCACGCCGGCCGAGCCGCCGGTGCTGGCTGAGGCCGCCGTGCCCACGCCGGTAGAGCGCCGCGACGACCGCGATCGTGACCGCCGCGGGGGACGCCGTTCCCGCCGCCGCCGCGGCCAGCGGGGCGGACGCGGGCTGCCCGATTCCAAGTTCTACTCTCCCGGCCATCACGCCGCCGAGCCGGCCCCACCGGCCGAGCCGCGCTTGCCGGAGCCGGCCGCGCCGTTCGCGGCTCCCAGCGAAGATCTGCTGGTGCTGCCCGGCGAATCGCTGGCCAAGTACACTGGCCCGGCGCACACACGGGACGAAGAGCCGGAGCCGACTGGTTTCGAAGGGTCAGCGATTACCGAAGAGCAGGCCGAGACTGGCGAAGTCGAAGCCGAGCTCGAATCCGAAGCCGAACCCGAAACGCCGGCGGCCGCTTGGGAAGCGCCACCTGTTCCGCTCGAGGTGCTTCGCCCCGCGGCGCCAGCCGAAGTGGAAACCATCGCGGAAGCTCCCCTGGATACCGAAAGCGCCGAAGAATTCGCCCAGGCGCCGCCCGAGGTGGAAGAGGTAGCCGGCGAGCTCACCGAGGCGCCGCAATCGGCCCCGGTTCCCGACTCGACGGAGGCCGGCGCGGAGTTGGAAGCGGCTTCCGAAGACGAGGAGATTGCCGAGGGCGAAGAGGGCGCCGAAGGCGAGGACGTTGCGGAAGGCGAAGCTGCCGCGGAAGTTCAAGCCGCGGTGGAAGACCAGGTCTCGGAGGGAGGCCCCGATCCCGCACCCACGCCCACCAATCTCTCCGCGACCTTGCGCGAGCAGGGCCCCCGTTATCAGCATCGCGTTTCCCGCCGCACGCGCCGCCGCGGCGGCCGCGACCGCAATCCGGCGCCTGGTGACGCGGCGCGCCCGCAGGAAGCGCGCCCCGAGCAGCGTACCGTGGCTGCGCCCAGAACCAGTGAGGGTCGCCCCGAGAAAGGCGCTACCGCTTCCATCAGCGACCTGCTCCGTGGCGGCCAGGAAATCATCGTCCAGATCGCCAAGGAGCCGCTGGGTCAGAAGGGCGCCCGCATCACCTCGCACATCGCGCTCCCCGGCCGCTTCCTGGTTTACATGCCGACCGTCGATCACATCGGCGTCTCGCGCAAGATTCCGAGCGACGAGGAACGCTCGCGGCTGAAGCGCGTGCTCCAGGCCAATCGAACCGGCATCCCCGGCGGATTCATCGTCCGTACCGCCGGCGACGGCCGCAGCGAAGAAGAGCTGCGCGCCGATATGCATTTCCTCTACAACATGTGGCTCGACATGCGGCAGAAGGCCGAGCGCAAGCCGGCGCCGCTGCTCATCCACCATGACCTCAACGTGGTGGAACGGGTGCTGCGCGATCAGCTCACCACCGACTTCAAGAACATCTGGGTGGACAACGAAGAAGCTTACGAGAGCGTGCTGCGTTTCGTCGAGCGCTTCCAACCCGCCCTCATCACCCGCGTCAAGCTGTATTCCCGCTCGAACCCCATCTTCGACGAGTTCGGCATCACCTCGGAGCTCGAAAAAGCCCTCCGCCCCAAGGTCTGGCTCAAGAGCGGCGGCCATATCGTCATCAATCAGACCGAGGCGCTGGTGGCGATAGACGTGAACACCGGCAAGTTCGTCGGCAAGTCCAATCGGCTGGAAGACACCATCGTCAAGACCAACACCGACGCCATTCGCGAAATCGTGCGGCAGATTCGCCTGCGCGATCTGGGCGGCATCATCGTGATCGATTTCATCGACATGGACGAGCGAAAGAACCGGCAGAAGGTGATGCAGACGCTCGAAGACGCCATGCGCGCCGATCGGGCGCCATACAAAATCCTTCAGTTCAACGATTTCGGCCTGGTGGCCATCACCCGCAAGAGGGTCAAGCAGAGCCTGGAGCGAACCCTCTGCACGCCGTGCCCCTACTGCGAGGGAGCCGGCTATGTGAAGAGCCCGCAGACGGTAGTGGGCGAGATCCTCGGCGAAGCCCAGAAGATCGCCGCCGCCATCGAAGGCAACGACGTCATGCTGCGCGTTTCGCCGGAGGTTGCCAAACTCCTCAAGAGCAACCAAAATACTTACCTGCAAGAGCTGGAGGAAGTGCTCGGCCGCACCGTTATGGTGAAGAGCGATCCCCTGCTTCACCAGGAGAAGTTCGATTTGGCGTAATTTGCGTCCGTGGCGCGTGCTGCCCGTGCACCATCCGGGGCTGTCAAGCCTGCTGGGTCGAGAGTCTTCTCGACCCTTTTTTTGTTGCGGCAGCAATAAGAAAACAGAAGAAAAGCCGAGACGACTCTCGGCTCTGCCGCCTTGACAGGCCCGGATGGTGCACGGGCAAGCCGCGCCACGAGCGGGCGGCTTTGGTGGTAGATTGGTTGTTGCCGCTGCTCGACGCGCCGGGATTGCGGGGTTGGCCTAGTGGTTGGGCGTCAGCCTTCCAAGCTGATTTACACGGGTTCGAATCCCGTACCCCGCTCCATCCATTCGAATCGCAACGTCGCCGCGCGGGAGTTCGCGCATGTCCGATAACCGCCGCATCCGCGTGATCGCCACCGGCGGCACTTTCGATAAAGAGTACAACGAGCTCTCGGGCGAGCTGTTCTTTCAGCGAACGCACCTTCTCGACATGTTGCGCCTGGGGCGGTGCCATCTGGATCTAGCGGTCGAGACCCTGATGATGGTCGACAGTCTCGAAATGAGCGATCGCGACCGGGAGGCGATCGCCGGACGCTGCCAGGAGGCCGCCGAAGATCGCATCGTGATCACGCACGGCACCGATACCATGGAGCGCACCGCGGCGGTGCTGGGGCCCAGATTCGGGTACAAGACCATCGTGCTCACGGGCGCCATGGTTCCCTACACGTTCGGCAGCTCGGATGGCCTGTTCAATCTGGGGACGGCGCTGGCTTTCGCGCAAACGCTCGAGCCGGGCGTTTACGTGGCGATGAACGGGCGTTGCTTCCGGTGGGACGAGGTGCGGAAGAACCGGGAGTTGGGCATCTTCGAATCGCTAAGGAAATCTTAGCGACTTCCTGTCAAGTGCTATAAATAACTAAGTTAGAGCAGTTTACAAGAGAATCTTGTCACTCTCGCCTGGAGTGTGCTAAAAATAGATGACGGAGCTCCGCGGGATTTACCGCAAGCGGGTTCCACCGGTATACCTGGTAATCAACATTCACAGGAGGTTTAATTTGATGAAGATTCGTCCGCTTTATGACCGCATCGTGGTCAAAAGGATTGAAGAGAAGGAACAGAAAGTCGGCGGCCTGTACATTCCCGACAGTGCCAAAGAGAAGCCCCAGGAGGGCGAAGTAATAGCAGTTGGAAAAGGCAAGTGGGAAGAAGGCAAACTGCGTCCGCTCGAAGTGCAGGTTGGCGACCGCGTCCTGTTCGGCAAGTACTCCGGCACGGACGCCCCCAAGACGGTCGGCGACGATTTTCTTATCCTGCGTGAGGATGAGGTTCTGGCCGTACTCGAAGACGCGCCTAAAGTGGCGCAGAAAGTTAGCTAAGGAGTCAAAACAAGATGGCGAAACAGATTGTATATGCGGAGAACTCACGACAGGCAATCCTGCGCGGCGTCAACCAGCTTGCCGACGCGGTGAAGGTTACGCTCGGCCCCAAGGGCCGCAACGTAGTCCTGGAGAAGAAGTTCGGCGGGCCGAACATCACCAAGGACGGCGTCACGGTAGCTAAGGAAATCGAGCTGAAGGACCCGCTCGAGAACATGGGCGCGCAGTTGGTGCGCGAAGTCGCCTCCAAGACCAGCGACGTAGCCGGCGACGGCACGACGACGGCCACCATTCTGGCGCAGGCGATCTTCCGCGATGGCGTGAAGGCAGTGGCTGCCGGCGCCAACCCGATGGCCATCAAGCGCGGCATCGAAAAGGCCGTGGCCGCGGCTATCGAGGAAGTCAAGAAACTCTCCAAACCGGTTACCGGCGACATGATCGCGCAGGTGGGCACGATATCCGCGAACAGCGATGCCACCATCGGCAACATCATCGCCGATGCGATGAAGAAGGTCGGCAAGGACGGCGTGATCACGGTGGAAGAATCCAAGACCATGAACACGGAACTGGAGACGGTCGAGGGCATGCAGTTCGACCGTGGCTATCTCTCCCCGTACTTCGTCACCGACGCGGACCGCATGGAAACCGTGCTCGAGGATCCCTACATCCTGATCCACGAGAAGAAAATCAGCAACATGAAAGACCTGCTGCCGCTGCTCGAACAGATCGCGCGCTCCGGCAAGCCGCTGCTGATCATCGCCGAGGAAGTGGAAGGCGAAGCGCTGGCCACCCTGGTGGTCAACAAGCTGCGCGGAACGCTGAACGCTTGCGCCGTGAAGGCGCCGGGCTTCGGCGATCGCCGCAAGGCCATGTTGGAAGATATTGCCACCCTGACCGGCGGCAAAGCCATCACGGAAGATATCGGCGTCAAGCTGGAAAGCGTGCAACTGAAAGACCTGGGCCGCGCCAAGCGCGTGACCGTGGACAAGGACAACACCACCATCGTCGACGGATTGGGCGAGGATAAGGACATCAAGGGCCGCATCAAACAGCTCAAAGCGCAGATCGACGAGACTACTTCCGATTACGATCGCGAGAAGCTGCAGGAACGGCTGGCCAAGCTGGCCGGCGGCGTGGCGGTGATCAAGGTTGGCGCCGCGACCGAAACCGAAATGAAGGAAAAGAAGGCCAGAGTGGAAGACGCGCTGCATGCGACGCGCGCCGCGGTGGAAGAAGGCATCGTTCCCGGCGGCGGCGTGGCTCTGTTGCGCGCTTACAAAACGCTGGCTGCGCTGAAGGGCGTGGGCGACGAGCAGATCGGCATCGACATCATCAAGCGGGCCTGCGAAGAGCCGCTGCGCCAGATCGTGATCAATTCCGGTACCGAAGGCGCGATCGTGGTCGAGAAGGTCCGCGAAAACTCGAATCCCAACTTTGGCTTCAACGCCTCCACCGACACCTATGAAGATCTCGTGTTGGCTGGCGTGATCGATCCGACCAAGGTGACGCGGACGGCGCTGCAGAACGCCGCTTCCATCGCCTCGCTGATGCTCACCACCGAAGCCATGGTGGCTGAAATCCCGGAGAAGAAACCGGCGCCGATGGGTCCTGGCGGCCACGGGCCCGAGATGGACTACTAAGCGACTAGCCGCTTTCCGAGCCGCGACC
Organism: Bryobacteraceae bacterium; assembly: GCA_049508735.1. GTDB lineage: Bacteria > Acidobacteriota > Terriglobia > Bryobacterales > Bryobacteraceae > Bog-375. The sequence goes on along the minus strand of JBELAO010000006.1, from coordinate 145,745 downwards.
AATGGGAGCGGCAGATAGCGGCGCTAGGAGTCGGAAGTGAACTCGACAGCCGCGCTCTCACCCTGCCAAGGGGTGGGGCGCGGCTTTCTTTTTGTGGCAGCCGGTTCGGCCGGATGGCGCCATCCCGTGCAGGTGCGGCGGCGGTGATGACGGGTGTTGGTTGTGGCCAGCAGCGCCGTCGCTGCGCCCAGCAACATCCAGGTCGGCGGCTCGACGGTGCGCAAGGGGTCGCTTGGCTGATCGGGAGGCAAATGGAGTCCCCAAGGCCTCGCGCCGGGCCACACCTCGATCGGCGCCCGGGGTTCGGCCGCGCTGTCGAGGAGGGTGGAGCCGAGCGTCTCCACGGGTGCGGCTGGAGCGAAAGCCCGCGCTGGCTGGTCACCGACGGCCGAGACTTCGGCGGCTGGCTTCCAATCGTCGTGGAGCTGCGCGGGTCGGCCCGGCAAGGTGCTCGCGCTGACTATTTGTGCGGCCATCGATAAGAGCAGCGCCGCACGCTGCGCGATCTTCTCTCCCCGCCGCGATTGCATGTCCGTCGCATATTCAGTGGGACGGGCAATGGGAAATTCTGCCGATTCGGCGAGTCACCGCCGAAGAGCGAGAATGGCCCCGCAAGCGGTGGTTCACCATCCATGAAATGGTGATAGGAAGGCCTATCACCGGTGAGCTGGCGAGGTAGGCCTGTGGGCATATGGGGCGGAGCTGCCTCCGGCTTGGGTGTCATCTCGTGGCGAAGAAATGTCGAGATGAATCTCGACACAGCAGGCCAGACGGCCCGCGCCACGGGACTTACGCGCTGTGGGATGCGCCGCCGGCGGAGGCTAGGCGGCTGCGGATCAGGTTCATCAAATCGGACGCCAGGAACGGCTTGCGCAGGACGGGGAAATTGTGTTCCTCGCACAGCGCCTCTTCTTCCTGCGGCAGAATCGTGCCGGTCATGACGATGGCAAGCATGTGGGGGACCGCACGCAGGAACTCGACGCCCAGTTCCACGCCGTTGCCATCCGGGAGCATGTAATCGAGCAACACGGCGTCCGGTTTGTGCTGTTCGAAGGCGCGCTTGGCTTCCGCGGCGCTTTCGGCGGTGATCAGGTTCCAGCCGGCGTCGGCCATCAACCGCTCTAGGAAGCGCAGCAGGTCGCGATTATCGTCTACCAGGAGTACGGTGGGCTGCGCCGACGGAACCGCGATGCCGGCGTCGCGCAGAGCGCCGATGTTAAGCGCCTCGCGGCCTTCGGCAACCCCCGCCAGCACGCGCGCCCCGGGCGGAACTTGATTGGTGGCGACCAGGGTGGCCAGCGGCTGCGTCAGATAACGATGGATGGTGCGTTTCAGTTCGCGCGCGCCGTACTCCGCGCTGGTGCCTCGCTCGAGCAGGAACTGGCGCGTTTCGAGCGGGACCTCGAGCGTGAACGAACGCTCCCCGAGACGCGTGTTGACGTGATTCTGCAGGTCCGCGATTTGCTGATCGAGGATGGTCGAAAGCGCCGCCACGGTGAGCGGTTGATAGGTGATGATGCAATCCACCCGGTTGATGAATTCGGGCGAAAAGCGCTTGCGAACGGCCACCATGCCGATGCTGCGCAGCTTGCCGGTGAGATCGGGCCGCGGGCCGGCGCCAGCCGACTGGAAGCCGAAATCCGGGTGGATCTCGTGCAGCATTTCGCGCGAGCCCAGGTTGCTGGTCAGGAATACCAGGCTCTTTTCGAAATTGACCGACGTGTTGTCGCCCAGCCGGAGAATGCCCTTATCGAGCACGCCCAACAGCAGGCGCGTGAGCGACGGAGCGGCCTTTTCGATTTCGTCGAACAGGACGAGCGAAAGCTCGCACTGCTCGCTGGTGCTCGCGTTGAGGCGCTGCTGATTGAGCATGGGCTGGGTCTCGCGATGGCCAAGGTAGCCGGGAGGCGCGCCGATCAGCTTGGCGACTTCATGCTCGAGCTGGAACTCGCCGCAGTCCACCTTGAGCATGTTCTTTTCCGAGCCATGCAGCGTGTCGGCCAGCGCTTCGACGGTCTTGGTCTTGCCGGTGCCAGTGGGCCCGAGCAAAAGGAAAACGCCCACCGGGCGGCCTTCCGGAGCCAGGCCGGCCTGAAACATCTGCACGTAGGGAACGATCAGCCGCGTGACGTCGGGCTGGCCGACGATCTTGCGGGATAGCACGGCGGCGAGGTCTTCAGACGCTTCGGCGGCCTGCTTGCGGGAACGCGCTTGTCCGCTCTTTGGCTTGTCCACGGCACCCTCCGGCTTGATTGTAGCTGCGGCGGATTTAGCTACGCGGCCCCGCCGGCGATCTCCGGACTCGTTTGGATCTTTCATACTGGTCCCTTGAGCTGCTGATCGAGTGAGTTACCGGCCCCTTCCCAACTCACGAGAGAATCAACATAAAGCAGTGATCGAAGGGATACCCATTCGACTTTTACCATGCCTCATCGTGCGCCGTATGTACCGTATCGCACGCAAAGTGACTTTTCGGAGGAACGTTGGGGGGATGTCGCTGAGAATTTAGCGGTGGCGGAATGTAATCCGTCCCTTAGTCAAATCGTAAGGGGACAACTCCAGAGTGACCTTATCGCCGGCCAGGACGCGGATCCGATTCCGCCGTAATCTGCCGGCCAGGTGCGCCAATACCACGCGTTGATGTTCGAGTTGGACGCTGAACAGCCCGCTGGGAAATTTCTCTAATACCGTGCCGGTGACCTCGATGCAGTCTTCCTTGCTCATAAACCTCCAGGTTTAGAATCGGATTCGGGAACCGGCCGCGGCGGGGCGGCCGGTCCGCACCGCTTCCGTTAGGTCAAAGCGACGTTGGTCGCCTGCAGCCCCTTGGGGCCCTTGGTCACCTCAAACTCCACTTTCGCGCCCTCATCCAGTGTGCGGTACCCTTGCGACTGGATGGCGGAGAAGTGTACGAACACGTCCTCTCCGTTCTCCCTCTGGATAAAGCCGTAGCCCTTGGCTGCGTTGAACCACTTCACTGTGCCTTTTTCTTTCATCGTGCCTATTCCTTCTTTGACTCAACTCAAATTCCATCTGGCTGCCGACGGCCTCCCCAACAACAAAAAAGGGGCATGCGGATGGACTCACGCAACCCCTTCTTGTGCCTCAGAGCGGAAATCAAGAGCCAAATGCCCTACTATTATACAACAGGCGGACGTCTGCCAGCGGTTTCAATCGCGTGAATACATTCGAGTTCTACCGGTTTCGATGGCATTTCCAGGCGCTCGGCCGGCTGCATTTCCCGGAGGGTGTCAGCGGCAACGTGGTACGCGGCGCGTTTGGCCTGCTGCTGCGGCAGACGGCCTCGTGCGACGTGTATGCGAGGCTGTTCGAACCAGGGCACGCCCCCGGCCTCCCGAGCGGGTTGCGAGACTGGCCGCGCCCGTTCGTGTTTCGCACGGCCGCTCTGGACGGCCGGGAGATCGCGCCCGGCGAAGCCTTCCACATCGACATGCACGTGTTCGATTGCCGGCCGGAACTGATGGGGGTAATCCGGGCGACCTTCGAGCAACTCGGCAAAACGGGGCTAGGTCCCGGCAGGGGACGCGCGGCGCTAACCGGCGTCGAGCAGATCGCCGAGAATGAATCCGCATGGGAACTGGCGGCGAGGCCTGGTCCGCCTTCGGTGGTCAGCCTCGATTCCGAGCCAGCCGACCTGACGCTGCGCCAGGTGCGTTTGCGTTTCCTGACGCCCACCGAATTGAAGGGCGGCGGCGGACTGGGCACCGGGCTGGAGGTGGCTCCGGAGTTTGGCGTGCTTTTCGCCCGTCTGCGGGATCGCATCTCGACGCTGCGGGCGCTTTATGGCGCAGGGCCGCTCAAGATCGACTTCCGCGGTCTCGGCGCGCGCGCGCGCGCGGTGGAACTGATCGCGAACGATGTCCAATGGACAAGCGCCCGCCGCCGGTCGAGCCGCACCGGCCAATCGCACCCACTGGGAGGCTTTACTGGCGTGGTGGAATACGCGGGCGAACTGGGCGAGTTCCTGCCCTGGCTGCGAGCCGCGCGCTGGACCGGTGTCGGCCGCCAGACGGTGTGGGGCAAAGGCGATCTGCGCGTGATCTGACGTGGCGCACGCACTCATGCGTGCCGCGTCGACACTCGTGTCGACGCAGGGCCGGCATGCCCGCCGAGATTCACAAGGAACCGGCGGCAAGACCGCCGGCGTTACGAAGGAACGCGGCGCCCACTGGATGTCACCCTTGTGAACTCCGAAATAAATTGTGGATTTTTACGACAAACAGGTCTTATAATATGGCTTAAGGAACCCAATTCCAATTCTGATAGACCCCGCAGGAGGGAAAGTTGTCCAGTACAACCGCCAACCGGCCAAAAGTACTCGTCGACGGTAACGAAGCCGCCGCATATGTTGCTCATAAAGTCAGCGAAGTCATAGCTATATACCCGATCACTCCCTCGTCGAACATGGGCGAATGGGCGGACCAGTGGTCGAGCGAAAACCGGCCGAATATCTGGGGAACGGTGCCCACGGTGATCGAAATGCAGAGCGAAGGCGGCGCCGCCGGGGCACTGCATGGCGCTTTGCAGGCTGGGTCATTAGCCACAACCTTCACCGCCTCGCAAGGCTTGCTGCTGATGATCCCGAATATGTACAAGATTGCGGGTGAGCTGACCTCGACCGTGTTTCACATCGCGGCGCGGGCGCTGGCGGCGCAAGCGCTTTCGATTTTCGGCGACCACAGCGACGTGATGGCGGCTCGCTCGGCCGGGTTTGCCCTGCTGAGCTCCAACTCGGTCCAGGAAGTGATGGACATGGCGTTGATCGCGCATGCAGCCACGCTCGAAGCGCGCGTGCCGTTCCTGCACTTTTTCGACGGCTTCCGCACCTCGCACGAGGTCGCCAAGATCGAACAGTTGACCGACGAAGATCTGCGCGCCATGATCGACGACGAGCTGGTGCATGCGCACCGCGCGCGGGCGCTTTCGCCCGACCGGCCGGTGATCCGCGGCACGGCGCAGAACCCGGACGTCTACTTCCAGGCGCGGGAGGCCGGCAACCCGTTCTATCTTGCCACGCCGACCATCGTGCAGAACGCCATGGACAAGTTCGCGCGCGTAGTGGGCAGGCAGTATCACTTGTTCGACTACGTGGGCGCGCCGGATGCGGAGCGCGTGCTGGTGATGATGGGCTCGGGCGCCGAAGTGGCGCAGGAATGCGTGGAAGCGCTGACCGCCAAGGGCGAAAAAGTCGGCCTGTTGAAAGTGCGGCTGTTCCGGCCCTTCGCGATCGAGAAGTTCGTCGAAGCGCTGCCGGCTTCCGTCCAGTCGATCGCGGTGCTCGACCGCACCAAGGAACCCGGCGCCACGGGCGAACCGTTGTACACCGAAGTGCTCACCGCGCTGGTTGAAATGGATGTAAAGAAAAAAGTGATCGGCGGACGCTTCGGCCTGGCATCCAAGGAGTTTACGCCGGCGATGGCGAAGGGCGTTTTCGACGAACTGGCGAAACCGAAAGCGAAGAACCATTTCACCATCGGCATCGTGGACGACGTCACCCACACCAGCCTGGACTACGACCCAGAGTTTTCGACCGAGCTCCCGAGCACGATTCGCGCGCTGTTCTTCGGGCTGGGCGCGGATGGAACCGTCGGCGCCAACAAGAATTCGATCAAGATCATCGGCGAGGAAACCGATAACTACGCGCAAGGCTACTTCGTTTACGATTCGAAAAAGTCCGGCGCCATTACGGTTTCCCACCTGCGCTTCGGGCCTACACCGCTGCGCTCCAGCTACCTGATCGCCAAGGCCAGCTTCATCGCCTGCCACCAGTTCTCGTTCCTGGAGCGGATCGACATGCTGAAGGCGGCCCAGCAGGGCGCCACCTTCCTGCTCAACAGCATCTACGGACCGGACGAAGTCTGGGACCATCTTCCGCGCACCGTGCAGCGGCAGATCATCGACAAAAAGCTCAAGTTTTACGTGATCGACGGGTATCAGGTGGCCAACGATACCGGCATGGGTGGGCGCATCAACACCATCATGCAGACCTGCTTCTTCGCGATTAGCGGCGTGCTGCCGCCCGACGAAGCCATTGCCGCCATCAAGCACACCATCGAGAAGACTTACGGCAAGCGCGGCGAAAGCGTGGTGAAGAAGAACTTCGCGGCGGTGGACGAGGCCTTGGCGCATCTGCACCAGGTGAAGGTTCCGGCCGCGGTCAGCGCTCAATTCGACATCCGGCCGGCGGTTCCCGCCGCCGCGCCCGAGTTCGTGCAGAAGGTGCTGGCGCCGATGCTGGCCGGCAACGGCGACGATCTTCCAGTGAGCGCCATGCCCATCGACGGCACGTTCCCCAGCGCGACCGCGCAATGGGAAAAGCGCAACATCGCGCTGGAGATCCCGGAGTGGGACCAGGAGCTGTGCATCCAGTGCGGCAAGTGCGTGCTGGTCTGTCCGCATGGGGTGATCCGCGCCAAGGTATACGACGAGAAGCAACTGGCCGGCGCGCCGGCTACGTTTAAAGCGGTTCCGGCGCGTTGGAAGGATATGAAGGACCGCAAGTACACGCTGCAGGTGGCGCCGGAGGATTGCACCGGCTGCACGCTGTGCGTGGAGGTCTGCCCGGTAAAGAACAAGAGCGAGGTAAAGCGCCGCGCCATCAACATGGTGGCGCAACCGCCCATCCGCGAAGCCGAGGCTGCCAATTGGGACTTCTTCCTGGGCATTCCGGAGACCGATCGCGCCGCGCTTTCCGCGAGCCAGGTGAAGGACGTGCAGCTTCTGCGCCCGCTGTTCGAGTTCTCCGGCGCCTGCTCCGGCTGCGGCGAAACGCCGTACGTCAAGCTGATGACGCAACTGTTCGGCGACCGCATGTACATCGGCAACGCCACCGGCTGTTCGTCGATTTACGGCGGAAACCTGCCCACCACGCCGTACTGCACCAACGCGGAGGGCCGCGGTCCTACGTGGTCGAATTCGCTGTTCGAAGATAATGCCGAATTCGGGCTGGGCATGCGGCTGGCCGTCGATGCGCAGAACCAATACGCTCGCGAGCTGGTGACGCGCCTCGGCGGCGCGCTGGGCGATGAGCTGGTCGGGGCGATTCTAAAGGCCGATCAAACCACCGAGCCAGGCATCTTCGCGCAACGCGACCGGGTCAAAATTCTACGCGAGAAGCTGGCTGGCGACAAGAGCCGCGAAGCGCTCGACCTGCTAGCGGTAGCCGACTCGCTGGTGAAGAAGAGCGTGTGGATCCTGGGCGGCGATGGCTGGGCCTACGACATCGGTTACGGCGGTCTGGATCACGTGCTGGCCAGCGGCCGCAACGTGAACGTGCTGGTGCTCGATACGGAAGTCTATTCGAACACGGGCGGACAGGCCTCGAAATCGACGCCGCGCGGAGCGGTAGCCAAGTTCGCCGCGGGCGGCAAGCCGGTCGGCAAGAAGGATCTCGCCATGATGGCGGTGAGCTACGGCAGCGTCTACGTGGCGCGGGTAGCCATGGGCGCCGGCGACATGCACACCGTCAAGTCGTTCCTGGAGGCGGAAGCGTTCCACGGGCCGTCCCTCATCATCGCTTACAGCCATTGCATTGCCCACGGCTATGACCTGGCGCACGGCATGGACCAGCAGAAGCTGGCGGTCAGCACGGGCTACTGGCCGTTGTTCCGCTACAACCCGGACCTGGTGGCGCAGGGCAAGAATCCGTTCCAATTGGATTCCAGGGCGCCCAGCGCAGCACTCAAGGATTTCATCTACAACGAAACGCGCTACACCATGCTGGTGAAGAGCAATCCCGAAGAAGCCAAGAAGCTGCTGACGCTGGCGCAACAGGACGTCAACGAGCATTGGAAGCTGTACGACTATATGGCGCATGAGCCGGCCACCGCGGAGGTGAAGAAATGATCGACCTGAGCAAGACTATCGACCTATCGACAACCTATCTTGGGTTGAAACTGAAGAATCCGCTGGTGGCGTCTTCCTCGCCGATGTGCGAGGAAGTGGGCAACATCCGCCGCATGGAAGACGCGGGCGCGGCGGCCGTGGTGCTGCACTCGCTGTTCGAAGAGCAGATTGAAATCGAGAGCGACGAGCTCGACCGCATCATCACGGAAACCTCGTCCATATCGGCGGAAGCGCAAACCAACTTCCCCGAGCTGAGGAGCCCGGTGCGCAGCGGTGACGGCTATCTGGAGCACATCGCCAATTGCAAGAAAGCGGTGAAAATCCCGGTGATCGCCAGCCTGAACGGCACCACCAAGGGCGGCTGGCTGCGCTACGCCAAACAGATCCAGCAGGCCGGAGCGGATGCGCTTGAGCTGAACATCTACTACATTCCCACCGATGCCAACACGACCGGCGAGCAGGTGGAGCAGCGGTACATCGAGCTGGTCGAGGCGATTCGCGCCGAAGTGCGCATCCCGCTCGCCGTCAAGCTGGGACCGTATTTCAGCTCGATGGCGAATATGGGCCGCAAGCTGGACGCGGCGGGCGCCGACGGGCTGGTGCTGTTCAACCGCTTCTACCAGCCGGATTACGATCTCGAGGAGCTGGAGGTGGTGCCGAACCTGATCCTCAGCAACTCGCATGAACTGCTGCTCCGGTTGCACTGGATCGCGGTGCTCTACGGCAGCATCAAAGCGGATATGGCGCTCACCGGCGGCGTACACAGCGCCACCGACGTGATCAAGGCGATGATGGCCGGCGCCAAAGTGGCGATGATGACTTCGGCGCTATTGAAGCGCGGCATCAGCTACCTGGACACCATCTCGACCGAATTGCTGGTTTGGATGGGCGAGCACGAATACGATTCCATCAAGCAGATGCAAGGCAGCATGAGCCGCAACGCCGTCCCGCAACCGAAGGCCTTCGAGCGGGCGAACTACGTGAAGGTGCTGAGCTCCTACACGATGAAATAGGGGGCAAAGTGGGACAGGTCCCCGACCTGCCAAACGCCCGCCTTAAGTAACGAGTCGCGCCACTCACCAGCCGAAAATCTCCGGTAAGGCAGGTCGGGGACCTGCCCCACTCTCTCTTCCAGACGCGCTGGACCACTGCCATTGCTCGGCACGTTTCACAAGCCCCGCGCTCACGGGGTTGTTCTCGATGTACAGCACGATGCGGTCGAACTCGTCGCGGTCGCGTACCCAGTGATCGAACGATTCGTCCTGCCAGAACGCCGTGCCTGTCCGTCCCAGGATCAGGTTCGCCGCTCGGGCGCTCGTGTTCTTGACCGCTCTAGTGACCTCGCGGAGCGGCTTCCGCGGTTGCACCAGCATGTGCACGTGATTCGACATCAGAACCCACGCGAACAGGTCGTACAGGCCCCATTGTTTGCCCCGCGCGACCACCGTCTCTACGACGGATTGCGCGATCCGAGGATCCGAGAGCCAAGTAGGACCCGTGGTGGCGCGGTCCATAAGGCGATCCATGACCACGAAGCGTTGGCCCGCCGTGGTTACCGCTCTTGCGAACGGCGCCACGGAGTCCCGCGGCAGGGAACCGAATAGCCTCCAGGTCAGGAAGATCGGGACACCTTCAGGCTGCCAGTGCGGTAGCCTGCGGCGGTGGAAGCTCACACCCGGATGGTGTGCCGGCGGCTGGGGAGTTCTCATCAACTACGGAACTGGCGGGTTGGCAGGTCGGGGACCTGCCCCACTTTGTCAGCGCGCTACCCGTGCGGGAGCTGGGATCATTCTACCGCAGAAGTGGGGCGGTCCCTCCTGCCAACCCGTCTGGCACACCACCTGCCCGCCTACTCTTCCTTTTTTGGCTTGTCGCCCGGCTTCACTTTGGGCACGCCGAAGTGGCCGCCTAGCTTGGCCAGACTTTCGAGATCGATGTCGCCGGCGATGTTCACCACGGTGACCGAGTTTGCCTCCGCGGCGAGGATCGCGACGCCGATGTTCTTGGCTCCAGCGATGTGCAGCCAGACTTCGGTGCTCCCGCCGTCTTCGGAACTGGTTGCGCCGACGATCTTCGACCACCCCGGCCCCTGCAACTGGGTGCGAACCGGCTCCAGGTCGGCTTGAGTCCAAGTGCCTGCGGCCTTGAACTTATAGTGGCGGACGTAAATGCCCTCGATGCCCTCGATCAGCTTCTTGACCTTGGCATCGTCCGCGTCGTCCGCATCGAGAAACTTCGCGGCGAATTGCAGCGTGGCCTTGTTCAGCGACACGTCCACATGTTCGGAGGACTTGGCAGCCACCGAATCGAGATTGAGCTGGAACTGCTGCGGAGCGGCCAGCATCGGCAGCGCCGCCAAACACGCGAGTATCAATAGTCTTTTCATTGCGATATACCCCTGATTTCAGATTGAACGCGATCGATCGGCGCGGAGGCGAGCCGCAGCGCCAGCATCATTTCCTGTTTAGCCTGGTACCCCTGGTGCTCGCGCCAGGCCCCCGCGGCGCCAGCCGCCACCACCACCATGGCCGCCGCAGCCAGCCAGCGACGCGCGCCGCCCGAGCGTTCGCGCGCACTGCGAGCCAGCACACGCTCGGCAAATCCCTCCGGCGGATCTTCACGCGCCAGTGCTTTCCGCAATTCGTCTTCTAACCAGTCCATCCACTTTCTCCCACGCCGCGCCGCGCCAGCTTCTCGCGCAACAACGCCAGCGAACGCTGCAAATGACTCTTCACCGTGGCCACCGGCATCTCCAGCGCGGCAGCGATCTCCGTGGGCTCCAGGTCCTCCTGGTAGCGCAATATCATCACCATGCGCGGCGCCTCCGCGAGCGTCGCCACCAGCTTGCGCAGCAATTCGCTCAGCAGCGGGTCGCCCGGCTTGACGCCGGCGGCCGGCTCGGCCACATCCGCCAGCGCCACTTGCGGCCGGCGGCTGCGGCGCCGGCCTTCGTCGATTGAGCGCTGCACGGCCACTTTTCGCAGCCAGGCAGCGGCGTGCGCCGGCGTTTCGATCTGGTGCAAATTCCGGTGCAAGCTGAAAAACACTTCCTGTGCTATTTCCTCCGCGGTGGCGCGGTCGCGCAGGAAATGGAGCGCGATGGAGAACACGGTGGACTGATGCTGCCGCACCAGCGCCCTGAAATCGCAACCGGTCTCCACCGCCTCGGTCAGCACGTCCTGTTTTCCATCCTCGCCACTCGACCGCTCCCTATGGCCGCGGCTCCGAAAGGCACGAAAACGCGCGGAGACGCATCGGAGCCGCGACCATAGGGAGCGGTCGGGTGGCTAATCCTTCTCAAATGCGATCTGGCTGTTCACGTCCGCGTGCCTAAAATCGCTGTTGACCAGCGAAATGCTCATGGTGCGCCTGTAGAAGAACAAACCCGTCACTTCAAATTCCCCGCCGTAACTGACTGGAAACCAAATGCCATCGGCGACCTTCTGATAGCTCAGGCTGAACCCAAGCCCCTTGATGTTGGTGCCCAGCAGGATGCGAATTGCGGAGGGCATCTTCCAGGCCAAGCTGGTGGTCACGGCAACCGGCTGGAACTCCTGGGCATCGATCAGCGCTTCACCCTTCCACGAGCCGTTGCCCTCCTCGTCCCCATCGATGATGCTGGCGCGCCGCTTGGGTTCGAAAGCGATCTTCCAAACCTGGTGCCCGCGATACTCCTGGAGGCCGCCTTCCAGGCGAAACGTATACTTGAGCTGCTGATGGTAAGTTAATGGAAATAAATCGGATTCGATCCCATCGACGGAGTCTTTTTCGTTCGTCATGTCTTCCGACATCTGGCCGATCAGGCTGCCATCGAGATCGAGGCCCTTGTATTCGTAACCGGGCTTGTCATAGCTGACATAAGTGCCGTGCTTTGCGTATTTTCCATCGAACTTCGTAAGCTCTTTCTTGACCCCGCGGCGATCCGGCAGCACCAGGTATTCCCGACGCTCCTCGCGGGCGATCTTGCCGCTCGAGCGGACCATGCGCAGAAGCTGCTTCTGCTGGTAGATCCACTGCGCCCGCTCTTCGCGGCTCTTGGCCTGGTTGATGCCGACCTGCGACATGATGGAGTTCACGTCGGGCGTTTGGGCCGCCAGCAAACCCGCCACGGCGCCAGCGAGAATCAGAAGCTTCACGGCAACCTCCATTCATGTATACGACAGCGGAGGCGGGCGGGAATGCAAGGATTGTGGGAGGAATCGCTGGCTCCCCGGAAAATAGCGAGCTTTCGAGCGTACCACCAAAGAGTGAAGCGAGCCCCGGCAGGGGCGACAGACAGTAGCCCGGTGCGTAAGCACTGGGAACGCAAACGAATCGCGCAGCCCCGGAACGGGGCGGAAGGGAACGGCAAGGCAGGCAAGCGAGCGCGCGATTCTTCTGTCGCCCCGTTCCGGGGCTGAGTGATTGGACGCGTGGTCCGAGTGCTCACGCACTGGTCTATTCTCTGTCGCCCTCCGGGCTGGCCATGTTGTGGCCTCGTACCCAGCTCCTATTTGCCGCACCGGGGCTGAAAGGCGGTCTGAGGCGCCTACCGGTTGGTAGACACGCTACTTCTGCTGCGGAGCGGGCGACTTGCTCGGCGCCGGCTCCGCGGACGGCTTTTCCGCCGGCTTGCCGCCGGTGAACGCGGCAGTCATGCCTTTCAGCACGCCTTCCATGGGAACTTCTTTGTATCCGGCGGGGATGGCGAAAACCTCGTCCGGCACTTTGTCACTGGAGAGCTCCTTCAAATTGAAGTTCACATCCACCAGCGGCTGGTCGTCGGGCGGCAACGCGGGGAGACCCTTCGCGCCCATCTGTTCCAATATCTTCGCCAGGCCCGGGACAAAGATTCCCATGTGCATGCCCAGCGACACGTTGCCGCCCTTGGTGAGTTCGTCCACCATCTTGCTGAGATGGTCGCCCATGCCAGGCATGGAGCCGAAGACCTGGCGCAATACAGTGCTGGGGTCGCCGAAGCCCTTGTTGCGCTCATTGTAAGCGGCCAATTCGTGCAGCGCCGGCACGCGTTCGAACTCGGACGCTTTGGGCTTCCAAATCTGGATTTTCAGGCTGAGGTGCAGGCCGTTCGCCTGCCCCGGAATCGGAACCGGAATCGAGATGTTCACCACCACCTCGCGCTCGTAAGCGTCGATGCCATGGATGCGGTCGGTGCGGCCGGTATCGCGCGACTCGGCGTCGAATTTCATCGTCGCCAGAATCTGCTTGGCTTGATCGGGAATGTCCTGCGTATGTTGTCCGCTGGCGCCGGCGACCTTGGACAGGTAATCCGCCATGGCGACCGTGGCGTATTGCTGGGCCTTGGGGTCGAGCAGGGTAACCTTGCCGGTGGCAAGATCCGTGATGGCGACGATGGGGCCGATGGCGGCGTAGCCGTGGTCGCCTTTGATGCGCGTCAGTATCTCGTTGAACGGCAACTGCGGCATGGGGGTGGGCAGCGCCACGTTGATCTTAAAATCCCATACCATTCGCATGGTGACGTCGGCGTGCAACGAGGTGCAGGCGACGAGAAGTAAAGCGGGCAAGAGCGCGCGTCGAAACTTAAGAAGCATAAGAAGGCTCCTCTTGAGCTTAGTACACCCGCAGCCCCCGTAACGCCGGCGATCTTGTCGCCGGTGATTTGCAGGGATTCCCGGACCTTCGAGGCGGTTTGTCGACCTTGACAGTGTTTCGTGATTCGGCGAGAACAATGACAGACCACGCAAGGCGATGGTCCGTCCTACCTCAACTGCCGAGGCCGACCAGGACGACGCCGCCCAGCACCAAGCCTAGGCCGAGCATCTTCGAGCGCGTGAACCGCTCGTGGAAAAACAGGCGTGCCCAGAGCAGGGTCCAGATGTACCCGACGGCGACCATGGGGAACAGCACGGAAAGCTGCCCGTGGCGGATCCCGAAGGCGTAGAACACCGAAGAGGCCAGGTACAGGGCCACCCCGAGCGCGAGCCGCCAATTCAGCAGGCTCATGATCCCTGTCAGCCGCACCGCGCCGAGCTTCAGAAACACCGCGCCGAAGCTCCCCACCACGGAGCCGAACAGCACCAGCAGCATGGAACTGAGCGGGGTGGAAGTCATTGCCGGTCTCCGCGGCCGAGCAGGGCCACGCCCGCCATGATGCCGGCGATGCCCGCCAGCTTCAGCGGATTGAGTGTGTCGTGGAAGATGAAGTAGGAAAGTGCCGTCACCCAGACATACGACAGGCTGATGATCGGATACATCAGTGATAGTTCGCCCTCGCGCAGCGCCAGCACCATCAACAGCGTGAACAGGCCGTACAGCACGTATCCGGCGATCAGCGGCAGGTTGGTCACGATCGCCAGCAGGCTCAAGCTGAAGTGGGTCATCCCCAGCTTCATGAGGATCTGCGCCGCTGCGCTGAGCAGCGTGGCGCCCGCCATCATCAACACCATGCGCCCACGCGCGGCGGAATTCGGATTCACGGAAACGGGTGCGGCGGTGATGCTCAAAATCTGGACCTTTCGCAATGCCCGGTTGGCTCGACGGGCGTGCGACATGAATGTGGAAACCCGACGATTGGCTTTGTATCAGTGCACGGCTTCAGCCGGGCCGCAACACGCAGGCAGCCGGGGGCTTTAGCCACTGGGACCTCGGTGAGTCCGCAGGGGCTGAAGCCCAGACCTTTCTCCCGATCCTCCGGCACGGCTGAAGCCGTGCCCTGATACAAAGCCTCTCTAACGAGGAACGGGTTGTGTACCCCTATACTCAGATTCATGCGAATTCGGTAGGAATTGAGAGTTTCGCCATTTCCGCGTCGCACGACCTTGGCGGACTCTGCCAGAACAGGATAACAGGATTGCGGTTACAATGAGTGACTGTGGAAGAAGTCAACGCAGCCGCGGTGGAGGACCCGGAGCCTCCGCCAGTCGAGGCTCCGCCAGAGCCGGCGGATCGCGGGTTCATTGCCGAATGGACCATCACCGTCATTCTGCTGTTATTCGGCACCACCTCGCTGGTGCAGGCATTCGTAATCCCCACCGGCAGCATGGAAGATACTCTGCTGATTGGCGACCACCTGCTGGTGGATAAGCTTTCCTACGCGCCCTCGGGGCCGGTTTCGAAATACATCCTGCCTTACACGGAACTCAAGCGCGGCGACATCATCGTGTTCCGTTATCCGCTGGACATCAAGCAGACGTTTGTGAAGCGCTGCATCGGCCTGCCGGGCGACCGCATACGGCTGATCGACAAGCAGCTCATCCTGAACGGCAAAGCTGTGCAGGAGCCTTACGTCTATCACAAGACACACTACATCGAATCCTATCGCGACAATTTCCCCAGCGAACCTAACGTGCACGTGGAACCGGCCGCCCAGGACATGCTGTTGAACCACGTGAAGAATGGCGAGGTGATCGTTCCGCCCAGTTGTTATTTCGCGATGGGCGACAACCGCGACTCCTCGCTCGATAGCCGGTATTGGGGGTTTGTGCCGCGGGCCAACATCATCGGCAAGCCGCTGCTGGTTTATTGGTCTTACGATGCGTCGACATCGGCGCTGATCGGCCCCACACTGAGCTGGCGCCACATGGTGGATCTGGCGGAGCACTTTCCCACCAAGACGCGTTGGAATCGCACTTTTCACCTGATTCACGGGTACCCGTTGAACTGAATGAACCGCCATTGTTACGGATTGATCCTGGCCGGAGGACGCGGCACGCGCTTCTGGCCGCGCAGCCGCAGGCGCTCCGCCAAGCAAGTGCTAAACGTGGTGGGCGAGCGATCGCTGATCCAGGCCACGGTGGATCGCCTGACGCCGGTGATTCCGCCGGACCGCATCTGGATCCTGACCAACCATCACCTGCGCGACGCGATTGTGGCGCAGCTTCCTTCGGTGCCCAAAGCGCAAGTGCTCGCCGAGCCGACGCAGCGCAACACGGCGCCGGCGATCGGCCTGGCGGCGCAGATTCTGCGCTCGCTCGATTCGGATGCCGTGATGGGTGTGTTTCCGGCCGATCACGTAGTCACCCACCCGGCGGTGTACCGCAGGGTGGTGCGGGCCGCCTTCCGGGGCGCGGCCGCGGGACACCTGATGGTGGTGGGGATTCAACCGCGCTGGCCGGAAACCGGCTACGGATATATCGAGTTTCCGCGTGGCGTCCAGGCCGGAACGGCCGAACCTCTGCCGGTGAAGCGGTTCCGCGAGAAGCCGGCGCTGGCGCAAGCCAAACGTTACCTGGCGGCGGGGAACTATTACTGGAACTCGGGGATGTTCTTCTGGCGCGCCGGCGTGCTGCTGGACCAGTTGCGGCAGCATCTGCCGAAGACAGCCACCCTGCTGGCGTCCCTGCCGCGCTTCGGCTCGCGCCAGTTCGCGGCCCGGCTGGCGCGAGCATTTCCCTTGTGCGACAGCATTTCCATCGACTACGCGGTGATGGAAAAAGCCGGCAACGTGCGCGGCATTGCGGCGGCGGATTTCGGCTGGAACGACGTGGGAAGCTGGAACGCGGTGTATGAGTTGCTGCCCGGCGATGGCGACGGCAACGTGATGGAGGGCGAATCGGTTTGCCTGGACGCGCACCGCAACTTTGTCGACGCCCGCGGCAAAACGGTGGCGCTGGTCGGCGTGGACGACCTGATCGTGATCGACACTCCCGACGCATTACTGGTGGCGCGCCGCGACCGTGCGCAGCAAGTGGGAGACGTAGTCAAGGTTCTCGAACGCCGGAAGCGCGAAGACCTGCTCTAAGTGGCGCAGGTCCGCGACCCGCGAAAAACGGAAACAGGTAGCCTGTCACCGGTTTAGATTCGCGACTTGCTACACTCGGTCCTGGATGCGCTACTCCGCCACAGTCCTGGGGTTGTTTGCGGCCTTGCTTTGCTCGTCCGAGCCGGCGGAAGCCGCGTCCCTTTTGTTCCGTGGAAGAGTGGTGATGATGGACGGATCGCCACCGCCGAAGCCGGTGGGCATCGAGTACTACTGCCCGGGCAAGCGCACCCTCGTCGTTGCGATCACCAGTAAGAAGGGCGACTACCTTTGGCACTACGAGGGAACGGCGTTCGAAATTGGCGCTAACTCCATGAACGCGTCCACGGCTTTCATGCAGCAAGGAGCCAGCGGGCTGACCGTTAACGAAGCGCCGACTATGGGCACGGCGAGTCAGAGCGGCTACGAAGCGCTGGCATTCGCCGAGGGCTCCGGTTTTGGCGTGTCCGGCTGCATTCTCCGGGCGGCCACCTCCGGGCTGGTGTCATCCACTATCGATCTCTCGGATCACAAGCTGACCCAGAACCCACAACTGCCCGATATCACGCTCACCCGTCCTTCGGCCAGCGAGGGTCTGGAAATTACCGGGGCGCAGACGGTGCCGAAAGGCGCGCAAAAAGAGTGGCTCGACGGCATGAGCGCGTTGCGCTCCACAAAGTGGGACGAGGCCGAGACCCACTTGAACGCGGCCGTGGCTGCTGCCCCACAGTTCGGACTTGGCTGGAGCGCGCTGGCATTGGCGTATCACAATCAGCACAAGTCAGCCGAAGCGCGCGACGCGCTGGAGCACGCGATTCAGCTCGATCCCAAGGCGCCCTCCCTCCGATTCCGCTTGATGCGCACCGAGATGGACCTGAAGGACTGGAAAGCCGCGGCTACGACGGCTGCCGCTTTAACAAAGGCCGACGGCGGCCGGCGATTCCCGGACGCATACCTCGACCAGGCCGTGATTCACTTCCACCTCAACGAACTCGACCAGGCGCTCGAGAGCGCCACCGAGCAGGTTCGCCGCGATACCAGGCACGAACTGCCGCGCGGCGAGTTCATCCTGGGGCTGATTTACGAGGCGCGCCACGATTACCCCGCGGCGGCCGAGCACATGAAGAAGTATCTCGAGCTCTCGCCGAAGGCGTCGGACGCGCAGGCCGTTCGCACGCGCATCGACAATCTCGGTAAGGCCCCCGTTACCGACGTGACCACAGAGATTGCGGCGGCCCTGGACGTGGCGGATACCCAACTTGCGGCGGCCGGCGAAGTTTGGATCCCCGGCGGTATCAAGGCCCTCTCGGCGTTGGCGGGTCTGAAGGAGACTGCCAACTATTCCAACTTCTTCGAGGAACTCTGCAACACCATTGCGGGGCAGGCGGCTCCCGATGACGAAAAGCGAATCCCCGGGTACTACTCCAGGCTCCAGGCATTCATGAGCTCGGTGGTGGAGCTCGCCGGACTTGGCAGCCGCAGCGGCGATACTTCGACCGTGGTTCTTTCCCTGGCCGACGATGCGGCGCGCCCGCACACCGAGCGGGCTTTGCACCTGCTGGGCTGGCGGATCGTCCGCCACGAAGGCGGGAGCATAGTCGAGCCCGGCGACCAGGAGGCGGACGGTTTCCGGCAGAGCATCCCATCGGCGTTGGGGATTGACGAAATCGCCATGAAACAGGATCTCGAAGCGGGGCGCGGATTCCGATTCGACGTGCGGAGCGAGAATGCCCGCCTGCTGGGCGGCGCGGCCTGGGGCGTGCTGCTGCAAGGACAACCGGATTTACCGGGCGGTCTGGCGGAGGTATTCACGCGGGACTGGCGTTTCGCCGAAGCCTATGCGGGCTTCAGCGCAATGGGCGCCGACGCCGCTGCCGCCGTGGTGGCCGGCGTTGGGTTACGGGCCGCGGTCACACGGTACGCCGATATGCTGTGGCCCTATGCGGAGGCCTTTGCGGTTTCCAATGGGGTCGTGGTGTTGCCGGGCGGTCCGCCGGCTGAGCCCGCCTGGACGAAGCTCGCGGGAGCGAGCCCTCATGCGCCGCCGGCTTTTTTCCGCGCCCTGCTCGATAAGGACCACGGCAATCTGGTGTCCTTTTATTACGAACTGTCACGCGTCGACGCCGCCCACCAGCGCTTCTTCACGGCGGACCCGCAGCGCGCCGCGAGCTTTTACTCCTGGTATCGGGACTCCGGCGAGGTGAGGCGAGGGCAAGTGCGAAAAGTCGGCGCCTGGCGCAGCGATGTTTTTCAGAGCCTGCCACTCGATCCGTCAGGCCACATCCGTTTTCCGGGCGGCCCGCGCGCTTGGACGGCTTCGCCGGCGCCCGACGACGTTCTTCCCGGGCTGAAGTCGCTGGAGGCGCTTGTCCCTGTGACGCGGATCGAGGAGCGGCGCAAGGTCCCGCTCGACGAAGAATCCACCGCCCTCCTGGTGAGCCATTACGCCGAATGGAAGTTCCTGTTCCCGTATTTCGAGGAACTACCGGGCTTAGGCAAGGCCGACTTCCAGGCGTTGGCGGAGTTCACGGGCGCGGCGGCCAAGTCAAGGCCTCCCGCGCGGAACCAGATGCTGGGGATGTGGCACTCGCTGGTGGAGTTGATCGTGCTTGCCACCCGGGCCGGATCGTTGGACCCTGCCGCGGGCGAGCAGTCGTTTCGGCAGGCTTCGGAGGCGTTTCTCGCGGCGGACTACTCTGCTCGCGCCTTGGATGTCCTCCGCAAGATGGCAGGCGGAGGCCCCGATATCGAGGGAGCCGTGGCCGGTTTGCTACGCCTGAGTGGAGCTTCCCGGGTGGCCTTCGACAGGGTGAGGGCGTTGCAGCCGGCGCCACGCATCGCCTCACTGCATGGCACGACGCCTCCAGCCGCGGTCTTGACTGCCCTGAGTGGCTTGGTATATGCGGCCTTGCTTGGCCCCGATTACCTGGTGGTTTCCGAAGACCCGCTGCTGACGCAGAAACACCGGTTTGTGCGACCCGCCGATGGCTCGCCCGTCTTCCCCGCGACGGAGCTGGTTCTCGACAGCACCGCGGCCGGATCGTACTTCGTAGGCGGCTTTATGCAGTTCCGCGAGCGGGCGAAGTCGTTGGCTCGCGCGCCCGAGCTTGCCGAAACCGCTCCGCGCAACGTGGGCGAAGTGCCGGGTGCCCGCGCCGGCTCTGAGGACGGCGAGACCGGCATCACAAAGGATTCGGCGGCGGTTTTCCGGACCGATGCACGGCTGGTGGAGGTCTACGCCACCGTGACCGATAGTCGCGGACGCCACATAGACAACCTGAGCCCCGATGAGTTCGCCGTTTTGGACAACGGAAAAGAAATGCCAGTCACGGCATTTGAAAACCGCGTCTCCGCCGTTTCCTGTGCGCTGCTGCTGGATACCACGGCCAGCATGCAGGCCGCACTGCCCGCGTTGAAGGCTACCGCGCTGAAACTCCTGGGGGAGTTGCGGCCCATCGATTCCGCGGCCATTTACACTTTCAGCGACTCCGTCGACGTGCTGCAGCCGTTCACGGCCGATAAGAATGCGGCGGCGCGCGCCGTGTTGCGAACTCGGGCGTTTGGTAAGACCGCCCTCTATGATGCTCTGACGCAAGTGAGCCGGGAGGTGGCTGGGCGTGCCGGCAAGAAAGTGATTGTAGTCTTCACCGACGGCGCCGACAACGTGAGCGCGCTCACCAGCGGAATCGCTCTGAGGCGGGCCAAAACCCTGGGCGTCCCCGTTTACACCATCGCTCAGGGAGACGCGCTTGAATCGCCCGACCTTCTCAAACAGCTGGCGAACCTCTCACAGGCCACAGGCGGAGTGGCCTTCACGATTCACTCCCCCGCCGAGATCGGCAAGGTTTTTGAGAGCATTACCGAGGATCTCATGCATGGGTACCTCTTGGCCTTTCAACCTCCCGCGACGGAAGAACGCACCTGGCGGCCCATTGAGGTCAAGATGCGCTCGCCCCGGGGCCACAAGATCCGGGCGCGACTGGGATACTACCCCAATGAGGAGCCGGCCGCAGCAACCAATGGCGCAGTTCAGTGACGCGGGAACCGCGCGGAAACCGATAGCGGAGTTTCCGTTGGAAGCCGCAGGAAACCCGGACCGAAATCGGGACGACCGAAACCGGGAGACCCGCTGTAGAGTGGTGCAGGCCCCGACCTGCGAACAAATGGAAACAGGTAGCCTGTCACCGGTTTATGTCGCCGGTCGCGCCGCTCTTCACTGGAACTGGAACCAGTTCACATTCCCCGCTGCGCCGACATCGCCGCTCGAATAGACGAGATAGAGGTCCTGCACGCCTGTAGCGCCGGAGACAGTCGCGGTGACGGTCTGCCACGCCTGCCAGCCGCCGGTATTGGGGATGGGGGCTTGCGCGAGCAACGGTCCGGTGGGGCTGCCGGAATGAAACTCGATGGCTGCCGGGCCACCGCTGCCGTTCGCCACCCGCACCTGGACGGAATGGACGCCGGAGCCGAAATCGACGTTCTTGTATTCCGCCCAGTAGCCGGGAGTCGAATATCCCATGTCGAAACCACCGTTGGTGTCGGAGCAGGGTTCGGTTTGAAGGCCCGATTCCAGGCCGCTGGACAGCGCCGCGGGGCTGACCTGGTTGTAACTGGAAGCCTGGATTGGGGCGGTTGCGGGTATTAATGGAGCCCAGCACGACGGCCGGCAGGAATCCTCGAAGCCGTCCCATTGAAAGGTGGCGCCGGCGTAAGAGGGCAGGGAATACTGGAACGATGTTCCGTACCAGACCACCTGGAAGTTCTGGGGCGATGCCGAATCGTTATAGACCACCAGCACGCGCGACCGGTCACGTGCCTCGGGGCGATCGGGGCTGGCGATGCCCGCGTGGCGCGGAGGGTTGATAAACGCCGCGCTGATGAGGCCCGGCGCGTTGTTCGACCACACGCGCACAGCTCCGGGCAGGACGAACTTGCTGAAATGGCCCAGCGTGTAATAGTCGATGTTGTTCGTGACCGCGCCGGTGCTCGAATTGATCGTAATCAACCCGCTGCAAGTGCCGCAGCCGCCTTGAATAAACGGTCCGCGGTTCTCATCGAGCGCGAGACTCCACTTGACAAAAGACCGGCTCCAGTTCCGCATGGAGTGGATGATCATTTCGAAATCAGTCTGCTCTTCGTCGTAGATCCAAGTTCCGCCGGAAGCTTCGGTGACGTACTGGCCGGACTGCGGATAGAGATTGTGCAGAGTGGTCATGGCGCCGGGAGGGCCGCCGTACCAGTGCCAGGCGACGCCGGCGATTTGCGGCGAGCCGGCCAGCGTTGCATCCGCGAGAACCGTCTCCGGGTACGACGGCGTGTCCCAGTTGTGGTCGTAGACCAGAATCTTCGTGTCGATGTTGGCGGCGGCCAGCGCGGGCAGGACGTAATTCTTCAAAATGTTGAGCTGGTCCGGGGGACCCATGTATGAACCCGGATAAAGGGTGGGAACGTTGAGCGGTTCATTCTGGATGGTGAGGTAGTCGACCGTCACGCCGGCGGCCTGATACGCCTGCACATACTTGACGAAATAGTCGGCGAAGGCGGTGTATTGCGCCGGGAGCAACTGGGATAAAGTGGCCGACGTACCGCCGAGCATGGAATCGTTGCCTTTCATCCAGGCGGGCGGGCTCCACGGCGTGCCGAGCATTTTGATTTCCGGGTTGATGGACCGGGCCTGTACGAGCAACGGGAGAATGTCGGCCTGGTCGTGGCCGACGGAAAAGCTGCCGAGTGTCGGGTCGGTGGTCCCGAATGGAAGGTCGTCGTAGGAGTAGAGTGACCGAGCGATATCGGAGGCGCCCATGGGATTGCGCAGGAAGCTGACGCCGATTCCCTGAGTGTGGCTGAAGATGGACTGCATGACGCCGCCGAGGGCGGCTTTGGGCACGACTTCCTTCAGCAGGTATGCCGCGGAATCGGTCATGGAAGCGCCGAAGCCCTCGATGGTCTGTTCGGCTTGGGATTCGGAAATGAAGATGGAGGGAAGGTTGCTCGACGTGCCGGGCACAAACGACACCGGCGGCTGCTGTGCCATCAGCGATTGTTGATCGTTGGTGGTCAGCCAGGCGCTGACGACTTGCGCGCTGGCCAGCGCGCTGCTCGCGGCCCAGAGGCACAGCGCCGCGAGAACTGGATACAATCTTCCGGACAGCATAGCTGGTTTCAGCTTTTATCGTAGCGCAAGGAGGTAGGACGATCGGTTATTGTCGTCTGTCAAACCCCGGTAACGCCGGCGGTCTTGCCGCCGGTGCTCTGCCGGGAACCGCATGGGTAAATAACCGGCGACAAGATCGCCGGCGTTACCGGCGCCGGTTAATCCCGCGTACGCTGGCCATTGACGATGCGCAAGATGGCGGCGGGGTTGCCGGGGCGAAGTTCCTCGGGCAGCAGGGATGTGGGCGCATCCTGGAAACAGACCGGCCGCGCGAAGCGGTCGATGGCGCGGCCGCCCACCGAGGTGCTGCGGCCATCGGCGGTGGCAGGCCAGGCGCCGCCGTGGACCATCGCCTGGCAGACTTCGACTCCGGTTGGATAGCCTTCAAAAAGGACGCGGCCAACGCGCGTTTCGAGCGCGGCGGCCAGGCGTGCCGCGGCTTCCTCATCGCCCGCGCCCATGTGGATGGTCGCGGTGAGGTTGCCTTCCATGGCGGCGGCGATTTCAAGCGCCTGGTCGAGCGTACGGTAACGGACCATCAGCGATGCTGGCCCGAACACCTCGGCGGCCAGCTCCGGGCTGTCGAGAAAGGTCTGGGCGTCGGTTTCGAACAGCGCGGCAGCCGCTCCACTTCCATCCGCCCGCGCTGCCAGTTGCAGGCGCGCGTCGCCAACGCGCTCCTCCACCAGGCGGCAATAATTCTCCAGAATCCCGGAGTTCAGCATCGGCGCCGGCTTGGTGGCTCCGATTTTCGCGCTCACGGCGGCCACCAGCCGGTCGCCATCACGTCCCTCTTCGAGCAGCACCACGCCGGGATTGGTGCAGAACTGCCCGACTCCCAGGGTCATGGACGCGTGCAATCCCACGGCGATCTCGTCGCCGCGCTGGGCCAGCGCGTGGGGCAGCACGAACAGCGGGTTCACGCTGCTCATTTCGGCGTAGAAGGGGATGGGCTCCGGCCGCGACCGGGCGATTTCCGCCAGCGCCAGGCCGCCCTTGCGCGAGCCGGTAAACGCGGCGGCCTTGATGAGAGGATGCCCCACCAGCGCCTGCCCGAGGTGATGACCGCGGCTGAAGAGCAGCGAAAACACGCCATCCGGCATCTGCGTCCGGCGGGCAGCCGCGGCGATTGCGGCGCCGCACATCTCAGCCGTACCGGGGTGCGAGAAGTGGGCGTTCACCACCACCGGGTTACCGGCGGCCAGCGCCGACGCCGTGTCGCCGCCCGCCACGGAGAACGCCAGCGGAAAATTGCTGGCGCAGAACACGGCCACCGGACCGAGCGGGCGCAACATGGAACGCAGATCGGGCTTGGGCGCCGGCCTGCGGTTTCGATCGCCGGTATCGATGCGCGCATCCACCCAGGAACCCTCTTCGACAATGCCGGCAAAGAAGCGGAGCTGGTTGACGGTGCGGTCCAGCTCGCCGCGGACACGGGGTTCGGCGAGCGCAGTCTCCAGCATCATACGCTCGATGAGCGCACTGCCCAGCGCCGTCAACTGGGACGCAATCTCGCGCAGGAATTCGGCGCGGCCGAGACGCGCGAGCGCGCGATACCCGGCAAAAGCGGCGGAGCCCAGGGCGACCGCTTCATCCAGGTCGCGGCCATCCGCCGAATGAAAAGCAGGCTCCAGTTGCTCGCCCGTGCGCGGGTTGGATGCGAAAAAAGCGCCGCCCGAGCCGGTGGCGCGTCGCGTCGCGATGATGGATTGTCCGGTTAGCTGCATGGCAGGCTCGAAAGAAAAGGGCTTGTCACGAAATAACCATACCAAATCCTTGCGGCCGACGTGGCGCACGCACTCGTGCGTGCCGTGTCGAGACTCTTCTCGACATGTCTTTTTTCCGGGCCGCCCTGCGTCGGCACGAGTGCCGACGCGGCACGCACGAGTGCGTGCGCCACGTCGGAATGGCACGGTTGTTTTCTGACAGTTCCAAAGTGTGGTGCAGGCTCGCTATTTCAACGCAGCGACCAGAAACGCAACCAGGCCGGCGATGCCAGCGAAAAAGCCGCCCAGGATCACCCAGGAAAGGCGATGGCCGAAGTTGAACGTGTAGCCGAAACCGATGCGTTTCTGAACGAAGATGGCCGGATCGCGGGGATTGTAATACACGCTGCCCAGCGTCCAGCACGCGTCGGGCGTGGCTTCGGCGGGCATGGCCGGGTTGGTGGCGCACTGGAAGGAATACACCAGCAGCGCGATCACGAAAACCGGCACCGCGACCAGGAAAACCGTGGGCGAGACGACGCGGAGCGGCAACAAGCCGACGCCGGCAAAAACAAGCCCGAGAAGATACGTGACGGCGATCAGGATCTTGAGCACGGACAGCATCTGCGGGCTGTGCCGGGAGCCGTAATACATCGCCAGGCCGAGCAGCAGCATCAGCAGCATCAAGCCGGCGGCGAACAGCAGCGGGCCGTAAACGCCACCGGCGGTGCGATGCGCCCAACCGTTGGGCTGGCCGCTCGCGCCCCAGTGGATGGGGAAGCGCTCGGGGATCTGGTCCCAGTGCGCTTGCAAGTACAATGCGACTGCGAGGGGAAAAGCGAATGGCGGCAACGCCCAGGCCAGCCACCCAGGAAGGTGGTGCTCGCCTGAGAGCGCTGGCGTGGATGAGGGAGCGGCTTCGATGGCATCGTGGAGGTTTCCGCGCTCGCGGAAGAACGCGACCGTGCCAGCCAGCAAAGGCGCGAGGGGGGCGACAGCACCCGCCAGAGCGGGCGACCGAGGCGCCAGGTAGAGGACGGCCAGCGCGGCCACGGCGATCGACACGGCTACGCGCCAGTGATAGCGGCGGAGCGCTGCGCGTGCGGCATCCGTCGCGTGGAATTCCGGGGGAACCGTGATGCCGAAGCAGTACCTTCGCGGCGAGAAGTGCGGCAGCAGAAGCATAAAAGCTCCCATCACTACCAACTCCAACAGCAGGGGGAAAGCCAGGTCGTCCATATCCTTCACCAGCCTAAAGCAGTGCGTCAAGCAGAACAAGGAGTGTGCCCGGGCCGTGGGGAGGCGTCGTGGGGCAGGCGCTTTCGCAACCCAACCGCGCGGCTCGCCCTGGGCGAGTTCGTTCGGGATGTCGGCGGGGGGCACTTGGGCGCTAGAGCACACACAGGTTAGCAGCGGAAGCGCCTGCCCCACCTCTCCGCGCGACCGTTGGCGCTACGGCAGCTTGGCGGCGGAATCGAGCAAGCCGCCGTTCCAGCGCAGAACGTTCCAGCGGGCTTTCTCGAGCGTGTATTGAGCGTCGTAAAAGGCGATCCACTTGTCGTTTTCCGCCAGGCGCGCTTCGTCCACCTGGCGCATGGTCTGGCGGCCTTCCTGAAACTGCGCCAGGCCAACGGAAAGTTGCTCACGCGCAACTTCGAGGTCGAGCCGCGCCACGTCGGCGGCGGTTTGCGCGCGCTTGGCGGAGCGCATTGAATCGGCCAGATCGGAAACGATGCGGTTGCGCGCGTTAGCCAACTCGATTTTGAGCCGGCTCAAATCGGCCTCGCCCTGCGCGGTGGCCGATCGCACGCCCGGAACGAAAAGCGGCACCTGAAACGCCACGCCGATTTCGCCGTTGTTGCGCTGGAAGTGGTTGAAGTACTCCGCGTAGTTATTGAATTTGGCCATCAAGGAGTACTGCGCCACCAGATCGGCGCGGGGAAGGCGGGCGGCGGCCGTGCCACGCAGCTCGAGCTGCTTGGCGGCGATCTGCGATTCCAGCCGGCGCAGCTCGCTGTTGGAGGCGAGCGCGGCTTCGGCGGCCTGCTGCTCGGAGGCCGGCAGCGGCGGAGCCGGCCGGTCCTGGGCCACCGCGCGCACGCGGTCTTCGGCGGGAAAGCCGAGGGCCAGGGCCAGATCGGTTTCGGCGGCGGCTTGGTCGTCATCCACGCTCTCGGCAGCCTGACGGTCGCGGGCCAGCGCCAGCTCGGCCTGTTTCTGAACGATAGGCAGGGCGCGGCCCTCGGCGACCTGAGCGCGAATGGAATCGAGCACGGCCTGCTGGCGTTCGATCGCGGTGCGTGCCAGCGCTCCGATGCGCGCGGCGCGCTCGGCATCCAGGTAGAGCGCGGCGGTGCGGTAGACCACGTCGTCGCGCTTGCCCACCACGGCGATGGCGGCGCCGCGGGCGTTTTCCTTCGCGCGGGCCACCTCCAGAGTCTGGGGCCGGTTGAAGAGGAATTGCTGCGCAACTGCCTGCACGACGCTGGGCGCCGAGCCTTCGATGCTCGACGGGAAGCCGTAGGTGTATGCGTCGCCGCTGCCGGCTGTGACGCGCGGCAGGAATGGGTCGCGAGCGGCGTGGATGGCGACCCGGGCCTTCTGCTCATCGAGGCGCGCCAACGCCACGTCCGGATTCTGTTGGACCGCGAGTTCGATGGCCTGGCGCAGCGTGAGTGAATGAACCTCGGCGCGCGCCAACGCCGCCAGTGTGAGAAAAGAAACCACGAGCTTCGACATGCTTTTTATTGTAGTGAGTCCGCGCGGCGGCGCGACGCTGGGTGATCCGTTTCGTGCGTTGTTGCAAGGCAACTATTTTCCAATGTATTTTCAGTTAAAAAGATCTTTTTAGTCCTGGTACTAAAACCTCTGTACGCCCGCAGAGTTGCCTTACCCGCCGACCTTCCGCGCTGCTAACATCAGTCCAGTATAAGAACCCCATGCGGACCTCGCCGCAGGCCCGCAGTTTCTCCGAGTTGCTTTTCGTATATCGTTTCCCGCGATTCCCGCCGATGAATACATTTGGCGTGGCCGGCCCGGCTGCGTGACGGGAAGGAAACCGGGTGGGCGGCCCTAGGGATAACAAGATGGATTCGCAGCTAGTATCTTTGTGTGCATTTCTGTGCCTGTCCGCCTTGCCGGCGGCGGCGCAACTGCAAACCGCGCAAATCTCCGGCGCCAACCTGCCCAAAGGAACGCTGGTTTTGACGTTTGACGACGGTCCCGACGAATTCCAGTTCGAAGGAGGCAACCAGACATTGCAGATCGCCGCACTGCTGGCTGAGCCACCGGCGCCGCTCGCTCCGATAGTCGGCACGTTCTTCCTCAATGCCTGCCATTTTATAGGCGCGCCCCCGCCGTCCGGCTTGTCCGCCAACTGCCACACCAATCACGGCAATATCCCCACCAGCCTGATCGGCCAATTGCGGGCGCTGGGGCATACGGTGGCCAATCACGGCGAGGATCACGTGCCGGGAGACTATCTGCAGGACGCCGGGCTGATTTACGAGATCACAAACCCTCTGACCCTGCTAGCCGGGCCGGAGCAGCCGCATATGCTCTTTCGGCCGGCCGGGTTCGAGTGGGACCAGCGCATCGCTTCGGCAGCGCAGCGCAACCGCTTGGCGCGAACCGAGACGGGACCGTTTTTCGCCGATTTCATTGGCTCCGGTTACATCGGCGCCAACTGGATTCAAGGCGACTGGGATTGCTTCCGGCAGGGATACGGTTACCAGGCTTGCGGCGACCTTTATCTCGAAGAGATCCAACAATCGGACCATGGCGGCATCATACTGATCCACGACCGGTCGCCGTATAGGCTGGCCGGCCAACAGACGTTCCTGATGCTGCAGTATATGTTGGGCCAATTGGGAAGCGAGAGCTTCGCTCCGCTCGAATCTCTGCTGGGGGTAAGGAAAGCCGTCGGATTGAGCCGGCAATCGAGCGAGTTCGGCACCACTGACGGCTTCGGCGACATTGTATTTGGCAGGATTGCGGGCGGCTTCGCAGCCACGCCGTGCAAATCGCGGGCGGATGGAATCTGGTGCATGGAATACTCTGGCAACGAGTTCCGGCCTGCGCGGCGGTGGTTTGAATTCAGCAGCCAGTTCGGTCTCGCGCCCGGACAGACGTTTTGGCTGGCGGATCTGGACGGCACCGGCAAAGCGGGTTTGGCTTGGGAACAGAGTGACGGCATCATGTTCGCGCCCTCTACATACGATGCCTCGAGCGGCGGCCAGTTTCATGCGCCGCGTATGGTGCTCCCCTATTCGGACGCCTATGGCTGGCGCCAATCGACGGGCTACGAGATCCGCTTCGGCCGGTTCGATCGGAGCGGCCGGGAGAGCCTGTTGGTCCGCGACAAAACGGGGATGCGGGTTTTCCTTTCGAGTGGCGCCGGATTGGCATTGGCTTTCGCAAGCGGGCAGTTCGCGGACGCCGAGGGATGGGGCGGGGCGGCCAATCCGCTGAGGGTCGGCGATATAGACGGCGATGGCATCGATGACATCTGCGCGCGCGGTCCCAACGGAGTATCGTGCGCCACGGTAACTGCCGCGGGCATCGGGCAAGTGTCGCTCTACACGGTGCCGAACGGGCCCTTCAGCGATGCCGAGGGCTGGGCCGCGGGCCCGGCGGCGTCGAGCAGCTTCGCTCTGGCGGACATCTTCGGACAAGGTCGCAAGGTTCCGGCGGGACGCATCGGCGCCGAAGTGGTTTTCGCGGCCAGCGCGAACCAGTCCTTCGCCGGTGAACAGCAACTGCTGGACACGCTGCCGACCGATCCCACCGGCCAGGCGTTTCCGGCCGACGCCACCCAGTGGCAGACCGCGCCCGTGTATTTTGCCGATATCGATGGCGATGGACAAGACGAGGCGGTGTGGATGCTCCCCGGCGGCCTGTGGTTCGGCTTGACCCAGATCGTGCTGGCGCCGCAACCGGACTGATCGCCGTCCGACGTGGCGCGCGCAGTCTTGCGTGCAGGGTCGAGACTCGTCTCGACCTTTCTTCAGGAAAAGTCGCCACGAATGGCGACTCTGCAGGCAAAATTGCCCCGGATGGTGCACGGGCAGGCCGCGCCACGTTACTTGCCTTTGCTCAGTTTGCGGAAGTAGTCCGCCACGGCGTCCCGATAGCCTTGCGGCACGCGGTCGCTGCTCGGGCTGCGGACGCTCGCGGCGCCGTCGGGCGAATCCACCATGCGGCGCAGCTCCATCTCCACCTGCTCGGCGCTGGAGACCGCGTCCTGAATGCGTTGAATCAGCAGCGGATCGTCGGCGAAATGGCGCGGATCGAAAGCGCGCAGGTCGTGTACCAGGGCCTGAACATCGCGCGAGGTAGCGGGGTCGTCGCGGAGCTGCTGTTCGAGACGGCCCAGGCTCTCGAGAGCGCCGCGATAGCTGCGATCGAGATCCTCCGGCCGGATTGAGGCCTCCGAGCCGCCGCCTGGCTGCCAGAGCTCCTTGGGACCGCGGTTGGCAGCCGCGCCATCGGCGGCCCGGTTGGCGATACTCGATTGGCTGCCGTCTGCCGCGCCGGGTGCGCCTTGCGGCGGGCCTCCGGGCTGGCCTCGCTGGCCTTGCGCTCGCGATTGTCCGCTCTGCTGGCCGCGGTTGGCGAGTTGGGATTCGAGTTGCTCCATTTGACGGCGGAGTTGTTCGACCTGGCTGAGCGCCTGCGCGGCGCCTTTATCATCCTGGCTCGGCCCGGCCTGGGCGCCTTTGCCGAGCGCCTGCTCGACTTGGTGCAATTGGTCGCGAAGCTGATTCAAGCTAGCCGTGGCCGGCGCCTCGGATAGCGCGGCGGCTTCTCCCTGGCCGCGGCGGATCCATCCCGCGCTACGCTCCATCTCGCGTGCCACTTCCTGTAGCTCGATATCGCTGAGTGCCGCGCGCAGCTTGTTGGCGGCTTCGCGCTCGGTGGCCATCAGGTCGCGCGTCGAGCTTTGCATCTGCTGCTCGAGGCGCTTGAGATCGGCCAGCTCGCTTTCTTTTTGCTGCGCCATTTGTTCGGCCTGGTTGCGCTCCAAGCCAGCGCCTTGCGGACCGAATGCGCGCCGCATCTGGCCCTCGAATTCCTGTTGCCGGCGAGCCAGCGAGTCCGCCTGGCGCGCCATGTCACTGACCTGGCCGGAGGATTGGGCATCGCGCAATCCGGAGAGCATCTGCTGGGCTTCGCGCAGGCGGTCGGCGGCACGGTTGGCGTCGGCTTCGCCTTGCGGCGTGCCGGCCTGCTGCGAAGATGCCGCCTGGCGCATATCCTGGAGCGCCTGCTGGAGGCGGTCGAGGGTCTGACGCAGTTGTTGCGCGTCGGCATTGCGCAGGCGCTGGTTGGCTTGTCCCTGCGCCGTCTGCCCCTGGCTGTTGGGCGCCTGTTGCGCCTGCTGGCTGGAGGAACCCGCTTGCGTGGACGAACCCGCCTGTCCCGATTGGCTCTGCTGGCCCTGTTGACCATCGCGGCTCAGCGGCGAGTTCTGCGCGAGTTGCTGCATCTGCTGCTGGAGTTGTTCGGCTTCGCGGCGCAGCATTTCCTGCTCCCAACGCTGTTGCGGCGTCGGCGTGCCGCGGCGTTGCTGCTCGGCCAATTCCTGCTGGCGTTTGGCAAGCTGCTCCAGCTTCTGCATAGCGTCCGTCATCTGTCGCTGGCGCGCATCGGCCGATTGAGCCTGCCGCACGCCTTCATACTGGTTCTTTTCGGTGTCGAGTTCCAGGTCGAAGATGCCCTGCATGTCGCGCGTGGCGCCGCTGATTCCACCGCCAGCGCCGCCGGATTGGCCGAAGGCCACCTGGATGTCGCGGATGAGGGCTTCCGCGCGCAGCAGATACTGCAGCGCCTTCTGTTCCGGCGCCAGCGCATCCTTCCACTCGGCGCTCCGCAACTTACCGGCGGCGGGAGTCATGGCGCCGGCGGCTTGCTCCATGTCGGCGACGAAGCTCTTAAACGACTCGCCGGATTCTTCCATCTGGCGGGCTTTCATCCGGGCGGCCATCGAATTGGCCTGGTCGCGCAGCTTGGATTCCGTGGCAGCCAGAAATGCGGCGTTTTCCGCGTCGGAGGCTTTGGCGCCGTTGCCCTTGATTTGGTTCCAGGTAGCGGTGATGATTTCCTTCTGCCGCTCGGAGAGTTGGCTCTGGTCGCCCTGCTCGCCGGGAATGCCGCCGCCGATCTCCTGCGACTGCATGTAGTTCCTCTCAAAAGGCTGCGCTTCGATGAAAAACATGTCGGTGTTGGTCGTGTGGCGGGCGTCACGCGCGGATGCATAAAGGCTCACGATGTCGCCGGGTTCCACCTTGAAATCCTCGAGCGCAATCACGGTGGACCCGCGGGCGGTTTTGGCGCCCTTGGCATCCAGCATGCTCACGGTCTTTTCCATGCCGCCGTTCACCGAATAATGCAGGTCGACGCCACGCAGGCCGAAATCGTCACTCGCGTTCACCTCCACGGTGACTTCCTCGATCGGGCTGGCTTTGAAATCGCGGCCCGGCCTTGTGATGGTGATCTGCGGCGGATTGTCTTTCTGCGCTTCAATGAAGTAATCTTCGCTGAGCCGCACATCCTCGCCGCTTTCGATGGCGGCGATGTGATACATGCCGTCCTTTTGGATGGGTATGTCGGCGATGAGAGTGTTCGCGCCGCCGTCGCGCAACATCACTTTCTCGCCATCGTCCAGCAGTAATGCGCCGTTCCAGAGCGGCCGGTCCATGTGGACTGCCACTTTGGCGTCGGTGCCTTCCACCGCGCGCAGATCGCCGCCCGGGTCTTCCACAAGATCCTTCATGCCGGTCCAGGTGGGGTAATGGTAGGTGACGGTAACGCTTTTGATCGACGGCAGGTCGACCACGTTGAGATGGTAGACGGCGGAGCGAACGCCGCCGGCTTCCACATAGTAATCGAGCGATTCCCGCACTCCGGCGATCGAGAACTGATAAGCCGAGCCACCCTGCTCGGTGCGCATTTCGGCCTGCTCCCATTGGGGCGCACCCGAATATTTCGCGAAGAAGCGGACGCGGGGCGCGGTGAAGCCGAGCAACGTCGCTTGAACGGCAACGTCCGCCCGTTTGCGAATGGTGCGATTGCCCGGCTCGATCGCGATCGAATAGAACGGCTTGATTTCGCCCTTGGATGGGCCGGCCCAGAGCAGTGCAGTGCCATAGCCGAGGAAGCCGGGCCCCGCCACGCCGAGCCAGATGAGAAGCAGCGCGGAAGCCGCGGCAGCGGAAGCGAAGCTGGCAATCCAAGCGGTTTTGGCGACGGTGGCAGGCTGAGCGCGCTCGGCCACTTCGAGCGTGTCGGCTGCCAGCAACTCAAGGAACGGGTCGGCTGCGCCGGCGCGCTCGCTCAAGGTGATCAGGCGCTGTTCAAACTCCGGGTGCTTTTGCTCGGCGGCGCGTGCGGCGTGGCGGCGACTCAGGCGCACCAGCGGGACGATCAGCGCCGCGGCGATGGCACAGGCCAAGCCGAGAAACAACGCCAGGCGCGCGATCAATACTGCGCGATTCGAGAACGCGAATGCATTGGCCCATTCGACCGCAGCCACCGTAAGAACCAGCGCCGCGATAGCCGCAACCGCACTGCCGCGCGAAAGGGCGAGCAGGTGCACGCGCCGTTCCATGGCGCTTAAATAGCGCGCGAGAAGGTCCAGGGGGTTCATGGCGCCTCCTTATCCACGGAAAGATGACGATTCCCCAGCCAGGATTCGGCGAGCGCGCATCCGAGCACCGCCAGCATCACATACCACCACAGCGACAAGCGGCTTCGCTCGCCGCCTGCCTGCCCGCTCACCGAGATACCGCTGGCTGTATTTTGCCACAAGCGCAGGGTTTCCGGCGCGGCGGGCGTCAGGTCGGATTCACGCCGGTCGGCATTCACCGCTACCAGTTCATTGCGGCCGTTGGGGCGCCGAATGTCGTAAAAGCCGTCCATGGTGAACTGAATATTCTGCGCGGTGGCCGCTTCGGCCAGCGAGAACACGCGCTCGCCCTTGGGATCGAGCACATCCACGGCAGCGGCTTTTTCGCCGGCGGCGCGCAATTCCTCGAAGCTGCCTATCATGACGGCGGCCGGCCCGGCATCCAGGTGTCCCAGGTAATTGGCGGTCTGCCCGATGAAGGGCACGAACGAAGCGTGCACAGGAAAGTCGTTGGCGACGTTATCCAGCGTGGACGCGAAAACCAGGATGTGGCCCGCGCCCAACTGCTCATCCACCAGCAACGGAGTCTCGTCGGTGAGACGCGCCACGGTGCGCGCGCCAGCGGGATCGATGCGGATCGCCTGGTAGAACTTCACGTCGTCCCAGCGATTGTTTTGCTGAATGGACGGATGCGAGGGATCGAGCGTGGACGCAGTCTGAAACAGGTCGCCTTCGCGGCCGGTGTAGCGGGCGCCTTGAATGGCGAGATCGGCGACCGGAACCCTGGCGCGGCCCATCGAGGAGCGGCCGAGCGCGATCAACACGGCGCCTCCATCGCGCACGTAATCGCGCAGGCTCTTTACGAAGGATTCGGGCAGCGAGCCAACGTCCGATATCACCACGAAGGCGTAGCTGGCAGGCGCGACATTGGCGGTTTGATCCGCGGCTGCCGGGTCGATGGTAAAGGCCGATTGACCGGAGGCTTCGAGCGCGGTCTTGAAGTACAGCAGGTCGCGCGTGTTGCTAGGGTCGTGGACGAACAGGGCGTGGCGCGGATCGGCACGCTCGATGGAGAAAAAGAACGTGTCGTCGTCGGGCAGCGCGTCGGCGGAGTCGATTTTCACGGCGCCTTGGTTGCGGCCATAAGGCACTTCCAGAGAATCGAACTCGACCGCGGCACGTCCGCTTTCCGGGACCGTAATCGCTTTCGATTCGACGACGCGGCCGTTCAGCACGAGCGAAACGTTGCGGATGGCCTTGTCCGTGCCGAAACCGGCGATGGTAGCCAGCACGCGCGTCTTCGCGCCACTGTAGATGCGGCGCGGCGCGACCACGTTCTCGACGGTGAAATTGGGCGTTGGTTTCGATACCAACGGATGCGGCTCCAATCGGATCTCGCCGTTCAAACGCAGATCGTTGAAGTTGGCCGGCATGCCGGTCTGCTGCATGTCCGAGTAAAGGATGACGCGTAGCGGCAGGTGGAGAGTCTGGGCGATCGAACCAAGCGAGCGCGAAAGCTCGGCGAACGAGGTGCGGCCGTCGGAGGGTTGGACCGCGTCGAGCGCGCCATCGAGCACGGCGCGATCGCCGGTAACCTCGCTCATCACCTCGACGCGCGAAGCGAACTCGAGCACCTGCGCACGCTGCCCGGGGCGCAGGCCGGCAACCTCGCTCTTGGCCAGCTCCTTGGCCTTCTGCAGAAGGCCGACGGCGCGCATGCTCAGCGAGTTGTCTATAGCGAAGACCGTGACCTCGCCCGAGCGTGACGCAGGCAGCAATGTGCGCGGCAGGTAAGGCTGCGCGAAGGCTACTGCCAGCAGCGCGAACAGCAGCGCGCGGAGCGCGAACAGAATCAGGTAGCGTAGCCGGCGATGTTTGAGGGAGCTTTGCGTGCGCCGTTCGAAGAACATCAGCGAGCTGAAAGGCAGCGGCGTCGCCTTGTGTTTGCGCAGTAGATGCAGCCAGACGGGCAGGCCCACGGCGGCAATGTCGGCCAAAAACCAGGGAGCGAGGAAGCCCATTTAAAGCATCCCCCGGCGCACGCTCAAATACTCGCGCAGGCCTTCATCGAGCGGCCGGGCGCTGTCCACCAGGAAACAATCCATCCCCGCGCCGCGCGCCTGGGAGCGCAAGGCGTCGATGTGCGCATCGATCTTCGCTCGATATTCGTGGCGCGCGTATTCGGGCGAAACTTCGAGAGCGGCGCCAGCGTTTTCCATATCGACCAGCAGCACGGGCTCGCGGAATTTCGGCGCGATTTCCTGCGGATCCAGCAGGTGAAACAGGATCACCTCATTGCCACGGAAACGCAGCGGTTCGACCGTCTTGACGATGACGGCCGGATCTTCGTAGAAATCCGAAATCACCACCACAATCCCGCGGCGGTGCAGGAAATTCTGGAAGTGCACGAACGGCTTGGTGAAGTCGGTGCGCGTGCCGGTCTGCACCCGTTCGATCGCGTGCAGCAAGCGGTGCAACTGCCCCTGCCGCGTGGAGGGAGCCACGTAGTTGGTCACGTCCTCGTCAAACACGATCAGACCGGCTGCGTCGCGCTGCACGTTGGCCAGGTAGCAAAGCGAGGCGGCCAGGAAACGCGCGTAATCGAGTTTGTTGACAGCGTGCGAACCGTAGCCCATGGAAGCCGACGTATCGAGCAGCACCAGCAGTTGCGTGTTGGTCTCGCCGCGGTAGCGCTTGAGATAGCAGCGGCCGGTGCGTGCGAAGACGTTCCAATCCACGTGGCGCAAGTCATCGCCCTGCGCGTAGGCGCGGTACTCGGCGAACTCCTGCGAGAAGCCGAAATCGGGCGACCGGTGCAGGCCGGCGACGAAGCCATCGACCACCGTCTTGGCGATCAGGTCCAAACCCGCAATTGAATTGAGCGTGGCCGGGTCGAGAAAGCGCTGCAGCATTTAGCGAGGCTCCTCTGGGAATTGGCGCAGCCGCGGGGTTGACCGGGTTGAAAAACCGCCGCGAAGTTCCGGGAATCCCCGCAAATCACCGGCGACAAGATCGCCGGCGTTACCGGGTTGTTTCGTGGAATTCGGCGGGCCGGCGGCCCATCCCAATAGACGGAAGCGTCTGTCCCACTTTGCCGGGTCGAGAAAGCGCTGCAGCATGTTACTCTCGCGGCGCTCCTTTCCAATCGAGCAGGCGCTTCAAAATGTCGTCCTGCCGCAGCCGGTCGGATTCGGCATGGAAGTTGAGCAGGATGCGATGGCGCAGCACCGGAACATACAGCGCGCGTATGTCTTCATAGGTCACGTGATAGCGTCCCTTCATCAACGCGCGCGCCTTGGCGGCCAGCACGAGGAACTGCGCGGCGCGCACGCTGGCGCCGTAGTTGACATACTTTTGGACGAAATCCGGCGCCGATTCGTCTCGGTTGCGGCTGGCGCGCACCATATCCACCGCGTAGCGCGCCACGCTCTCTCCGATCGGCACCATGCGCACGAGCTGCTGGAAATCGAGTATCTCTTCGGCGTTGGTCACCGGATCGGCTTGCGGGATGGTGGTGACGGTGGTCAGGTCCACCACCTGCAATTCTTCGGCGGCGTCGAGATAGTCGAGCACGGTGTTGAACAGGAAGCGATCGAGCTGCGCTTCCGGCAGCGGGTAGGTGCCTTCCAGTTCAATCGGGTTCTGCGTAGCCAGCACGAAGAACGGATTGGGCAGCGCGTAGCCGTTGCCGCGCACCGTGCAGGCGCGCTCCTGCATAGCTTCGAGCAGGGCACTTTGCGTCTTCGGCGGCGTGCGGTTGATTTCATCGGCCAGCAGAATGTTGCCGAAAATCGGGCCGGGCACGAAGGTCCAGGTGCGGCGGCCGGTGGCGGGATCTTCTTCGATGATGTCGGTGCCGGTGATGTCGCTGGGCATCAGGTCCGGCGTGAACTGAATGCGCTTGAAGACCAGGCCCAGCGTCTGCGCCATGGTGCGCACCAGCAGCGTTTTGGCGGTTCCCGGCAGGCCTGTGATGAGGCAATGGCCGCCCACGAATAGCGCGATCATCACCTGCTCCAGAACCTCCTGCTGGCCCACGATCACGCGGTGCACTTCGGTCGCGATGTCCGCCTGCACCTGGCGGAAGCGTGCGATGCGCGCTTTCAGAACATCCGGTTCCATCTGTGAAGCTGCGGGTGTCGACATGTCTTGTCCACTCCTATTCTTTCGCCGCGGCTGGCTCCGCGCCGCTCAACTGCAACAGCAACTTTTGCGCCGGCCGGAATCCGGGAGCGATTTCCATGGCGTCGATCAGCTCATTCCGGGCCGCTTCCGGCTGACGATTCAGGTTGAACGCGCGGGCCAGATCATAATGCGCCCCGGCCAGATCGATGGGCTTGGCCGCCAGCAGCGCCTGAAACTCGCGGATGGCGCCGCGGGCGTTATCCTGCTCCAGCCAGAGTTCGCCCAAGAGCCGATGCTGCTCGCTCAGCATCGGATAGATGTAATTCAGACGCTCCAGAATCGCGGCGGCTTCTTTTCGATTTCCCGCGGCGGTCAGCTCTTTGGCCAGCAGCATGATGTTGTCCGGATCGCGCCCGCCGGCGTGGACATACTGCTCCAACTGATCGATGGCTGGAGCTTTGTCGCCTTTCGCCAGGTACGCCTTTGCCAGGGACTCGTAGACGCTGTGATGCTCGACATAGCCGGGATAGAGTTCGCGGACGTCGTTGCCGAGCCGAATCACATCGTCGTAGTTTCGCCTGGCTGACGCAGCTTCGATGCGCTTAAAGGCCTCTTTCCAGCGATCGAAATTCTCGACTGTCCGTTTCGTGTCGGCCTCTAATGCCGCAATGAACTGGCGGTCGAAATCGGCCGGCTCCATTTTCAGTTCTTTTCGGATCACCGTAGCGGTGGAGTCGTTCGCGCCGAAATCGCGCAGCATGGCGAGCACCGTGCCCCAGCCCCACTTCCCGGTGATGTAATCGCAGATCCTGCCGGCTTCAAAATAGCTCACCACCACCTGCGGCGGGCTCACCGGGTGAATGAAGCCGCGGTCCAGCTCGACGACCGGCAAGAGCCGATGGTCTTTAATGGCGGCGATTTCCGCGGGCCCCAGGCGGTCGCCCCACTCCGGCGACGCGGCCGTTTCCTCGTGAACCGCGATGCCTTCGGTGAACCAGCGCGGCACGTGGGAGTTGGTCATCGATAATGTGAAAACGTGGCTCATTTCGTGCCACATCACGCTGGCCCAATGGAAAGTGCCCGGCGCACGGCCGGACGGGCTATCCATCGCGATCACGTTGCCGAAGGTCACGCCCAGCGCTCCCAGGCCGGGCAGGCCGAGCGTCCGCACGGCGAAATCTTCATGGTCGGGGTACACTTCCACCTGCACCGGCTGGGTGAGTTTCCAGTGGTACTTTTTCTCGTAGACCGCGATGGCGCGCCGCATCTCGGCTTCGAAATACGGGCGCAGCAGGTCCGCCTCTTTCCGGTTCAGCTTGAGAATCGTGCGGTCGGTCCGGAAGGTAACGAAGTTCTTTTCGTTATCGATCAGTCTCAGCGAGTTGGTGGTAGCGCTGTCCTGGAATCCGTTGTCCCAAGCGGTTTTGAGCTGCTGGTAAGCTTCGTCGTCGCGGCCCAGCCGCATCAGGTTGACGCCAAGCGCGGAGCGTGCGGAGTCCAGGTGCGGATCGAGGTCGATGGCTTTGCGGTAGAACGCAACCGATTCCTCATAACGGCGATTCAGCATGAAGAAATGGCCGGCGGTTTCATAGCCTTTGGCCGCGTACGGGTCCCAGGGGCTTTCACTCTTGTCGGCCAGCCAATCGAGCGTGGCGAGAATGGCTTTTGCCTGGATGGAATTCGCGTCGAGCGCGAGCGCCCGTTTGGCTTCGGCTTCGGCGTTGCCTCGGTTGTCGTCTTCGAGCGCGAGCCGAGCCAGCAGTTCCTGGGCTTCCACCAATTTCGGATCGCTCTGTAACGCCCGCTGCGCGAACTCCGCGGCGCTGCCCGCATAAAACTCCGCCGCCAGCAGCGCCTTGCCCAGCAGCGCGCCCGCATCGTTGGGATTCAATTCGAGCGCTTCGCCGAAAAGGCGGTCGGCTTCGTCCCCTTGCCAGTGTTCCAGAAACATGCGGCCCCAGCGGACGCGGATGGCGGGATTGCGAGGGTCACGCGCCACCAGTTCGCGAAAAACGGTGTTGGCATCCTGGTAACGCCGCGCCTTCCAGAGAGCTTCGGCTTGTTGCAAGGTTTGCGCGGGGAGGAGAGTCGCGAACGAAGCCAAAACCAAGAAAAGCCGAGATGGCTCTCGGCTCAGCAGCCTTGACAGGCCGCGCCACGGGGGGTTAGTGGGCATCCAGGGCCTCCTGCGTTTTCGCAAGCTCGATCAGAAGCAGCGTCAGCCGCTTGCGGTAATTGCCGGCGTCCATCTCGGCCTTTTCGTATTTCAATTGATCGATGGCTAGCTCCAGCTCCTCTTTCTTAGCGAATAGTGCGCGCTTGGCGGGGTCGCGAGCGGCGTCTGCGTTGGCGCCCAGCCGCACCAGGGTGAATGTCGCGGCCAGTTTCCCCTCCCCATTCTCCGGGGACGGATTCCGCTCTCCGTCGCCTTTGCCGGTGTCTTCGAGCAGCGAATGCTCGGTGGTCAGGCGCTTGGCGGAATCGAAAGACTCGGTCACCTTGCGCTGCGCGTATCGAAAAGCTTCCAGCGCGGAGACCGCGTCGTTCTTATCCGTGTCCGCCGCCGGGTCGCGCAAGGCCTCGGCCCAGTAGCGCGCGAAAATGGCGGCGTTCTTCTCCGTACCGGTTTTGGTGGCGGTGATTACGATGCGATTGGGCCGCCGCAGCAACGTGATCGCGCCGCCGCTCGAGCTGGTCATGATCGCCACGCATTGGCGCGCGGCGGGAACTCGGTCGAGCAGCGCGGCGAGGTCCGCGGCGGTTAGATCGGGGCCGGGAATGTTGAACTTGTAATCCACCCCGTCATCGGTGCCGTGGCCGATCAACATCACCACCAGCCGGTCGTCCGGCTTCGCCGTGCCGGCGAGAGCCTGAAACCGCGCGCGAATCTGCTCGCGATTCGGCGCAATCAGCGTGGTCACGTCGCCGTCGCCGGCCTTCTTCAAACTGGAATCGATGTCGAGCGCCCACATCTTGAAGCGTTGGTCGTAATCGGGCTCGCCGCCGAGGCCGGAAATGGTGACGAAGTAAGTGGCCGCCGGCGACGCCAGAGCGCAGGCCAACAGCAGCGCGCAGAGTCTCATACCACGCCCCACTTGCGGCGCAGCAGCCACTCGGCCGCGCGCAGGCTGAGCGCGAGCAGGAAAATGGCCGGCATATCCCATAGGTCGCGCGTTTCCCGCGCGGTGATGCCGGCTTCGGAATAGGAGATTTCGCTCGCCAGCTTGGACGCGTCGCGTGGGGTGTAATAATGCCCGCCGGTTTGCTCAGCGAGTTTCTCCAGCAACTCGCGGTTCTGCGATGTCGCGAAGTTCTCCGCCACGCCGTCCTCGCGGCGAAACGTCAGAACGTCGCGGCCCAATTCTTCCTGCTCGCGTCCGGCGATGATCTCGGCCACGTATGAGCCGGGCGCTTCGGCCGAGAACTCTCCCGCGTAGATGCCCTCTTCGAGCGGCTGTGGGGCAAGCGCCATGGTGGCGCTGGTGCCGTCGGGTTGCAGGAATCGCGCCTGCACATTGGCGTCGGTGACCGGTTTGTATTCCTTGTCGCGCACCTCGACGCGCAGCGGGACGCGCGTTTCGTCGGGGAGCACCTGCTTGGGCGTGGTCACGGTCACCGGTCCGGGCGTGTCGGTCACCAGGTAGCGCAGCATTTGCTGCCAGAAAGTCTCCTGCGCGCGATCCTCGTGCGGCAGCCACATTCGCCAGCGCCAGCTTCCACCGGTGGCGAATAGGACGGTGCGCCCGCGGCCGTAGTTTTCCGTGACCAGCAGCGGCAGCTTGCGCTTTCCGGCGGGCGTGGAAACCAGCAGCACGGTGGCGCCCGGTTTTTCGTCGCCGGCATCCTGATAACTCGCCATCATCGGCATCTTTTGCCAACGATCCGCGTTG
Source organism: Bryobacteraceae bacterium (assembly GCA_049508735.1). Taxonomy (GTDB): domain Bacteria; phylum Acidobacteriota; class Terriglobia; order Bryobacterales; family Bryobacteraceae; genus Bog-375. The sequence continues at coordinate 104,680 of JBELAO010000006.1, read as the reverse complement.
CGCGCGGCGTCGTCATCCAGGCGGCAGATGCTGCTTTCGGCGCCGGCCGGTGTCAGCTCCTGGCCCGTGAAGTCGCGGTGAAATGTACCTTTGGTTTCCGGCAGCCTGGTGGGGATGAGGTCGGCGAGCGCTCCACTGGCCCAGCCGCCATCGGAAAGCGCGGCGCGCCCGCCCAACAGCAGCAACCCGCCGCCGCGCCGATCCACAAAATCATGAATGAGTTGTTGCTGGCCGGGCGTGAAATAACTCAGCTCGACACTGCCGATGATCAGGGCTTGGTAGGCGAACAGCTCCTCGGCCTTGGCCGGGAATCCGTCCGCCAGCTCTTTGTCGTTGGTCCGGCCTTGCACGTAGATCTTATTCTGTGTGGTGCGCAGCATGCTGGCGATCTCCTGCTCGGGGTGATCGTCATTCGGCAGGAACGGCAGCGCGCGGCGGATGAACTTGTAATCCCAGCGCGGCTCACCTTCCACATAGAGAATGCGCAGCTTGCGCGCCTCCACGTTGACCAGGCGGGTGACCGCGTTGTTGCGCGTGTTCTCTTCGCCGGCGAGCGGATCGATGCCGATCGAAAAAGTCTTGGGTCCGGCGTCGCCACAGTTGAATACCAGCGATTCGGTGCGCAGCCGGCCATCGGATGGCAGTGTCACCTCCTGGCTGGCCAGCACTTTCCCGTTGTCGCGCACGCTGAGCCTGGCACGGCTGCCGGAGAATCCGAAGCTGGAAAACGTGACGGTCGCGGTGAGCCGCGATTGCGGCAGCGCCCGCGCCGGCAGTACGGCGTCGGCGATCTCCACGTCGCGATCCGGATGCTCGCGGCCGAAGCCGATGGTGTGGACCGGGATGCGCTGCTTGCGGAGGGCGGCCAGCGTATCCGGAGCGATGCCGCCCGTGTTGTCCGCTCCGTCGCTCAGCAGTACGATGGCGCCGAGCGGCAGCGACGACGATTCCGCCAGCACGCGGCCGAGCGTGTCGCCGATGCGCGTGGCCGGCTCGGAGGCGTCCAACGCGTCCGTCTTCTCGATCCGCCGCGGCTCGCTGCCGAACCTGTACAATCGCACCTGGAAGCGCTCGCCCAGCGATTTGAGCAGCCCGCTGTCCAGTGCGCGCCTGGCCGCCGCTTCGCGTGCGCCGCCCGCATCGGCAATGCCCATGCTGCGCGAACCATCCACCAGCACGGCCACCACGTTCTGCTGCGGCCGCAGCGTGGCCACGCTCAGCGCGGGATGCCAGAGTAGAAACAGGATCAGCGCCAGCATGGCGGATTCGAGCAGCCAGATGGCCAGCGGGCGCGCGCCGCTCAACATGCCATGGTTGCGCCGAATGTGCCAATACAACAGGCCGGCTCCGCACACCACCCCCGCCGCCAGCAGCCACAGAGGCCACGGCGTCAGCAGTACAAACTGGCCCTTATGGAAAATACCGGCCGGGTATTTGAAGAGGAGCTCGAACATGAGGTTCTCACCGGCGTCGCGTGGCCGCTATTTGACGATAGACGTTTCGCCGGCGAGTGTGAGTTACAGGCAATCCCGCGGGCGTGCGGCATGAAAGCTGTGGAATGGCTGGGTCCTCGGAAAATACAGAGTTTCCGGGCGTACCACGTTCCGCTGATCCGTCAAAGGACTGAAGCGAGCCCCGGCAGGGGCAGCAGACAATAGCCCCGTGCGCGAGCACTGGGAACGCAAACGAATTGCGTAGCCCCGGAACGGGGTGGAAGCGAGCGTCAAGGCCGGCAAGCGAGCGCGCGATTCGTCTGTCGCCCCGTTCCGGGGCTGGGCGATTTTCCCACGCGGTCCCAGTGCTCACGCACTGGACTATTCTCTTTCGCCCTCCGGGCTGGCCCTGCTGTGGCGTCGTTGTCCCGCACCCCAATGCCATAGTGCCAGCAAGATCCACCCGCCCGTGCATTACGCGTGAGCCCTCGTTGTGAGTCAGGATAGCATGGGCCCGGGCACGGGCTATAATTAAGACATACCCGTCACTCCTGTGCAAGACTACATCCGGATTCGCGGCGCGCGAACCCACAATCTGAAAAACGTCTCGGTTTCGATTCCCCACAACCAGTTGACCGTGGTGACCGGCGTGTCGGGATCGGGCAAATCGTCGCTGGCGTTCGACACCATCTACGCGGAGGGCCAGCGGCGCTATGTGGAATCGATGTCGGCCTACGCCCGGCAGTTTCTGGAGCGCATGGAAAAGCCGGCGGTCGACGATATCGACGGCATCGCGCCCGCGGTAGCCATCCGCCAGAAGAATTCGAGCCGCAATCCGCGTTCCACTGTCGCCACGGCTACGGAATGCTACGATTTTCTGCGCCTGCTGTACGCCCGCGTCGGCCAGACCTTCTGCCCGAACTGCGGCACAGTGGTCAAGGAAGACACCGTGGATGAAGTGGCCGCGCGTCTGCTCGCGCTGCCCGAAGGCTCGCGCTGGTACGCGCTGTTCGCTTCGGGCGAGCACGCCGGCGCCGCTTCCCTGCGCGACCACCTGTTCGAGCTGCGCAAAAAGGGCTTCACTCGCCTTTATCAGGGCGGGCGGATCTTTGAGTTTTCGACGCCCGAATCGCTGCTCGATATCGATTTCAGTCAGCCGGTTTTCGTGCTGGTGGACCGCATCGCGATCGGTCCCGGCCTGCACCAGCGGCTGGTCGATACGGTGGAAGTCTGCTACCGCGAAGCCGGCGAAGTAATCTTCGAGAGCGCCGCCGCGCCCGCCCGGACGCTCCGCTTCAACGAGAAGTTCCAGTGCAAGACGTGCGGCATGGAGTTCGCGGCCGCGGAGCCGATTCTGTTCAGCTTCAACTCGCCGGTGGGCGCCTGCCCGCGCTGCCAGGGCTTTGGCAACACCATCGATTTCGACCTGGACCGCGTGATTCCCGATAAATCGCTTTCGCTCGACGAAGGCGCGGTCGAGCCGTGGACCAAGCCCAAGTTCCGCTCCTGGCTGGGTAATTTCCGCAAGTCCGCCCGCGGGAAAGTCCGTTTCCGCGTGGCCTTCTGCGACCTGACCGACGACGAGCGGGAGCTGGTTTACGATTTCGTCCGCCGCTTCTTCGCTTATCTGGAAACCAAGAAGTACAAGCTGCACGTGCGCGTCTTCCTCAGCCGTTACCGCGGGTACGCGTTGTGCCCGGAGTGCAAGGGCGCGCGCCTGCGCAAAGAGGCGCTGTACGTGCGCGTGGGCGGCCGCAATCTGGCGGAGGTGGTGCGGCTCAACATCGCCGAAGCGGCGCAGTTCTTCGACGCGCTGGCGCTCAAGCCGGAAGAAACCGCCATCGCCGAGAAGATCCTGGTCGAGATCCGCCAACGGCTGAAGTTTCTGAACGACGTGGGCCTGGAATACCTGACGCTGGACCGGCTGTCCTCGACGCTTTCCGGCGGCGAAGCCCAACGCATCCAGCTCGCCACCTGCCTGGGCTCGCGCCTGGTGGGCGCCTGCTACGTGCTCGACGAGCCATCCATCGGTCTGCACAGCCGCGACACCGGGCGGCTGATCCGCATTCTCGAGGAATTGCGCGAGCTGGGCAACACCATCGTGGTGGTGGAGCACGACGCGGAAGTGATGCGCGCCGCCGATCATCTGTTGGACCTGGGGCCCGGCGCGGGCGAGCTCGGCGGCAACGTCGTATATGAGGGCACTCTCGGCCGGCTGCTTGCCGATGGCAATAGTTCGCTGACGGCGCGCTATCTGCGCGGCGAACTGCGTGTGGCGGCGCCACGCGAGCCCCGCGAGGTGGATCCCAAGCGCCTGCTGCGCATCCTCGGCGCCCGTGTCCATAATTTGAAGAACATCGATGTCGAGATTCCGCTGGGCATGATGGTGGCCATCACGGGCGTTTCCGGCTCCGGCAAGTCCACGCTGGTTCACGACGTGCTATTCCGCTCGATCGAAGCGCTGCACAAGGCGCGCGACGCGGGCGAAGAAGCGGATGCCGAAGCCGCCGGCGACCTGGACGCCGCACCGCGCATGGCTTGCCGCAAACTGGAGGGCGCCGAGCGCATTCTGAACGCGGTGATGATCGATCAATCGCCAATCGGCCGCACGCCGCGCTCCAATCCGGTCACCTACATCAAGGCGTTCGACCAGATTCGCGCGCTCTTCGCCAACACCCGCGATGCGCAGAAACAAGGTTACACGCCCGGCCATTTTTCTTTCAACATCCCCGGCGGCCGCTGCGAGACCTGTCAGGGCGACGGCACGGTGACGGTGGAGATGCAATTCCTGGCCGACGTGGAGCTGATTTGCGAAGAGTGCAAAGGCACCCGCTACAAGAGCGCTATTCTGGACATTCGCTATAGCGGGCTCAATATCCACGAAGTGTTGCAACTTACCGTGAGCGAGGCCATCGTATTCTTCGGCGGCGTGCCGCGGCTGGTGGAGCGCCTGCGCGTACTGGACGACGTGGGCCTGGGGTACTTGCGGCTGGGCCAATCCGCCACCACGCTTTCCGGCGGCGAAGCGCAGCGCGTCAAACTGGCCGCCCACCTGGCGGCGGCGAGCTGCCGCGGCACGATGTTCATTTTCGACGAGCCCACCACCGGCCTGCACTTCGACGATATCGCCAAGCTGCTGGCGGCCTTCGGGCGGCTGATCGAGAACGGCGGCAGCCTGGTGGTGATCGAACACAATCTGGACGTGATCCGCGCCGCGGATTGGGTGATCGACCTGGGCCCGGAGGGCGGCGCGGGCGGCGGCGAAGTGGTGGCGGCCGGTACTCCGGAGACGGTGGCGCGGGCCCGCCGCTCGCATACCGGCCGATATCTCGCCGCCCTGGCTGGGAAGTAGAATCGTACTGGGAGGTCCGAATGCGGTCCTTGATGCTGCTCGTTTCACTCGCCGGCCCGCTGGCTTTCGCCGCCACCGAACCGTTGGCCATCGTGCAACCGGTCATCAGCCAGATGGAAGAAGGCGCGGCGTCGCCCGCGGGGTTCTATTACACGCCGGGCGAGGTCCTGTTCTTCAGTTGCCGCGTGGCGCATTACACCAAGACAGCGGATCTGAAGGTTCACATTTCTTACTCAGTCGAGGCGTTCGATCCCAACGGTGTGCAACTCAACGAGACTTATAAGAACGAATTCAACGAAGAAGTTACCATCGAAGACAAAGATTGGATGCCGAGAATCCAGACGCAAGTGATGATCCCGCCGCTGGCGGGCTCCGGCAACTACAAAGTTGTGGTGAAAGCCGAAGACGTACTCGCCAAGACCTCGGCACAGATCGAGGTGCCTTTTGAGATCCGCGGCCGGGTCGTTGAGCCCAGTGACACGGTGACCGTGCGCAATTTTCACTTCTTCCGCGACGAGGCCGCCAAAGAGCCCGTCGAGAAGGCCGCCTACCACGCCGGCGAAACTATGTGGACCCGGTTCGACATCATCGGATACCAGTACGGCGCCAGCAACAAAATCGACGTCAGCTATGTGGTTTCCATCATGCTGCCGGATGGCAAGGTGCTGTACACGCAGCCGGAACCTGCCGCGGAGCAGAGCCAATCGTTTTATCCCAAGCGGTATATCTCGGGCGAGTTTAGCATTAACCTAAAGGCCGGCGTCAAGCCGGGCTCCTATATCGTCGCCGTGCTGGTGAAAGACGCCGTCGGCAATCAGAGCTACGAAAGCCGCCACCCGTTCACGGTGGAGTAGCGGTGGTGCCCGCGAACGCAACGGAGCCGCGACCATAGGGAGCGGTCCTGCCGAGTTACCGCGGACGCCGCGCCTGTTGCCTGCTACCCTACCTTACATGGCGGAACCATTCGAAGTTGGCACAGCCCCTGTGACCATCGAAGATGCCGTGCGCGTGGCGCGGGAAGGCGCTGCAGTACGCATCGCGGCAGCGGCGCTCGAGCGCATCTCGCAAGGGCGCCGGCGCCTGGATGAGATGATGGCGCGCGGCGAGCGCATCTACGGCGTCAACACTGGTGTCGGCGGCAACGTGGGCATCTCTCTCCCGGCGGAGAAAATGGAGCTGCTCCAGCACAACTTGGTGCGCCAACTGGGTTGCGCCACCGGCCAGCCGCTTCCGAATGACGTGGTGCGCGCCGCCATGCTGCTGCGGCTGACCACGTTTTCGACTGGCGCTTCCGCCGTGCGGCCGGAGTTGGCCGAGGCGCTGGCTGCGCTCTTGAATCGCCGCATCACGCCGGTGGTTCCGCGGCATGGATCGGTCGGCGCGTCCGGCGACCTGATGCCTTCCGCCTACATCGCGCGTGCGTTGATCGGGGCGGGCGAGGCCGAATTCGACGGGCGCCGCCTGCCCGCAGCCGAAGCCCTGGAAGCCGCCGGCTTAAAGCCCATTCCATTCGCGCCCAAGGAAGGTCTGGCGCTGATCAACGGCACCACCGTGATGACGGCCTGCGCCACGCTTTTGTGGATGGACGCGCGCCGCGTGCTGGAAGCGCTGCTTTCCGCCGCGGCACTGGCCGTCGAGGCCATGGAGGCTCCGGCGCAGCCCTTCGATGCCTGGGTGCAGGAGCGGAAGGGGCACCCCGGCCAGATCGCGGTGGCTGCATATCTGCGCGACATGCTGGCCGGCTCCGGCTACACCCGCGCGTCCAGCGGCCAAAGCTGCTATTCCCTGCGCTGCATCCCGCAAGGCCTGGGACAAGTGTGGGAAGGCAACCAGGATGGCCGCGCCGTGGTCGAGCGCGAAATCAACTCCGCCAACGACAATCCCCTGATCGATCCGGAGACCGGCGTGCTGCACAAAGCCGGCAATTTCTACGGCGGCCATATCGCCCGATTGCTCGATACCTGGAAAATCGATTTCGCCGCCATGGCCAACTGGGGTCATGCGCTGATCGCGCTGCTGGTGGATGACCGATTCAACCAGGGTTTGCCGGCCAACCTCACGCCCGAACCTGGCGTCAATTCCGGCTTCAAAGGGATGCAGTTGAGCATGACCAGCCTGGCCTGCGCCGTGCGCCAGATGGCCGGGCCCAGCTCCATCCACTCGCTGCCGACCGAGCAGTACAACCAGGACGTGGTGAGCCTGGGAATGCACGCCGCGGTCACCGCCATGGATGCGCTGGAGTGCTTGCGCAACGAGACCGCGATGCTGCTGCTGGCCGTTACCCAAGCCGTGGATCTGCGCGGCGGGGAAGCGAAGTTGGGCGAGGGCTCGCGGCGCGTTTATAAGAGCGTGCGCCGCCTGGCCGAGTTCCAATCCGCCGACCGGCCCATGGAGTACGAAGTCGCCGCCGTCGCCGCGCTGATTTTGTCGGGCAGCCTGGCCAACTAACTAACCCGTGGTGCGGGCAGTCCGACAGGCCGTGGCGCAGGCAGTCTTGCCTGCTGTGTCGGCAGTCGTGCCGACATTCTTGAAGGAAGGTCGAGATGACTTTCGACCCTGCACGCAAGACTGCGCGCGCCACGACGGCAAGGTGCGCGTTACGGCGCCAAAGAGCGCCCACGGCGGCAGCCGCTACTTCGTCGCCTGCTTCAGTGCTTCCGCCGCTCCTTCAATCGCTGCGCCCGCACTTTCCAGCACTTTGCCCACGCGTACAATCTGTTCGTCGGCCAGCTTCCACTGCTTCTGCTCGATGCTCTCGCGCACGGCCGGCAGCGTCTTCACGCCGTAGCCGGTGTAGAACCCCGGGGCGTAGATCTGGTGCTGGAACCACGGCCGGTTGGGCAGGCCTTGGCTCGAAAGAAATGCGCGCTCCACCACCACCAGCCGGTCGTTCACGTCCTTCAACTCAGCATGAGCCAGCGCAGATCCGCCATTGGCGGCGGCGTGCGAGGCCGCCTGGTCGAAATCGTGCGCGGTCCGTTCCAACTCCGCCAAGCCGTTTTCGAGCGGCGCGAAATTCAGAAACGGCGGGACGGTCTCCTTCGCCGGCGGCACCGTTTTGAGGCGCGGATCCTCCAGCGCGGTGAAGACGCCGTCGTCGATCTGCCGGTTGCGCTCGATAGTCTGCTCGCGCTTCTCGGCTGCCAGCTTCTTCACTTCATCCACATACCGGTGCACAGTGTCGGCGAGCCCGTGAAACTCGAACGGCAGCAGGTCCGCCCCGGCCAGCCGCATCACCGCCGTCCCCGCGGTTTGCGCCAGCGCGCGTCCGTAGACAAAGGTCGTGTCGGAAAAATGCGTGTACCAATAAAAATCGTCGTAGATGGAATGATAAATGCCGCCGCCATCTTCGCCGCCGAATCCGAGGTCTAACGACGCGACGCCCACGTGGTCCAGAAATGCCGTGTAGTCCGAGCCCGAGCCTAGCGCACCGATGCGCAGGTCCGGCCGCGTCCGCGCCTCCTCGCGGTCCGCCTGCGGCGTCATCCTCCGTCCCTCGCCCGCGATGCGCCGCGACTGCGCGCGTTTCCACACCGTGACGCTGCTTTCGGGATCCTGAATGTCGCGCGCCACTCCGTTGATGAAATGCTCCAGCGAATGCGAACCCTCCACGCTCAGAAAGCCGCGGCCGTTGCTATCCGAGTTGATATACACCGCCGCCTTGCGCCCCAGCTCTTCGGCGTGCTCTTCGGCCCATTCGGTCGAGCCCAGCAGCCCCGGCTCCTCGCCGTCCCAGACGCAGAACACGATGGTGCGCTTCGGTGTCCAACCCTGCTTCAGCAGAGCCGCCATGGCGCGCGCTTCTTCGAGCACCGTAATCGTGCCCGAAATCGGGTCTTCAGCGCCGTTCACCCACGCGTCATGATGGTTGCCGCGAATGACCCACTCATCCGGATACACCGAGCCCGGAATGCGCGCAATCACATCGTAGAGCTTCTTCTGGTCCCAGTTGAATTTCAGCTTGAGATGCACCTGGGCGGGGCCTGGGCCGAGGCGGTACGTAATCGGCAGCCCGCCGCGCCACTCCGGCGGCGCCACACGCCCTTCCAACGCCGCCAGCAGCGGCTGCGCATCCGCGTACGAGATCGGCATCACCGGTATTTTGGTCAGCGTCACCGCCTGATCGAGCGACAGCCGCTTGGCCTCTGGCGTCGCGCCCACGCCCGGCGTCAACGGGTCGCCTGGATAGACCGGCATGTCCATCACGCTGCCGCGCTGCACGCCGTCTTTGGGGCGATACGGCCCGGCGGGAAATGTCTGGCCCGGAGCGTAGCCATCGTCGCGCGGATCGGAATAAATCAGGCACCCGATGGCGCCGCGCTCGGCCGCCACCTTCGGTTTGATCCCGCGCCAGCTCCCTCCGTAGCGCGCGATCACAATCGCGCCCTTCACCGACACGCCCTGCCGGTCCAGCGTCTCGTAATCCTCCGGCACGCCATAGTTGACGTATACGAGCGGCCCGGTGACGTCGCCATCGATCGAATATGCGTTGTAAGTGGGAAGCTGCTCGTCGTGCTGCGAGGAGGTGGGATCTACAGGGACCGTCGGCTCCTCGATCTTAGCTACGAAGCGCTCCGGCGCGACCATCTCTAGCAGCCGCTCTTTCGGCGTGGGAAAGAGCACGTCGAAATTCTCGATGTGCGCGTCGAGGCCCCACTCGCGGAATTTCGCGAGCAGCCATTCCGCGTTGTCGCGGTCGTAAGCCGACCCCACGTGGTGCGGGCGCGCCGAGAGACGCTCCATGTAGGAACGCATCAATGCCGGATCCGGAATCGCGCGGAACTTGGCTTCCCACTCACGCTCCGCGCGCGCCGAATCGGCTGAAAATCCCGCCAGCGGCGCCGGCTCCTGAGGAACCGCCATCGGCGACGCAAGGCACAAACCGAGCACTACAGCCAAACCGGTTTTCATAAGACAGCTATTGTATAGCGCGCGAGCGCGCGACACCAGCGTGGTAGGATAGACGATCGGTTTTTGTCGTCTGTCGCGATGGGCCGCCGGCCCGCCGAATTCCATGAAAAACCCGGTAACGCCGGCGATCTTGTCGCCGGTGATCTGCCCGCGGTTCCGTGTATCCCGGCAAATCACCGGCGACAAGATCGCCGGCGTTACCGGAGTGCCCTAAAACTGCTGCGGGGCTTCGCCCAGGCGAACCTGCACTTTTTCTTTGTGGCTGTTGCGGTAGACGGTGAGGTTCAACATGTCGCCGCCGTGTTTGTGGTTCATCACCTGCACCAGCGAGTCGTTGCCCTCCACCGCCTGGCCTTCCACTTCCACGATCAAATCGCCGCCCACCCCGAGCTGATAATTTCCGACCACCACCACCTGGCGCGGGCCGCGCAAGCCGGCTTCATCCGCCGGCGAGCCGCGCTCGATGCGCTGGATCAGCAGCCCGCCCTTGGATGGCAGTTCGAGCGCTTCGGCCAGGTCGCCGGAAATCCACACCGTGGTGATGCCCAGCGTGGGCCGGGAAATGTGGCCGCGCGCCTGGAATTGATCCAGCATTTCCTTGGCGCGGTTGACGGGCATGGCGAAGCCGAGGCCGATGTTGCCCTGGCCATAAATCGCCGTATTGATGCCGATCACGCTGCCGTGCGAATCGAGCAGCGGTCCGCCGCTGTTGCCTGGATTGATGGCGGCATCGGTCTGGATCATGCCTTCCAATCTCTCTTCCTCTGTTTGCAGCTTGCGATTGAGCGAGCTGACGATGCCGGTGGTGAGCGTTCCCTCCAGGCCGAATGGATTGCCGATGGCCAGCACTTTTTGTCCGACTACCAGCGTGCTGGAATCGCCCAGCCGCAGCGTGGGCAGCTTGCGGCCGGCATCGATCTTGATCAGCGCCAGGTCGTTGCCAGCGTCGGTGCCCAACACTTTCGCCGTGTACGATTTCGTATCCGAGAGCTTCACCGTAAGCTTCGAGCTGCCGCGCACTACGTGGTTGTTGGTGAGAATGGTGCCGTCGGCATTGACGATGAAACCGGACCCGGTGCCCTCTTCCGGGTAGAGCTGGAAGAACCAGTCCTGGCGATAGACGCGGGACGTGATGTTGACGGTGGCCTCGCGCGCCGCCTTGTAAATCTCGATGTTGTTTTGCTCGTCGGAAGAGTATTCCGACGCGGCCGACGCCGGCGCTTCCCAAAGACGGCCGTTCGAGGAAAGCTGCGGCAGCAACTGGGCGAGCTTCCAGTGGCCGGCCGAGGTGATGGTCAGGAAGCAGGCCACCAGCAGGGCGGCCCATATCAATGGTCGCATCGGTTTCATGATTCGATTCTCCGTAACGCCGCGTAGACGGCGTGCGTTTGCCGCAGCGTATTTTCCTTGGTTCCGGATGTATCTATGACGAAGTGGGCGAACTTCCGCTTCTCGTCGACGGGCATCTGGCGGCTGAGGCGCGCGCGCACCACGGCTTCCACCGCGCCCTCGCGGCGCATGGCGCGCTCCACTTGCTGTTCCACGGTGCAGATCACCAGAATCAACCGGTCAAACCGCTGGTAGCTGCCGGTTTCGATGAGAATCGCCGCCTCTACCACGAAGATGCCATCGGGCGCGCGCGGGGCGAATTCGGCCGCCATTTCCTCTTCCTGGCGCATCACCGGCGGATGCACCAGCGCGTTGAGGCGAGCCAACTTCTCGGGATCGTCGAAAACAAGTTTGGCCAGCCGCTTCCGGTCGATCTCGCCCGCTGCACCGACGATCCCGGCGCCGAACTCGCGGATCACAGCGTCGTGCGCCTCGCCACCGGTCTCAAGCGCGCGGTGCCCCAACTCGTCGGCCTGCACCACCAGGCATCCGTAGCTTGCCAGCGCGTCGCCCACGAACGATTTGCCGCTCGCCAGGCCGCCCGTCAGGCCGACTTTCAACATAGCCCGGCCCGCCGTTCGGCGGCGGCGACCGTGTTGGCCATCAGCATCGCGATCGTCAGCGGGCCCACCCCTCCCGGAACCGGCGTATAGGCGGAGGCCTTCTCGATCACGTCGATTGGATCCACATCGCCCATCAGCACGAAGCCGCGCTTGTCGAAAGCCGCCAGCTTGTCCTCGGCATTGCGGAAAACGCGGGCGGCCAGTGCGCGATCCGTCACGCGCGTGGTGCCGACATCGATCACCACCGCGCCCGGCCGTATGAACTCGGCCGTAATCATCGCCGGCCGGCCTAGCGCGGCTACCAGAATCTCCCCTTCGCGGCACACCCCCCGCAGGTCCACGGTCTTGGAATGGCAGATGGTCACCGTGGCATGTTCATGCAGCAGCAGCAGCGCGACGGGCTTGCCCACAATGTCGCTGCGGCCCACCACCACCGCGCGCTTGCCCGCCACCGGGATGCGGTAACGCCTCAGCAATTCCAGAATTCCAGCCGGCGTGCATGGCCTCGGCCCCGGCAGCGCCGCCACCAGGTTGCCGACATTCACCGGATGGAAACCATCCACGTCTTTCTCGGGCGAAACCGCCAGCAGCACGCGTTTCGAATCCACTTGCGGCGGCAGCGGTAGTTGCACCAGAATGCCGTCCAGGTCATCGCGCGCATTCAGCGCGTCGATGACGGCCAGCAGCTCGCCCGTACTCACGCTTTCCGGCGGCCGCAGCGTCTCCGAGTGAATCCCCAGATCTCCGCAGGTCTTGACTTTATTGCGAACGTAGATTTCCGACGCCGGGTTATTTCCTACCAGCACTACGGCAAGTCCCGGGGGGCGTCCCTTGGCAGTCAGGGTCGATATGCGAGGTTTCAGCTCGGCTTTGATTTCATCGCGGACGCGATTTCCGTCGAGGATTTCGGGCATTCCCTACCAATCATAGCGTGCGGGCGTGGAGGGCGCCCCGGTCAGAGGTAGGATAGACGATCGGTTTTTTGTCGTCTATCGCGCCCTGGCGGGGGCGCGCCGCTTGGCAGACGACAAGAACCGTTCGTCCTACCAGGCCTTCCTCGGCCGCTAGAAAGTGAACCCCACCAGAACCTCGGCCTGGTTCTTGCCGCTGTTGAGAACGCCGGATAGGTTGAAGTACTCTTCCGCCCAACGCGTGAAGCGGATCTCGGGAGCCACGTGAATGACGATCGCATGGATATCCACGCCACCGCCGATCACCACCCCCATGGTCCCCTTGCTGCTGGCTGCGGGAGGGGCGGCCACCACGGTACAAACGGGGTTGGCGGTAGGGGGGCCGCAAAGGTTCTCAGTCACCGTGTTCTTTAACCCCTGCAGCGTGTCCCAGGCCACGCCCGCTTCCACATACGGCCGCACGATTTTGCTGGGGAACTTGTATTTGGCGACCAGGGGAAACTCCCAATTCCCCGACGACCCGGTACTGGTGATACCGTTGTTGGGACCCGAAAAACCGGTGTAGCTGAAATGGCGATAGATCGCGTCGAATTCGACGCTCAGGCCGAGCGGCAGCCGCACTTCCACTTCCGGTCCGAACAGGTACCGGTTGGTCGCGGTGGTCGAGCCGTTCTGCACATCGGTCAGGAAGTCCGTCAATGGCAGCCCGGCCTTGAGCCCGGCCGAAAACGGCTGAGCCAGCGCGGCCCCGCCAATCAGCAGCAATAACAATAAAGGCTTCATACATTCAGATTACGAAGAAACGGGGCGGTGCGTTTCTCTCCCCCTATCGCAAGTTCCGCTCGAAAAAGTCCACCATCATCTGGTTCAAATGTTGCTGGGATAGCCCTATCAGATCGTGCGCTTTCCGCGGATATAGCATGTATTCGAATTGCTTGCCGGCCAGTTCGAGGGCGCTCGCGAGCTGGATGGAATTCTGGAACAGTACGTTGTCATCCTCGAAGTTCTGCACCAGCATCAGCTTGCCTTTCAGGTTCGCGGCTTTCGCCGGCAGCGCCGTGTCGCGGTAGCCTTCCGGATTGTCCTTGGGCAATCCCATGTAGCGCTCGGTATAAATGGAGTCGTAATTAATCCAGTTGGTGACCGGAGCGCCGGCAAAACCGGCCTTGAAAACTCCCGGCGCGTTGAGCATGGCGTTGACGGTCATGAAGCCGCCGTAGCTCCAGCCATGAATGCCGATGCGCGCCGGGTCGGCCAGCCCGCTAGCGATCAGATGGCGCACACCGGCGACCTGGTCGGCCAACTCGATAACGCCGAGCTTGTGATAGATGGCGGTCTCAAAGTCGTGGCCGCGCCCTTCGCCGCCCCGGTTTTCGCACTGCCAGATCGCGTAGCCCTTGTGCGCCAGCACCTGGTCGATGTCGATCCCCGGCCACGCGTTATGCACCGGCATGCCCACGCCCGGCCCGCCATAAACGCTGACAATCACCGGGTACCGTTTGCCCCGTTCATAGCCGGCCGGTTTGATCAGCCGCCCGTGCAGCGTCACGCCATCCTGCGTTGTGAACGGCACGATTTCGGCGGGCAGGATCTCGTACTCGTCCAGCGCGCTGCGGTCCTGCTCCCGGTAGATGCCGAGCGCCGAGCCATCGCCCGCATGAAGGACGGCGCGCGGGGGCTCGCTGAGGCTCGACCACGTGTCCACGTAATAGCGGCCGGCCGGCCCTGTCGAGATGCTGTGGCTGCCGGGTTCCTGGGTGAGGCGGCGTTTGTTCCGGCCGTCCAGACCAACGGAATAAAGGTGCTGTTCGAGGTGATTCGGCTCATTGCAAGTATAGAAGACGCGTCCGCCGGCTTCATCCACCGCAAGAATCCCGGTGACCTCCCAAGCGCCGTTGGTGAGCGGTTGTACTTCTTTTCCATCGTTCGAATAGAGGAAGATATGGCGGTAGCCGCCGGCGCCGCGTTCGCTGGTCCAGAGGAACCGCCGGCCGTCGTCGAGAAACCGTATATCGCCTTTCAGGTTGATCCAATAAGGGTCGGACTCCTCGAAGATGGTGGCGCGCGCGCCGGTTTCGGCGTCGATGGAAAACAGCGTGTCGCGGTTCTGCACCCGGTTGAAGCGCAGCACGTAGAGCGCTCGGGAGCCGGGCATCCAGCCCGCGCGGGCGATTAAATACGAGGTGCGCGTGTCGCCCAGGTCGTACCACCGCGTGAGTCCCCCAGCCGGGGAAACCACGCCCAGACGGATGGTCGCGTTGTTGTCGCCGGCCTGCGGGTAGCGCTCCGGTTCGTAGACGGCGCGCAAACGCAGCAGGTCTTCGTGCGGGTAATTAGGCTCGGCGTGCGTGTCGAACTGCAAATAGGCGATCGATCTCGAATCCGGCGACCACCAGAAGGCCGCATTCAGATCGAGCTCCTCCGGATAGACCCAGTCGGGCGCCCCGTTGTGCAATGTGTCGGAGCCGTCCCGAGTGAGCCGGGTTTCGCGTTTGCTGGCCACGTCCACCGCGTAAAGATCCGAGCCTCTGCGGAAAGCGACGGTCTTGCCATCCGGCGACAGGCGCGCGTCCCTTTCGATGGCGGGTGTCCTCGTGATCTGATCCCACTTGCCCGTGTTCAGGTGGATTACGAAAATGTCGCTGTTGTCGACGTAGAGCAGCTCCCTGCCGCTGGCGGAAAGCTGCATGGGGCTCAAGCCGGCGCGCCGGTTGATCCAATCCGCCGGACCGTTGTCGGCCGGCGGCGTCATCGCCGAAGCGTCGATTTCATCCAGCGACAGCACCGTCCTGCTGCGTCGGGTGGCGCAATCGTATAGAGCCAGGTTATTGTTCTGGCGGATCAGAAAACTCTTGCCATCCGGCATCCACAATTCGGGCGCCGGAGCTCCACGCACTACGTGAAGGGCCTGGCCGAGCGCCTCAACCGTGACCGGCTTCTTCTGTGCCACGGCGGGGAACGCCAGCAAAACGAACAGCGCGAGCTTTCGCATAAGTGTGATTGTAACCGCAGCGCGGGGCGAAGGAGGCTCCACCGAACGGAGCCGCGACCGAAGGGAGCGGTCAGGATTCCAGCACCGAGCGGTCAGAATTCTACCGGCTGTCCCGCTCCCTTCGGTCGCGGCTCCGTTCAGTATTCCACGCCGACCAGAAACAGGCCCTTGGCCGGAGCCGTGGCGCCGGACTTCAACGGAAACCGGCTATCGGCGATGTTGCCGCGCCCGGCTTCGATCAGCGTCCCCACCAGGTTGCGCACCATGTGTTTCAAGAAGCCGCTGCCGCGCACCCGGTAAATCAGCCGGTCCTGGTCGCGCGCGAGCGCGGAGGAAAAGATAGTCCGCACCCTGGACTGGCCTTCGGCGTCGCGGTCGTCGGAGGCGGCGAACGTGCTGAAATCGTGTTCGCCCTCGAAAACGCCCGCCAGCCGCGCCATGCGGTCTTCCTCCAGCGGGTAAGGGTAATGATGCACAAAGGGCCAATCGAACGGGCCGCAAACTTCACCGCGGGCGATGCGGTATTCGTATGTCTTGGCTTTGGCGTCGAAGCGCGGGTGAAAGGCGGCGTCCACTTCTGCCACCGAGCAGACGCGAATCGCGGGAGGGAGCAGGCGGTTCATGGCGCGGCGCAAGTTGGGGAGCGGAATCGGGTTCTCGAGGCTGAACGCGGCCACCTGCTGGAGCGCGTGCACCCCGGCATCGGTGCGGCCCGAACCAGCCACGTGCACCGGCTTGCCTTCCATGCCGGAGACGATTTCCTCCAGCGTCCCTTGTATGGTGGCTAGGCCAGGCTGCACCTGCCATCCATGGAAAGGGCCGCCGTCGTAGGCGAGTGTGATCCGGATGCGGCGCATCAGCCGGGGCGGGAACCCGGCTTCACCAATCGAATCCCTTGCTGGCACAGCGGGCACTCCTCTTGGCTGTAAGCAGCCACGCTGAGCGTGGCCAGCGCCACTCGCGGCACGCCAACGTCCGCGGTGCCGCCGCTGCGGTCAATGATGGAACCGGCAGCCGCCACTGTGGCGCCCGCCTCTTGGAGAACCGCAATCACATCCTTGGTGCTGCCCCCGGTCGTGATGACGTCCTCCACCACGCACGCGATTTCTCCGGGATCGACCGAAAACCCGCGCCGTAATACCATTTTTCGGGATTCCGGATCGCGCTCGGTAAAGATGTGCCGGCAGCCCAAGGCGCGCGCCACTTCGTGGCCGATAATCAGACCGCCCAGCGCCGGCGAGACCACCACCTTGACCTCAACCGCGAGGGGTTGCAACGCGGCGGCCAGCATTTTGCCTAGTTTCTCGGCAGCCGTCGGATGCTCCAGCACCAACGCGCATTGCAGGTAGCGGTCACTATGCAAACCGCTGGTCAGGCGGAAGTGGCCCTCCAGATACGCCCCTGTGAAGCGGAACAACTCCAGGACGGACTCGGTGGCGGGGATCACAGTCGTCACTATAACATCCGCCTGGGTGGCAAGTTACTGCCGAACGGTAACTGCCAGTGACAAGATGTTGCTTTGTCTGACACATCGGTACCAATTCTCCATGTGCGGAAGCGCCCGTTCCGCATAATCGGATTGATTTCACGCTAGTTAAGGTTTGGAGTGCGAATTGCTTACTGTAGTCCCGTGACTAGGATTATACGGGCCCGAAGAGAGACGATTGACCCCACCTTAGCCGTTCCGCGAAACAGTCACCTCACCTGAAATCCCACCATAAGACCCCACAAACCCTCACAACCGTCTCTCCTCGGAGCCTGACATAGCCGTCAGGCCCGGCCCTATCGCGTGTACTATGGTTCCATGAACAAAGGGATGTTCGACATTCAGTGTCCGTGCTGCCAGGCGACCCTCAGGATCGATTCTGAAACGCGCGCCATCATTGCCCATACGCTTCCCGAGCGGCCCAAGCTGATTGAGGACCTGGCGGCCGAAGTGGTCAAGCTGAAAGGCGAAGAGTCGCGGCGCGACGAAGTCTTCCGCAAGCAGGTCGAAGCGCAGAAGTCGCACGGCAAAGTCCTCGAGAAGAAATTCGACGAGCTTTTCAAGCGCGTCAAGGAGGAACCCGATGCCCCGCCGCCCGTGCGCGACATCGATCTGGATTAGCGAGGTGGGCTGACGCCTCGTCCGCGCGCGACCCCCTGGCCGCGCTCCTGGCCGCACTGTCGACCCTCCCATATCGGCTGAAAAGCACCACCAACCCGCCATCCCTCGCGCACCGGTCTCCGGGAAACGTGATAACCTTCTGGTTCCCAGGAACAAACATATGCGGAAATTGATACTTCTCTTCGCGATTTTGCGCGGCGCGACGGCACTTCTGTACGCGCAGGCCGCGCCGCCGGCTGCGCCACAGACCGCCGCTCCGCAGCCTCCGCCAGCGGCCGCTGCGCCGCACGCGCAGGCAGCGGCCGGTTACAACTGCGAGCCGGCAAATCCCAACGCCACGCCGGAGGCTCGCGCGCTGCTGAAGACCCTCTGCGCGGTTTCCGGCAAGGGCATTCTCTCCGGCCAGCACAACTACCCCAACCAGCGCGACCTGGACACGGAGAAGGTCCATGCCCTCACTGGCAAGTACCCCGCCATTTGGGGTTCGGATTTCGGGTTCACCGACGCAGAGGACAAGGATTCCATCGTCCATCGCGACCTGATGATCGCGGAGGCCAAGAAGCAGGCCGCGGCCGGCTCCATCGTCTACCTGTGCTGGCATATGCTGCGGCCCACCGAGGATGAACCGGGCAAGCCGGGCGCAAGCTGGAAGGGGAGCGTGCAGGCCCGCCTCACCGACGATCAATGGGCCGAGCTGATCACGCCTGACACCCCGCTCCACAAGCGCTGGGAGAAATACATGGATATCGCGGCCGGCTATCTCAAGCAGTTGCAGGACGCCCACATTCCGGTCCTGTGGCGGCCCATGCACGAGAACAACGGCGGCTTTTTCTGGTGGGGCGGCCGGCCGGGACTGGGCGGCACGGCGCAGCTCTACCGCGAGGTTTACGCCCGCATGGTTTACGTCCATCACCTGGATAACCTGATCTGGGTGTGGAATCAGAACGGCCCCGCTCCGATGGGCGAGTTCGTCAACTTCTTCCCGGGCCAGCAATATGTCGATGTGGTCAGCTATGACAACTATCGCGACTTGAGCGACCGGTATTATTACGAGATGTTGGCGCTGGCCGAAGGCAAGCCGATCGCACTCGGCGAAGTTGGCGTTCCGCCTTCCGCGGAAGTGTTGAAGGCCCAACCCAGGTGGGCCTGGTTCATGGTGTGGGCCGGCATGATCAACGACCGCATCCTGCCCGGTTACGCTAACCCCTACTTCATCAATCGAGGCGATCCGCTGCCGAGCAACTAGGCTTCTGACCGTGCGATGCAAGTGCGTTGGCTGATCCGGCGGTCGGGTGACAATCGAGCCGGCGAGGGTCAGAGGTAGGACGGACGATTGGTTTTTGTCGTCTGTTGGGATGGGCCGCGGGCCCGTGGAATCCCATGAGAAACTCCGGTAACGCCGGCGATCTTGTTGCCGGTGATTTGCCGGGATTCCAGGACCGTCGAGGCGGTTTTTCGACCCTGTCAAGCGGCAGGCCTGCCCAGCCGCGACAGACGACGAGAAACGATCGTCTATCCTACCCGCGCCACCGCTCCCCCGTCAGGAGGGTCAGCTCATTTTCCGCAGCGCGCGGAAAACGCCGGACAACATCAGAAGTTCGGATTCTCGGCTCTGCCGGTTTGACAGCCCCCGTGCCCGGGGAACTATTCGCTGTCGCTGGTGGTGACTTCCTTCTCGGGGTCGCCCGGCAAGCCCCGTTCCGCCAGCAGCAGCCGGCGCAGCGTGCGCAGGTTGTTCAGAAGGCGACGGCTGGCCGTGATGTGCATGTTGAGCTTGGCCAGGCTGTAGTTCACCAGCAGGAGAGCCTCTTTACGGCGCTCCGCGCTTTCTCGCTCGGCCAGCGCGATCTCGGCTTCCACCTCGCGCCTGGCCTCATCCAGAGCCTCGGCCAGCAAGGCCACGTACTCGTGAGAGCTCTCGATATTATCGAACGGCGTTTCCGGCTGATAACTCACTCGCCACGCCTTTCCGGTCGCCAAGCCGGAAAGCCTGGCAAACTTGACTCATTGTCGCATAAACGGAAGCAACCGCGTAGCCTGGTGTTGACTATTCCAACGCCAGGGCGACCAGCGTGGGGCTGAGGATTTCCTCCCCGGCCAGTTGTTGCAGGAACGGCATTTCGAGCGCATCAACGTCCAGTTCCACGGCGCACGCCGCGATTTCCTCCTCCGTAGCGCCTGGAAAGCACAGTTCGCAGACCCCCACCCCGCCTCCAGACCGGATCGCCGGCCCGAACGTCCGGCAGGTCAGCGGCCGCCATTGGTAGAGATCGCATGTTCCGGTGGCCGGGTCGAGCACCGGGCACGGCTCGTCATCGTCCGCCGCCTCGGCGAGCACCCGATTCGCGGTGTCGCCGGGATAGTCGCGCCGCAACCGTATGGCCGCCTCGATAGCGCGGGCGCGAACGCGCGCGGCGCGCGCCGGGTCGCGTATCTCCAACTCCGCCAACCCGTGGCGCAGGCGCTCAGCGTCCAAGGTGCTGATTTCGAAGGCGCCCAGGCAGCACTCCGAACACCCTGGGCGGCACTTGAGCCACGCCCCGGCTTTGCCGGCGGCTTCCGCCACCGCTAGATCGACGATCTGAACCAGTTTTGTTGAATCCGCCACTCCTTATTAGGATACCGGACGGCGCGGCTGGGTCTATTAGCCCGGGGAACCAGCCGCCCTGTCGCTGCGTACAAACAGGAGAGGTTCACGCGAATGCGGTTTCTGTTGTGGTGTCTCCTGCTGGTGCTGTGCTGGCCGCTGGCGCTGGCCGCGCTGGTGCTTTACCCGCTGGTGTGGTTGCTGCTGCTGCCGTTCCGCGTGGTCGGAATCGCGGTGGAAGGCGCCCTGTCGCTGGTCTGGGCTGTAATCACGCTTCCGGCGCGGCTGCTGCGCGCCATCTGAAGCCTTGTGCCAAGCCACTCTAGTTGGTCAGTTGGGCTTCGACTCCGGTGTGCAATCCCGGTGGAAAATTGCGGCCCTGGGTGCGGAACTCGTAACGCTCGATGGCGACGGCGGCGCCTCTCTCGTTGCTGCGGACCACGCATCCGTAGATCATGAGCTTCATCGGGCAGTTGTCGTTGAGCAGGACCGGCCAAGTCATCGAAAGTTCGACCGGCATCCCGGTGGTGAGCATGCTCTCCGTCGAAAACCACACTCCACCGCTGGAGATGTTCATCGTCTTACCGTTTCCGGTCTCGGCAATCCGCTGACCGTAAAGCATCTTGTATCGAACATCCTGTTCGATCTGGAAACGCCGCTTGTTGCGTCTTTCGCGTTCGCTACTTCGCAATAAACTGTCGTCCTGTATCTCGATCACCGGCCACCGCCTTCTCTTCGTGAAGGTAACCCGTTTAGGATCAATCGCTCAAGATGTCTTTGGTTAGGCGGATGGCGTTAACCGGGAGACCCTAAGTTAATCATTACCGATGACCTATCTCCGGCCATTTGTGAGCATTAGGGTCATACCCCCGAACTTTGGTACTGGGAATTTGGTTTGCCCGCGGACCCCCGCAAATGTGCAGAAAATAATTTCAAAAATAACTTCAGAAAGTACTAGACAAAGAGGTCCTAAATTGCTATTATCGATCTAACACAGACAGCATCCCTGGCGGCGAGTCCCCTCCCGCCGCCAACCCTCTGAGTGCAAGGCCCCGAGATACCCAGCTCGGGGCCTTTTAATTTTGTCCGGCCGAATCGGCCACCTCCCACAGCCTCTTTTCCACACTGCGTTGCAAACTCCAACATTGATACGGCAATGCGTGCCCAAAACCAGTACCCCTGGGACCCAAACTTCGCTCGAGGGGCCGGTTTCCCACAATAATCTTCACTTCCTTCGTAGACAAACAGGTCCGAAATGGTTACTATAGGATCAATTACAGACAGCATCCTTGGCGGCGAGTCCCCTCCCGCCGCCACTCTCTGAGTGCAAGGCCTCAAGTTACCCAACTTGAGGCCTTTATCATTTTTGGGGGATGCCGCGCCGCTTCCGTGCCCGCCTAGAACAGCCGGTCCTGTTTCTTCAGGTTGCCGAATGTGCCGACATTGGCAAGCGCGAACGAGAACATGAGCTGGCTTTCGTCGCGGATGCCTGCATTATAACGGCGATATTCCACGTTGAACCCGCAGCAATCGGTGTTATACGTGACCAGCGTGGTGGTGTATTCGACCTTGGCCAGGCGATAGTCGTAAACGGCTTCCACGCCGGCGTTCCAGCCGCGGTTGTTGGGATCGCCGTACTGCACGCGGGCCCGGTACTGGTTGGCGTAGGGAACCAACAACGGATTGGTGTGCACTTCATAGTCGCCGGCTGAAAAGAAGTATTTTCGCCAATGGTAGTCCACGGCGAAACCGCTATCGACGATGGAGTGGACGCGGGGATCGTAATCGGCCTGCCAGTTCACTCCCAGGCCGCCGATCGGGCTGGCACGGACCATCGAAACCACCGGAGAGCTGCTGCGTGGGCCCAGCACGAATGCATAAGCGCTGAGATCGGCGGTGGCGGCGAACACGTTCGACTGGCCGTTCACGAGCGCCCCGCCGAAGGTCGGATCGAAATACTGCTTTTCCTTCAGTTCCCAGGTCAAGATCTCCCTGACGGAATCGCCGCGCTTGGCGTAGAGGCGGTTAGCGAGCGAAAACTCCAGCTCGTTGGTGTCGCTCAGCAGGTCCGTTTCGTCGAAGCGGACCACGCGGTCGAAGTCGCTGCCAATGCCGGTTACGTAGCGGTAGGTCGCACGCGGTTCGATGACGTGCTTCAATTTGTCGCCGAAGATGGTCTTCTTATCGAAGACGCGCTCGAGCGAGGGGCAAATCAGGTCGAGCGAAAAATCCCGCGCGCTGGTCACCAGCTTGCCGCCCATCACCTGGTAGGCGACAAAACCCACCTGCTGCGAGACCGCCGCGTTCGGCGTCTGGCTCTCCCCATAGACCGCCTCATCGAAGCCCGCGCTCGGCACCAGATCGAAGTGCCAGATGTGCAAAGCGCTGGTGATGTGCGGCGAAAGCTCCAGGCGCGGCGTGAACTGCTCGGTTTGGAACGTTTCGTAGAGCGTGTTCCCCTGCGGGCCACCCAGGTTCAGGGTGGAATTGTTGAAGAGGGGCTCCGAGCGCGAGAGCAGACCGGCGGCTGAATAGAAAGAAAACCAAATCGGCAGGTTCTTCCAGATCGCGTGGTCGCGGCCGTCCACCTCCACATCCGGCAGCTTGTGGATCAGAACGGCATTGGTCAACGCCGGCGTTTGCCCATTGGCCTCGGTCAGCGGCACTTCGGTGCTCTGAAAATTCTCCAGCCGCGCCGCGACGATGTCGATCCTGAAGCTGGAAAAGTCCTTGCCCACGCTCCCGACGGAATGAACTTCCGAGCCGATGGCTTCGTTGAAAGATCCCGACCATTCCTGACGGAAGTCGAAGGAGCTGACATAGTTGACATTGGCCATGCCGGTCCAGCCGTGGCCCATGTCCAGGTGGCCAAGCGCATATATGTTGAAGCCGGAGTAGTGCTCACCCGGACTGGTGCCTGGGATAACGCCGGTGCGATCCTGCACGCCGTAAACGATGACATCGAAATCCGTGCCCTCACGCGGCTTGCCGCGAAAGTCCAGGTGGTGCGCGAAGGCGGCGGTGTTGTAATCGAAGAAACGATAGGCTACGTCGAAGCTGCGGTCGATGGCCCAGAAGTAGCCCAGACCCACCATCGGGCCGCGCTGCGAATGCGCCACCAGATTGGGCATGAGGAAACCGCTGCGGCGCGGCCGTTTTTCGAGCGAGTGGTAGAAGTAGGGCGTATAGAAGAGCGGCATCTTGCGGAGTAAAAAGGTGCTCCGATAGGCCAGCGCGCGATCTCCGGGAATGATGTCGAATTTCGGCCCGCGCATCTTCCACCACGGACGCGGCATCTTGCAGTTGGTGATCCAGCCGTCATACAGAAGGTATTTGTCGCCCAGACGCTCGGCCCATTTGCCTTCGAAATGAAATGGGCTGTTGCCGCTCAGGATGCCGCGGCGCACCACCGTCTTGGGCATGGATTCGCCGCGCACGTTGTAGAACTTCCCCTTCTGATCGTCGGTGTTGTACTCCATGCGGTCGCACCAGATCTGGTCGTTCTTCTCGAAGCTGTGGTAATAAACGTTGCCAACCGCGACCACCTCGTGCGTGTCTTCGTTGAATTCCATTTCGTCGGCTTGCGCCATCAGCGCCTTGCCTTCCAGTTGCACGCTGCCGCGGCCCTTCTTAATGGGGCCGTCCGACTCCTGATAGACGGCCCAAAAAACCCACTGGTTGAGTTCGAGAGTCTTGTGATCGGGAAGCTTCGGCGGGGCAACGGGCGCGGTGCTGGCGCCGGTTTGCGGAGCGGATGCGGCATTGCCGGCTGGCACGGAAGCAGTCGGAGCAGCGGCGTTCTGCTGGGCGCTCGCCGCGCCGGCTAACGCCAGCCAAGCCAATGCAGTAACCAGAAAAACGCAGGTAACGCTATACGATTTTCCGTGACAAGCCTGGCCTGTTGTGCTAAGAAAGGGATGAGAGCTGGGCGAAAAGGGCCTCAACCACAGACGGTACCACAGAATGCCGTCTTAGGTTCCGGGCGATTCGCTCACAGTGTGAAGACCATGACTTGTAGTTACTGCGGGACACCACTCGAGGAAGACGAACAGCGCTGTGGCCGTTGCGGACGCAAGGACGACGACCGGCTGACCGGCGGATTGACTCTGGTAACCGAAGGCGCCCTGGCGTTTGCACCGAGGCAGATGCCGCAAGTGCGTCCGGTGCGTCCTCCGGTGTCGCGTCCGACTCGAGATCTGGGTCGCGCCATGCAGGCTTCGCTGTTTCCCGATAAGCTGACATCCACCGTAATTCCCATCGCGCCGGCTCGGCCGAAGACGACGGCGCGGAAGCCCAGGACCAAAACCGGCACGCGTGCGCCGGAAGGGCAGGGAACGCTGGAGTTCCTGGAGGCAGCTCCTTCCAAGCCGCGCACGCTTGGCACTACGGTCGAGGCCAGGATTTATTGTGATGCGCCAGTGGCGAATCCATTGCACCGCGCGATAGCGGCTGCGCTGGATTGGGCCATGGTGCTGATTGCCTACGGCTGTTTTCTGCTCGCGTTTCGCCTCCTCGGCGGTCAGGTCGTCTTGAACAAAACCAACCTGCTGGTCTTCGGTGCGGCGCTGCTGCTGATCGGCTTCACTTACGGCGTACTGCCCGCGCTGGCCGGCACCGAATCGCCGGGCATGCGGTGGACGCGGCTTCGGCTCACCACGTTCGACGGTTTGCCCTTGGAGCCACGCCACCGCCTGCTGCGCATGCTGGGTTCGTGTCTTAGTGTGTGCACCGCGGTGGGGTTGTTGTGGTCGCTGGTGGATGAGGAAAGCCTCGCCTGGCAAGACCACATTTCCGGCACTTTCCCCACCCTGGCCATGGATCGATAGATCGATCGGGCGGGCTGGCAGAGCTTGCTCGAAAGCGCCAGGGGCGTGTGAGCCACCGATAAACGCAGATGAACACAGATTAAAAAGAACCGGCTTATCCGTGTTCATTCCTGGGCCATAACGTTTTGTTGTTTTTCTTTAGGGCAAGCTGAAGAGGCTGCTGAAAAAGTTCGGAAAAACATTTTTTTGGGCCGCGGATGAACACGGATAAACCAATCCTTTTCAATCTGTGTTTATCCGTGGCCATGATGCTTTTAGTTAGTGTTTTTCAGCAAGCTGCAGCGTGCCCTACCTCGGTTTCGCCCCGGTAGCCAGGACGCTTTCGAAATACGGGGCTTCGGTTTCCCGGTGGACAATCGCGGTCTCCACGTCGCGGAAGCCGGCGTGTTTCAGGAAGCGTTCGAGATCGAGTTCGGTAAACCCCAGCCAAAGGTCCGCATACATCTCGCGTGCCTCCTCAACGTGATGCCGGTTCAAGTCGAGGATAGCGGCGCGGCCGCCCGGCTTGAGGATGCGCCACGCTTCGGCAATGGCGCGCTCGGGATGCGCAGCATGGTGGAGTGCCTGGCTAAGGAAAGCCACGTCCACCGTGCCGGTGCGTATGGGCACGTCCTCCAAATCGCCCAGGCGGTATTCCAGGTTGGCGATGCCGTTCTTGCGCGCCAGTGCGGCGCCGAATTCGACCATCTTCGGCGAGTTGTCGATGGCGATTACGCGCCGGGCTCGCTGCGCCATGAGCTGCGCGATGGTGCCTTCGCCCGCTCCTAAATCGGCGATGACCAGCGGCGGCATCAGGCTGAGCAGCGCTTCGGCGATTCCTTGCCAGGAGCGGCCGGGTACGTACTGGCGGCCGAATTTGCCGGCCAGTTCGTCGAAATAACGCCGCATCTTATCCTGCCGTTTGTGCAACACCAGCCGGAGTGCGGCACGGTCCTGGACGGCTTCGGGGATCTCGGCGGCGGCTTGGCGCAGGATGGCCACCAGGCCGGCCGGGGCGTCCAGTTTGTAGAACGCGTTCTTGCCGGTGCGGCGGTCGGCCACCAGGCCGGCCTGTTTCAATTGCGCCAGGTGGGTGGAAACCTGGCTTTGCGGCTTGCCGACGATGTCTTGCAGCTCGGCCACGGAAAGCTCTTCCTGCTCCAGCAGCAGAAGCAGGCGCAGCCGGCCGGGGTCGGCGGCCAGGCGCAGCGATTTCAGGATTGACGGCATACAACGGAATCGTCTAATATCAATGTATCAAGATTTCTTGATACGAGGTATTGAATGAGTACTGCCACACTGAACCAGACCGCCGCTGCCAACAAAGTCGCCGACCTGTCGCTGGCCGAATGGGGCCGCAAGGAGATCTCCATCGCCGAGCAGGAGATGCCGGGCCTGATGGCCATCCGGCGGAAGTACGCGAAAGACACGCCGCTGGCCGACGTGCGCATCACCGGCTCGCTGCACATGACCATCCAGACCGCCGTGCTGATCGAGACGCTGGTGGATCTGGGCGCCACGGTGCGCTGGGCGAGCTGCAACATTTTTTCGACGCAGGATCATGCCGCGGCTGCCATCGCGGCGGCCGGCGTTCCGGTGTTTGCCTGGAAGGGCGAGTCGCTGGAGGACTATTGGTGGTGTACCTACATGGCGCTTAGCCACGCGGGCGGCAAAGGGCCGCAGTTGATCGTGGACGATGGCGGCGACGCCACGCTGCTCATTCACAAAGGCTATGAACTCGAGAACGGCAGCGACTGGGTGAACACCGCCTCGGGCAGCCACGAGGAAGAGGTCATCAAGAACCTGCTGAAAGAGGTTCACGGCGAAAATGCGCGGCACTGGCACGAGATCGTCGCCGAGTGGCGCGGCGTTTCCGAAGAGACCACCACCGGCGTGCACCGGCTTTACAAGATGCAGGAAGTTGGCCAACTGCTGGTGCCGGCGATCAACGTGAACGATTCGGTGACCAAGTCGAAGTTCGACAATCTGTATGGCTGCCGCGAATCGCTGGCGGACGGCATCAAGCGCGCCACCGACGTCATGGTGGCCGGCAAGATCGCGGTGGTGTGCGGCTACGGCGACGTGGGCAAAGGCTCGGCGCACTCGCTGCGAGGCATGGGCGCGCGCGTGGTGGTAACCGAGATCGACCCCATCAACGCGTTGCAGGCCGCTATGGAAGGCTTCGAAGTGACCACCATCGAGGACACCCTGGGCCGCGGCGATATTTACGTGACCTGCACCGGCAATTGCGACATCGTCACTCTGGAGCACATGAGCAAGATGAAGGACCAGGCCATCGTGTGCAACATCGGACACTTCGATAACGAGATTCAGGTGGACCGGCTGAACGGCTCCGGCGCGCAACGGACCAATATCAAGCCGCAGGTGGACATGTACACCTTCCCCAGCGGCAACAGTATTTTCCTGCTGGCCGAGGGCCGGCTGGTCAACCTGGGCTGCGCCACGGGGCACCCCAGCTTCGTGATGAGCAACAGCTTTGCCAACCAGACGCTGGCGCAGCTCGACCTGTGGAAGAACCGCGATTCCTATAAGCCCGGCGTCTACACGCTGCCCAAGAAACTGGATGAAGAGGTGGCGCGGCTGCACCTGGAAAAGATCGGCGTCAAGCTCACCACGCTGACTCCGAAGCAGGCCGAGTATCTGGGCGTGGCGCCCGAGGGACCGTATAAACCGGAGCATTACCGCTATTAAGGCGGTGCGGCTCCGCATGGTAAATTAGATTGACAATCACCGCAGGAGAACAACCTTGTCAGACAATCAACGAAACCTGTTTACGTCGGAATCGGTGACCGAGGGCCACCCCGACAAAATCGCCGATCAAATTTCGGATGCCGTTTT
Source organism: Bryobacteraceae bacterium (assembly GCA_049508735.1). GTDB lineage: Bacteria > Acidobacteriota > Terriglobia > Bryobacterales > Bryobacteraceae > Bog-375. The sequence goes on along the minus strand of JBELAO010000006.1, from coordinate 76,771 downwards.
GGACGCCGTTCTGGCGGAAGATCCCACCGGGCGGGTGGCGTGCGAGGTCCTGGTGACCACGGGCACCTGCATCGTGGCGGGCGAGATCACCACCAAGACTTACGTCGATGTGCAGCGCATCGCGCGCAGCACCATCGATTACGTGGGCTACAACGACGCCACTTACGGCTTCGATGCCCACACCTGCGGCGTGCTCAACCTGATTCAATCGCAATCGCCGGACATTTCGATGGGCGTGGATACGGGCGGCGCGGGCGACCAGGGGATGATGTTCGGCTACGCTTGCGACGAAACCGCCGAGCTGATGCCGTTGCCGATCATGATGGCGCACAAGCTGGTGCAACGCCTTTCCCAGGTGCGGCGCCAGGGCGTGCTGGACTTCCTGCGGCCGGATGGCAAGAGCCAGGTCAGCGTGGAATACGTGGGCGGCGTGCCGAAGCGCATCGAAGCTGTGGTCATATCCACCCAGCACAGCGCGGACGTTTCGATTGAGGAATTGCGCCGCGAAGTAAAGAAGCACATCATCGATCCGGTGGTTCCCTCCGGGATGGTGGATTCGCAGACGAAGTATCACATCAACCCGACCGGGCGTTTCGTGGTCGGCGGACCGCACGGCGATACGGGCTTGACGGGCCGCAAGATCATCGTCGATACCTACGGCGGCATGGGCCGGCACGGCGGCGGCGCGTTCTCCGGCAAGGACCCGACCAAGGTAGACCGCTCGGCGTGCTACATGGCGCGCTACATCGCCAAGAACCTGGTGGCCTCGAAGCTGGCCACGCGCGTGGAAGTGCAGCTTGCCTACGCCATTGGCGTGGCGGAGCCGGTTTCGGTGAACGTGAATACGTTCGGCACCGGCGCGATAGCGGACGACCGGTTTACCGAACTGGTGCGCGAGAATTTCTCGCTGACGCCGCGCGGCATCATCGAGACCCTCAACCTGCGCCGCCCGATCTATCGCCAGACCGCGGCGTTCGGCCATTTCGGCCGCACCGAGGAAGGTTTCACCTGGGAAGTGGCGGACAAGGCCGAAGCGCTGAAGGAATCGGCAGCGGCAGTTCACGCGGTGACGCGGTAAAGGTGGGGCAGGTCTTGACCTGCCAACGCCCGCTTGCGGGCGAGTTGTTTTACAGGTTCCAGCAGCGGGCCGAGCATGTGCCCGGCCCTACAGATTCGCTCGCGCCGGCACGAACACGATGCGCGCCGGGGTCGCGGCCGTATCTACCAGCCAGACCGGACCGGGGGCGGCTTCGGTCAAGCGAAAGAACCTCCCCATGCGCGCCACTCCGGTGACAGCGCAGGAGCACTCGATCGCAGTCGGCTCAGTCAGCATTGGCAGATCGAAACCGGCAAGATCGAAAACCCAGACTGACTTACTGCCACGCGCGGCGGCCAAGACCAGCTTGCCATCGGCGGAAAACACCAAGCCGGCGGGATCGGCAAAACCAGGCGCCGCGATAAACAGCCTTTGGGCTAATGACACGTCCGGAAAGACCCCCAGCGATGGGCCCGCTCCGTCCAAGGCTGCGGCGGCGTGGGTGCCGGGCGCAAACGCAACAAAGACAGAACGCACGCGTTCCATCAGCACACTGTCCGATCCAGACGAGCCCAAAAGGCGGACGCGACCCTCGCTGGCCACGAGCAGCCAGGCCCCATCGTCGCTCACCGCCATGGATTCCGGCGCGGCGCTGGCCGGCTTGCGCCCCGGTTCTGCTTGAGACAAACCGAGGTTGGCGGCAAACGCCGCGAGCGGAGCGTTCGGCAAACCGGTGAAGACCTGTACACGGCCTGCGGCATAGACCGCGGCAGCTACGCCGGACGGGCTGTACTCCACGCGTGCCGGCCCCTGCGGAAGCCCGTTCCACTGGACCTCGGTGGCGCTCTGGCCGCTCAGACGAAACAAGTGCAACGTCCCATCGCTGGCCGTGACGATGGCCGAATCGAGTTGTGGCGATACCACGGCAGCGCTAGCCGCAAGCCCCAGGTCAAGCGCTCCGCCCAGCGTGGCACCGCCCGGTAAGCCGGCAACGACCCGCAGGGCCGCGCCGTCGAAGACGTATCCGGCAACCGGGCCGGAAACCTGCCCCGGTTGCCCGTGGATCGTCAGCGCGGGCAAGAGCACCAGTATTGCGGTCACTCGTTTCAAAATCGCCATAGCCATCTTCCAAGACCGCAAAGGGCTCTCCTTGTATAAGTGCTGCGTGCGCCCGGATCTTCTCACCCGGGGAAATGCCGACGTATTTACCCAAGCCCCGCCAACTCCTTGGCCGCCAGGAACACGTCCAGCAACATCTTCTCCGTCAGCTTGCCGGTGGAGGTGTTCTGTTGGCTCGGATGATAGGAGCTCAGCAGGATGGGCAGCCCCGCGCCGGTGCGGAATTGGCGGTTGTGGCCGAACACGAAAGCGGAGCGGCTGGTTATGATACCGCGCGCTTTGAGCAGGTCCAAGTAGTTATCGAAGGCGATCTTGCCCAGCGCCACCACCACCCGCAACTGCCTGAGCAACTCCAGCTCGCGCTCCAGATAAGGCCGGCAGTTGCGGATCTCCTCCGGCGTGGGCTTGTTATCGGGCGGAGCGCACCGCGCCGAGGCAGTGATGTAGACGCCACCGAGTCGCAGGCCGTCATTGCGGGATACGCTGGCGGGTTGGGATGCGAGACCGGTCTGGTACAGGGCGCGGTAGAGCCAGTCTCCGGAACGGTCGCCAGTGAACATACGGCCGGTACGATTGGCGCCGTGGGCGGCAGGGGCCAGTCCCAGGATGAGGATGCGCGCAGTTGGGTCGCCGAAGGCGGGGACTGGTTTGCCCCAGTACTCCTGATCGCGATAGGCGCGCCGTTTGATCTCCGCGATGTGCGCGCAGTGCGCCAGCAGTCGCGGGCACCGCCGGCAGTGCACGATTTCATCCTGCAAGATGTCGAGCATAACGGGATCGCTTCGGGCGGCGTCTAAAGAGCAGGGGCACATTCGTCGAATATTGAGTTAGCGTCATTTGACCCCATGTCATGCGAGCGAAAACGCTTGACGAACCCCGGTCTTACAGCGGACAATCGAGTAGTCCGGCTGCTCCGTCCGGATCACTCGCTGCTCTGGCGCTCTCACGATTCGTTTCTTCGCGCGCAGTTCTACTATGAAACAGCAATATTCGTGTTCACGCCGCCGGTCGATCGAAGCGGCATTTCTATTGTGCTTCATTTCCAGCCTGGGTTTCGCAACCACCAGCAACAGCACTACGGCGACTTCGCCCAGGCGACGCACGCCGGCGCGCCATGCCGCGGCAACCCCGCATGCGGCAGTTGTGCGGCACGCCGCACCGCGTCGGGCGCCGAGCGCTGGCGGAGTGGTGATCGCCGGCGGCCCCTGGGATATTCCGACATTCGCGGATTCGACCGAAGGCGACCGGGTGGATGGGGAAGACATGACGGTGCGGCGCGCGGCGGTGGAGGCGCTGGGCTCGTACAACGGCTCGGTGGTGGCCGTCGATCCGACCTCCGGCCGGATTCTCGCCATGGTGAACCAGAGGATCGCGCTGGGCGAAGGCTTTCAGCCGTGCTCCACCATAAAAGTCGCGGTGGCGCTGGCCGGCCTGAGCGAGAAGATCATACAGCCCACCGCCCGCTACCGGCTCGGCGGGATGCGGGTGGACCTGACCTATTCGCTGGCCCATTCCTACAACTACTATTTCGCCACGTTGGGCGAGAAGCTGGGCTTCGAGAAGGTGACCTACTACGCGCACTTATTCGGTTACGGCGAAAAGGCCGGCCTGAATATCCCTGGCGAACAGCCCGGGTACTTTCCCGTGGCGCCTCCCAAGAATGGGGGGGTCGGAATGCTGACCAGCTTCGGCGAGGAAATCCGGCAGACGCCGCTGCAACTGGCCGCGTTGATGGCGGCCGTCGCCAATGGCGGCACGCTCTATTATTTGCAGTATCCGCAGTCGCAGACCGAAGCGCGCAGCTTCGTGCCGCGGGTGAAACGGCAACTGGATATAGGTTCATTGATTCCGATGGTCACACCGGGAATGCGCGGAGCGGTGGAATTTGGAACCGCGCACCGGGCCAGGGAAGACGGGCCGATTGCAGGCAAGACCGGAACGTGCACCGAGACCCACACTCACCTGGGCTGGTTCGGTTCGTTCAACGAGATGGGCGGTAAGAAACTGGTGGTGGTGGTGCTCCTCACCGGCGGACGCCCCGCGATCGGGCCGCTGGCGGCCGGCATCGCCGGCGATATCTATAAGCTCCTGGGCCAGGCCAACTACTTCACCAGCGAGTTCCCCATCACGCCGGCCAACCTGGTAGCGAGCCAAATCTGCTGCGCGAAATAAGCCGTGGCGCGGGCCGTCCGGCCTGCAGAGCCGAGAGTCTTCTCGGCTTTTCCTGGCGCGCTTGACTGAGATTTTGACTTCAGTGACTCATTTCTCATGCCGCGATGGACTTCATGAGAAGTTCGCAGCTCTTTCTGAGACGTGTCCCAAAGAAGAGTCGAGATGACTCTCGACTCAGCAGGCCTGACGGCCCGCGCCACGATTTGGCGGCACGCTAACTTGTCCCGCCGCGAAATAAGCGAACATAGAAGTTTATGCCAGAGAAGATGCGGCCGGCCCGTGGCCTGCCCTATGGGGCTGTTGCGCTCGCCCTTATAACAGTTTTCCTCCAGGGCTGCACAGCCAAAGGCGAGAGGAGCGGACCGGCCGGCGCGCCGCCGCTGGTCAGCGTGATGGAAGTCCAGCCGCGCTCGGTGGCCCTCTTTTCCGATTTCGCCGCGCAAACTTACGCACGCAACATGGTGGACGTGCGTAGCCGTGTGACGGGCTATGTCGACCGCTGGCTCTTCCAGCCGGGCGCGGAGGTCGCGGCCGGCGAGGTTCTGTACGTGCTCGATCTGCGGCCCTTTGAAGCGGCGGTGGAGCAGGCGCGCGGCAACCTGCAGCAGAGCGAAGCCGACCTCGATTTCGCCCGCAAGCAGGTTTCACTGTTGCAGGCGCAGGCGAACCTGGCTTCGGCGGAGGCGAGTCTGGTAAAGGCGCAGCAAGACGACGATCGTCTGAAGCCGCTGGTTGCGGCCGATGCCGCTTCGCAACAGGACCTTGACGCCGCGGTGGCCGCGTTGCGCGCCGCCGAAGAGACGGTGAAGGCGAACAAGGCCAACGTGGAGCAGACGGCGCTCACCACGCGAACCCAGATCGCTTCCACCGAAGGGCGCGTGGAATCGAACAAGGGTGCGTTAAGAACCGACGAACTGAATCTCGAATACGCCACGATTCGCGCGCCCATCGGCGGCCGCATCGGCGACTCGCTGGTTCCGGTGGGCGGCCTGGTGACGCCCACGGCAGCGCAACCGCTCTCGACCATCGTTCCGCTCGATCCAATCTGGGTCCGCTTCCAGGTCACCGAATCGGAATACCTCGCCTGGGCCAAGCGCGGGCAGAGAACGCCAGCCGGGGAACTGACGCTGATTCTCGCCGATGGTAGCGAGTTCCCCGCCAAGGGGCGCGTCACCGACACGCTGAACCAGGTAGATCCGAAGACCGGCACGCTGGAACTGCAAGCCAGCTTCCCCAATCCCCGGCATACCTTGCTGCCGGGGGAGTTCGGCCGCATACGCGTGCAGGTGGACGAACGCAAAGACGCCATCGTGATCCCGCAGAAGGCGGTCCAGCAGATCCAAAGCATGCAGACCGTGTACACGGTGGGCGCGGACAACAAGGCGTCGATGCGCCCGATCGTCACGGGCAGCCGTACCGGCGAGTTCTGGATCGTCGAGCAGGGCCTTAAGCCCGGCGACCGCATCGTCGTGGAAGGGCTGTTGAAGGTGCGGCCCGGCGCAGCCGTCGAGCCGCAGCCGTACGACGATCGGAAGCCGGGGAACTGAGCCGTGGCGCGATTCTTTATCAATCATCCCGTCTTCGCGATGGTGATTGCCATCGTGATGGTGATCCTGGGCGCGGTGGCCATCCCCAATCTTCCCGTGGCGGCGTATCCGGAAGTGGTGCCGCCGGTGGTCCAGATCACGACCAACTTCCTTGGCGGCAACGCGCAGGACCTCGAGAAAACGGTGGCGCAGCCCATCGAAGAACAGCTCGTCGGTCTCGACGGCATCATCTACTACCTTTCCACCAGCGCCAACGATGGCACGCTGAACATTCAGGTGACCTTCAAGCTGGGCACCAATCCGGACATCGCTACCGTGCAAACGCAGAACCGCGTCAGCATCGCCATGCCGCGGCTGCCTCCCGAGGTGCAACAGCAGGGCGTGACGGTCAAGAAAGTGTCGAGTGCCTTCCTGCTGGCCATCAGCCTGGTGTCCAAGGACAACCGCTACGATTCGTTGTTCCTCACCAACTACGCGCAAATCAACCTGGTGAACCAGATCGGCAATCTGGAGGGGGTGGGCGAATCGCGCCTGGGCTCGAACCAGGTTTACTCGATGCGGGTCTGGGTGAATCCGGATAAGATGGCCAAACTCGGCGTCACCGCGACCGACGTCAGCACCGCTATCCAGGCGCAGAACCGGCAGAATCCGGCCGGCGCCTTCGGACAACCGCCGGCCTCGCCAGGGACCGATTTCCAGTACTCGGTGAACGCGCCCGGCCGCCTGGTGGACCCCAAGCAGTTCGAGGACATCGTGCTGCGCGCGCAGCCCAACGCCTCCCTGCTCCGCCTCGGCGACATCGGCCACGTGCTGCTTGGCGCGCAGACCTACACCGGATTCAACCGCGTGGACGGCCGCTCCGCGGGCAACATGATCGTCTACCTGTCGCCGGGAGCCAATGCCGTCCAGACAGCGGCCCGCGTGCGCCGCTACCTGAACCAGATCAAGGCCGGCTTTCCCGCCGGCATGGATTACATCGTCTCCTACGATTCCACTATGTTCGTCAACGCAGCCATCAAGGACGTGATGACCACCTTGTTCGAGGCTATCGGGTTGGTGATTCTGGTGGTGTTTATTTTTCTGCAAAGCTGGCGCGCCACGCTGATCCCGCTGCTCACGGTTCCTGTAGCCGTGGTGGGCACGCTGGCGCTGTTCCCGCTGCTGGGCTTTTCGATCAACATCACCAGCATGTTCGGCCTGGTCCTTTCGATCGGCATCGTGGTCGATGACGCGATCGTGGTGGTGGAAGCCGTGCAGCGCCACATTGACGAAGGCATGGCGCCGCGCGATGCCACCATCCAGGCGATGAAGGAAGTGCAAGCGCCGGTGACGGCCATCGCCTTCATCCTCGCCGCCGTGTTCATTCCGGTGGCATTTCTGGGCGGCATCAGCGGGCAGATTTACCGGCAGTTCGCGCTCACCATCGCGGCTTCCGTGCTGCTCTCGGCTTTTAACGCTCTCTCGCTGAGCCCTGCGCTGAGTGCCATGATCCTGCGGCCGAAGGGCACGTCGCGTGGACCGCTGACCGCCTTCTTCGGCTTATTCAACCGCGGTTTCGGCTGGGTCACGGGCCGCTATCTGGCTGGTGTCGGCGTGCTGATCCGGAGGTCCGCGCTGGCACTGATCGGTCTCTTCTGTTTCTGGCTCGCGGCGGGCGCGATCTTCCACCGCATGCCCAACGGGTTCCTCCCGGATGAGGATCAGGGCGCCGTCTTCATTTCCATCCGCCTGCCGGACAGCGCTTCGGTCGAACGCGCCGACGCGGCCACGCGCAGAATCGAAAACATCGTCAGCCGGATTCCCGGCGTGGCGGGCACGCTGACCCTCGGCGGCCTGGACATCGCCACACGCACCAATAATTCCAATGTCGCCACCATCATTGCGCGTCTGACGCCCTGGGATGAGCGGCACGCCGACAATCTGCAATTGAAGGCGATTCTCGCCGGCATGCAGAGAGAGTTCGCCAAGGTTCCGGAGGCCTTCACCTTCGCCTTCGGCCTGCCGCCCATCCTGGGCCTTAGCGCCACCGGCGGCTTCCAATACATGTTGGAGGACCGTCTGGGCGGCGACGTACACGCGCTCGCGCAGACCGCCGACCTGATGGTGCAGGCGGCCCGCCAGCGCCCCGAGCTGGGAACCGTCCTCAGCACCTTCCGCCCCGACGTTCCGCAATACAAGGTGGATGTGGATCTGGCTAAGGTGCAGACGCTTGGCGTTCCGGTCGGCGACGCCTACAATGCGTTGCAAACGTTTCTCGGTGGCCTTTACGTCAACGACTTCAATTCGTTCGGTCACACCTGGCAGGTGCTGGTGCAAGCCGAGCCCGAATTCCGCACCGGACCAAGCGACGTCAACCGTTTCTTCGTACGCAACCACGATGGCGGCATGGTCCCGCTGGGCACGCTGGCCACCGTGCAGCCCACCACCGGACCGGACGTGATCTACCGTTACAACCGTTTTCGCGCCGTCCAGTTGCTGGGCGGACCGTCACCGGGACACTCGAGCGGCCAGGCATCGAGCGCCATGGAGCAGTTGTCCGCCAGCGTGCTGCCCGCTGGATACGGCTATGAGTGGACCGGCACCACCTATCAGGAAAAAGAGGCGCAGGGCCATGAAGGCATGATCTTCGGCTTCGCGGCCGTGCTGGTGTTTCTCTGCCTGGCGGCCCTGTACGAAAGCTGGACCATCCCAATGGCGGTGTTGTTGGCCTTGCCGTTGGGCCTCTTCGGCGCGCTGCTGGCGGTCTGGATGCGCGACTATCCGTACGACATGTACACGCAGATCGGCATCGTGACGCTGATTGGCCTCGCTGCCAAGAACGCCATTCTGATTGTCGAATTCGCGCGTATGAGCCACGAGGAGGGAATGTCGATTGTCGATTCGGCCATGGAGGCGGCGCGGCTGCGGTTGCGGCCCATTCTGATGACGTCCTTCGCGTTCATTCTGGGAGTGGTGCCGCTGGCGCTGGCCATCGGCGCCGGAGCGGCTTCGCGGCGCTCGCTGGGAACGGCGGTATTCGGCGGCATGAACGCGGCCACGCTGCTGGCGGTGTTCATCGTGCCGGTGCTGTACGTGGTGATCCAGCGGGCCGGGGAACGGAATAAGCCATGAGACTCTCGCTGGCAGTTCTGCCCGCGCTGCTGCTGGCCGGTTGCGCCGTCGGGCCCAATTACAAGCGGCCGGCTGTGGCCGTGCCGGACCAGTACCGGGGCGCCGCCGCGGACGCGGCCTCGCTGGCCGACAAGAAGTGGTCCGAGCTGTTTGCCGACGACGCGCTCCGCCAGCTTATAGAGACCTCGCTCCTGCACAACTTCGATTTGGGAATCGCGTCGGAGCGCGTTCTGGAGGCCCGCGCCCAATATCACATCGCGCGCGCGAACGAGTTCCCCAATGTGACCGGCCAGGCCGGCTTCACCGCGGCGCGCACGCCGGGAGCAAGTTCCTTGGAACCGCTGCCACCGAACGCCTCGTATTCGGGAAGCTACTGGCAGGTGGGACTGGCGCTCAATTGGGAGCTGGATTTTTGGGGCCGGCTGCGGCGGCTTTCCGAATCCGGGCGCGCGCTGTATCTGGCCACCGAAGAAGGCCGGCGTGGCGTGGTGGTGTCGTTGATCGGCGACGTGATGAGCGACTACTTCCTCCTGCGCGAGCGCGATTTGGAACTGGAGATCGCGCAGCAAACGCGTGACAGTGCGCAACATAATCTGCGCCTGGTGGAGTTGCGTCACACCCGCGGCGCGTCGACCGGCCTCGACGTGCACCAGGCGGAACAGTTCCTCTATACCGCAACCGCGCAGATGGCCAGCGCGCGGCGCGATATCGAGCAGACCGAAAACGCGCTCAGCCTGCTGGCCGGCAAGGCCCCCGGTGAGATCGCGCGCGGCAAAGCCCTGGCCGATTTGGCGATGCCGGTGCAGGTTCCACCGGGGCTGCCATCGTCGCTGCTCGAGCGGCGGCCGGATATCCGCCAGGCCGAGCAGACTCTGATTTCCGCCAACGCCCGCATCGGCGCGGCCAAGGCCATGTATTTCCCGCAGATCACGCTGAGCGGCTTTCTGGGCGGCCAGAGCATCGCGCTGGCGAGGTTGTTCGACACGCCGGAACGGCAGCAGGCGATTGCGCCGGCCGCCGTCTTGCCGCTCTTTAACGCCGGGCAGATTCGCGCCGGCGTGCGTTTCTCGGAGGCGCAGAAGCGCGAGATGGTGATCGCGTACCGGAAGACCATCTACACCGGCCTGCGCGAAGTCTCTGACGCGCTGGTTGGTTATTCGCGAACGCGCGAGCAGCGCGCCCAAGAGGAACTGCTGGTGCGCGCGCTGACGGAGAGCACGCGCCTGTCGAACCTGCGTTACAGGGGTGGGCTCGACAGCTATCTCGAAGTGCTCGATTCGGAGCGCAATTTGTTCCAGGGACAGCTCGCGCTGGCGCAGCTCCGGCTGGCGGAGATGCAATCGTTCGTTCAACTGTACCGGGCGCTCGGCGGCGGCTGGCAGTAGCCGCGCCGCGTCGGATGGTACGGTTATTCTCCGACAGGCCCTAACCGTCGCGATCGCCCCCCGGTGCAGTATAATCGTTCGCACGAGGAGGGACGTTCGATGGCACGCATTGAAAGCTATCCGCCAGGTTCGTTCTGCTGGGCCGAACTGGCTACCAACGATTTGACGGCTGCCAAGAAGCTGTATGGCGATCTGTTTGGCTGGGGCGCGGTGGATTACCCGATCCCTGGCGGGGGCATCTACACGATGTTCCAGATCGACGGAAACGATGTCGCTGCCGCGCACGCGGCGCGCCCCGGGTTGCCGCCGCATTGGGGCGTCTATTTTTCGGTGACCAGTGCCGACCGAGCCGCGGCGAAGGTCGAGCCGCTGGGCGGCAAACTCATCGCGCCGCCCTTCGATGTCATGGACGCCGGCCGGATGGCGGCGGTTCAGGACCCGCAAGGCACGATGTTCTCCCTGTGGCAGGCAAAGAAAAGCATCGGGGCCACCTACGGCGGGGCGTTGGGGCGAGTGATGTGGCCGGAGTTGCACACAACCGACGCAGCCGGCGCCGCGGCTTTTTACACTGGCCTGCTTGGGTGGAAGACGCACCCGGCTTCCGGCGTGGAATCCGCCCAGTATGTGGAGTGGATCAACGGCGAAGAGCATTTCGCCGGTATGATGCCCATGCGCGGGCCGGAGTGGCAGGGCGTGCCGCCGCACTGGATGATCTACGTCACGGTGGCCGATTGTGACGAGCGTAGCGCTAAGTCCAAGGAGCTGGGCGCGAAGGTGTGCGTGCCGCCGACGGACGTTCCGAACGTGGGCCGATTTGCCGTCATCGGCGACGCGCAAGGGGCCACTTTTTCCATCATTCAGATGACGGCTCGGGCCCACGCGGCCTAGGTCTTCGACCGTGCGATGTCACACTCTGTGCGGCGTGACCGCTCCCTTTGGTCGCGGCTCTGACCGGAGCTGGTGGCCGCGGCCTCAGCGGCGATCCGGTATCGCGCCAGCCGGCCGGCCCTGCTGTGCGCGCCGCGTGCCACGGCCGACGCCGATGTAGTCGAAACCAGCGGCCGTGGCGGCGTCCTGGGAGTACAGGTTGCGGCCGTCCACCAGGATCGGCGAAACCATCCGCTTGGCCAGGTCCGCCAGATCCAGCGCGCGGAATTCGTCCCACTCGGTCACCACCACCAGCGCATCGGCATCGTCGGCCACTTCCGCGGCCGATTCGCAATAGCGAATGCGCAGCTCCGGGTGCTGTTGCCGGCAGGCCGGCGTCGCCACCGGGTCATAGACTTTCACTCGCGCGCCCATTTGGAGCAGGCGTTCGGCGATGTAGAGCGCGGGCGCGTCGCGCAAGTCGTCGGTTTCCGGCTTGAAGGCCAGGCCGAGCAATCCGATGGTCCGCCCCTTCAGGATGAACAGCTTTTCCTGCAGTTTCTGAATCACCGTATTCCGCTGCGCGGCGTTCACTTCGAGCGAGGCCTCCAGCAGGCGCGCCTGGTAGCCGTACTCGCGCGCCGTGTGCATCAGCGCGCTAACATCCTTGCCGAAGCAACTGCCGCCCCAGCCGACGCCCGGGTTCAGGAATCGGGCGCCGATGCGCGAATCGAGACCGATCCCCGCCATGACTTCGGTAGCCTCCGCGCCCACCCGCTCGCAAATGTTGGCGATTTCGTTGGCGTAGCCGATTTTCAAGGTGAGAAACGCATTGGCCGCGTACTTGATCATCTCCGCGCCGGTCAGCGATGTGACCAGCAGCGTGACCCGCGCCGCCGAAGCCGGCCGCGGCAATCCCGCGGGGGGTTCGAAGGTCTGCGCCACCAGCGGCGCGTACAACTCGCGCATGGTCTCGATCACGCGTTCGTCGCCCGACCCCACCACGATACGGTCCGGATAGAGCGAGTCGGCAATCGCCGATCCCTCGCGCAGGAACTCCGGGTTGCTGGCCACGCCGAATCGAACCTTGCGCCGTTCCTCGGCGGGCGCCTCGGCCATGCCCTCCCGCACCAGCGTTTCCACCAGGTTCGCGCTGCCCACCGGGACGGTCGACTTGTTCACCACCACGCGAAAGCGGGAGCTGTCCAGCGCCGCTCCCACCGAGCGCGCGGCGGTTTCCAAATACGCCAGGTTGGCCTCGCCCGATGGCAGCGGCGGTGTGCCCACCGCGATGAAGATGACGTCGCTTTCCTGCGCAGCCTCCGCCAGCGACGTGCGGAAGTCGATGCCGCCGCGCTGGGCCGCCAATTGCAGAAGCTCGTCGAGCAGCGGCTCGTAGATGGGCGACTCGCCGCGTTGCAGCTTCGCAATCTTGCACTCGTCCGTGTCGACGCAAGTCACGCGGTGCCCCAGGTACGCCAGACAAGCGCCCGTCACCGTCCCGACATAACCCGTTCCGATTACTGTTACCCTCATAGGCCCTGTCCAGTATAACAGCGGGCGGCGCGCCAATGCAGGCGGCCCGAGTTGCCCTTTCGGGCAATCGGGCGCGCCGCGCCGCGCTACAATCGCAGTTTCCCCATGACACCGTTTGCCGAGACCCGCCTGCGCGTTCGCTACGCCGAAACCGACCAGATGGGCGTGGTCTATTACGCCAATTACCTGGTATGGATGGAAGTCGGCCGCGTCGATTTGTGCAAGGTGTGCGGCTTCAGTTATCGCGACATGGAGAACTCCGACGGCATACTCCTGGCGGTGGCCGAGGCGCAATGCCGGTACCGCGCTCCGGCGCGCTTCGACGACGAGGTGATCGTCAAGACCTGGATCGCCGAGGCCAACAAGCGAATGGTCACTTTCGCCTACGAAATGCGCCTGGCCGATTCGGACACCGTGCTCGCCACCGGTTTCACGCGGCACCTCTTCGTCAACCGCGCCATGGAGCGCACGCGCATGCCGGACAAGTACCGCCCGCTGTTCGGGCTCACCGGGTAAGACGAAATGGGCGGGCAAGTTGCTTCCGCCTCCACGCTGCGCCACACTGAAAGTGGTTCCCTTCGATCCTCATGCCTGACTTCTGCAGTTGCGGCGCCGAGCTTCCACCGGATGCATTGTTCTGTCACAAGTGCGGCAAGCCGCAGCGAGAGTTGATGGAAGTCGCTCCCGAGGCGCCGGCGCCAATTGAGCAGCCTCCCGAACAACCCCAGCCGCCGCAGCGGCAGATGCCGCAGCCGCTCGATTTCCGCAATCCGCTGGCGCTGAAAATCGCCTTGCTGGTGGCCATGGGCGCTACCGCGCTCTTTTTCCTGCCCTATGTCAACTGGCTGGCCGCGGGATATTTCGCGGTGTTCCTCTACCGGCGGCGAACCGGCTGCGCCATCAACGTGGGCGCCGGCGTTCGCTTGGGCTGGATCACCGGTCTGTTCACTTTTCCGCTGGCCGCGGTGTTCTACGCAGCCGTGTTCTACGTGATCAACGTGGCGTCGGGCCTGCCCCAATTCCGCGCCGAGCCGCGCTTTCAGGAACTGCTGGGCTTGCTGAAAAGCTGGTCGGACATCGCCGTGCTGCTGCTGCAGTTGTTCATCCTCACCACTTGCCTCAGCATGGCAGGCGGCGCGCTGGCCGCCAAGCTCGGCCAGCCTAGCCAGCCGCGGGGCGGGAGTAACGCTTGACCAGCGCCACTGCCGCGAAGATCACCAGCATGGCCAGCGCTTCCCGCGGGCCGAACGGCTCGCGGTAGAACAGCCATCCCAGCGCCACCGCGACCACCGCGTTCACGTACGGGTAAATCGACACCACCGCTACCGGCAGCCGGTCCATCACGTAGACGAACGCGCTGTAGCCTACCAGCGAACCGAACACCACCAGGTATAACAGCGCGCTCACGCCTCGCGTGCTCCAGTGGATGGGATGGTGCGGGACCAACCACGCGAAGGGCACCATCGCCACAGCCGCCGCAAGCTGGTGAATCCCGCCGGCGACCACCGGGTGCGCCTTGCCCGCATTGCGCCGTTGATAGATCGAGCCGAACGACCAGCCCGCCATGCCGAGTTGCAGCACCAGAAAGCCGGCTAGCAGGCTGTGGCCGGCGCCCTGCTCTCCGCCCGGCGTCACCAGCAACGCCGCGCCCAGCAGGCCCAGCGCCATCGCCCCGATGGTCGGCGCGTGCAGGCTCTCGCCGCCGGGCAGCAGCGCTTCCACTCCCACCATCCAGAATGGCGACATCGCGGTGATCAGGCCGGCCATGCCGCTGGGGATCAGCGTCTCGGCGACCACCAGCGCGCCGTTGCCGATGGTGAGCGTTCCCAGCCCGGCGACGCACGCCGCAGCCAGCTCCCTTCCGCGCGGAATGTGCAGGCCGCGGTACCAGGCGAATGCGAGCGTCAGCGTCCCTGAAATCAGATAGCGCACCGCGACCAGTATCAGCGGCGGAAAGGTCTCGAGCGACATCCGTATGCCGAGGTACGTGGTGCCCCAGAAGAAGCACACCGCTGCCAATGCCGCGTACGGTTTGAAGAGGGGATGCCGGGACAATCCCCAGCTTAACATCGGCGCGCCGAGGGGATAGCTTGCGCCCGGCGTTGGCCGGCCGGGGACCGGCCCCCAAGGGACCGTAACTTTTTTGTGGCTGTTGCGTTGTTACAAATGAGAGAGATTTGTGAACGTTATCATGCCGGTGCTGCGCACCCGATATGTCATCGTCCACTACCACCTGTTTAAGAATGGTGGCAGTACGATCGAGTACATTTTGGAGCGCGCTTTTGCCGGGCGGTTTGCGACGCTCCACGGCCGCGAGCCGGATGCCACGCTGGACGCCAACGACGTGGTGGAGTTCCTGGCCCAGCACCCCGGCGTTGCCGCGATATCCAGCCATCATCTGCGTTATCCGAAACCGGTTAGCCGGCAGAAGGTATTCTTCGATTGCTGCTTCCTGCGAGATCCACTGGCCCGGTTGTATTCGTCCTATCGCCATTTCCGGCGCAGCGACTCGGATTCCGTGTATGACCGCTGGGCGCGAACCTATGGCCCGCGAGAGTTCGCAATGCGGCTGATCGAAGAAGCTCCCCACCTGGTGAGCGACGTGCAGGTGACCCAGTTAGCCAACGCCGGCGCGTTCACGCGTCCGGCGGACGAGGGGGATCTGGAACGGGCCAGTGGCGTGATCCGCGAAATGGCGTTTCCAGGCCTGGTGGAGATGTTCGATGAGAGCCTGGTGGTGGCGGAGTATTTCCTGCGCCCGGCGTTTCCGGGTCTTCGTCTGGAGTATGTTCCGCAGAACGTCGGTCAGGCCACGCCTCGCGTGGCGTCGGAATCTCGCGAGCATTGGGAAGGCGTGTGGGGCAAGGATCTCTGCGGACGGCTGCTGCGGATGAACGAGATGGATCGGGAACTGGTTCTGCGGGCGCGGCGGGAAGTGCTGCGCCGCTGGGATAAGGTTCCGCGAGCCGCCGAAAGGCTTGCCGACTTGCGGTCGCGGTGCGCACGCCTGGCCTTGGCAAGCGAGCCGGCGCGGGTATCGCTCGCGGTGGTTCCGGCTATGGAGCCCAAAGCGCGGCGGAGCGGAGCGGGGGGTTGAGGGGCTCCCGGCACCGCACGCTGGGGCGGCAACTGGGAAACCGGCGCCAGTATCGTGTTGAGCTCGTGCGTGGTGGTGGGGGCCTTCCACGTCCATTTTGAACGCGTCCGCTGGAATCGGGCCAGCAGAGGCTCGAGCGTTACAGCATCCCCCTGCCGGCAAGCAGCCGATATAAGGCTCCGAGGATCGAGTTCCCAGGCCACGTGAGCAGCAGATTGGCAAAAACGATCGCAGCCAGATACTGTCGCAATTCGCCCCGATCGCCCCAAAGAAAGTGGATGGAAACTAACAGAATCATGAACGTGTAGCAAACACTCCGATTAAAATCAATCACCAGAAACGCCGGTGCGACGGCTAATGCGAAAACACCGGCGAAGGCGGCTGAGATGGCCCACTTCCGGAGCGACAACAAGTTCAGCAGGCCAAAGAGTGGAAGCGTCCAGGATGCCTTGAATATACCGAACAACACGCCAGGTCCGTTGATTAAGTTATGTCGCAAAATGTCTCGAGTCGCAAGCAGTGAGGTTCCCATGGTGAGGTGAAAGGCGGCCGCCACTCCGCTCCTTAGTAACACCCACACACCCGCTCCGATCAGAAGCGCGGCGCAGCGCTCTAAGCGACTAGCTCTTTCTGTCTCTTGGCGGAGACTGACAAAATAATAGAAGCACAGCAGCGGCAGAACAGCCAAGCAGCGTTCATCGCAAAATGCCGCCGCGATGAAGCTGCAAGCAGAGAGCAAGAGGCTTCTGGAGGCGATTGAGAGAAGCAGAAAGAAAAAGGCGATGCCATCGCCGAAATGGTAGTCAACGAAAAACCACGATCCGAAGAAGGTGGGCCCTAGGCCCAGAACGAAAAGAGCACCGCCAACATTGTCATGGATCGCCTTGCTCGCCAGACGGGCGAGAAGATAGAAAACACCAAGTGCGGACAGGGGGTGCCAGATGGCAACCGTCCACGCGCCGGTACGGCTCAGCCAGCCAAGAATCGGGATGGTTAGACGCAGTTCGAGCTTGTCGACATGGCCTGCTCGATCGCCGTGAAGCCCGATGTCTTTGAGGCCGGCTGGAATGGGAGACAGCGGGTTTTGAGTCTTGATGAGCAAGGCCTGTATGCCCAGATCGTCTGACGGGTCATTCAGCGTGTCGCGCATACTCCTATAGTGTGGAAACGTCACGAGCAGGGAGAGGAGTAATGTGCCGATCGCAACTTTCAGGGAAGCCAAGCGGCCGCCGTCGCCAACTACGCGTGCCAACGCCTGGAGACAGGTTTCAACGATTCTACCCACCGGAAGAGGGATTCCCATTGCGGGCTCCCGTCGCATTCAGGGCTTCGGTTTTGTGAGATGGCGGAAAAGCTTATACCCGAGGTAACCCAAGGCTCCGCCAGCGACGGCTCCGACCCCGATGACCAGACCAGCGGATAGGGCGGTCACGCCTCCCTGAGCGGCGAGTTCGAGAACCCCAGCAGTCGCGCCGCCGGCACCGCCAACACCCGCGCCAACCGACACGGCTGCGGCAGACTTGGTGGTTTCGCTCCCGTTTTCGCCCATAATAGTCAATATTTTACCGCATCCCGGAAGCATCCCGAAAGAGACAGACCGCTCGGTCGACTCTGTCCGCGCATACCACTAGGCGCGCATACCACCAGGGACTGACAGCTCTGTCCGCGCGGCGCAAAAGGGCGGCGCCTTGGGACAGAGTGGTCTGTCCCTAGTGGTACAGCCTGCGATACATCTCGGCGTTGCGGAGCACGGCTTGCACGTACTCGCGGGTTTCGCCGTAGGGGATGGATTCGACGAACTCGGCAGGCTCGCGGTAGGTGTTCCAGCTCAGCCATTCGGCCACGCGGTTGGGTCCGGCGTTGTACGAGGCGAGCGTCTGCTCGAGATTGCCGCCGTTTTGGTCCAAGGTAGAGCGGAGAATGGCCGTGCCGATTCTCAAGTTCGCGGCTGGCTGGAGAAGGACGCGAGCCGTCACGCGGACCACGCCGGCGGTGCGCGCGAACTGGCGTCCGGTGCCCGCCTGCACCTGGGTTAGTCCATACGCTTGGGCGTGCGAGACCGCGCCCGGATTGAATTCCGATTCCTGCCGCACCAGGCCGGCCACGAGGAACGGATCGAGGCCGCGCCGTCGGGCGTCGGCGATCAACTCGGTGCGATAGGGCAGGGGAAACAGGAGCTCCCAAAAGCGGCGCGGCGCTTCGGTCAAGCGCAGGTTCAAATAATCCGGCACGAGGGCCTTCATCAGGCGCATGCCTTGATACGGCGCCTCAGCCGCGGCCGCGCCCTCCATGGCCAGCAGGGCAGCCTGGCCATCGGTGCGCGCGCCGAACCGCAACTCCTCGTCGGCCAGGTCGGTGAGACCGGCGCCGCGCAGGATGCGCGAGCGGGCGATGCGCAGCTCAGTGGCGGCGGTGGCGCGAGTGGGCACGGGCTCGCCTTTGGGCAAGCGAAGCCTGGCGAGGAACTCGGCCACCTGGGCGGAGCCGTTCGCGTTCCGCACTTCGGTCCGCAGCAGCCGCTGGCGCGCCTGCTCGGCGTAATAGTAGCCTTCCATGGCCGTCATCACGCGCTCGAAATACAAACGCGCGGCGCCAAAATCGTTCCGATCTTCCGCCAGCCTGCCCAGAAAGTACAGCGCGGCGGCGGCTGAACCGCTGCCGGGATAGTCTTGCAACTGTTCCCGCAAGAGACTTTCGGCATCGTCGCGACGTTCGAAATAGGCGCGGAAAGCGACCCTCCAGTGCCAGTGGGCGGCTTGCGGGTCGGCGGGAAAACCCTGGTAGGCCGCTTGATAGAGAGGCAGGTAACTTTGCGGCTGATTCCGGACCCAGAAGTGGGCGCCGGCTGACAGCAGCCCCTTCAGCCGCCAGCTCGATTGGGGATATTGCGCGGTCAAGCGATCGAGCTCGGCGGCCGACTGGGTGTCGTCCCCCGCGCGGCGGGCACACTCGGCGAGATCGTAAATGCGCTCCGCATCGGCCTCGCCGGCGGCCGGTTGCATGGCGCTCAGGTCGGCGCAGGCCGGGTCGGGATGCCCATCGAGCAACTCGGCCTCGGCCGCCCGCACCAGCGCCTGGTCGCGCTCCGTCCCAGTCAGACGTTCCGCCGCGGACTGGTATTCGGTGCGGGCTTCCTGGTACTGGCGCGTTTGGAGCAGGCGGTCGGCGCGATGCAGGAGCTGTTGCGGGAGCGGCTGGGGGAAAGCTGGGCCGATCCGCTCCTCGAGGCCACTTAAGGCTTCCGCGATGCGAGTGGCGGCCTCGCCGGTGACGAATTGCGCGTTGGCGCGCTGGAGGAAATCGGCGGCGCTGGCCGGATCGCCGGCGGCCAGGTAGGAATCGGCGAGCGCGAGACCGCCATCCGGCTGCGGCAATTCGGCGTAATGATCGCGCAGCAGCTTCACCGCGCCGGCGCCATCCGCGGCCTGACGGGCACGAGCCTCGATCACCCAGGCGCGGCCGGCCTCGGGCGATGCCGGCTGGCGGTGCGCCGGCTCGAGATCGTGAGCGACGCCTTCGAAATCGCCGGCTTCCACGCGCGCCGCGGCCAGGTAATAGGCAACGTAATCGGCGATGCGCGCGAGCTTGGGACGCGCCTGGCGCAGGGTGGCCACCGCCACCAGGTAATCCTTCTGCTCGTAGGCCGTCACGCCGAATGCAAGTTGCGCCAGCGGCGCATCCTGCGGATGCAGCGCTACCCACCGTTCCACCGCCGCACGGCGGGCGGGAGTGGGGCTGGCGCGGAATGCGCGTGCCAATGCCGCCAGAGTGGACACCGTGCCGCTGGCTGTCTTCTCGCCGCCGGGCGCCGCGGCCGTCCCGCTCACTGCCGGACCGGCGACGCTACAGCAGAGGACCAGGGTAATCTTTGCCAAGCAGTTGCGCATCGTTGTTGGCGAGCGTGTGCACCATCTCCTGGTGAAGGTAATCGACCATGCCGGGGCACGGGGCGAAAAACTCGTCGCGAAAGCTTTTTCGCGCCTCCTCGATCTGCGCCTCGAGTTCGGCGTAGAGATCGCCGTGGACGCGGCCCGAGCGCACCGCCGCGCCCTCGCGTAGCCGCCACTGGGCTACCCGAACGCGGGCGAAGCGCTGCGCACGGAGGTGGGTCCGCTGCTCCTCCGCGGACAGGCTATCGAAGCTTCTTTCCGCCGGCGCGATGGTCACCAACTCGGCCGCTGCTGCCGCCGCTTCCGCTGCCGCCGCAGCTTCGGCAGCTTGGGCCGCCGCCGCGGCCTCGG
This sequence comes from Bryobacteraceae bacterium, assembly GCA_049508735.1. Lineage (GTDB taxonomy): Bacteria > Acidobacteriota > Terriglobia > Bryobacterales > Bryobacteraceae > Bog-375. Next base: position 56,660 of record JBELAO010000006.1, on the reverse strand, counting down.
CTGCCGCTGCGGCTTCGGCTTCCGCTGCCGCGGCCGCTGCGGCCTCGGCTGCGGCGCGAGACACGCGCGCCCATTCCTCGCCCGCCACCTGCGCGAGAAGCTCTAAGGCGGGGGCCTCCACCGATCCCCACGCACAAACCAGTCCCGGCACGCCGTCGTGGCTGGTGAGGGGAAAAACGGCTACGCGATCGTCTCCGGCGGCTATCGCGACATGGGCGAGCGTGGCGCCGACCTCACGCTCGGACGCCGCGGCGATCACCGGCTCGCGGCTGCGGATGGCCGCGGCCAGCGCCGGCGCCGCATCGAGCGCGGTCTGGCTTCCCGCCGCCGTCACGGCATCGCCGGCCGGGCGGACGCTTTCCATTATCGCCGTGCCGGCTTCAATCGACAGCACCGCCGCGCCGTGGGCAAACTGCGCCGCCGTATCGGCGAGCGTGTCCGCCATCCCCGCCGGACCGGCCGCCTGCGAAAGCCGCCGCACCGCCTGGTTGAGCTGGTTCGCGCACTCCTGGCGTGCATAAGCCCCCACCTCTCCGGCCGCCCGTTCGGCGTCGTCGAGCACGAGTGCCAGCCTCTCCGCCAGCATGGCGCGCAGAAAAGACGGATTGGCGGAAAGGGCCATCGCTGTTCGTCATTGTAGCGTGAGGCAGGCGCGGGAGGTCGGAGCGGGGAGTCGGGGCGCGGGACATAGAAGTTGAGGCCGAGAGCGCGCGAGTCAGCCCGTCAGGGCGAAAGAGACTAGCCCAGCGCGCGAGCGCTGGGAGAAGCTGTGAACCCATCCAGCCCCGGAACGGGGCGCAAGAGACCGCGTGTCCGCTAGCGGGTGTGGGCGTTGTCTTCCGCCCCGTTCCGGGGGCTCACGTGATTCGTCTGCGTCCCCAGCGCTCACGCGCTGGGCTATTGTCTTGCGCCCCTGCCGGGGCTTACTGCTCGCTCCACTCCTTTGACGCATCACGCGTAGGCGGTACGCCCGGAAACTCGCTGTTTTCCGGGGAACCAGCGATGCCCCCAAACTTTTATGTCCCGCACCCGGGAATCGGGAATCGGCAGCCGGAAGCCTTCATGAACCGCTTCTCGAGAATTCCGGCCCGAACAATGCGACGCTGCGACCGTTCTAACTTCCGGCTCCCGACTCCTCTCTTCCGCCTATTCGTATCGCAGAGCGGTCATCGGATCCACCTTGGCGCCGCGGCGCGCGGGGATCAGCGCGGCGGCCAGCGAAACGGCCAGCAGCAGCGCCACCGCCGCGGCGTAGGTCCAAGGATCGCCGTGGCGCACTTCGAATAGCAGGCTCTCGAGATACCGCGCCAGGGCGAACGCGCCCGCCAGGCCGAAGCCGATTCCGATGGCGATCCACCAGCCGGCTTGGCGCAACACCATCGTCACAATCCGTAGCGGGGTTGCGCCCAGCGCCACGCGAATTCCCAGCTCGCCCATCCGCTGATTGACGATGTAGGAGAGCACGCCGAAAATGCCGATGGTGGCGAGCAGCACGGCGACCGATGCGAAGGCGATCAGCAGAACCATCTGAAAACGCCGCTCGTCCACCGACCGGCTGACGATTTCTTCGAGCGTCCGCACATTGGTGACCGGCTGGTCTTTGTCGATCGCCCAGACCTGCTGTTCGACGGCGTTCACCAGTTGCCGCGGATCGCTCCGCGTGCGTATCGCGAGATCGGCCAGCCGCACGGGATACAAATCGGTCTCGGCGGCGGAAAGGTACACTTGCGGATTGACTTCGCCGGTCTTGCCGGCGCGCCGAATATCGTTCACCACGCCGACGATGGCGATCCACGCCTGCTCGCGCTCAAAGCGCCGGCCGATCGGATCGGAGCCGGCCAGGTACTGGCGCGCGAACGCCTGGTTGACCACCGCTACGTTAGGCTGGCCTTTGCGGTCGCTCGGCACCAGCAGGCGGCCGCGTACCAGGCCGATGCCGAGCGTCTCAAAGTAACTGGGGCTGACCGCCTGGAAATCGGGCTCGCGCTCCACATCCGGCGAACTCTCCAGTTCGATTGAGGAACTCCATCCGCCGCGCAACGGCAAGCGGTTGGCGAAGGCAACTGCCTGGACGCCCGGCAATCCGGTCACGCGGCGTTCCAGCTCTTCAAAGAAACCGAGCCGCCGATCCGCGTCGCTGTATCGCAGCTCGGGCAGATTGACGTTCAACGCCAATACCCGGTCCGGCTGAAATCCCAGATCGACGCCCATCACCCGCACGAAGCTGCGCAGCAGCAGCCCGGCGCCCACCAGAAGGATCAGCGACAGCGCGATCTCAATCGCGGTCAGCGCCGCGCGCCAGTGGGCTTGGGCGCGCGCGCCGGTGCTGCGGGCCGAGGTTTTCAGGGCCTCGCCGGCGTTGGCCCGAGACGCTTGCCACGCCGGAGCCACGCCGAATATCAGACCCGTCGCCAGTGCCACTGCGGCGGCCGCCGCGAACACCTGCCAATCCATACTCACGTTCCGGATCCGCGGAATATTCTCGGGCGCCAGCCGTGTCAGCACGCGCATCATGAGAAAGCCCAGCGCCAGGCCCGCCACGCAGCCCGCTCCGGCCAGCGTCAGGCTTTCCGCCAGATACTGCCGGACCAGGCTCCAGCGTCCGCCGCCGAGCGCCATCCGCACGCTCGATTCATGCTGCCTGCGCGCGGCGCGCACCAGCATCAGGTTGGCCAGGTTCACGCAGGCGATCAGCACGATCAACGCCGAGGCGCCCAGCAGGATCCACAGCGACTGGCGCACGTTGCGCGCGATATCGTCGCGGAGCGGCGCTATGCCGGCGCGAATGTGCTGGTTGGTCTCCGGGAATTGCTTGGCCAGGTTGGCCGAGATCACGTCCAGATCGGCCTGCGCCTGCCGGACGCTCACTCCGGGCCGCAGCCGGGCCACAACATTCACGTCATGGTCGCCGCGGTGGGCCAGCAGTTCCTTGGGATAGGCGGCCGGAACGTAGATTTCAACCCGGTCCGGCGTGGTGAGCTGGCGCGGGGATTGAAATCCCTTCGGCAGCACACCCACGATCTGGTATTGCCGCGCATCGAGCACAATCGAGCGCGTCAGAACATCGGTATCGGCGCCCAGGCGGTCCCGCCAGAAGCCATCCGTCACGATAACCACGCCGGCTGCGCCGTCGCGGTCTTCCTCGGGCAGAAAGGTGCGCCCCAGCGCAGGCTTCACCCCGAGCACATCGAAGAAATTCGCCGAAACTGCTTCGCCCTGTAAGCGCTCCGGCGGGCCGAGCCCGGTCAGGTTTTTCGCCGCTCCGTCGAAGCTGGCCTGGTCGTTGAAGGCCGCCGAGCGCGCGTAGTCCGGCAGGTTGGCCGGCGCGACGGGCCAGCGTTGTGCCGAGGTACGCCCGCCGAGCGGCGATCCGGAACTGTTCAGCACCGATGGCTCGCCTCGGAAGGTTTCCTCCCACAGCGAGACCAGCCGGCCTGGTTCGGCATATGGCAGGCTGCGCAGCATCACGGCATTGACCAGGCTGAAGACGGCCACATTCATTCCCAGTCCCACGGCCAGCGTGGCGACAGCCACGGCGGTGAATCCGGGAGCCTTGCGCAAACCGCGAAACGCGTGGCGGAAATCGCCCAGCAGGCGCTCCCACGCAGGCCATCCCCACACATGAGCGCTGGCGTCGTAGACCGCCAGTTCGTTGCCGAAGCGACGCCGCGCCACGTATCCGGCTTCTTCCGCCGCGAGTCCCTGTTGGCGCAACTGGCGCGTCCGCAATTCCAGGTGAAGACGCATCTCTTCTTCGATGTCGCTCGCGACGCGGTTGCGAGCGAAGATCCCGGCCAGCCGCCGGCCCCATTCGCCGAGATTCATGTTCTCCTCCCGTGGGTTGGCAGGTCGGGACCCGCCCCACTTGAGCCCCTATGCCGTCGCCAGCACGCGCGCGATGGCGCGTGCGACGCGGCGGTAGCGCTCCACTTCGCGCTCGAGCTGCTTACGCCCCTCCGCCGTCAGCTTGTAGAATCGCGCCCGGCGGTTCTCTTCGGTCTTGCCCCAGTCGCCGCGAATCCACGCTTTGAGCAGCATCCGCTGCAAGGCGGGATACAGCGACCCCTCCTCCACTTGCAGCACGTCCTCGGAGATGGAAAGGATAGACTCCGCGATTTCAAACCCGTGCCTGGCCGGTCCGGTCGCGAGCGTGGTGAGGATCAGCATCTCGAGAGTGCCGGGAGGGATCTCGTCTCGTTCGCCGCGCATCATGACATAGACAGTCTATGTCAGAAAGGCCGCGAGTGTCAAGGTAGGACAGACCCGACGGAGCATCGCTTTTTGTGGTCTGTCGTGCTTCGCTGAAGCGCGATGTTCTGACAGGATCGAGAAGAAGCCCTCGAAGGACCTGGGACCGCGGCAGATCACCGGCGACAAGATCGCCGGCGGTACCGACAAAAACCGATCGTCTATCCTACCTTCGAAGCCAGCTACTTCTTGATGAACAGCGACAGCGCCATGCCGAGTCCGATCGCGATCACGATGCGGCGGACGGTTTGCTGGCCCAGGCGGCGCGCGGTGCCAGCGCCGAGGTAACCGCCCAGGATAGCGGCGACGGCCATCAGCAGAACATAGGGCCAATACACCATGCGGGCCCAGATGAAATACGCGGCCGCGATGCCGTTGACCGCGCCGCCGAAGATCACCTTCAGGCTGTTCATTTCATGTATATCCTGTATACCTAAAATGCTCAGCGCGGCCAACATGAGAATGCCGATTCCCGCGCCGAAATAGCCGCCGTACAGACCCACGAACAATTGGAACACCAACCCGCCAACCAGCCACCTGGTGGAGCGATGGGCGGCCGCATCGGCGGTTTTGAGCATCCTCTGGATCGGCTCCTGCACCATGAACAGCACAGTGGCAAAAAGGATGAGAAAAGGCACCATCGAATCGAACATCGCAGTAGGTGTATAGCGCAGCAGGATGGCGCCGATGAGGCCACCCACCACGCTGGGCACGATCAGCGCCAGGAAACGCGCCTCGGCCGAGCGGATTTCACGGCGATAACCCCAGGCGCTGCCTACGGTTCCCGGCCAAATGGCGACCGTGCTGGTAGCGTTGGCCGCCACCGAGTTGAGGCCCAGCCAGATCAAGGCGGGAAACGAGACCAGCGTGCCGCCGCCGGCCACCGAGTTGATGGCTCCGGCCAGAAACGCCGCGCCAAAGGCCACGGCAGCGTGGGGCAGGTCGAGTGTCGAGGTCAAGATTGCAGCATAACGTGCGGTGAGAGGCCAGCGCCAGCGGGTGAGGAGTGCGCCGTTCAGCCCCGCAAAGCGGCCATACGACCTTCGTAAATCACACTTTAGAGCCTGATTGTGGTCTTTCCGCCAGCGCTTGTTTACAATTCACAGCATGGCGCAATTTCAGGTAATCCAGCCGGAAACTACCTATTCGGGTTCACCCATCCAGCCGCTCCAAAAGGGGCTCCCGAAGACCACCCGGTCTCTCTGTCCGGAATGCTCTCAACTCATTGATGCCAAAATCCTTGAGGATTCCGGCAAGGTGGTGATGGAGAAGCGTTGCCCGACCCACGGCGAGTTTCGCGACATCGTCTATTCCGACGCCAAACTGTACCTGAAGATGGAAGAATGGACCTTCGGCGACAACCGGGGGCTGGCCAATCCGGCGGTGACCACAGCCAAGAGCTGCCCGGACGATTGCGGCCTGTGCAACTTGCACACCAGCCACACTGGCCTGGCGAACCTGGATCTGACCAACCGCTGCAACATGACCTGCCCGGTGTGTTTCGCCAATGCCAACGCCTCCGGCTACCTCTACGAACCGGATTTCGAAACCGTGCGGAAGATGTTGCAGGCCTTGCGCGACCAGAAGCCGGTGGCGGGCCGCATCGTCCAATTCTCCGGCGGCGAGCCGACCATCTACCCACGCTTCCTCGACGTGCTGCGGCTGGCCAAGGAAATGGGATTTTCGCACACGCAGGTGGCGACCAACGGGCTGAAATTCATGGACCTGGAGTTCGCCCAGCGCGCCAAAGAAGCCGGGCTGCACACGCTTTATCTGCAATTCGACGGCGTTTGCGACGACGTGTACCGGCGCACGCGCGGCGAATCGCTGTGGGAAAAGAAGCTGCGCGCCATCGAGAACGTGAAGAAGGCCGGCCTCAAAATCGTCTACGTTCCCACCATTGTCAAGGGCGTCAACGATCACCAGATCGGCGACATCATCCGGTTGGCGCTCGAATACATCGAATGCTCGAGCGGCATCAGCTTCCAACCGGTGGCGTTCACCGGCCGCATCGCGCGGCATGAGCTGGAGGCCAAACGGTTCACGCTTTCCGATTTCGCCCACGCCGTCCAGCAGCAGACCGGCATCTGCGACGTGTACGAAGATTGGTTCCCGCTCTCCTGCGTGACGCCGTTCTCGAAGCTGCTGAGCGCACTGCGCGGCGACGAGACCACCACGCTGAGCTGCCATCCGCACTGCTCGCTGGGCACGTATCTGTTCGTCGATCAGAACCGCAAGGCCGTGCCGGTGACGCAGTTTGTCGAGGTCGGCCCGATGCTGCGCGAGATGGACGATCTGGCGCGCAAGGCCAACAAGCGCCGCGTCCAGTTCTTCACCAAGATCTCCGCCTGGAACAACCTGCGCAAGTTCTTCCATGAGGAGAAAGCGCCGCAGGGCCTGACGTTCAACAAGTTCCTGCAAACCTTGCAAGGGATGACCGACAAGAAGTATGGCCGCGGAGATAGCGAAGCCGGCGGGTTTACTTATCGCACTCTCATGCTGGCCGGCATGCACTTCATGGATTCGTATAACTACGACGTAGAGCGCGTGAAGCGCTGCGTGATCCACTATGCGGCGCCCAACGGCCTGATCTATCCCTTCTGCGCCTACAATTCCGGCCCGGTTTATCGCGAACGGATCGAGAAAGAATTCTCTATCCCCTTCGAGACCCAGGAAGAGATGCGCCGCCTGACCGCCCGCGCGAAGAAGGGCTGCAACACCTGCGCCAGTGAGCCGGAGCTGGTGGGGTAGGGCGCGGCCGCGACGAAAAGGTCGATTCAGCAGCTCGGCGGTCTGACGCGCGTTCTCTCTGTCTTCCGCTTCCTTTACATCGACCGCAGCTTGGCTTTTTCCCTCTCGAACTCCTCGGGCGTGAGGATTCCCCGCTCCTTCAGCTTCTCTAATTCGTCCAGGCGCTGGATGAGGTTCATGGGCGGGGCCGGCGCTACCGGGGCGGCCGGCGGCGGGGCTTGGTACTGAGGCATCGGAGGCGGAGGCCCCGCCGGGACCATCGCGGCGGGCCGGCGGCTGCGCAGGAACAGGTACCCAGCGGCTGCCAGGATCAGGGCTCCCAGGCCGAGCGCGTAGTACAACGTACTCGGGCCGGAACCTGGCTGGCTCCCGGATGAGTCATCCGAGTCCTCCGGGGCGACCTTGCCGTCGATGAAGATCACTTTTAGATTCGGATACATGTAGATCTTCTTGGAGCCGAGATTGGCTATCCTGGCCGGCTGCCCGAGCGCGGCGACCACTTGATCGATCGTCATGCCTGGTGAAATTGTGGGTGGCGCGGCGACCGGCTGATCCGGCGGCGGCGGGGGCGGCGCAATGGGAGCAGGCGCCGTGTCTGCCGTAGCCGGCTGAGGGGCGGCGACCGGTGGCGCGGTATAGGCCGGGGCGGCTCGAGCGGCGGCTGGCTGAGAAGACGCGGACGCGGACGTGGATTGACTCCCTCCGCCTCCGCCCCCAGCGCCGACCCCCACTACCTCCGCAATGAGGTTTTCCGCCTCCAGGATCTCCAGCGTGGCCGCCTTATGGAATCGGATCTCCGCGGTGTAACGCACCTGGTTCACCTGCTCGGAAATCAAGGTCAAATGGATGTCATCCTTGACCACTTCGATCTTGGTCAGGTACAGCTTTTCCCCGGCCACGAAGGGCCGTGTTGTGGGGGCATTCCCTTGAACCGCTTGATTGGCCGTGCCCACACCGGGGATCTTACTGAGGATGGGAATCTTGGAGAGCGTACGGACCGCGCCGGTGCAAGCGGCCTTGGAGGGACCGGTAAGCGAGATCTTCCCGTCCTTGTACTGTTGGATGCAAGTGATGGGATCCGCGCCGCCCGTGAAACCGCTTTTCCGCAAAACCAGCGTGGTGCCCTGGACCACAAAATCGCCTTCGGCATTCACTGAGGAGAGCTTGTACCGGCTCCTCAACTTCTGTTCCAAAACGGCTCTGTCGGCCGCCGTGGCAGAGGCTGCCATCATCAGCATCACAAGGAACGGAACGAAGCGCGACATCGAGGTTCTTCGCATAAGCACCACTCTCCTGGTTCTGACTTCTTTTCTGGCCCGACGATTCTGGATTATACAAGAGCACGGGCGGAGCCGCACTACAAGCGAGCCGAAACAGGCCGGGTCGGCGAACCGTTAAGTTGTCGCGGCAGCGGCGGCTGCGGCTAATTGGGAATTGGTTGTGGTCCAAACGCCGGAAATACTGCCGCTGGCGCCTACAAGAAGCGCAGCGGAAGCCAGCGTCACGAAAGCCAAAAGCAGCGTGTATTCGATCAGATCTTGCCCCTGATCGCCCTTCCAAAGCGAAGCCAGTAACGACATCAGCCTACCCTCCAGCAGATCGCTGAAGCTCCCGAGGCATTCGGAATGCCGTTCCCTAACAGCCACAACTTATTGATTTCAGGTAAAGCAACGTGGAAAATCGTACAGTTTCAGGGACTAAAGTACCGTTTTTTCGCCCTTTGCCAACCGATCCGATTCCTTGCGCGCTTCAGCCGTCCGGAGCATGATGGCAGGCAACGGGCTTCCTGTTTTCGGCAGCCGTGCTAAACTGAGACTAGTCTAAGCGACTGGTTGATTATATGCGAGAGATTCAAGCTTCGGAAGCCAAGACTCATCTTCCCCAGCTCCTGGACGAAGTCGAGCGTGGCGCCACGCTGATCATCACGCGCCACGGACACCGCATCGCGCGAATCGTGCCCGAACCCGACCGGCGTCAGGCGGAAGTCGACAAAGCCCTCGATGCTATCCGCTGCCTTAGAAAGCGAACCGGCAGGATCACCGTCCGCGAACTGCTCTCGGCCCGCGATGAGGGACGAAAGTCCTGATGGGATTTGTTCTCGATGCGTCCATCACCGCGTGCTGGGCATTTGACGATGAAGACCACCCCGACGCGAGCCTGGCTTTCGAGCGAATGCGCACCGAAGAGGGCGTCGTTCCAGCCCTGTGGTGGTTCGAAGTGCGGAATATCCTGGTCGTAAACGAACGCCGCCGGCGGATCGCCGAGTCCGATACCGCGGCTTTTCTCCTGCACCTTTCGCTGCTGCGGCTGCGTGCGGACCAGTCGCCCGACGAGCACGGCGTCCTCCGGCTGGCGCGCGCCCACCGGCTGTCCGTATACGATGCCACCTATCTGGAACTGGCTCAGCGCGAGGGCCTGCCCCTGGCGACGCTGGATGCCGATCTGCGAAAGGCAGCGGCCAGCGAAGGTGTGGTGCTTGTCTCCAGCGGCAATGAGACTGCGTAGGGCTTGTCACGAAATGACGATGCCAAATCCTTAACACGTCTTTTTTCCGGCGGCGCCCTGCGTCGGCACGAGTGCCGACGCGGCACGCACGAGTGCGTACGCCACGTCTTTGGCATCGAGCGCGCATCGCTTATTTGTCTAAAAGTAAAGTTTGCTTGACATTTAGATTGCCTTACTTTACTATTTGGGCATGACGACAAACCTGAAACAAACACTTCCGCTTCGCGCCATCTTCGACGGCTGCGGACGGCCCAGCGGCCGACAGTTCTTATGGGTGATCCTATTCGGCATGTCGTTGGGCATCGCGGGACCTGTGTTGCAGCGGGCGACACTGCCTCCCGCGATCCGGTACCTGATTCCGGTGGTTCCGCTCTTCTTAGGCGCGCAATACGTGCGGACGCTGGTGCACGATAGCCGCCGGCAGATGGACGAACTGCAACTTCGCATCTATCTGGAGGCGGCGGCCGTGGTGGTCTGCGGCCTCGTAATTATCATGATCACGTATCCCCTGCTACAGGCCGCGCACCTGGTCGGTCCGCTCAGCTACCTCGTGGTGTTGGTCCTGATCGTGGTTCTTGGTGTTGTTGGGTACGCCGGCGGCGTGAGGCGGTATCGATGAAGAACCGGCTGCGCGTGCTGCGCGCCGAACGCGAGTGGTCGCAAGCGGACCTGGCCTCCCGCCTGGGCGTGTCCCGGCAGACGGTGAATGCCATCGAAACCGGGAAGTACGATCCTAGTCTGCCGCTGGCATTCGAAATGGCGGAGCTTTTTCAGATGCGAGTGGAAGAGATCTTCCTGCGGAACGGGCCCGGCGGCACTGACCTACAGCAGCGATAGCGGGTCCACATCGATCACCAAGGCGGTGGCGGGCCACTTGCGTTCGACGGCGAATCCTCGCACTTTCTTGAGAAGGGCGTTGAGCGCAATGCGGCTGGCGGATTTGATGAGCAACTGGTAGCGGTACTCGGCTTTGAGGCGCGGCACGGGGGCTTCGGCGGGGCCCATGACGCGCAGTTTCTCGGGCGGCGGCGTCAGCAACATGCCGAGCTCGCCGCTCATGCGCATCGCCAGTTCTTTTTTATCGCTGCGCACCAGCACGTTTGCCATCGCCGTAAAGGGCGGGTAGGACATGGCGCGGCGGAAGGCGAGCTCCTTCTCATAGAACGCTCCATAGTCTTGCGCGGCGGCCATGCGGACGGCGTAGTGATCGGGATTGATGGTCTGGATGAGCACGATGCCGGGCAGGCTGCCGCGTCCGGCGCGGCCGGCCACTTGCGTGAGGAGCTGAAAGGTGCGCTCGGCGGCGCGAAAATCGGGCATGCCGAGCCCGACATCGGCGGAGACCACGCCCACCAGCGTGACGTTGGGGATGTCGTGGCCCTTGGCGATCATCTGCGTGCCGGCCAGGATGTCAAAGCCGCCTTCGCGGAAACCATCGAGGATGGTTTCGTATTGCCGCTTGCCGGTGACCGTGTCGCGATCGAGGCGCGCGATGCGCGCGGCGGGAAAAGCGCGGTGCAGCTCTTCTTCCACGCGCTCGGAACCCACGCCAAGAAAGTAAATGTGCTCGCTCGCGCACTTGGGGCAGACGCTGGGAACCTTCTCGGCATAGCCGCAATAGTGGCATAGCAGACGCCGGTCGCGCTTATGAAAGGTCAGGGTGACGGAGCAATTGACGCACTGGACGCGCTCGCCGCAGGCGCGGCAGGCGACGAAACTCGAAAAGCCGCGGCGGTTGAGGAGGATGATGGTCTGCTCGCCGTTTTCCAGGCGTTCCCCGATGGCCTCAACCAGTTTGCGCGAAAAAGTGGCCTGCTGGCGGTTTTCGAGAAACTCCTGGCGCATGTCGATCAGCTCGACCGCCGGCATGGGCCGCGCTTCTATGCGGCCGGGAAGCGTCAGTAGCGTGTATTTGCCGCGCTCGGCGTTGTAGCGGCTTTCCAGACTGGGCGTGGCCGAGCCCAGCACCACGCAAGCGTGCGCCGCCTGAGCGCGCACCAGCGCCACATCGCGGCCGTTGTAGCGCGGCGTTTCCTCCTGCTTATAGCTGCCGTCGTGCTCTTCATCGACTACGATCAGGCCCAGATTGCGGACGGGCGCGAAAACGCCGGAGCGCGTGCCCACCACCACCGAAGCCGAGCCGGAGCGAATGCGGCGCCACTGTTCGGAGCGTTCGACGTCGGTGAACGCGCTATGCAGAATGGCAACCCGGTCGCCGAAGCGCGAAAAGAACTGGCCGGCCATGGCCGGGGTGAGCGCGATTTCCGGCACCAGCAGCAGAGCGCCGCGCCCTTGCGCCACTACGGCCTGGATGGCATTGAGGTAGATTTCAGTCTTGCCGGAGCCGGTGACGCCGTAAAGAAGGAAGGCGCGAAATTCGCGCGCATCAATGGCCAGGCGAATGGCATCGTAGGCCGCCTGCTGCGCCGCGTTGAGCGTATGCGGCGCGCGGACCTGGCCGGCCGTGACGCCGATGGTTTCGGGGGTGAGCGCAACCACTCCTTTGCGCGCCAGCGAGCGGGCGGCGGCGCTCGAGTGGGCCAACATGCTTTCGAGATCCTTGAGATTGTGCGAACCGGGATGCAGTTCGAGAAAGGCCTTCAACTCGCGCTCGGGCTTGTTGAGTTTTGCGGAGGGAGGGAGGGTGTGATCGCTCCCGGCGGGTTGAGCGGCTCCTTCGATATGACCGCTCCCTGACGGTCGCGGCTCGGTAAGCGGGCCCGGCGCCGAGAGGATCTCGACGCGCAGGCGAGCGGCGGGCGCGCGCAAAGGATCGCGCTCGGTCTCGACCTGTTCGGCGGCGATGAGGCCCTTGCGCTCCAGCGACCGGATGGCTTTGTCGGCGAGCGGCAGGAGGCGCGACAGGTAGGCGGCCGAGAGCGGGCGCTTTTCGAGCATGGCTAAGATGCGCGCCACCGGATCGTCGGGCGCGGCGTCGAGAAGCAATTGGCGCGCGGCGTCGCGGCCGGCGTCGGTCAGCGACCAGACTTTGCCGCGGTGGATTTCCGAGGCCAGTGGCAGCATGCCGCGCAGCACGTCGCCCAGCGGCGCGCAATAATAGCCGGCGATCCAGCGCCCCAAGCTGAGCAGTTCGGCGTCCAGCACCGGCTCGGAATCGATCAAGCGCAGCGCTTCGCGGGTGGCCATGGCGGGCGGATCGTCGTGACAGCGCAGGATCACGCCGGTGAGTTTGCGCGGGCCGAAGGGGACGACGATGCGGCTGCCAGGCCGCACTCGGTGGCGGAGGGTTTCGGGAAGAGAGTAAGTGAACGGCTGATCGAGCGGCGCCGGAACGCTGACGTCTACGTACTCAAAGCTTCCCTCTGGCATGGAAACTTCAGGATAGCGAAACAGGAGGGTTGGACACGGAAGTGGGGCGGGCGGGGGTTGAATCGGGCGCTTCGTCCGGTTTTCTTGTAAACTTAGCCTGCGCGCGACCGCTCTTATTGACCGGATGAGCTGTGCTAACGGTCTAGTACCGGCATAGTACTGAATCCGGACGGGGTTGAGCTCTGAGCCGGGGGGACCAGTGGGACTGGTACTCCTCCGATGTCTCGGTAAAAACAAATGTAGGGCAGGATGGCCAACTTCGGGCCGTCCTGCCCCACGTGTTTCCGCGCCAAGAGATCGCGCGAGACTTTGCGTTCCTCTCCTAGTGAGTAGTTGGGCCGAAGCTCAACGTGATCTGCCTGGTGTTCTCGACCGGCTGCCCGTCGAGCAGGGTCGGTCTGTAGCGCCACTGCATGACGGCTGCTTTGGCGGCTTGAACCAGCAGCGGGTGTCCGGAAATGACCTTCACGGCAACGACTTTGCCATCGGTGCCGATGGTGGCCTCCAGCACTACCTGGCCATGAGCGCCCATCTGGCGCGCGGCGGTAGGAAAGTCGGGGTCTTTGCGGTAGAGGAGCTGAGCTTCGGCGACCTTGCCGCCCGCGGCGGATTTCTTCGCCGCCGGTTGCTGCGGCGCGGGCGCCACCGGAGCGGGCGCGTTGGCAAACGGCACGCTGAGATTCGAATTCACATTGACGCCTGCGGGCGACGCGGGAGCGGCACCCAAGCCGGCATCGGCAATCTCATTCGGGCTGGCCGGCCGCAGGCGCTGTGCCAGCGAATCCGTGTTGAACGCCTTGGGAGCGGCTTTCACTGGGGCGGCCGGTGTCAATTCAGCCGGCGTGGTGGTTGCCGGAGCGCCCGCCTGTGGGTTGGCGGGAGCCGGCAGCGGCTGCAGCGGAGTCGCCTTCGCGGAAACCGTGTTGGCGGTAGTCTTGCCATCCGGCATCGGCGAGGGCCGCGTCCGCAGCGACCGCACCGATTCGGTCACCGTCTTGGTTTGGTCCTTCCCGGTCACTTCCATGTTGAAGCTGACGTCGCCGGTTTTCGGTGTATAAACGATGCTGCCAGTTTGGAGCGATTTGACGTCCATATCGAAGTTCTCGTGCTGGTCGCCATCGTTGATCGATAAGACGCCGTGGGCGGCGTTGGTGATCGCCGGCGAATTCTTGTTCCAGGTGAGCAGAAGATCCGTGCCGCTCAATTCCACCAGCAGCTTCAGATCCGCGGACTGCGATTCCGCGGGAGTGGGCTGGTGCGACCGCATCAGGAAGCCGGGATACACGAACAGCGCGACCAGAAGCGCCACGGTAAGGGCGATGAGGCCAAGCACGAGCGGAACCTTTCCGCTGCCCTTCGACTCGGCGGGGGCTGCGCCGCTCAGTGTGCCTAACAGCGGCCTGTCCGGACTCGGCTTGACGGCGGGGGCTGAAGCGGAGACGGCCGGCTTGACGGGCGCAGCCTCTTTCACCACGGAGGCGGCCGGCTTGACGGGCGCAGCCTCTTTCACTACGGCGGCGGCCGGCTTGACTTCCTTGGCAGCCGGCTTCGGTTCGGGAGCAGCCGGGCGAGCCGGGGGCGCGGCCTTCACTTCGACGGCCGGCTTGGAGGCAGCGGGAGCCGGCTTGGCTTCCGGCGCCTTGCGGTCGGTTTTGTCTGGAGCGGGCGCGGAAGACTTCGCCTCCGGCGCCGGTGCGGCATCGCGACGCAGACCAATCGGCACCACCTGCGGACGGACACTGGCCTTGGCGGGCGGCGGAGCGCTGGGCGCGGGCGCGGCTGGAGCCGCCGGCGGCGGCGCTGCGGCAGCCGCTTCGGGCGGCGTCCAGAGCGAGGCGGTCAATTGAGCGGAGCGGAACGGAAACTCCAAATAGCTGGCGTCGCCTCGGAAAACGCCGTCTTCGCGGATGAAGATACCGCCGACGCTGGTCTTGGTGGCGAACGGCCGCACCAGCAGGGCTACATAATTAGGTCCGCGGAAGCGCGCATCGAGGAACGACAGATCGTCCGCATCGAGGCTGAGACCCTTGCGGCTGTGCGCGCGGAAGTAACCCGCGACTGGAATGTTGCCGGCGCCGCTGTGCTGTTCGATCACCCGTTCGAAGCGTGCCAGATCGGCATCCGCCAAACGATACAGGGGCCCGCGGCTGTAATCGCAGGGGATCGTTTCGTAGTCCTGTACGACCACCACCAGAGGACTGCCGGGAATCACCGAACCCAGCAACACGCCGCCAATCTCCGATCCTTTCGAGGTCAGTGAGCGGAAGTTCTCGATAACTTCACTCTCCATGCGGTCGATGAGATCGAAAGCGAGTCGCACTGCGACCGGCTTCTCGGGGACCTCCCATAGATAAGTAGCCAGGGGCGCGGATTTCGGCTCCCCACGTTCCCGCCGCGCTGTTGATTCGACCATTGCTATTAACCTCCGCCCGTTGAAATTCTGGGCTATTGACTACACGGGTCAATTTTAACGGAAATCCAAGCAATATATACCCTAAAAAACGCTGTATTAACCAAAAGCAACGGTACTGATCTGCAACCTTTTAGCCGATAACTATCCAGATATATAACCCGTGATTGTCTTTGGTTATCAGAAAAATGCTGTCGCCATTCACACTAGCAATTTCAAAACTCTCCGCCTATAATAAGCGGGAATGAGTGCCAGGACCTGCCAGCTTTGTGGGCGGCCCCTCAGTAGAATCTGGGTGGGCGCGGGCGGCGATTTCTGCTCGCGGGAGCACCGCAATCAGTATGGCCTGCGCCTGGGGATGGACCGGCTACAGGAAGCCAACAAAGTCGCGACGCTGATGCGGCGGCGCGAAAACCTGAAGACGGTGATGCCGGGGCAAGCGGAGAGTCTGTCTTCGTTGCAGCGGCGTGGCTTCCAGCAAAGCATGCGATTGTCCGAGCCAGCGCCCCCAGCCGACCATATGCGGCCCATTCAGCCGGCGCTCGAAGCGGAAGTGCGGGGCGGCGGCAACTTCTTTTCGCCGGGGCCGCTCAGCCAGAAGCAGAAGCAGGCTCCGCGCAGTGCCGGGTATCTGCAAGGCGCGATGGAAGCGGGCGAGCCGATCCTGCCCGAGTTGCGGGAACACGAGATGCCGGTGACCCTGCCGCAGCAGCAGCCGGCGCGGGTTTGGGATGGGGCACGCTCGCTGAAGGCCAGGCGGCGGGGGTTCCCGTTGCCGCGGCGCAGGGCGGCGCGTGCAGTGCTTTCGACCAAGACACGGCGGCAGCCGGTGGGTGGCGCCACCTACCAGCGCGATGCGAAGCCGGCCAAATGGCTCGATCTGCCGATGCACGTGGGACGGCGCGGCCGGTCAGTCGGAAGCCAGCGGATTCAGCCGCCGGAAAGGCAACTGCGCAGGTTGGCCCTGGCGCGGCGTAAGCCGGAATTGATTTGGCCCAGCACCATGACACCCGAGGTATTCGTCAAGGAAGGTGTCACGCCGCAGCCCCGCATACCGCTGATCACGCCGCTGCTTCGCGCGGTCGCCCTGCCTCATGGGCCCACGCATGGACAGGTGCCCGGCATGGGACACGGCGGCGCGCTGAAGGTGAAGCGGGCGACCCGCGATACGCAGATGGCGCAACGCGACACCACCATCGAGTGGACCGGATCGAACCTTCCGGCGGTCGTCCTGGCCGCGGGTCACTCGGTAGATGCGCAACTGCGCAGCGCCGCGTGGAACCGCAGCGGCACGCGCGCGGTTTCCGTGACGGCCAAGGTGTGCGACCTGATCCCGCGGTTCTCGACGGTGTCGTTCGAGCCGCAAGAGGCGCCTTTCGGTTATTCGATTTTCAAAATACAAAGCGGTATGCCCGCGCTGCCCGTGTCGCAGGCGGCGACGCCCAAGGCCGGTCAGCAGCAGCAGCGGGTGGCTTCGAAACCCTCGAAACAGCCGAAGGCCGAGGCCATCCGTCTGGAAGATCGCTTCGACGCCGGCCTGGGAAATTGGGTGGGCGGCGTGAGCGATTGGAAAGTCGATGTGGCGGGCGTACGGCCCGGCGCTCTGGCGCTGTTCGCCCCGTCCCTGGCCATGGTGGACTACGATCTCGAATTTCTGGCCAGAATCGACACGAAGAGCCTGAGCTGGGTTTTCCGCGCCTCCGACGAGCAGAATTATCATCTTGCGACAATCTCGATTTCGCCGCAGGGGCGCACCTTCACGCGGTCTTCGGTGATCGAGGACGCGCCGGGATTGAGCGTTACCACGCCGGTCCGTCAGTCGGGCGCGAGTAAGGCAGCGATTACGGTCCTGACGAAGGTCAGGGGCAACGACTTCACAGTTTCCATAGACGGAGAGACCATCGAGCGATGGAGCGACAACCGCCTCGCAATTGGCGGAGTAGGGTTTTTGGGCGCCCCGGATAAGCGGGCGCGCCTGTATTGGGTACGTCTGGTGACGGGCGGAACCGAACGGTAAGGAGGTCTGAAGAAAATGAGTAGCAATCCAATTCGAACCAGCGCTAAGGTTCAGCCCCTGCGAGGCCCGGCGCCAGATTTACAGGAGAGGGAATCGGCTCCCACGAGCGGGCCCGGCTTCCTGGCGCGCGCGGTCGCGCTGCACTTGTCCGGAAAGCGGGATGAAGCCCTCAAACAGTTGCAGCGCGCTATCGCCGCCAACGAAGCCTCGCCCGAAATCTACCGGGCGATGGGGCACATCCAGTTCGAGTTGGCCGACTATAAGGAAGCCGCCAAGAGCTACCGGGCCCTGACCCAGATCAAGCCGCAGTACGCGATGGGCTGGTTCAACCTGGCGGTGTGTCTCGAGCGCCTGGGCTCCTGGGAAGAAGCGGCGGAAGCATTCGGGAAGGCCTCGACACTCGATCCGGGTCACCTGGACGCGCACCTCGGCCTCGGCGTCTGTCACTTGCGCCTCGAGGATCCCAAGAGTGCCCTGTTCAGCTTCGAGCACTGCCTGGCCACGCAGCCGCAGCATGAGGACGCCCTGTTCGGCAAGGCGGCGGCACTGCAGTCGCTCGACCACGCCGACGAAGCCGCGGCGATCTACCAGAAGATCATCGAACGCAACCCGGACTCGGAAGAGTCGCTGGCGAACCTGGTGCTGATCGGCATGTCGAAGGAAGATTTCGACATGGTACGCGAGTATTCCGAGCGGCTCCTGGAACTGAAGCCGGAATCCACGGTGGCTCTGGAAGGGTTGGCCGCATGGGCGGCCGCGTCGGACGAGCATGCGCTTACCGCCAAGTTCTGCAACTTGTTGGTCAACGCGGTGCCCGGCCACTTCGAGGCCTGGTTCAACCTGGCGCTGGCGCACCAGAAGTCGGGACGCTGGCAGCCGGCCGCGGAAGCTTACCAGGAGGCCATCAAACTGCGTTCGCAGTCCTCCGAGGCGCACACCAACCTCGGCGTGGTACACGAACAACTGGGCGACATGACCGCCGCCCGCGCGGACTACGATCGCGCCATGGCCGCGCAGCCGGATGCGTTGGCGCCGATGTGGAACGTGGCGCTGCTGCTCGAACACGCCGGCCAGCACGACGAAGCCGAGCGCTGGTACAAGCAGGTGCTGGAGCGCGCCCCGAAGGAAGAGGAAGCACGCTTCCGGATGGGCTACCTGCGGCTCAAGCGGGAAGACTTCCGCGGCGCCGTGGAGGCCTTCGAAGGTTGCCTGAAGTACCGTCCGTATTGGCCCGAAGCGCAAGCCAACCTGGCTTTGGCCTATTCCGGAATGGGAGACAAGGAACACGCCGAGCGGCTGTACGACAAGATGCTCGAAGCCGATCCCAAGAGCGTGGATGCACTGCGCGGCTTGGCGGCGCTGTCGATCCAGTCCGGCGACTTCAACACGGCGCTGGAACATCACGTGCGCCTGATCGACCTCGGCGAACGGTCGCCCGAGATTCTGTACAACGCCGGCCTGATGTACGAGAAAGCCGATCAGCCGGAGAAGGCTGTCCGCCTCTACCGGGATGCGCTGGCGCTACAGCCGGATATGCCGGAAGCCCTGCTCAACCTGGGCCGCATTCTGGAATCGTCCGGCAAGAGCGAAGAAGCCCGCTCCTGCTGGAGCAAGGCGCTCGAAGCCGAACCGGCCCTGGCGCAAGGCTACTTCGGTCCTACGATCGAGTAAGCGCCGGACACGAGCTAGGCAAATCGTCGAGCCGCTTGCGGCTGGACACGCGATTCATCGGGGCCGGGAGCATTCCCGGCCCTTCGTGTTTCTGTCTCTCCGCGCCGTCCAATCGCAACTCACAACTCTCCACAGCGGTAACGCCGCTTGCCTCGCCTGAGAATCTGTGGGTCCCCGAGGATGCTGTGGATCATTGATACTTCGAGGACCTCGGGCCGCGTACCGGTTGCGGGCCTGATCCCACAATCGGGCGTTATGCGGCAGTTGACGTGCGGCGGCTCCGGCGCCATGGCAAACTCAACAGTGCGCTCGCCGATAGGATGATGGAGAACGTCGAGGTGATTCCCAACGCGAGGATTGTCCACACGAAAAGGAAAGCTTGGCTTGAGTTGCCGATGTCGCCACCGATAAGCCCCCGAGTCCCTTTCATGTGGATGACAGGGATGAGCAGCCCGAGGACGGACCCTAAGAAGATGATGATGTATCCCGTCCGCCTTCCGCCGAGCACCAGCGTTCCGTATAGCTGGACTACGAGAATGAACACCGGAAACAGATTTACGAGACCTGCCGGTGAGATCCGGAACAGGATGTCGCCGGCCAGGTGAAGCGTCATGAATAAGATGGTGAGCAGCGACGCTGTAGTCAATATGGCGCTCTGTTTCATGTGAGATTCGCCTTTCTGCGCCTCATAATACGCGCATCGAGGTCCGATAGCTTATCACAGGTTGCGGAAGAACATTTGGTCTGCCGGTTCTTTCCCCGGGCGCGGTTCTCGCGGGCCGATCGTCCAAAGCGCGGTAAGACCGCCGGCGTTAGCGATCTCGTTACATCCATCACGTGCATTCGCCCTGTGTCATCGTGACCGTCCACGCCAACCCCGGTCGTGGTAGAGTGATTGGACAGTCGGGGAGGGATAAATGAAGCTGTGGACGATTGTCATTACAGCCGCGGGCCTGCTTCCCATTTTTGTTTTGCCGGCCCGCCAGAGTTCCGCCCAGATCCACCAACCGGAAGCCGCCGGCGATGCCAATCAGACCCGCGCCAACCTGGCCGGCGCGGTGCAGAAGAACCCAGACAACATTGCCGACCTCAGATCCTACGCGGAGTTTCTGGAAGAGTACGGCCAGCCGGAAGCGCGCGCGGTGTATGCCCGCCTGCTGGTCGAGTTGCGCCGCGCCGGCAGAGGGGCGGACGCGGCCGAGATCGCGCGCAGGTTGGTGACCCTCGATCTGCTGGCGGGAGATGGCGAGGCGTTGGCGCGCGACGAAGAGCCTTATCGCGCCCTCACCGGCAAGGCGCTGCCTTCCCCGTCCCGCGAGACGCGCGCAGCATGGCCCACGGTTGAGATACCCGGACCGATGCGATCGTTCGCGCGTATGGCCGCCATTCCACCCGAGGCGGCGCCTGACGATGTGCTGCCGGCGCTGGCGCGGAATGTCGTTACCAATGGCTACCAGGCCTCGCGCAGCAACGAGACACTGGAACAGACCGAGTACCTGAAGCTGCTGCATCGCTATCTGGCGCAGGCGCACGAACTGGAGAAACTCGCCGGCGCGCAGCATATGATCGAGGTGCCCAATTGCGATTCACCGAATACCGGCGATCTCTTGCGCATTCTCGGTTTCCGCATGCGCGGCGGATGCGGCTCGGAGGTGGTTTTGGAGACGGTGAATGCCGGGCGAGCGTTCCTGACCACCGATTCCGGCTTTCCGGTGAACCGCCTGGAAGAGGCGCTGCGCACCAACCGCCCTTTCACCTATGATTTTCGTCCCACGCTGGTTCCGGTGATGTTCGGACCGGCGTACTGGACCGCGGGGAGCAAGGAGGCGGATTTCCTCGAAGCCTTTATCGCGGATCCTTCGCTGTGCCGTCTCTACCTGGGGCTGTCCAAGCTGGAACCGGTCACGGCTGCCGCGATGCACGATGCGGGCACGTTGGCGCATCTGCGCGTGTATGCGCACGTGCTGGATTTCTTCGGCGGCCAATTCGAGCTGCGCGACGGCAAAGCGGTAGTGCCGGGCGGGGCGCGCTCGGCGGCGGCGTGGGGCGATTTGGTGGGCGTCTCGCCGGACCATGGAGTCGAATTCTTTGGCAAGCTGCTCGCCAAGGACGACGGCTGGCTGGCCAGTCTATATGACGCGCTGGCGCGCATCGACACGCCGGTGCGCGACTATCTGACGGACCCGGTGCGCATGAAGCGCTTCTACGCGGCGGTCCGCGGGAAGATCACCAGCCCCGGCCCGGCGCGCCCCGTGTTCCGCTCCAACAGCGACATGATGCTGCTGACCACCCGTCTGGACCTCGACGCCGATGGCAAACCGCACGTTCCTGGCAACCTGGAAGTGTGGAAGGCACTCTTCACCAACAATCCGCAGGCCCGTTACGACGGCAAGCTGACACGGCTGGCCGCCACCTGGAAAGAACCCGACGATCTGCTGGAGGCGCTGTTCGCACTGTGCCGCAAGACGGTGGAAAACGCGCCGCTCAAGATCTTCATGACGCTGACCGACATCGACCGCGGCCGCGCCACCCCGCTCGGAGCGGCCACGGTGGAGCGCCTGGCACGCGCGTGGCACACCTATGGCAGCCAGTTTGCCGTATTCGGCGAATCGCCGCAATTGAGCGATAAGAGCATCAACCAGTTCCTGGATACCGCCGAGGCGCTGACGCGGCTGCACGAGCCGGGGCTGCGCGCCGATGCCGGCGGGACGTTTCAGGCGCTGGTTTCGTTGTGGCAGATCCTGGTCCGCCAGCAGACCATCGCGGACGGCAACGCCGACGCAGCTTTGGCGGGAATCACCAGCCGGTTCGCCGACGTACATACCGCACGCGACGTGTTCGACGCCGGCCACGGCGCCTTCCAATCGCTGCTCGATGCGGCGGCGAAACCGGCCGATGCCGCCACCGGGCCGCAGGAACGGATGGCCGCCCTGCTGAGCGGAGCCGCCGAATCGGGCGATGTGGAAACGCGCCAGGAGATGCAGGACGAGATGCTCCGGATTCTGGATGCGCAGCACCTGGTGTCGCTCGATACGTTATTCCAGTTGAGCGATTTGCTCAAGAGCGGCCACCGTCCGGACAAGGCCGCGGCCGCCAAGCTGGCGAAGCTGGCCGCGAGCGTCGCGGAGGCGCCGCTGCCGCGCGCGCCGCTGACGGTCGTCGAGCGCAATGCGATGGGTTTCGGCTACTGGGCCGGAAGGCACATGGATAGCGAACGCAAGCTGAATCTGCGGCTGGCGATCGAAAAAGCCGGCGGCGACCCCGCCCGCCTGGCGGATCTGCCGGAGCTGCTGGCGCCGCTGTTGCGCGATTCCTTGCTTGGCCTGAGCTATGCGTATTACGCGCCGCCGGGAGCTCAAGTGCTTTACACCAATCCAGTGTTCGTGCGCAGCCACGATTTTATCGGCGGCGAAGGCCAGACCAATTTGTGGAAGGCTACCGAACCGTACGGATCTGGCTGGCCCTCCAACGGCGGCGGCCGCCTGGTGGGCTCCCTTTCCACTTTGCCCTACGCGCTGGCGGAAGCCGAACAGAATTTTCTGGTACCCGCGCAGACGCAGGCGCTGATCTGGGGAGACCTGGTTCCGCAGATGATTCTGAGCGCCAAGATCCCGCGCTGGTGGAATGTCACCCCGACGCAAATGCACTGGGTGGGCCTGAACCTGCTTTACGGGCGAGAGCTGCTGGCCGAGGCAGCGCTCGATGAGACGGCGCGCGAGGCTGCCATGGCGGAATTGGCCAGCCTGGCGGCGCCCGTGCGCACCGCCCAAGTGCGGAGCTTGCTCGGGCGGGGACAAGTCAAGGAAGCCGTCGAACAGGTAACGCCAGCCGAGTTGTTCTGGCTCAGCCGTGCATTGGCGCCGCAGCGTGCCGCCGACCGCTCCGCGCTGCGCGCCCAGATCGAGCGTCTCGCGCGCGAAGCCCCCGGCCAGGTAAGCCTGGCGGCCATCTCGCGCGCATTCGGTGCGCCCAAGCCGACCTTGACCACTTCTTATCGGCCCGAATTGCTCAAGCTGCGCACATTCCCCACGCTGATGGGCTACTCCAGCCGCATTCTGGCGGAGAGCTGGGAATCGAACAACCTGTACTGGGTCGCGCTGGCCGACGAGTTGAGTCTGCGGCCGGCGCAACTCAACGTTCGCATTCCGCAATGGACGCGGGAGTTGGTGGAGCATATCTTCGCTTCTCATCTGGAGGACTGGCCGGCCGTGTTGCGATCGCTGCGCGCGGTGGGCGACGAGGTCCGCGAGCATGCGCGCTCGGCGTCGGCCGATCAAAAAGCCGCCCTCCAGGAAGTCCCCGCCGGAGGGCCGCAATGACACTGTCCAGACGAGGGTTCCTGGCTGCCGCCGCGGGCGGCGCCGTAGTGCGGGCGCAGGATAGCCAGCGGCCCGTTTTCCGCGTCAAGGTGGACCTGGTGGTGCACAGCTTTCAGGTGACCGACAGCAAGAACCATTACATCAATGGCCTCAAGCCGGCCGATTTCCGTATCTTCGAAGACGGGATCCCGCAGCGCATCGTCACCTTCGCCGAAGGCGCCAACACGCCGGTGGCGATCAACGCGGACGGCACGTCGACGCCCCTGCTGAACACCAACAATGGCGCAGTGCCGGGGATGGAGCGTCCCGACGCTTTTGTCGGCACCAACGTTTTCGTTCTGTTCGACACCAGCAACTTCATGTACCGCGGTTTCGTTTACGCCGAAGACGCGATCGCCGATTTCGTGCGCGGCCTGGATCACGCCGATTCGGTGGCCGTCTATACCTTCAGCCGCAACCTGTCGCGCGCGGCGTCGCTCACGCGCGACCATGGCGACGCCATCGCCGGGCTGCGCAACTCGGTCGCCGGGGATGACACGGCGCTCTACAACGCGCTGCTGTTGACGCTCCGCGATGCCGCCAAAGTGCCCGGCCGCAAAGTGGTGATCGTGTTTTCGAACGGTCCCGACAATGCCAGCATGATCGCCCCCGACGACGTGCGCGCCGTGGCTGAAGACGAAGGCATCCCGATCTATGTCATCTCCACCAGTGAGGTGAACAAAGACGCCATTTCGAGCGGCGTTTTCCGCCGCATCGCGCAGCGCACCGGTGGGAAGGCCTATTGGGCGCGCACCTGGCAGCGGCAGGTGGAAGCGTTCGACGACATTCGCGAGGACATGAGCAACTCCTACACGATCGCCTACTACCCCGCCGCGAATCCGAACGAGGGCTTTCGCAAGATCACCGTCGAAATCGTCAGCGACGTCGGCAAGAAATACCGCATCCACTCGCGCCCCGGTTACCGGCCGAGCCGGTCGTTCTAAGGGGCGCAGTGGGGCAGGCGCTACCGCCTGCCAATGACCGGTAACGCCGGCGGTCTTTTGCCGCCGGTGTTTCTGAAGTTGATCTGGCGGCACAAAAACACCGGCGGCAAGACCGCCGGCGTTACCGGCATTCCGCCGCTATCGCGCCGCCGCCCGCTTCTTTTCGTAGGCGGCGAACTGAGAGCGGTAGGGCTCGTAGCCGGCGCGGCCCATCAGGCTGAAGGTGAGCTTTTTGCCCAGTTCCACGCCTTCCTGGTTGAAGGCGTCGATGTTCTAACAGCTCGCCCATGAAAGCCGTCTGGAACTCCATCATCTGCAGAAACGCGCCCAGGTGTTCTTCGTCGACGCGGTCGAGGGTGACGGTGCAATTGGGACGACCGCATTTAGCGAATTCATAGGTGTACCCTCACGGCAAATACGTTTGTCGTCCCCAGCCCTATAAAAAGGCGCAGATACGGTTAGCGGGCCGCTGTGCCCTACCTTGCCCCACCGAAGTGGATTCAAACGGTAACGATGTCCGACAACTGCGCGTCCAGATCCGCTAGAGCTTTTTCCAAGACAACCCGGTAACGCGGGTTCTGTGCCGATTCGAGTTCCCGCACGATGCGCGTGCGCGACAAAAGAATCGTTTCCTTTTTGCGAATGAGTTCCAGCCGATCCGGAGAGAGTGTTTTGTGCTTTGGGGCGCGGTGGCTATGGTTCTCAGCAGCGTCGATCTGCGCCGCGACCGACTTGCTTTCCCAACCTCTGGCCATGCTTCTATCTTACGCGCAGCGGACCTCAGGTGGCTACTCCAAATCAGTACTGAATTGGAACCCCAATCATTGCAGCGCCTTTTTTGCTTCGCCTGCCCGCGCAGTCTGATATGCTCACCCGTATGCCGCGAAAAATTCTGCTTGCCATTTTGGCGCTGGTGGTTTCGATCCCGCTCGCGATCGTTGCGCAACAGCCGGAGCGGGTCGACCTGAGCGCGATCCACAAGATCAAGAGCGAGGAGTTCGAGCACTCGAAGGTGATGGACATCCTCTACAACCTGACGGACCGCTACGGCCCCCGCTTGACCAACTCGCCGCAGTTCCGCGCCGCGGGCGATTGGGCGGTGAGGCAGCTTCAGGATTGGGGACTGAGCAATGCCCATCTGGAAAAGTGGGGCCCATTCGGCAACGGATGGGAGAACGATTATTTCGCGGCCGGGATGGTCGAACCCGCCTATCAGAGCCTGATCGCGATGCCGGTGGCGTGGACCATGGGAACCAACGGCCCAGTAACGGGTGAGGCCATCCTGGCGCCCATCTCGACGCCGGCCGATCTGGACAAATTTCACGGCAAGCTGGAGGGAAAGATCGTGCTGGTTTCCGCGCCGCGCGAACTGGCCTTCCCCACCACGCCGCTCGGTCGCCGCTATAGCGCCGACGAGCTCAACGAGATGACGCTCGAAGTGATCCCCGGCGGCAGCGGACGTGGAGGACGCGGCGCGCCTCCCGCGCAACCCGGCCAGCCGATCATGACATACGCGGAGCGGCGCGCTTTTCGTGAACGCCAACAGGCGTTTTGGAGAGAGGAGAAGCCGGCGGTGGTGGTGCAGATCTCCAGCATGGGTGAGAGCGGAACGCTGGTCGGCGGCGGCTCCGACCGCGCGCACACCGACAACCCGCCGCAAGTCATCGTGGCCGCGGAGCATTACAACCGTATCGCCCGGCTGCTGCAGCACGACGTGCCGGTGAAGCTCACGTTCGACATCAAGAACCGCTTCTTCACCGATAATCCGGATTCGTTTAACGTGATCGCCGAGATTCCCGGCGGGGCCAAGGCCGGCGAACTGGTGATGGTGGGTGGCCACTTCGATTCCTGGCATTACGCCACTGGCGCCACCGATAATGGAGCCGGCGCAGCGGTGGCGATGGAGGTGATGCGGATTCTGAAATCGGCCAACCTCAAAATGGACCGAACCGTGCGCATGGCTTTATGGGGCGGCGAAGAGCAGGGGCTACTTGGTTCCGAGGCCTACGTCAAGGTGCATTTCGCCGATCCCGCCGTGATGAAGCCCACCGCGGAGCACGAAAACGTGAGTGCCTATTTCAATCTCGATAACGGCAGCGGCCGCATCCGCGGCATTTACCTGCAGAACGACGAAATGGCGCGGCCGATTTTCGAAAATTGGTTCGCTGCGCTGAAGGACCTGACGCCGGGCGCCGTCACCATCCGCAGCACCGGCAGCACCGATCATGTCTCGTTTGACGCGGTCGGCCTGCCGGGCTTCCAGTTCATTCAAGACCCGCTCGATTACGAAACGCGAACGCACCACACCAACATGGACGTCTACGACCGCATCCAGCGGGAAGATGTGGAACAGATGGCGGTGATCGAAGCCTCGTTCGTGTACAACGCAGCCACGCGCGCCGAGAAGCTGCCGCGCAAGGAATTGCCCGCGCCGCATGCCGGCCGGGGCATGTAGCCCAAGCGGGGCCGGCGTGGGGCAGGCGCCCCGATTTCTCGGGTCGGAAGCGGATTTCGCCTGCCCTCAAATAAGCTATCGCTGGGCATTGATGCCAATTGTGGGGCGGACGCCCACGTCCGCGGCCGGCCCCCTGGCCGGCCTTTCGAAGTGACGGAAGGGACTGACTCTTTCAGGCGTACGGCGGGACGGGGGCGTCCCGCGCGGACCAGGGGGTCCGCCCCACAAGCGCTAACTTAAGAGCATCCGGGCCGGGTAGCCTTTACTCATTCTTTAAGCCCGGAGGGCGAAAGATAGTAGCCCAAGGCGCAAGCCATGGGGTCCGAGGCGCCTGAACACAGCCCCGAAACGGGGCGTGAGAATCTGCCGTCGAGAATCCTTTCGCCCCGTTCCGGGGCTTTCTAACCGCTCCCGCGAGCCCCAAGGCTCGCGCCTTGGGCTACTATCTTTCGCCCTCCGGGCTTGCACTGTCGGTGTTACGTTAGCGCTTATGGGGTCCGCCCCACAAATCCGGCCGTAATCCCGCACGGCGCCGTTACAATCGGAAGGTGCCGTTCTTCTATCGATCCGGCGAGCAGATCAAAGTGGGAGACCGAGTGAGCCTTCACCGTGAACAGGCGGAAATCGAATCTGTTCACGATCCTTTGGACGATCCGCACGACTGGGCCGTCAAGAGGTACGGTGGCGGCGTAATGATTACCGAGCCAAAGACATCTGGACGTCTGTTCATTGACGGTTCCGGTCTACCTGACTACGAAGACCTTGAGTTCATGTCCAGAGGCGCATAGCGCTGGTGGCGTGAAGTATATAAATGCCCTATTTAGGTGGCATCGGGCACGGTGCCCTAACCCACCACGGCGAAACTCGCCTGCGCGCGCAGGTTCGCCACTCCCGCCGTGTAACGGTCGTCGGTCACCAGGAACGCCACGGCATCCTCCAGCCACTCGTGCCAAACCCCGTCGGGATCGTGCGAGGCCACCGTCAGCGTGTATTCCTGCGGGCATAACTCGCAGCGGAATTGAAAGCTCACCGCCAGCGTGCCGCCCTGGCGCACCGGCCCCAGCCGCAACCGCTCCAGGTCCGTGTTGGTGCCGTAAACATTGAATCCGCTGCGCGTGCGAATCATCATCCCCACCACCGGATGGGCCACCAGCGCCTGGTACCGCACGATGATCTTCACCGACGCCATCTCGCCGCTCCGCCAGGCCATGGTGGGATTGCCGTCCTCGCCGGCCAGACCAACGCCCACAATCTCGGCCCGCCCGTCGCCGCGGAAAAACCGCGGGTTGATGGGACTCGTCATCGTCCCGCCCCACGCGCGCACCCGCGCCGCGATGTGCCGGCGGTATGCGAGCAGAATCTCCTCCGGGTCGCCGCGCGCCGCCAGTTTGCCCTCGTGCAGCCACCAGACTTCGTCCGCCAGCCGCCGCAGCAGCTCCTCTTCATGCGACACCAGCAGAATCGTCGAGCCCGCCTGCCGCAAACGGTCGATCGCCACCGATGCGCGCTCCCGCACCAACAGGTCGTGGCGCGCAAACGTGTGGTTGATCGCCAGCACCGGCGCCGGCGCCAGGTTCAGTGGGTCGTCCGGCCCCAGCAGGCGCGCTCCGCTTTGGTTCTCCACCTCGCCCGACGCCGGCCGTTCGGCTCCGCCCGCCAGGCGCGCCAGCTCGCTTTTCCCGCTTCCGTTCTCTCCCACTATTCCGATTACCGCGCCGTCCGGCGCCGCGGCGTCGAAGTCCACCAGCGGCGTACTTGAGACGTGTCGAAAGACCAAGGCCATAGACGTTAGAATAGCAACTGCGACATGGATACTCCCAACCTGCTCGACTCGATGCGCGCCGACTGGAATCGCCGCGCCGTTGAGGACGCTAACTATTACGTGGCCTTCGGCCGCCGCCAGCAGTCCGACGAGGAGTTCTTCTCCGCCGCCAACGACACTGTCCGCCAGTTCGTAATGGAGCTAAAACGCTTCACCGGCCGCGATGCCGCGCTCGAAATCGGCTGCGGTCCGGGGCGCCTGATGCGCCCGCTCAGCGGCTACTTCAAGGAGATTCACGGCGTCGATGTCTCCGATGAGATGATCCTCCTGGCCCGCGAACGCCTGGCCCACACGGCTAACGCGTTCCCCCAGCAATGCTCCGGCGCGGACCTGGCCATGTTCCCCGACGATAAGTTCGATTTCGTTTACTCCTACGCCGTCTTTCAGCACATTCCCAGCCGCGACATCGTCTTCGGCTACTTGCGCGACGCCTTTCGCGTCCTCAAGCCAGGCGGTATCGTGCGCTGCCAGGTGAACGGCCTGCCGCCGCACGCGCGCCAATACGACACCTGGAGCGGCGTGCGCATCTCTCCCCAGGAAATCGGCACCTTCGTCGAATCCTCCGGCTTTCACCTCCTCGCGCTCGAACAGGTCTGGACCCAGTACATGTGGATCACGCTGCGTAAGCCCGTTCCGGACACCGGCCCGCCGGCCCCTTCGACCGCGCGCCTGCGCACCATCTGCAACGCGCTCTCCGGAGAAGCCGTCACTCCGGCTTCCGGCATCATGGCCGCGCTGGCCTTGTGGGTCGAGCGCCTGCCCGGCTCCTGCCACCTGCTCAATACCACCGTCACCGCCGATGGCCTCCCCTGCCGCCTCACCTGTATCGCCCCGCCGGCGGCCGATGGCGTTTCCCAGATCAACGCGGTGCTCCCGGAAAACCTGCGCAGCGGCCTGGTGATGGTCGAAGCCACGCATGACGGCGCGCCGCTCTGCCCGCCCGGCTGGGCGCGCATCGTCCCCGCCGGCCCCCTGGTTCCCCGCATTACCGCCATCACCGACGGCATCAACTTCCTGTCCGGCAGCCGCATCGTCAGCGGCGCCGTGAAAGTGACCATGGAGGAGGTCGCCCCCGGGGCCGATTTCCGCGCCAGCGTGGACTCGCTCGCCGCGCCCGCCATCGATGCCTTCTGTGCCGACCCCGTCGCCCGCCGTTGGGAGTTCAACTTTTGCCTTCCCGCCAACCTCGCGCGCGGACCGCACCGCCTGTCCCTCGCATTGGGCCGCCGCGCTTTTCCGCCGGTTTCAATCGAGGTGGCCTGATTGCGCCGCATCCTGGCGTCGGCCGCCGTTGCCCTGGCCGCCGCCGCTCTTTTCCTGTCTCTACCGCGGCGCCGGCAAGTCCGCCAACTGCCCGCCGGCGTGATC
Source organism: Bryobacteraceae bacterium (assembly GCA_049508735.1). Classification (GTDB taxonomy): domain Bacteria; phylum Acidobacteriota; class Terriglobia; order Bryobacterales; family Bryobacteraceae; genus Bog-375. The sequence continues at coordinate 26,781 of JBELAO010000006.1, read as the reverse complement.
GAACTCCACTCCGAAATCGTCGTCGATGCCGATAGCGAGTTGCGCGGCGCGGCTTCCGGTACCCTGCTCCATCTGGCACCGAATTTCGCCGGCCGCGCCGCCATCGTCGTGCGCGGCGATAACGTCACCCTGCGCGATTTCTCGATCGATGGCAACCGCGCCGCCCTGGAAAACCGCGCCGGCCTGCCGCCTTCCGGCACTCCTTTCGCCGAATTCACCCGCGCCAACGGCGTCCTTGCCGACCGCGTTTCCCGCTTCGCCATCGAGCGCCTCCGCCTGCGCAACATCGCCGGCTTCGCCGTGCTGGCCAGCCGCGCCCACTCGGTCGATATCCGCCGCGTCACCGTCGCCGACAGCGGTTCGCGTAACGCGCTCGGCCGCAATAATTCGACCGGCGGCATCCTGCTGGAAGAAGGAACCACCGATTTCCGCGTCATCGACTGCGACCTCGAGAACATTCGCGGCAACGGCATCTGGACGCATTCCCTCTACACCTCGCCGCGCAATGCCCGCGGCACGATTGCCTTCAACCATATCCGCCAGGTCGGCCGCGACGCCATTCAGGCCGGCCACGTTACCGCCCTTTCGGTGACCGGGAACTTCGGCAGCCGCATCGGCTATCCCTTCGCCGAGGTGGATATCGAGAATCTCGCCACTCCGGTGGCAATCGACACCGCCGGCAACGTCGACGCGTCTTCTTATGACGGCAACCGCTTCCGGGAAATCGATGGCAAGTGCATCGACCTCGACGGCTTTCACGATGGCGAAGTCCGCGCCAACCAGTGCGTGAATCGCGCTCCGGCGGAATCCTACCGCTTCGGCCACTACGGCATCACCATGAACAACGCCAACCCGGACATGAGTTCGCAGAACATCCGCCTGATCGATAACCGGATCGAGGGTACGCTCTACGGCGGCATCTTCGTCATCGGCTCCGGCCATACCATCGCCCGCAACCGCCTGCTCGGCCTCGATGCTTCCCACTGCAACGAAAACGCCTCCCGCTTCGCCTGTTATTACGGCGCCGCCGATCCCGAGATCCTCGAAGCCGGCATCTATCTGGCCCGCGGCGCCGAGCGCCCCGCTCCCGCCAGCCACAACCTCATCGAAGACAACCGCATCACCGGTTTCAAAATGCAATCCCGCTGCATCCTGGCCGCCCCCGGCGTCGATGCGCGCTCCAACACAATCATCGGCAACTTCTGCCGCGACCAATAGAGGGCCATTGCCGCGTACGGGAGGGTTGATGATGCTTACCTTTGGTTGCGGCTTGCCGCTGGTGCACTGCGTCAAGCAGAAACAACGAGCGTGCTCGCGCCGCGGGGCAGTCGCCCCGGTTTTCGGGTCGATGCGGATTTCGCCTGCCAGCCGCACGGCTCGACATGCGCGGCGATCCGTGGACCGATGAACGCCTCGGGCCGCACGACGGACGATCGCTTCCCGTCGCCTGCTGGGATGGGACGATGGTCCGCGGAATCCCACGAAGAACCCCGGTAACGCCGGCGATCTTGTCGCCGGTGATTCGCTCGCGATAGCGGAACTTCGAGACGGTTTTTGTCGACCCAGTCAAGCCGTCTGCCTGAACGGGGCGCGACAGGCCACGAAAGGCGATGGTCTGTCCAGGTCCGTCCTACTTCGCGTACCAGTCGCGCAGCCGCACTTCGATGCCGGAGCCTTCGAGCGCCTTGGTGAATACGGTCAGGTCGCTGCCGCGGTAGTGATAGGGATAGACGACCGCCGGATGGAACGCGCGCACCGCATCGGCTGCTTCCTGCGGCGTCATCGTGTAAGGCAGGTTGAAGCAGATGAAAGCAACGTCGATATTCTTGAGCGCGCGCATCTCGGGAACGCCCTCCGTATCGGCGCTGAAGTAGAATCGCTTGCCGCCATAGGTGACCACGTAGCCGTTGTCGCGGCCCTTCGGGTGGAAAAACTCACCCGCTGACGGGCCGCGCACCAGGTTATACGCGGGCACGGCTTCAACCACGAACGGCCCCAGCGTTTTCGATTCGCCATTCGAGATCACCGTGCAGCCGGTGACGCCGGCGGCGACTGTCTTGGGCCCCAGAATCACGGTGCCCGGCTTGCGTAGCTTATCCACGATGGCCGGCGCCATGTGGTCGGGATGGATGTGCGAGATCAGAATGTAATCGGCCGCGGGCAAGCCCTCGTAGGAGCCCATGGCTGGGTCGACGTACAGCACTTTGCCGCCCGCTTGAATCATCAGGCTGGCGTGCTGGATGGGGGTGAGCCGGAGCGTTCCTGCCGAGGTTGGGAATTCTTCCGGAGCGGCGGCAAACCCCATGCCCGCCGCCAGAGAAAGGATCAATGCCAGACGTTTCATAGCAGTTGATTGTAGCCGAATCGGCGGGCGCGGCAAAGCGGGCATTCCGTGCACAAGTGCAAAAGCTGCCGTTAATGAACCGAGTTTTCCCCAATAAAATGCGTCTGACCCCGTCTGACCCCTTTTCGGCAAATGCGTCTGACCCCTTTTCACCTACGCCGAACGGTCAAGGGAGTGAAGCGAACCGGCGAGCCCCGGCAGGGGCGACAGACAATAGCCCGTTGCTCACGCACTGTGCTCACGCACTGGGGTATTCTCTGGCGCCCTCCGGGTTGGCGCACTGCGCCCCCCTGTAGCGGTCCCAAGCGGCGGACAGCCTCCGATTATCCGAATACTTCTTGAGAATCGGCTCCCAGTTATGTCACGATATAGTTTGACTATCGAATTAAATAGCGACCGAGGAGATAATGGACCAGGCCTACGAGCTTTACGACGCCATTTTGTGCGGCAATGCCAAGGCTGCTGGCGCGCTTGCGCAAGAGGCGATTGACAACGGCGCCGACCCCGGCGGCGTGGTCGCCAGCCGCATGATTCCGGCCATGGATGAGGTTGGCCGGCGGTTCGAATGCGGAGACTGCTACGTTCCCGAACTCCTGCTGGCTGGCCGCGCGATGAAGGCCGCGCTGAACGTGGTGCGGCCGCTGTTGGCGGCGGGTGCCACCGAGCGCGCCGGCACCGTCGTCATCGGAACGGTGCAGGGGGACTTGCACGACATCGGGAAGAATCTGGTCACCGCCGTGCTGGAGGGCGCCGGTTTCCTGGTTCACGACCTCGGCGTGGACGTTCCCGCCGCCCGCTTCGTCGAGGCAGTGAAGGAAAAGCAGCCCGACATCCTAGCGCTATCGGCCCTGCTGACGGTCACTCTCCCCGCGATGAAGAGCACGCTGGACGCTCTCGCGCGCGCCCAAGTGCGCCACCGTGTGAAGGTGATGGTGGGCGGCGCGCCCGTCACGCGCCAGTACGCCGACGAGATTGGCGCCGACGCCTATAGCGACAACGCGTTTGGCGCGGTCAAGCTGGCCCGCGCCTTGATGGGGGAAAACCCGCCATGCAGTACCGTGCGCTAGCCATTCCCGACCCGCGGCAACTGGTCTATGGCCGCTCTCCACGGCCAGTGAAGTGCGGCTTCGATCTCGAAATCGGCGGCGGCCTGGTCTTTCCCGAGGTCAATTTCACCCTTCCCGCGATTGAAATCCGCGCCGACACCTGGAGCGAGGTGATGGCGCAGTACCACGAGATGGCCGGCAACATCGTGCGCCGCGCGGTCGCCTTGCAGGTGCCGGGCATCGTTCTCGAGTTCGAACTGCTGCCGCCCATGACGGCGAATCCGCCGTGGGGCGCCGAAATCACGCGCCTGCTGCGCCAGCACCTGGCGGAGGCGTACGACCGCCATGGCTTGCGCAGCGCGTTGCGCGTCACGCCGACCGATATTCGCGATCAGACCAGGCCGCCGGTGCTGCGCGAAGGCGCGCCCTGGGAGAACCTGGCCCGGTCGTTCGAGATGTGTATCGAAGCGGGCGCGGACATCGTATCCATCGAATCCGTGGGCGGCAAGGAGCTTCATGATCCGGGCCTGATGTACGCCGACCTGCGCCAGATCGTATTCGCGGTCGGCGTACTGGCGCCGCGCGATACGGCATGGTTGTGGGATCGGATTTCGCAAATGTGCGGCGCGCAAGGCCGCGCGATTCCCGGTGGCGACTCGGCCTGCGGTTTCGCCAACACCGCCATGCAGCTTGCGCATCAGAAGATGCTGCCCGAAGTGCTGGCCGCCGTGGTGCGCGCGATGAGCGCCGTGCGCAGCCTGGTGGCGTTCGAACATGGCGCCGTGGGGCCCTCGAAAGACTGCGCGTATGAAGGGCCGGTCATCAAAGCCATCACCGGCTGCCCGATCTCGATGGAAGGCAAATCGGCGAGCTGCGCGCATTTCAGCCCCATCGGCAACGTCGCGGCGTGTGTTTGCGACCTGTGGAGCAACGAATCGGTGCAGAACGTGCGCCTGCTGTCGGGAAGCGCGCCGGAGGCTTACACGGAGCTGCTGGCGTATGACTGCCGGCTCATGAATATCGCCGCGTCCCAGGGCCACGGACTCTTACTGCGCGACTGGCTGTCCCAATCCGATGAAGACTTGAGCGCGCAGGCGGCGATGCTCTCGCCCGCCGCCACCTGCCGGATTGCCGGAGCCATCGTCAATGCCGATGCCCAATATCAGCGGACGATTGCCGCCGGTAAGTCCGCCGTATGCGAGCTGCGCGAGCGCGCCGCCGCCGGAAGGCTCAAGCTCAGCGCAAAAGAAAAACAGTGGCTCGACCGGATCGAAGCCGAACTGTCCGCCTTACCCGGCGAAGACGACCTGCGGGCCGAGATGCTGGACCGCTGCGCAGATCTCTTCGCGCCGAGGAGTTACGGCTGGGAGTGAGGGGCACGGGCATACAGTGAGCGGGAATAATTCGCGTCAAGGCAGCGAGAACGTCCCTTCCGTCCGCTGGTTTCACAGCCGCTGTGTGCCCGCGGACTTTGCCAGCGCGCGATCGAGGGTGCCGAGGGGCAGGTGGCCGGCCTTGCGCGCGAGGTGCAGCATCAGGCAATCGGAAAAACCCAGCGCAGGCCGCGAACGGAAAAGATCGAGCGCGGCCTCGACGGCGTCGGAATTCTCGAGCGTCAGATCCTTGTGCTCGAGCAGCATCCCGAGCGCAGTGGCAAGCTCGGCGGCGCTGAATTCGTAGACCGTGGTGAGGACCCAGGTGGCCTCGGCCAGCGCGAGCACGGAGACCCAGGCGCCCTTTTCGACGAAGTGGTCGGCGGAATTGGCCTGGCGAAGATCGTCGCGCGTAATCAGCCGAACCAGAACGTTGGTGTCAACCGCGCGCATAACGGTTCCGGATGCGCTGCCGGATGCCCCGCTTCATATCGTCGACCGTCCGTGGCGCCGGCTCCTGCGTGGGAAAAAGCGCGCGATGGATATCCTCGGAAGAGAAGCGGGCCGACCGCCGCACGACAATGTTATCGCCATCCTCGTACCACTCCAGAACCGAGCCGGGACCGACGCCAAGCCTCTGCCGAACACCGGCGGGGACCGATATCTGCCCCTGCGCCGTGAGCTTAGAGTAAGCGATCGCCACGCCTTATATTACCACGGTAATGGACGCTTCAAACCGGTGCCACGGAGCAGGTAGGTCCTCGACCGGCAGACTTGGGCTCTATCGAAAGGACCGCTCCGTTGAAAATCGCGCCCGCCGGCGGGAAGAAAAGCCGAGATGACTCTCGGCTCTGCAGGCCGGACGGCCCGCGCCACGGTGCTCGGTTCATCTCTTTGGGAGGGCCGCCGGCCCATGGACCGCTCCCTATGGTCGCCGCTCCGTTTGGAGGCGATTAGGGGCCGTGCTCCAGCGTAGACCGCGCATTCCGGGCGACTATTGCTTTACAATCTCGACCCGGCGATTGAGCGTGCGCCCATCCGCGGAGTCGTTCGAGGTCACAGGAGCGTACGGCCCGTCGCCAAACGACTGCAAGCGGTCCGCCGCTACCGCGTACTTCGCGGTCAGTTCATGCACCACAGCGGCCGCGCGCAGCCGTGAGAGATCCATATTCCCGGCCAGGGCTCCCACATTGTCGGTATGACCGACGACGTAGAGTTTCAGCTTCGCATCCTGCTGTAGCAGTTTGACCACTTCCTGTAAAGCAGGGGCAGACTCCGGTTTGACCTCGGCCTTGCCCGTATCGAAGAGAATGCCGTTGACCACCATATGCCCGTTCGACGCGAGGCCGCCTGAAAGGGCCGCGGCCGTGGCTACGATCTCCTGAGTCAATGCCGTTTCAATCACTACGGTCTGCTCGTACATAATACCGCTGACTTGTTCGCGAATCCAGGTCTTACCCAGATGAAAGACAACGTCGTTGTTACCCGGGGCGTTGTACTCCAGGGTGTAACCGGCGGCCTTCAGTGCGGTCTTGAAATTGCGCATCAGTTGATCGCTACTGGTGGAATCCGGGCCTCGAACGTACAAGTAATGAAATTCGCCCTCCACCTTCTTAGCTGGCTTGCCCGGCCCCATCGGCATAGAGTAGATGCGGTCCGCACTGTCTTCGCAACCGCGAAATATGCTCCCCGGATAGCGTGTGACCAGAGGCGAGTCCTTGCACTCCTGGGCCATCGAGCAGGGAACCAGAATGGCGGAGATTAACAGGGAGAGAAGAAAGCCAAACTGTGTTTTCATCTGTCGTGATGGTATCACACACGTGTTTTCCGGGTTCTCTCGCACTTTTCGACCCTCTCGCAGTCGTCTTTTCCTGAAGCCGAGTACCTCAGCCTTAAATCCAAGCAGTGTGGAGAACGCAAAGCAACGCGGAGGTGTCCCATGATTGAATCTTCCGATCTTCGGCTGACGAGAATGCCGCTCGCGAACGGCGGCGGCCATTTGCCCGCGCTGGGCTTCGGCACTTTGATTCCCGACCCGGCCGTGACGAAAACCGCGACTGCAAACGCACTCGAAGCCGGATTTCGGCACTTCGATTGTGCGGAGCGATACCACAATGAGCGCGAAGTGGGCGAGGCGTTGCAGGCGGGACTCGCTGCCGCAGGCATCGCACGCGAAGACATTTTCGTTACCACAAAACTGTGGAACACCAATCATCGGCCTAACCGTGTCGAACCGGCCTTCGAGGCGAGTCGGGATAGACTCAGGCTCACGTATCTGGATCTGTACCTCATTCACACTCCGTTTGCATTTCGACCGGGAGACGACCAGGACCCGCGAGATCAAAACGGCAATGTGCTTTACGATACCGGAGTGACTTTGCTCGATACGTGGAGAGCGATGGAAAGTCTCGTCGGCCACGGCAGGTGCAGGGCCATCGGGCTGTCGGACATCGGCTTGAACGAGTTGTTGCCCATCTACGAATCGGCAAGAATCAAGCCAGCCGTGGTCCAGGTGGAATCCCATCCGTATCTGCCGCAAACGGAGCTTCTGGAATTCTGCAAGCGGAAGGGCATTGTGTTTTTGGCCTTCGCGCCATTGGGTCACGGAATGAGGCCGGGTGTGCTGGAAGATCCAGTCATTTTGGGCATAGCCGAACGAGTTGGGAAGACGCCGGCTCAGGTTTTGTTGGCACGGGCGGTCCAACGCGGTACGGCTCTGCTCACAACGCCCAAGAGTGGAGCCCGTGCGCGAGAGAATTTCGACATTTGTACACTTCCGGAAGACGCGTTTAACCAAATCAATCGCATTCAAACCCGGCAGAGGCTCAATCCAGTAGTGAAGACAGGCGTCCCCGGTTTCATCGCACAAGGCAAGTGAACTGCTGATAGCAACTGAAGCCAGTGTGCCTGCGAACCAAACCGGGTACAGGCACGAAGTTTCGCAAGGGCAGCGAAATTCGTGCCAGTCCCCGGTTTGGTTCGCGCCAAAAAAAACGCGCTCCCGCCCGGCTTGTCGCCGGAGGGGAGCGCTGAAAAGGTCCTATCTCGAATTTCGGGTTAAGCGCCGCAGAGCCGTGCAGCGCCGCGATCAGGCCGCCAATCGAGCTTGAACCAGCCGGCGTGGGGTCCGGCTATGAGAATAGTCCGGCATTTGTAGCGTGCGTTCAACCCTGTCGCCTTTTGTTAACGGTACCGGTACGCAACATTGCGAGGAAGCAAGCGACTATTATCCTCTGGCTGTAAGCTAAGTAATCCGGAAGTACGCGAGTGATGAAAAATCACGCAGTCAACTGCGGGTCGAGCGCTCTGGGAGAGCTATCCAGTCACAAAATGCGACCGCGGGCGGGCGTTGGCAAGCTAAGTCATGCCCACCATCAGCCTCCTAAGTGCATCGGCGCCAGCAGTTACATGAACTTGATGCGGCGGAGCGCGACGGCGACCATGCGCAGCAGCATCCAGCCATGGCTCCAGCGCTGGATGTTGGTTTCGCCATAAGTGCGCGCGCCGTAACGCACCGGCATATCGGCGATTTTCAAATTGAAACGCGCGGCGCCGAAGATGAGGTCGAAGTCGCCGAAGGGATCGAAATCGCCGAGCCAGGAGCGGTTGTCGGCGATCACCTGGTAATCGCGGCGGCTGAGCACCTTGGTGCCGCATAGGGTGTCGCGGATGCTCTGCCCGAGCAGCCAGCTAAACGCCTGGCTGAAGAACTTGTTGCCGAGCAGGTTGAAAAACCGCATGGCCTGGTCCTGCATGGGGTAAACCAGGCGAACGCCATTGATGAAATCGCCGCGGCCGGCCAGCCAGGCATCGTAAAAGCGCGGCAGATCCTCGGGCGCGACGGTGAGGTCGGCATCGAGGATCATCAAAACATCGCCTTTCGCTTGCGAAAAGCCCAGCCGCACGGCGTCGCCCTTGCCCTTGCCGGTTTGGCGGAACAGCCGGGCCGGGTAACCGGGGCGGCGGGCGATTTCGTTTTCCACGGCCTGGTAAGTGCTGTCCTGGGAGCCGCCTTCGACGACGATCAGCTCGGTGCCCGAACCCATTTGCGGAAGCCGGTCGAAGATGCGCGGGATGTTGCCTTCTTCGTTGCGCGCCGCCACAATCACGCTCACGCTGGCCTGGCGGCCGGGCTGCGGCTCGGGCCGCGGCCGAGCCACCAGCACGTTGGTGATGGCGAGGTATGAGAACGGCCACAGCCGCACCAGGTAACGGTTAGCCAGCGTGCCCAACAAGGGAACATTCACCGGGCACATCAGCTCGCGGGAATGGCGGATGACCTCAAAGCGCGACAGGTAGAGAAGGTTGGAGACGTCGCCAACCGTCAGCCAGTTCTGCGGGAGAAGGCGCTTCGCCAGTCCCATGGTCTCCGCGATGCTGCGCGGGCCTTCCCACAGGCTGCTGTAGAAATTGAGGAAGACGCGCGTTGCCGGATGGCAATGATCGGCGATGCGCGCCAGAATCGCCTGGACATCCCAGACGTCGTTGATCAGGTCGGAGCAGACGATGGCGTCAAATTTCTCGCCGAGGTCGAAATCGTGCGCGTCGGCGGTGACGAAGCGGAGTTCGGGATGGCGCTCCGTGGCCAGCCGCACCATTTCGGGGGAGAAGTCGATGCCCACTCCGACTGACGGGCGCAAGCCGGCCAGCAGATCGCCGGTGGCACAGCCGATTTCGAGCACGCGCGCGCCGGGCGGGATGGCAAAGGCGAACCAGCGCTCAAGCTGGGCGCGATAGTAGCGGCGCAGCGGCTGCCAGCGCTGGATCTGGCGGGCGAATTCGTCCCAGAATTCTCGCCGCTGGTCGGTGTACTTGGATTGTTCGGGGTTTACCATCGCGCAAAAGAACCATAGCCACCGATGAACACCGATGAACACCGATGGAAACCAAAGATCTTATCGGTGTTCATCTGTCTTCATCTGTGGCTCGAAGGGATCTCTCCCAGCTCTCGGGGAATGGTCGCCGATCGGCGGCCGTTTCACTTTTTCTTGGGCGGCGCTGGCGGCTTCCATTTCCAATATACGGCACAATCCTGGCCTTTATCCTCGAACTTCTTGTCAAAAGCGGCGACCACGCCGAGTTCCTCCAACGCGTCGGTGTCCTCACAACTGGCGGCGGCGGAGAATCTTCCGGCGGCGATTTGTTTTTTCAATTCCGCCTTGGGGAAAATGTGCAGCAGCTTTTCCATCTCGGGTTTCAGTTGCAGCTTGTGCGAATCGTCGTGTTCCATGCCGGAAGGAGGGGTGCGGCGAGTCAGGAAGTAAATCGACTCGTCGGCGAAGACTGGCGCGTTGCGCGGCACCACTTCGTCCAGCTTGCGGGCGATGTTGGACAGCCGGCCCCACCACGGAGCGCCATCCCAATCGTCGTAGAGATCCCTGCCCAGAGAAATAGCCAGAATGGAACTGACGAACACCGCCGCCCAGCGCGGCTGCGGGGGCCGGGCGAACAGCGAGACGATGTAAGCCACGCCCGCCACGGCCAAAGTCGCCAGGAACGGAACAGTGAGCAGATAGTAACGGGCAAAAGTGGGATGGGCGGTGGAGATGTGCAGGCTCAGGCCCAGCGCCAGCCAGCCGCACAAATAAAACGGCGCGCGCGTGGCGCGGTCCCAATTGCTGCGGAAACGGACAAAGTACAGGCCCGCGGCCACCAGGATGGCGAGCAGAATCGCCTGCGGATCGTTGGCCCATGCGGTGAGCACGTCGGCATCGTGCTTGGTAGCGCCGTCCCAGGCCACCTGGCGGTAATACATGTGGTATTCGAAGATGTCGAAGCGCACCACGCGCGGCGCGCGCAGCACCATGGGCAGAAACGGCAGCAGCGGAATCGCCGCGCCACCCAGGAAGCCCGCCAGCTTCGTCCAGCGCGCTCCGGCGCAATTGTAGACCAGCAGCCACAGCAGCAGGATCGGCACCGCGGCCGAGCCAAGCAGGGTGGCGCCGGCGGCAGCCACTGCCGCGCATCCGGCCGCGGCCGCCGGCAGCCAACCGCGGTGATCCGCCGCCCACAGCGTCAAGCGGTATGCAGCCACGAGAAGGAAAAGGCACAGCGCATAGCCTTGCCCGATGGTCGAGTAATCCACGAACTGATGGTTCAGACCGGCCACGGCGACCACCGTCAAGGCGCCGGCGACGCGCCAGTTGGGCATAGGGAAGCGCCGGTAAACCGCGTGCGCGGCGAGCAGCACGCCAGCGGCGCCCATCATACCCGCCACGGCGTGCGCGGTTCGCCAGGTGTCGCCGAACAGCCGCATCCATCCGGCATTCCAATAGGCGTTTAGCGGGGCTTGCGGGAAAAAGAAATCCAGGTAGGGCGTCTTGCCCGCTTTGATGAGTTGCGCCGCCAGCAGGTGGAAACCCTCGTCCCAGGCGAAAGCGAGAGTCTGCGCATAGACCGCCAGTCCGGCGGTTAAGACGGCCGCCGCCAAGGCAAACGGCGCCCACGGCCGGCGCCAGAGTTTCTCGCGCGGCGGCGCAGCCGGCGCCGCGGCGGTCTCCGGGGCAGGGAATTGCGGCGCGACGTCGAGCGGATTGCTAGCTTCCGCCATGGCTCTATTCTTCGCTCCAAATCATGCGTGTGTGGTCGCGATCGGCGGTATTCCGGTCATCCAAATATATGGCGCCGGCGCCGGTCCATTCGGCCGATCCTGGAATCGGCCAGTCGGTAATCAGGTAATTGGTTGGATCGGCATCAACCGGATCGACATCCTTGATCCAAACGTGCCCGAAGACCTGGCGAAAGGTGGCCAGGACGTTTCGAGCGAAATCGGTTTCGGCGGCGCGATCCATGATGACGTTGGCCGCGGTGCGCTCGGAGACGGCGCGCACGTCGGCCAGGAACTCCCGGCTGAGCAACTCGGCGGGGATGGCTTTCCCGGTGTACGCGTCGAGCAGCGTGAAGCCGTAACGCACTCCCTGGGCGCGCGCCCGCCGCAGCGCGTAACGCGCGGAGAGTGGGACGAAACGGACTTTGGCCGGCAGCGGGCGCGGCAGAAAATGGCGCTCGGCGATGTCGAGCACCTCCGGGTCCACGTCCACCGCATCGACGCGCTCGACCGCGGGCAAGGCTGAAATGTCGCGGGGAAAGGTGAATCCCGCGGCGCCCACCGCCAGCACCAGCGCGCACGGCTCGGCAGCCAGCAGGCGGTCCGTCTCGAGCACGTACTCCACCGAGGTTTCGCCGGTATCGGCGAAGATGGCGGAAGCGCGTCCGCCGTTCAAATACATGGCGCGCTCGATCCGCCCGCTGGCTCGCCTCTCTTCCACGATGCGAATGGTCTGGTGCGGGCTGTCGAAGCGAAACCGCTGATTGGCGGGCACCGGCGATCCTAATCCAGCCCGGCTCAGCAGCGCCAGCACCGCCGCGCCGCCGGCCAGAACCATCCATCTCCGCGATCGGCTGGCGGCCCACAGCGCGGCAGCGGTAAACAGCAGCCCGCAGATCGCGTAACCCGACGCTCTCACGCCGAATTTCGGAAATAGGAAGACGGGGGTGACGATGCCGCCGGCGACGCTGCCCAGCGTGGAATAGAAGAGCACGCGGCCGGAGGCCTTGCCCGCTTTGCCTTCGTCGTTGGTCAACTCGGCCAGCAGCGGGACCGATTGCGCCACCAGGTATACCGGCACGGCGAATAGCAAAGTGGCCGCGAGGCCGATGGCCGGCGCCAGGCTCAATCCCGCATCCAGCAGGCGCTCCAACAGAGCGGCTTCAAAGGGGAACGAAACGGCTGCGTAAATGACGCCCGCCAAAAAGAGATTGACCGTGAGCGCGGTGCGCGTGCGCGGGCGGCTCCAACGCGAAGACAACTGGCCGCCGTGCCAATAACCGGCGCTCAGGGCGAAAAGGATCACGGCCAGCAGTACGCCGGTGAGCGTCATGCTGGATCCGACCACCGGTATGGCCAGACGGATGGCGATCACTTCGACGGCCAGCGTTGAGAAGCCCTCCGCAAAGGCGACCGCCCAAGCCAACAGCCGTGGATAAGCGTCCTGATTGATCATTCGCGCGTCCGAACCGGGAATTCTACATTTAACATGCGGCGGATGCTAGCCAGAAATCTCAACTGCTATCGGAGCCGCGTATCGGAGCCGCGACCACAGGGAGCGGTCATGCACAACTGTGTTCCGGCACAGGCCCTAAGATGCGTCCGGTACGGCTGGCGCACCACGCGCAAGGAGTCGATATTCGGTCCAAGATACGTACTAACCTATGGGATGAAATGACCCGTTTCGCGGTGGTAGCAGTTTGCCTGGCCGGCGTAGCGGCGAACGTCTGGATGGCGTGGAATCTGTTCCTGCCCGGCGCGGCGGGAACCGGACGCAACGATTTTCTCTCGCTATATGCGGGCGCGCAGATTGTGTGCAACCAGGATCTGTACGACCGCGCCAACGTGCGTGCCGCGGAGGTGCGCGCCATCGGCGAAACGGGGCTCCCGTACTCCCGCCTGCCGTATTTCGCGCTGCTCATGAAGCCGTTGACGTGGCTCAGGTACCGGACGGCGTATGTGGTCTGGGAGATGATGATGGTGGCGGCGCTGGCGGCCTTCGGCATCCTGTGGCCGCACGGCAGCCCGGCCGGCAAATGGATACTGTGCTGCTGGTCGCTCCCGGCCTGGGAGAGCGTTCTCAATGGGCAGGATGTCGCGCTGCTGTTGTTGTGGATGGCCCTGGCAGTGCGGTTGCTGCGCCGCGAAAGAGCCATGGCCGCTGGTGTGGTGTTGGCGCTATGCGCGGCGAAGTATCACCTTGTCATGCTGGTTCCGCTGGTGATTCTGGCGCAGCGGCGGTGGCGCATGGCGGCGGGAGCGGCGGCGGCGGGAGCGGCGATGGCGGTGGTGTCGTTTCTGGTTGCCGGCGCCACCTGGCCCTGGCGGTATCGGGCCGCGCTCGCGGATCCGCTGATGCAGCAGGGTGTCGCCCACATGCCGAACCTGAACGGCCTACTGAGCGTGGCGCCATTCAACCTGGCGCTGGAAGGCGTGGCCGCGCTTCTGGTAGCGGCCGCGGTGTTCCTGGCGGCGCGCCGCACGCGTGAGTTCGAGGGCCCGCTGGCATTGGCGCTGGTGGGCGGCCTGTTGGTCAGCTTCCACACCTGGCTGGCCGATTGCGCGTTGCTGTTGCCGGCGCTGATCATGACGGCCGGCGGCGGCACGGCCCGAGGCCGCGCACGGATTTCCTCGACCGCCCTAGCCACGCCGGTACCCTGGTTCCTGCTGCAACTGCCTTGGCCCTTGCCCGCGATCACGCAAGGGTTGCTGATCGGCCTTGTGTATGGATTAGCCGATGCGCTGGGCCTGCGCTGGCGCCGCACCGGCGCGGATCGAAGTACCCCGGCGGACGCGCCCGCCGGCAAGACCGGCTGAGGCCAGCTCGGTGGCCTACTGCGCCGGCGCCATCAGCGGCTCTTTCGCGCCGCGGTGGCAGGTGTAGCAGCTAACGTGCTGCTTACCGTCGGGGAACTGCGGGTTAATCGAGCGCACCAGCTCGATCATTTTGCGCGCGACCAGCTTGTGATGATTCTCGTCGCTCGCGAAGTCGCCCTGAATGTGGCAGAAAGTGCACTCCACGCCCAGGGCGATGCGAAACGCATGCATGGCACTCATGACCTCCTCGGGCTTGAGGAGTTGGAGGTTCTTGGGAACGTGTGGCGCAGCCTGGCTACCGGCGGGTGGCGCGGCTGGCGGCGGAGCTTGTGGCGCCTGGGCGCACAGCGGGAACACCATCAGCATCGTGAGTAGGAATCGCATTGAGACATCATACAACGGAATCAGGGCGGAAAGAGGGCTCGGGAGCGCGTCCGATCCGCTGGCGATGTATACTATACATCATGCACCGCACGCAGCTTTACCTCGATGACGATCTCTGGAAGCTCCTGCATGCGATCGCTCGCGACGCCGGCAGCACCATCTCCGGTGTCGTCAGAGGCGCGGTTCGGGAAAAGTACGGAATCGATCCGGCCATCCGCCGCGAGGCGTTCCAGCAAGTGGCGGGTCTTTGGAAGGACAGAGAGGACCTCGGCGGTACCGCGCAGTACGTGCGCCGTCTTCGCGGCGGCTCCCGCCTGAAGAAACTGGCGCGATGAGTGCCGTCCTCGTCGATACCGACGTCGTGATCGAGGTCTTGCGGGGGCGTGACCGCGCGCTGTTATCGCGCTGGTCGGCGCTGGGTGGCGGCACGGATGTGGTCCTATACTCGCCGGTCACCGTGGCGGAACTGTGGCATGGCATACGCCCGGCCGAGGAGGCCGCGGTTCAGGGGTTGCTCGATGCCATGATCGCGCTCGCTATCGACGCGCAGATCGGCCGCCGCGCCGGCGAGTATTTACGCCGGTTTCACAAGAGCCACGGCGTGGAAACCTCCGACGCGCTGATCGCCGCCACTGCCGCGGTGCATGGCTGCGCGCTTTGGACTCGCAACCGCAAGCATTACCCGATGCGGGACATCGAGCTTTATTAGGACTGCGACGATTCGATCGGCGCGCCGAGGACTCACCCGCCCGCACCAGCGCCGGACCCGGCTCGGAATCGCGCATCTTGAATTAGAATGGATGCATGATGCAGAGGGTGCCTGGCGTGGCCGCGCTTTTCCTGTTCGGTCTGGCGGGTGCGCGCGTGGTGGCGCAGGAGGCCGGCCCGCAAGCGCCTACCGTCACTTTCCGCGCCACGGCGCAGGAAGTGGTGCTGGATCTGGTGGTGCGCGACAGCCGCGGCCGCCAGGTGAAGAACCTGAAGCCGGAGGACGTCGCGATCTACGAAGATGGCGTGCTCCAGCCGGTCAAGAGCTTCCGCATGGTGAGCGGGCGCGAGGTTCTCGAACAACAGGCCCAGGAAGTCAAAGAGGGAAAGAAACCGGCCAAGGCGGTGACCACGCCGTATTCTCTCCCGGCGGTCAACCTGGTTTGCTTCGTATTCCACAACCTGGATCCGAACACCATCACCTTCGCGCTGGACGCAGTGCGCCAGTTTTTGGATCATGATTTGCCGCCGGGCGCCGCGGTGGCGTTCTTCCACCTGGGAAACAAGCTGACCACGCTGCATGGGTTCAGCACCAATCGCGTGGAGTTATCGCAGATCGCGGCGAAACTGCTGGATAGCCCGGTGCCTTCCTTCAACCGGATGTCGGATGCG
Source organism: Bryobacteraceae bacterium (assembly GCA_049508735.1). GTDB lineage: Bacteria > Acidobacteriota > Terriglobia > Bryobacterales > Bryobacteraceae > Bog-375. The sequence goes on along the minus strand of JBELAO010000006.1, from coordinate 10,890 downwards.
GTGTTGAGCGCCACGCCATACCAGGTGTCGATTACGGTGGACGCTTCGACGGGAACCGCGGCGCTGACCATCACCGGCGGCGAAATCGCACAGACGGCGATTTCGGGAGCCGACGTCGGCACCAGCCTGAGCGACCAGGTGCTGCGAGGCCTGCTGGCCGACCAGCGTCGCGCCTTTGGCCACATCGAGGGGATGCGCCAGTGGGACCAGATGCGGATCCTGCTCAATGAGCTGGGGCCGCTGCCCGGCCGCAAAACCGTGATGCTGCTCAGCACGGGCCTCGCCACTACCGGCGATGCGGAGTTGTTCCAGGGGTTGCTGGACACGGCCAACAAGGGGCAAATCACGATTTACGCGGTGGATGTGAACGGCTTGACGCAGAATTCCAACGTGCAGGCCGGCAATAATACGATGGCCCACGCCGCAGCGCTGAGCCGGCAACAGGGGCTGCGATCCAACAGCGCCGCCGCCAGCATGGAGAACTCGCGGCAGAGCGACTATATCAACATGGCCGTCCGCACCAGCGACACGCAGGCGACCTTGCGCAGCATTTCGGAAGGCACGGGCGGTTTCCTGATCGGCAATACCGACAACCTGGGTAAGCCTTTTGAGCACGTGATGGAAGACATCGGCACGCACTATGAAGCCACTTACCAGCCGACTGCCGAGAAACTGGATGGGCGGCTGCGCAAGATCGAGGTGAAGCTGGCGCGGGCGGATTTGAACGTGCAGAGCCGCACCGGCTACTATGCTCTTCCGGCGTTCCCTGGCTCAGCCGAGTTGACGCTGCCGCAGATGATCGGCCTGGCGGCGCTCAACGCGGCCAAGCAGCCGCACATTTTCGATTTTCGCAGCGCGGTGTACCAGTTCCGCCCCACCGCGGCGGGTGTCGAGCAAGCGCTCGCCTTCGAGGTGCCGGCCAGCGCCTTCACCGCCAGACCGGTGGTGGGCCAGAACCGTCATAGCCTGCGTGTTTCGTTGATCGCTCTGGTGAAGGACTCCAGCGGACAGGTGGTGGACGAATTCAGCCGCGACGTGCCGCTTGAGGTTCCCGACGAAAACCTGGAACAGATGCGCAAAAGCACCATACCGTTCACCCACCCGATTCAACTTCCGCCCGGCCGTTACACGCTGGAAACCGCGGTGGTGGACCAGGAAGCCAGGCGTGCCAGCGTCAGCCGGCTGGAGTTCGAGAGTCCGGCGGCCAAAGGGCTCGCTTTGAGCAGCGTGGTGCTGGCGCAACAGGTGCAAACCGTCAACGGCCAGGTGGATGCGACGGATCCATTCGAGTTCTCGAGCGGCAGCAGGGCCACTCGCGTGATTCCCGAATTGTCGGCCGCGCTGAGCGCACAGGCACAGCCGCTGGCGTACTTCGTGGTGTATCCGGACAAGGCGGATCCCGCCAAACCGAAGATCGAAGTGGAGTCTCTGGCCGACGGCCAGGTGATCGCGGCGCGGACCCTCGACGCGCCAGCGGCCGGACCGAACGGCGCCATCCCGCTGGTGCTGCGCGCTCCCGCCCACGCCGGCAATTGCGAGTTGAGGATCACCGCCGTGCAAGGCAGCAACAAATCGGTCACCGAAAGTCTGGCTTACACGATCGGCGCGAAGTAACGAGTTGCCTGTGTGACTGACCGCCGCCGACCGCTCCCTATGGGTCGCGGCTCCGATACGCCTTACGCTTTGGCGACCACGCCGAGGACTTCGACGGCTTTCTTCACCACCGGATCGTCCTCCAGCTTCTTCGGCTGGGCCGCCTGCGGTTCGGGCTCGGCGATGGGTTCGCCGTTGTCGTCGTACTCGACTTGCGGCTCGGCGCCGGCCACCAAAGTGCCGGGCATGACGCGATTATCCTGAATCGCCTTGCCTTCGGGTGAATAGTATTTCGCCACCGAGAGGATCACGGCGCTGCCATCGTCCATGGTGAGAGCGCGGCGCAGCGCGGCGTCCCCGTAGGTCGGTTCGCCCACCAGTTGCGCGCGTTTGTTGCCACCGAGCGCGGCGGCTGCGATTTCGGCGCCGCCGGCCGTCCCGTGATTCACCAGCACGGCCAGGGGCAGGGAAGTGATCGCCTTGGCGGGATCGGCGTCGAAGTCCTGCTCGGGCACCTTCTGACCCTTGAGGTAAGTGATGCGGCCGCTCGAAAGGAACAGATTGGCTAAAGCGATGCCGTCTTCGGGCGCGCCGATCGAGCAGTTACGCAGATCCAGTACGAGTTTCTGCGCGCCGTCCTTCTGCAGTTGGCGGATGGCCTCGGCGGTCTGCTTCACCTGCTCGGGCGTCAAAGCGCCGATCCCGAGGTAGCCCACTCCACCGCCCAACACCTTCGTCTCGACCGGTGGAACCGTCAGGTTGGCGCGCGTGAGCGTAATGGTCTGCGGTTCCGGATGGCGCGCGCGGACCACGCTCAGTTCCACCGTGGACCCGCTGGCTCCCTGTAACAGCAAGCTGGCGTATGCGAGCGGCATGTCGCGGGTGGCGATGCCCTTGATGCTTTCGATCATGTCATGGGTAGACAACCCAGCGTTGGCGGCCGGCGAATCGGGCAGCGTGCCCACCACGCCCATCCAGCCCGGCTTCTTCGACAGCACCAGCCCCACGTCGGCACGCTTGAGGTCTTTGTTCTTCAGGTAGTCCTGGTATTGCTCGGCGTTGAGGTAGCTGGCGAAGGGGTCGATCGCTTCGAGCAGGCCGTTCAGAGCGCCCAGCGTGACGCTCTTCATGTCGGGCTCTTCGACGTATTCGCTCTTGATGTGCGCCACCACGTCGCTGAACACGCCGATGTGCTTGAGCGTGTCGGACTGATCGGCGCCCTTACTCGGTAGGCTGCCGGCGACGAGCAGGATCGTGAGACACGCAGAGGCGCTCACCACCAGGTATTTGATACGGCTAAGCATATGGTTTGAAGACCGCTCCGAGGGCCTGTGTTTCGATTATACCGCGGCCTCTTAGCGCCGTTCCGTCACAACCGTGAAGACCGCTCCCTCTGGTCGCGGCTCCGATGCGCGTTCCCATGCGCGAACCGAGCCGCGACCACAGGGAGCGGTCCAGCGGCGATTGAACGAAATATTCCATCACAAGTCCCTACCTCATTCGACGTGCGGCAGGGCCGTTTGGTGGCGATTATTTCCAGCCCATCCGCTCGCGCAAGCCGGTGATGTGCGCGGCGTGGTGCCGGCTGTGCCAGGCGTAGAGCGCCAGGTTCGTGTCCAGCCGCACAATCCCCAGCTCCGGGTGGCGGAATGTGCGTGCGAAATCGGCGTCGGACAAGCCCCCCAGCAGCTCCGCCCAGCGTTGATGAAGGCCATCCAGCAATCCGAGCGATACCGCGACCGGCAGCGCCTTTGCGTCCGGCAGTTCCGCCCATTTTGCCTCGAGATACGGCTTAATCGTGGGCGAGTCCTCGGTCAGCGCCAGGCGGAAACGGATGTATGCGTTCATATGGCTGTCCGGCACGTGATGAATTACCTGGCGCACGGTCCAACCGCCGGGACGGTACGGAGTGTTGAGCTGCCGGTCGTCCAGCCCCCGCACCGCGTCCCGATAATGGCCGGGCGCGGCGGCGATCTCCGCGATCAGTCGCGGCCGCTGGTCCGCCGCGACGGCGGCCTTGGAATCGAACTTGCCGATAGGATAGCTGAGGTCCATCGCAAGAATCATATCAGATGGAGCGTGAGGCAAGCTCACCCTGGCGGGCGGAGTAAAATAGAATTTATGGACTTTTCCCCCTCCTCGAGAACCGCATGATCGTCGATACCGTCCTGGCAAAGCTTTTTGGCACGAAAACCGAACGCGAGATCAAGGCGATGCAGCCCACGGTGGCGGCGATCGGCGATCTGGAAGCGTCGATGCGCGAGCTCACGGATATCGACCTGGCCGCGAAGACCATCGAGTTCAAGGAACGAATCGCGCAAGGCGAGCCGCTCGACGATCTGCTGGTCGAGTCGTTCGCGGTGGTGCGCGAGGCTGGGCGGCGGGTGCTCGCCATGCGGCACTTCGACGTGCAGTTGATCGGCGGCATCGTGCTGCACCGGGGCAAGATATCGGAAATGAAAACCGGCGAAGGCAAGACGCTGGTGGCGACGCTGCCGGTATATTTGAACGCGCTCGAAGGCAAGGGCGTTCACGTGGTGACGGTGAACGACTACCTGGCCAAGCGCGACTCGGAATGGATGGGCCGGCTGTATAAGTTCCTGGGTCTGCAAGTGGGAGTGATCGTTCACGACCTGGACGACCAGGAACGCAAGCACGCTTACAATTCCGACATCACTTACGGCACCAACAACGAATTCGGCTTCGACTACCTGCGCGACAACATGAAGTTCCGGCTGGAGGACTGCACGCAGCGCGGGCACCACTACGCGATCGTCGACGAAGTGGATTCGATCCTGATCGACGAAGCGCGGACGCCGCTGATCATTTCGGGCCCCAGCGAGGAATCCACCGACAAGTATTACAAGGTCAACCGCATCATCCCGAAACTGGTGCGCGGCGAGGTGATCGAGGGCAGGGAACCGGGAGAGAAGTACACCACCGGCGATTACACCATCGACGAAAAGCACAAGAGCGCGGCGTTGACCGAAGAGGGCGTGTTCAAGGTCGAGAAGCTGCTGAATATTCCCAACCTGTACGACCCGGCTTATATCGAATTCAACCACCATGTGCAGCAGGCGCTGCGCGCGCATGTGCTTTACGCGCTGGACCGGGACTACGTGGTCAAGGATGGCGACGAAGGACCGGAAGTCATCATCGTCGACGAATTCACTGGGCGGCTGATGCCGGGCCGGCGCTGGTCCGACGGACTGCACCAGGCGGTGGAAGCCAAGGAAGGCGTCAAGATTCAGCGCGAAAACCAGACGCTCGCGACCATCACCTTCCAGAATTATTTCCGCTTGTACAAGAAACTGGGCGGGATGACCGGCACGGCGGAGACCGAGGCGGCCGAATTCCAGAAAACCTACAACCTGGATGTGACGGTGGTTCCGACCAACCGCAAGCTGATCCGCAAAGAAAACCAGGACGTGGTGTACCGCACCGAGGACGAGAAGTTTCGCAACGCGGCCAAGGAAATCAAGACCGTGACCGAGACCGGGCAGCCGGTGCTGGTGGGCACCATTTCGGTGGAGAAATCCGAGCGGCTGTCGGGCATCCTCAAGCGGATGGGCGTGCGGCACGAAGTGCTGAACGCGAAGAACCACGAACGGGAAGCGTCGATTGTGGCGCAGGCGGGGCGCAAGGGCGTAGTGACGGTTTCCACCAACATGGCCGGCCGCGGCACAGACATCCTGCTGGGCGGCAACCCGGAATTCATGACCAAGGACGCCTGCCTGAAGGAGAAGCTGGCGGAGCGGTTGCCGGAAGACCAGGCGCAGTATATCGCCGACGAGCATTTCTATTACTTCACGCATCACGAACAGTTCTACCGGGTGCGGCGCGATAAGTGGGACGAGTTGTTCGCGAAGTTCAAGGTGGAAACGGACGCCGAGCACGACGTGGTGGTGGGCCTGGGCGGCCTGCACATCGTGGGCACCGAGCGGCACGACTCGCGGCGCATCGACAACCAGCTTCGCGGGCGCGCCGGCCGGCAGGGCGATCCCGGCAGCTCCAAGTTTTTCCTCTCTCTGCAGGACGACCTGCTGCGCATTTTCGGCGGGGAGCGGATGCAGAACCTGATGCTGCGGCTGGGCATGGAAGAGGACGTGCCGATCGAATCGAAGCTGATCACGCGGCGCATCGCCAAGGCGCAGGAAGCGGTCGAAGTGCAGAACTTCGAAGCGCGCAAACACCTGCTCGAATATGACGACGTCAACAACAAGCAGCGGCAGGCGGTGTACGGCATGCGCCGCCAGTTGCTGGAGGGCGTGGATCAGAAAGAGCACATCCTGGACATGACGCGCGGCATCGTGGAAATGACGGTGGACCTGCGCTGCCCCGCCGAGAAGCACCCCGACACCTGGGACCTGGGCTCGCTGCGCAACGACATATTGAGCCTGTTCGGCGCCAAGATCGACCTCGCCGAGTTGGGCAACCTGACCAAGGACGAGATCTCCGACGCGATCGCCGAAAGGCTGAAGGCGAAATACGAGGAGAAGGAAGCGCTGGTGGGCGCCGACACGATGCGCCACGCCGAGCGCATGGTGATGCTGAATGTAATCGACAACCAGTGGAAGGACCACCTGCTGTCGATGGACGAGCTGAAGCAGGGCATCGGCAATCGCTCCTACGGGCAGAAAGATCCGCTGGTCGAGTACAAGAAAGAATCCTTCGAGTTGTTCAGCGCGATGATGGACCGCATCGAAGACGAAACCGTGCGCTACCTGTATTTCCTGCAGGTGACGCAGAACGCGCCGGTGATGCCGTTTCCGGAAGAAGGTGAAGAGGAAGAAGACGGGAATGGGAACGGTTCCTCGGGTCCAAACGGAGGACCGGAGCCGAGGCTCTCGCCCGGCGCCGCCGCGGCGGAGGCGCAACGCCAGGCGGCCAAGAGCACCATGGAAGACTTCACGCGCAATATTCAGCGCAAGAAGGAACGGGAGCTGCAGGCCCTGCAATTGGCTGGCGGCGATGACAGCGGCGGCCCCAAGACGGTGAGCGCCGGGCAGAAAGTCGGCCGCAACGATCCATGCCCGTGCGGCAGCGGCAAGAAATACAAGAAGTGCCACGGAGCCTAGGTAGAACGTGCTTTAGAGGCCGCCGAAAAAGTCCGAAAGGAGTTCCGGGGGCCACAGATGAAAACAGATGAACACGGATAAAACAATTCTCTCTTGATCTGTGTTGATCTGTGTTTATCGGTGGCCCTACTTGGTTTGGCGTTTTTCCGCAAGCCCTCTAGCTTGCCCATGTCGAATATATGACTGTCGAATCGCAGTATCAGAAGACCTTGCGCGATGCCGTGTCGGTTTACGAATCGCTGCTGCCGCTGGAGCCGGCGCTCGAGACAGCCGGCGCCTGGTGCGTGGAGGCTTTGCGCGCGGGCCGCAAGGTGCTGACCTGCGGCAACGGCGGCAGCGGATCGGATGCGCAGCATTTCTCCGCCGAGCTAATGGGCAGATACGTTGACGACCGGCCGGCGCTGGCGGCCGTGTCGCTCAACGCCGATACCGCCCTGCTGACCGCGATCGGCAACGACTACGGCTACGACCAGGTCTTCGCGCGGCAGGTCCGCGGATTAGGGAAGGCCGGCGACATTCTGATCGTGTTCACGTCGAGCGGCAACTCGCCGAATATTCTGCGCGCGCTCGAAGCCGCGCGGGAACAGGGGCAGCGATCCATCGCCTTTCTGGGCCGCGGTGGCGGCAAGGCGCAGGATCTTGCCGATTGCGTCCTGCTGGTGCCGCACGCCGTCACCGCCCGCATTCAGGAAGCGCACCAGTTCCTGCTGCACGCGCTGATGGACAGGATCGAAGCGGGTCTTTAAAGTGCAGCGCGACCGGCCCGGCTCGGGACACCAGCCGATGGTCTATGCGACTTCGACGAACTTCGCGGCCGGGCCGCCGCAAATGGGGCATTTCTCGGGCGGAACGCCGAACTCGATGTTCCCGCAGAAGGGGCACAGGTAGAAGCGCGCTTCGGCGAGGTCCTTGCCCTGCGCCACCGCGTGGAGTGCAGCCTGATACAGCTTGGCGTGCACGGCTTCGGCCTTCAGAGCAAAACCGAACATCGTTCTGGCGCGATGGCCGGCCGCAACGGCGCGTTCGAGCATGGGCGGGTACATGTGCGTGAACTCGAAGGTCTCCCCTTCGATGGCGGCCTTGAGGTTGTCGGCCGTTGAGCTGACGCCCGCCAGACTGTTCAGGTGACCCTCGGCGTGAATCCTCTCCGCCTCGGCTGCGGCGCGGAACAATCGCGCCACGTTGGGCTTGCCATCCTGCTCGGCTTTCTTGGCGAATGCCCGGTACTTCTGATTGGCTTGGCTTTCGCCGGCAAAGGCTTCCTTCAGGTCGTCGGTCGTATTCATGGTGATTAGGGCTCCAATGTCCTAATTATAGCGGCTGGGAGATAGAACCGGGTGCTCTCAGCGGATCATCGTTCGGATCAGCCGCGAATCAGTTGGCCGTATTCGGCATGGCGGCCAATCCAGATCCAATGAACTAAGCCGGCCCCTCCGAATTGGCCTCCGCGCGCTTCACGGCGCGTCTCCTCATCCAGTATTGTTCCTTTGCCAGTTTCGTCGGCTGCAACAGGCGATACCAGAAGCCTGGCAGTTGCGTGAGCCGTTCGCGGACTGTGTCAGCCGCTACCAAGCCAAGGCCGTGGGCGATGGCCGGAATCGAGGGCGGATCCAGGACGCGCCGGTATCCGAACGCTTCCATGTGCCTTCCCACCGTCCACTCGATCTGCGACACTTGCTCTGCCGTGAGTTCCTCCCGCCACTTATCGATCCGCTCGGTTGTGATGGGCTGCTGGGCGCGCATTCTCCAGGGAGTGGGTGGCGGAGGCGCAGCTTGCCCCATTGCGTCCAGCAAGGAAGGAAGATATTCCTCGCCCAGGCGCGCACAGATACGCGCGACCTCTTGCTCAGGCTGCGTTACCAGAGTCTCGTAGCGCACGGGGAAATACTGCGGACCAGGACTGAGCCGGTCCGCTGCGAGATTATCGCGCAGCCACCTCCGCGCGTTCCGGACGACGCCATCCGCGGCCCAGGGCATCCGCTGCAAGGAAGCCACCACGTCACGCGGGTCCCGAATCATATGAAGGATCGTCGCGCCGGCATACCATTCGCACAGGGTCCCGGCAAACATCGCGTGCTGTGGGGTCTTCTCGCCCCAGCGCGGCTTGCCCTGCCCTTCGGCGTGGTATTTTACCAGGGACGTGAATAGTTCCCGATAACTGGTGGCCTCGCGCAGGAGTTTCTCTTTCAAGCCGGCGGGGTCGGTGAGGAAGCGCAGACCCTTGAGCGCCAGGTACTCCTCGATCACGCGCCGCCGGTTCTTGGGATCGCTCAGATCGCCGAACGCCTGGCGGCGCGTGTAAACGTAATGATGGAAGTGCGTCTCGTCGCAGATCGCGATTCTGGGGTGCCGGTTGAGGATGTTTCGCATCAACGTGGTCCCGCTGCGGGCCGCACCCACGATGAAAATCGGCGCTTCCGCGGCGATGATGTCCGCCATCGATAATTACCAGCACTCAGCCCAATTCCGCGATCTGCGCGAACAGCGGTTTGAGCGCCGGATAGAAGGCCTGGTAGACGCGGTGGGCTTTCGCGTAGAAGGCGGCGTCGGCGGCCTCGGGCGAGACCGATTCGGTTTCGCGGATGACGGCGCGGCAGACTTCGGGGACGCTCGCGTAGGCGCCGGTGCCCGCTAAGGCCAGCAGGGCCGCGCCGTAAGCGGATCCTTCCTGGGTTTCGAGCGTGACCACGCGCTTATCGAAAATCGACGCCAGCAGGCCGCGCCAGAACGGGCTCTGCGCGCCGCCGCCGGAAGCGCGCACGCTCTCGAGCGGCACGCCGAGCGATTCGACGATTTCGAGACAGTCGCACAAGCTGTACGACACGCCTTCGATCACGGCGCGGATCAGGTCGGCGCGTTTGTGGCCGGCAGTGAGGCCGATCCAGCCGCCGCGGGCGGTGGCATCGAGATGCGGCGTCCTCTCTCCCATCAGATAAGGCAGCCAGAACAAGCCGTTGGCGCCGCGAGGCGATTGGGCCGCCTCGGCGGTAAGCGCGTCGTAAGACGTTCCCGGAGCAAGCTGGTTGCGGAACCATTGCAGGCTGAGGCCGGCGCCCTGCGTCACGCCCATCACATGCCACTTACCCGGGACGGCGTGGCAGAAGGTGTGGACGCGGCCGGCCGGGTCGTACGCCACCTGCTCCATATGGGCGAAGACCACGCCGGAAGTGCCGATAGTGCAGGAAACGATACCGGGTTCGACGATGCCGTTGCCGACCGCGCTCGAAGCCTGATCGCCGCCGCCGCCAACCACCGGGGTTCCGGCAGCGAGGCCGGTCAGTGCGGCCGCTTCCGCGCTGATCACGCCGGTGACTTCTTTCGACTCGTAGCAGCGCGGCAGAATGGCGCGGTCCAGGCCGAGCCCGTCCATCATTTCCATCGACCAGCGGCGATTCACAACGTCGAACAGCGCCGTGCCGGAGGCATCGGAAACTTCGGTCGCGTAATCGCCGGTGAGACGGAAACGAACGTAATCCTTCGGGAGCAGCACCTGGCGCACCCGCGCGAAGTTCTCCGGCTCGTGATCGCGCACCCACAGCAGCTTGGGCAGGGTGAAACCGGTGAGCACGGGGTTGGCGATGTAACGGAGGATGGCCTCGCGGCCGAGCTTGGCGTTGACGGCATCCACTTGCGGCTGCGAGCGCTGGTCGCACCAGATCAGCGAGGGGCGGATCACCTGACCGTCGCGGTCGAGGATCACCAGGCCGTGCATCTGGCCGGAGAGGCCGATGCCTTTGACCTCGCTGCCGGAGACCTGGGCCGCGGCGAGCGCCTGGCGGATGGCAGAGACGGCGGCGTCCCACCAGTTCTGCGGGCGCTGTTCCGCCCACAGCGGGCGAGCCATGGCCATTTCTTCGTGAGGAGCGGTGCAACCGGCGCGGACCACGCCGCGCTCATCCACCAGAAGGGCGCGCGAGCCCCCGGTGCCGATATCGATGCCGAGCCACATAGTAAGACACCATAGTGGCACGGCGCGGGGTCGCGGTGGGAGACGCATGGTCCGCAGAGGCGTGCGATATGAAAGCGGTGAGCTCTCGGATTCCGTGAAGATCTGCCAGTATCCGAGCGTACAGCTGCGCTCGGCCGAACCTTCAGCCCGGAGGGCGTTAGAACATCACTGCTGTCCAAAACAGGACAGGGTTGTGCACGCGGCTGGTGAATACACGGGGCTTTTGACCATGGGGATTGATCCTGTTGGGTGAGGTCTGCTTGCCGAATT
>JBELAO010000059.1:0-24059 GCA_049508735.1 Bryobacteraceae bacterium | reverse complement strand
AGTCCGGCACCAAGCTGTGCATTATCGTCGATGAGCAAGGCGATCGAATGGCTGTTTTCGAATCGTCAGCCTGACCGCTCCCTCCGGTCGCGGCTCCGTTAGCTTCGCATGCTCCGTCTGCCCAGCCCTATCGGAGCCGCGACCAAAGGGAGCGGTCAAGCAACCTCGAATACCGCCGCCGATAGAGGCGCCTTCCGCCTACCTCGGTGGTGGAAGCGTGGAAGAGGGTGCGGGTTTGCCATCGATGGGACTGGCCTCCATCATCTCGACGCGCGTGCCGTCCGGGTCGAACAGGCCAACCTGCCGCTTGTTGTCCACGCCCAAATTGATTTTCATTTCGCGCGCGTAGCCCTTGCGCGCCGGCCGCGCTTCGAGCGTCGCCACGGCCTTCTCGATATCCGGCACCACCAGGCAGATGTGATGCGCGCCGCCGCGCCGGTCCGGCGGCGGGAGCTCCTGATAGAGCATAAACTCCACGTGATTGTCGCCATCGGGCACGCGCATGTTGACCCAGCTCAGCGTCGTGCTGGTCCGGCTGTTGCCGCGCCAGATCTCGTGACACCCCAGGATTCCGCCGTAGAAATTAGTGGCCGCGTCCAGCTTGCCCACCAGGATGCCGACGTGCATCATGCGGTCTGAGATGCGCGTCGCCGGCATGTGCTTGCCGGTGTCCTTGCCGATCAGGCTATCGGGCAGGTATTCCACGATCTCAACCACGTGGCCGTCCGGATCGGTGACCGAAATCTTCATGTTCCCTACCCGGCTCCGCACCACCTGGTCCGGCACTTTGACCCCGCGCGAACGAAGGTACAGCCGCATCCGCTCAACGTCATCGGTGTAAAGCCCAAAGTGGTTCAGTTGGCCTTCGCCCCGGTTCGGCTCGTTGACTAACTCCACGAATTGATGGTCGTTGATTTTGACAAAGGCCATTTGCACCGTGCCATCGCCCTTCGGCAGCGTGAAAGCCTCCTCGTAGCCGAGGAAATCCTCATAGAACGCGCGCGCCTTCGCGAGGTCGCTGACGAAGATGGAGTAGTGGGCCACGCCGAGAACCTTCGGCCGCGCAACTGGCGCCTGGGCAGCGAGGGACAGACACAGCAGAAACCCGAGGCAGTATCTCATGCGTTCAGGTTACGTCCGCCAGGAGACTGCCGCAACCGCCGAGCCGGCCGATCTCTGGAAAGTCGGAAACACGTTGATTTTTCGAGAGCCCGTCTCGTCTAACGATCACGCCTACTGGCGAAAAATCTTCGCCCCTGTTTTCATAGGCCTGCGCCGCTTCGCCGCCGCCGCCCCGCAGGCCGCCGCGTTACTCTCAAATCGAAAAAGAGCTGCTCGCTCGCCGAGAAGCAGCCCGCTTCGGAGCCACGTCCGGTGCCTAGCCGCCTGCAGGAGGCATTGAAACCGGGTCGCGTGGTGCAACGTTCGAAAGGCGGCCACAGCGGCTTGTATTCTCCTCCTCGAGGGGAGACAGGAACCGGTTCCTCGCAGCCCCGGCGCTTGAGCGCCGGCAATTCCGTCCGCACCACTGCTTCCGTTCCGTGAGCGCGCGAGAGAGTGGCCCCGCTGGCTCACAGTTCGTAACTGATTTCGATGGCTTCGAACTCACCCACGATTCTCCGCGGGCCACATCGCGTGCACGAAAATGACGGCGCGGCGAAAAACCGTGACAGAGGCTACGTGTTTCCGTCTTTCTGCCCAAGCTCGACCGCTGCACCCGCAGCGCCCGTCCTATCCCTCGAACGCCTTGCGGACCTGGCCGACGGCCCACGACAAGTCCTCTTCCGAGATGATCAGCGGCGGGGCCAGGCGAATTACGAAATCGTGCGTTTCTTTGCAGAGCAGGCCCAAGTCTTTCAAGCGCTCGCAGTAAGAACGCGCGGGCACCAGCAGCTCGATGCCGATCAGCAGGCCGCGTCCGCGGATGGCTTTGATGTGCGGATGGCGGATCTTGCGCAGCTCATAGAGCAGCCACGCGCCTAGCTCGGCCGAACGATCGGCCAAACGCTCCTCTTCGATCACGCGCAGCGCCGCGCGCGCGGCCGCGCACGCCAGCGGGTTGCCGCCATATGTGCTGCCGTGGCTGCCGGGCCGGAACACACCCAGAATCTCGCGCGACGATATCACGGCCGAAACCGGATACACGCCGCCGGAAAGCGCCTTGCCGAGCACGTACACATCCGGCTGCACGTTTTCGTGCTGGCAGGCGAACATCCTGCCGGTGCGGCCGAGGCCGGTCTGGATCTCGTCGGCCACCAGCAGCACGCGCTCGCGCGCGCACAGTTCGGCCGCCTGCTGCAGGTAGCCGTCGGGCGGGATCAGGATGCCGGCCTCGCACTGGATGGGCTCGAACAAAAACGCGCAGGTGCGCGGCGTGATGGCGGCTTCGATCGCATCGATGTCGCCGAAAGGCACGCTGACGAAGCCCGGCGTAAAGGGGCCGAAGCCGTCGCGGTAGAGCGGCTCGCTGGAAAAACCAGTGATGGTGGTGGTGCGGCCGTGGAAATTGTTCTCGCAGACAATAATCTCGGCTTCGTCGCGCGGGATGTGCTTGAAGGTGTAGCCCCAGCGGCGCACGGCTTTGATGGCGCTCTCGACGGCCTCGGCGCCGGTATTCATCGGCAGCACCATCTGCATGCCGCAAATCTGCGCCAGCTCTTCGCAAAAGCGCGGCAACTGGTCATTGCGAAACGCGCGCGAGGTCAGCGTCACGCGCGACATCTGCTCCATCATCGCCTGCATGATGCGCGGATGGCAGTGGCCCTGGTTGAGGGCCGAGTACGCGCTCAGGCAATCCATGTAGCGGCGCCCATCGACGGCGTATACCCAGACGCCCTGGGCGCGCTCCACCACTACGTCGAGCGGGCGATAATTGTGCGCGCCCCAACGGTCTTCCAGCTGGATCAGGTCTTCGGCGAGCGTATCGGGTTCGACTTCAGGCATGGCGTCCCTAGTCTCCCGAGCGTTGGCCGCCGCCCGATTCGGAGATCTTGGTGGGACCCACGCCCAGGTGCGCGGAAGTCTTGGTGGCTTCTTCCACCGCTCGCGCCAGTACCGAGCGGATGCGTCCGTCCTCCAGCATCAGCAGGCCGGCGATGGTGCAGCCGGCCGGCGTGGTGACATCGTCGCGCAGCGCGGCCGGATGGCGGCCGGTGGAAAGGACCATGCGCGCGCTGCCGAGCGCGGTCTGCGCCACCAGCGTGAGTGCAAGCTGGCGCGGCAGCCCCACCCGCACGCCGGCATCCGCCAGCGCTTCCATGATGAGAAACTGGTAGCCCGGTCCGCTGCCGCTGAGCGCGGTGACGGCGTTGAAATGAACTTCGTCCACCGGCAGGCAGCGGCCCACGGCTTCGAAGATGGCTTGCGCGCGCTGCAAATCGGCCTTGGTGGCGTAGCGGCCGCGGCAGATCACGGTCATCCCCTCGTTCACCACCGCCGGCGTGTTGGGCATGGCGCGAACCACCGGATTCTCGGTGCCGAGCAGCGACTCCAGCCGGTCCGTGCCGACGCCTGCCAGGATGGAAATGAGCAGCGTCTCCCGCCGCAGTCCGGCGTTGCGCAGCGCGCCCAGCACCACCGGCGCATCGTTCGGCTTGACGCACAGCAGAATCAGATCGGCGCCCGGCACGCGCGCCTGGTAGTCGGATTCCACCGCGATGCCGAGCGCCTCGGACGCGGCGTCGCAGGTGGACGCGTTCTTATCGCCGGCCCACACGCGGTCGTGCGCGATCAGCTTGCCGGAGAGCAATCCGCGCAGCAGCGTCTGGCCCATCACACCGGCGCCGATCACGCCGAGCGTGGCGCCTTCGGCGATCACGGGTACAGGTTGGGTGGGTTCCGATTTCTTCGACATGGAGATGACCTCGATTCAGGCGAGAGAGTAGGCGGATGAAACCCGCTGCTCGTCTCGAGAACCTGAAACTTGAAAGTAACACATGGCGGGAACAACCTCTATCGCTTCGGGCCGGTCCCCGGGGGCCCTCAGCCCGCAAGGGCGTAAGAAAGTAGCCCACGGCGCTAGCCGTGCGGAAACCCGATATCTTCTCACAGCCCCGGAACGGGGCGGAACAGCGCTGCCGCTAACGTCTCACGCCCCGTGCCGGGGCTAGGCTCACGACCGTTCCCAACGGCTTACGCCGTGGGTTACGATCTTTCGCTCCTCCGGAGCCTGACTCGCACCCAGTTCCCGACCGGTGAAGTCGGGGACACGTGCCCCGCCAGCAAAGGCAGCGCCTTGAGCCCCTGGCGGGGACAAGCCCCTGGCGCGGGGACAGACCGCTCTGTCCACTCGGCGCAGAAGCGGCGCCTTGGGACAGAGTGGTCAGTCCCCGCCAGGACTGTCATCCGGCTGGAGCAGTTCCTCCAGTAACTGCCTCGCCTCCGCCTCGCGGTCGCGCGGCACCTGCACGCGGACCCACTTATGGAGGAAACCATCCACGTCCTGGACTAAGGTGGCGATTTGGCCCAGGATGAAGAACGGGATGCCCGCGTCCTCGAGCAATCCCTTCGCCATGGCAAGCTGAACGCTATCGTTTGTCTCCAACACCACGACCAGGTCGAGAGTGGGGTCGAAGCTGCTGGGCGGCTCCTCGGGAGGCATTCCGGCTAACAGGGGCACGCGGCAGTCGGAGCATTCGGTGAAGCCGTCGCGGTACTCAACCTGGCATTGGGGACAATACACGATTCGCCTCCCACCCAAGTGTATCGCCGAATCGTCGCCGCTCGTGGCGTAGGGACAGACCGCTCTGTCCACGCGGCGCAAAAGCGGCGCCTTGGGACAGAGTGGTCAGTCCCCCGGTCTCGCTCGGCATTCTGCCGGCTCCCGGCGGAATATGAATTAAACTGTACGTGAGCACAGTAGATGGCCGACTTCAGGGAAATACGACGAAGAGACAGGGCGCTTACCGAGGACCAGGCGCGCGAAATTCTGGCGCGCGCGGAGCACGGAGTGCTCTCCACTCAGGGAGCCGACGGATGGCCTTATGGCATCCCCGTGAACCACGTACTGATCGGGAACACGCTCTATATTCACTGCGCCACCGAGGGGCACAAACTCGCCAACATCGCCAATGAAGGGCGCGTCTCCTTCTGTGTTGTGACAGGGGCAAGGGTGTTGCCGGCGACGCTATCGACGCTTTACGAGAGCGTCGTGGTATTCGGCCGGGCGGCCCTGGTAGAAGATGCCAAAGAAAAGCGGCAAGCGCTGGAGCAGTTGGCGATTCGTTTCTGCGGGTCGGTGACACCCGAGGCGGAGCGGACCATCGTCGCTTGCTCGGCCCAAACCGGCGTGGTGCGCATCCGTCTCGAACGGATCACCGGCAAGGCGCATCGTTCTGCCTGACCGCGAGTCCGCGCAATCGGGCCTGGGGCGAATCGCCGGCCTGGTTAGGGTGCCGCGAAGCGATTGCATCGCGGTTGGGTGGCATAGCTGGGGTGGTGACCGGCGGCGGGCTTGGCCCCGGGTATCTCGCCTGGCCTCCGTTGGCGGATTACTCCGACCGCATCGCGTCGATCGATTCGTTCAGTTCGCGTTCGGCCGCCCGCAGGTGTTCCTCGGCCTTCGCCCCGTGTCCCTTCATGTCATAGTTATTGGCCGCGCGGGCGTGCTCCATCTCGTGGATCGCTTCCGTGACGTGTTTGTGGACTAAATCGAGATCATGCCAGTCGTGGACTCTGGCGGAGAAGGCGACGCCGGCAACGAAGGACAGACAAAACGCGGCAATCACAAAAGTTCTTTTCATGCTTTATCCTCTGTAACTCGAGATTTGGCCCAGAGGGGATTCTATCTCAGCTTGACTTGCGTGTCCACCCGGATTCCATTTTTCGCTTGCCGGTCATATATTATGAAAGAAGCCGCGCGGCGTTTCGCCAGCGCCGATCGAGGAGGTTCACGCGTGACCGATGCCCGCCAGAATGCTCACAATCTGATTGATCGGTTGTCGGAGGCGCAGCTTTCGGCTTTGGTTGGACTTCTCGAAACCATCGTCGATCCTGTGGCTACCGCTCTTCACACAGCGCCCACCGATGACGAGCCCGAAACGGAGGGGGAGAGGCAGGCTGTCGCCCGTTCGAAAGAGTGGTTCCGGCACAACGCCGGCACTCCCTTTGAGCAGGTCGCCAACTCACTTGGAGAACAAAATGGCCGCTGACCTACAACATGCCTATCGCCTGCTCGACCAGCTCGGCCCCGACCAGCTTGCCGCAGTGGTTCATTTGCTAGAAACCATGGTTCCGCCCGAGGAGGATCGAGAAACCCTGAGCGGCGCCGAGCGTAAAGCTGTCGCTGAGGCCGATGAATGGCTCAGGCACAACCAGCCGATCCCTCACGAGGAAGTCCTGGCGGAGTTCGGCTTGACCATGGCCGATTGGGACAAGATGGGCCAAGAGCCGGAAGAAACGCCCCGCCGCGATGGCTAAGCGCGTCGTTTGGACCGAACAGGCCAAGGCCGACGTCGTGGAAGTGAGCAGCCCATCGCTTTGCAGATCCTCAAAACGCTGGCCCGGTACGCATTGACAGGCGAGGGGAACACCAAACAGCTTCGGGACATCGAGCCGCCGCTGATCCGCCTTCGCGCTCAGGACCACCGGATCTTCTTTCGCGACAAGGGCGACTACCTGCAAATCTCCCGCGTGCTGGATCGCAAGGAAGCCTACCGCTGAGATCGTCCAGGAGCCCCACGCGGATCAGGGCGTCTTCGTGTTTCCCCCTGGGCGCCTGGTCTCCTGATCAGTTCTCTTTGTAGCCGTGGAAAGTTCCGAGGATGATAGCGTTGGGATTACTCCGCGTCCTGCCGATCATGTCCTCGATCTCCTCTCCATAGTCCTGGTCCCCATCGATTGGGCGCGCATCTTCGATGGAGATCACGTGCCATTTGAAAGTCCCAAGGTAGCCCGCTATCTTTGCCCTCGCCGTTTCCGTAGAATCGGCCCAGGTTGTGATGTTCATAAATCCCTTCGTAGAGCCTGAGGCCATGTCACCCGGCTCTACTAGGATTTCGGCGAGAATTCTCCATATTTCTTGCATCTCGTCTGATCCAGATGGAGAAGCCGGCGCTGGCGCCAGATCGCCCGCCCGCGTTGGCCCTGACGCGGATCTGCCAAAGCTCCCCCTACCGCTTGCTCTTCAGCACGTCCACCAGTTCCTGCACGGCGGCGGCGCTTTTTTGCAGGCCGGCCTGCTCCTCGGCGGTGAGTTTCAGTTCGTAGATCTTCTCGATGCCGCGGGCGCCGAGTTTGCACGGCACGCCGACGAACAGGCCGTGGATGCCGTACTCGCCTTCCAGATACGCGGCGCAGGGCAGAACCCTCTTCTTGTCCTCGAGGATGGATTCGGCCATTTCCACCGCGGCCGCCGAGGGGGCATAGTAGGCGCTGCCGGTTTTGAGGTGCTTGACGATCTCGGCTCCGCCGTTGCGGGTGCGGTCCACGATGCGGCCAATGGTGGGTTGGTCCATCAGCTCCGTCAGGGGAATGCCGGAGACGTTGCTCAGCCGCACCACCGGCACCATGGTATCGCCGTGGCCTCCCAGCACCACCGCCGTCACGTTGCTCACCGAAACTCCCAGCTCCTGCGCGATGAAGGTGCGGAAGCGCGCGCTATCCAGCACGCCGGCCATGCCGACCACGCGCTCCTTGTTGAACTTCGAGACCCACAGCGCTGCCTGCGCCATGGCGTCCAGCGGATTGGTCACCAGGATCAGGATCGAGTTCGGCGAAAACTTGACGGCCTCCTCGGTGGCGCTGCGCACGATTTCATAATTGGCCATCAGCAGGTCGTCGCGGCTCATGCCCGGTTTGCGCGGGAAGCCGGCGGTGATGATGACGATGTCGGAATTAGCGGTCGGAGTGTAGTCGTTGGCGCCGGTAATCGTCACGTCGTAGCCTTGCACCGGTCCGGACTCCAGCAGGTCCAGGGCTTTGCCCTGCGGAACGCCCTCTACCACGTCCACCAGGACGACATCGGCGAGTCCCTTTTCCGCGACGCGCAACGCGCAATTGGCGCCCACGTTTCCCGCGCCCACAACTGTGATCTTGTTTCGCACTGAAAGCTCTCCTTAGGATGATGAATTGAAGCTCGATTATAACAGCCGTAAGCCGGCTAACCGCGCCAGCGGCGAACGCGCGTATACTGGGCGATTGGGAAGAGGGAAGCGTTCGGCGTTACCGCTCCCTTCGGTCGCGGCTCCGATTGCGTTCGATTCGGAGCCGCGACCAAAGGGAGCGGTTGCCGGCGGCTGAACTGGTTATTTCATGACAGGCGCTAATGAGTCGGCGTTGACGGACAAGCCGGAGTTCGATCTGCGGGACAAAGTGGTGCTGGTGACCGGCGGCGCGAAACGCATCGGCCGCGCCATTGCGCTGCGGCTGGCGCACGAAGGGGCGCGAGTCGTTGTTCATTACCACACCTCGGAGGCGGAGGCTCGCCAGACGGCGGCCGAGTGCGGCGGCGCGCCGGTGCTGCGGGCCAATCTGGAATCGGTCGGGGAAATCGAGCGCCTGTTCGCCGAAGCCGCGCGCCTGTGCGGGCGTCTCGATGGCCTGGTCAACAACGCCGCCCGCTTCACCCGGTTCGATCCGCTCGATATTTCGGAGGCCGATTGGGACTTCATCCACTCGGTCAATTTGAAGGCCGTGTTTTTTTGCTGCCAGGCAGCCGCGCGCATCATGCAACAGACCGGCGGCGGCCGCATCGTGAATCTGAGTTCGCTCGGCGGCACACGTCCCTGGGCCGAGCACGCTCATTACTGCGCCTCGAAGGCCGGCGTGATCATGCTCACGCGCGCGCTCGCCAAAGCCTGGGCGCCGCGGATTACTGTCAACACGGTCGCTCCCGGCGTGATCCCCTTCGACGACATCGATGAGCGCGGCCGCCGTATGATCGCGGCCACTCCCGCCAGCCGCGGCGGAACGCCGGATGAGGTCGCCTCCGCAGTGGTTTATTTCCTGAAGGCCTCCAGCTTCGTCACCGGCCAACTGCTGGCGGTGGACGGGGGTCTAAGCCAGCGGTAGGCCGTCGTCGAATGCGCACAAAAAAACCGGCGGCAAAGACCGCCGGCGTTACCGGCTGTCGGGGGCAGTAGGGGATTCCGTGCAGGGCCCCAGGGTAGAATACATTTGATGAGCGACACCGAAAACAACGCGCCGGCGCAGGAGGATCTTCGCATCCCGCTGCCGCCCGCCTCATTCACCTTTCTCGTGTTTTCCCTGCGCACGCAGGCGGAAATGCAGCTTGGGCTGATGCCGTATGGCGAGGAAGAGCACCCCCAACCGGAGATCGACCTGGCCCGCCACACCATCGATATGCTGGGCGTCCTGTCGGAAAAGACCAAGGGCAACCTGAGCCTGGAGGAGCAGCGGCTGCTCGAAAACTCACTCACCGAACTGCGCTTCCGTTTCGTGCAGGTATCCGAGGAGTCAGCCAAAGCGGCCACCCAGGCGAAAGCTTGAATGGCGGAGCCGCTGAAGATCACGGTGTTGGGTTCGGGCACCAGTGTGGGCGTTCCCACGCTGGGCTGCCATTGCGCGGTCTGCACCTCCGCCGACCCGCGCGACAACCGGCTGCGCCCTTCCATTCTGGTGAGCTACCAGGACCGCCGCGTGATCGTGGACACTACTCCCGATTTTCGCGCGCAGGCGCTGCGCGCGCGGCTGGAGCGCGTGGACGCGGTGCTGTACACGCACGCCCACTTCGACCACATCATGGGCCTGGACGACGTGCGGCCCTTCAATCTCCGGCAGAAGGGGAGGGTTCCGATTTACGCCGCGCCAGACACCATGGCATCCATTCAACGCGTGTTCGAATACATGTTCGGCGAAGAGGCACAGGAATCGTGGGTGCTGAAGCTCGATCCGCGCCTGATCGACGGCGCCCCGCTCGATTTGTTCGGCTTGCCGTTTCTGCCGGTGCCGATCCTGCATGGCAGCCGGACGATTTACGGTTTCCGCTTCGGCGCCGCGGCCTATCTCACCGATCACAGCGCCATTCCCGAATCGTCGCTCGATCTGCTCGGCGGCCTGGACGTGCTGTTTCTGGATGCGCTCCGCTACAAGCCGCATCCCACGCACTCGACGGTGGCACGGTCGCTCGAAACCGTGGAACGGCTGGCGCCACGGCGCGCTTTCTTCACCCATATCTGCCATGACCTGGCGCATGAGCGCACCGAAAGCATGCTGCCGCCGCGCGTTCGGCTGGCCTATGACGGAATGGAGATTCTGGTCGACGGCGGCATGCCATGAGGATTTATCGCAGCCTCGAGGAAGTGCCCGCCGATTTCGGCCCCAGCGCGCTCACCATCGGCAACTTCGATGGCGTCCACACCGGCCACCGGAGCATTCTGCGCCGCGTGAAACAGATCGCGGCCGAGCGCGACTGGAAGGCTTCCGCGCTGATGTTCGATCCGCATCCGGCGCGCGTGGTGGCGCCGCAGCGCGCGCCGCGGCTGATGACGGCGCCCGCGCGCCGCGCCGCGCTGATGGCGGCCGAAGGCATCGAACAAGTGTTGATTCTGCCGTTCACCGCGGAGATTGCCCGCCTCACACCGGAACAATTCGCGCGCGAGATCGTGGCCGGCCGTCTGGGCGCGCGCGCCGTTCTGGTGGGAGACAATTTCCGTTTCGGCCACGACCACGCCGGCAATGTCGAGACGCTGCGCGAGCTGGGCCGCCTGTTGGGATTTGCAATCGAAATCGTGCCCGCGGTCACCCGCCGGGGCCGCGCAGTGAGCAGCAGCGCGATTCGCGGCCTGGTGGAATCGGGCAGAGTGGCGCTGGCCGCGCGCTGGCTGGAGCGGCCCTATTCGCTCGAAGGCGAAGTGGTCGCGGGCCGCGGCATCGGCTCCCGCCAGACCGTGCCCACTTTGAACCTTTCCACCGCCGCCGAGCTGATTCCCAAGACCGGCGTCTACGTAACGCGCACCCGCGATCTGGATACCCCGCGCGCGTGGAATTCCATCACCAACGTCGGCTACCGGCCCACTTTTGGCGCCAGCACACAATTGACGATTGAGACCTTCCTGCTGGATGCTCTAGCGGGCGAAACCCCGCGGCGCATTTCCGTCGAGTTCCTCTGGCGCGTGCGCGAAGAGCGGAAGTTTTCGAACCCGGAGGCGCTGAAGGCGCGCATCCTGCGCGATGCCGCCGCGGCGCGGCGCTACTTCGCGCGCACCCGCCGCCTGCCTCCACTCGCGCCCGCGCAAGGGTAAAATGCCTCCCGCTCCCTTCTTGCTCGGCGGACTGTCCATCGTTCTGATTAACTTGCTGCTGGCCGGCGATAATGCGCTGGTCATCGCATTAGCCGCGCGCGCGTTGCCGCCCGAGGAGCGCCGCTGGGGCGTCGGCCTCGGCGTGGCGCTGGCCGTGGTGCTGCGCATCGCACTCACCGCGCTGGCGGCGCGCATGCTGCGCCTCGAATACCTGCAACTGTTGGGCGGCCTGTTCGTGCTGTGGATCGCGTGGAAATTGCTCGGCCACTCGATTGGCCCACCCGACCGCGTGCCCGCCGCCCCGCGCTTGTGGCAAGCCGTCTGGTACGTGACGCTGGCCGACCTCAGCATGTCGGTCGATAACATTTTGGCCATCGCCGGCGCCTCCCGAGGCAACCTCGGGCTGCTGGTCTTCGGGCTCGGCCTCAGCATTCCCTTCGTGGTGTTTTCGAGCAACCTGCTGGTGAAAGTGCTGAACCGTTTCCCGGCGCTGGCCTACCTGGGCGTCGCCATCCTGGGAATCGTGGCGGGCGATATGGTGATGGCCGATCCGGCGATGGTGCGCTGGCTCCATCCCACCGATGCGCTGCGCTACGCGGTGGACGCCGTGTTAGCGCTGGCGCTGGTGGGCGGCGGCCAGCTTCGCCTGCGCTTTTTTCGGTAGCGTGCTGAAGACGATGTCGTACGAACGGCCGATCAGGCGCTTCATTTCCCTTGCCGGCAGCGCATCTTCCGTTTCGATGGCGGCCCAGTGGTTGCGCGCCGCGTAAGGCGCCGGCACCACGCCCGGCAGTTCGATCAGCTCCGCGTACTCCTCCGGCGTCGCTTTGACGGTGAGGAAGTTGCCCATCCCCGGCTCCAGATGAACTACCGCGAATGTTTTGCCCGCCACTTGAAAAGCCAGGTGCTCCTCGAACTGGACCACCTCCGTTACTACGCCCAGTGACAAACAGTGACGCCGCACCCACTCGATCCCCATAGCGGAGATTGTATCAGCCTCGGCCGGGCCGAATCGCCTAAGCGTCGCTCCCAGATGTCGGCTCAGGCGTGACGGGATCGGCGCTGGCTCGACTCGGCTCATAATGTCTCCGCCGGTTGTGTACCAAGACCAGCCGCTCATCGAAGCCAATCCGCCGCTCGCACACTTTTCGCTTTGGGAACCGGTCCCAGCGCAGTAAGTTCGGAGCTGTAGGCAGGGTAAGCAAAAAGGAGAAAGGCGTGCGAAAGACTCTTTCGATCATCGGCCTGGCACTGGTCGTTCCGGCGCTTGCATGCGCGCAGGATATACCCAGGGTTGAGGTCTTCACAGGTTATTCGTACGGCCTGATACACGGCTACGTCGCCGATGAGAGCTTGCTGACGCCGGCCCTGACGGGAGTCTTTACTTTCCCGAGTTTCGGATCGAACGGCTGGACTGGCGCCGTGACTGTCAACGCCACCCATTGGCTTGGCGCGGTCGCCGAGGGGGGCGGTCTCGACGCCGACATAACCAGGTCGTCCGGGGGGGCGTCGTATACCATCGGCATGCGTGAGCACAGTTATTTGTGCGGGCCGCGTTATTTCTCCCGCTACGGCCGATGGACGGTATTCGCTCATGTGTTGTTCGGCGAGTCGCATGCTTTTGTGTCGGTCGCGTATCCCGAGGTGCTGGTGCCGATCGGCTTCGTGGAGACGAAGTTCGCGATGGGCGCAGGTATTGGCGTCGATCTCACGGTGTACAACAGACGGCGCCACCTGGAGGGCGCGGGCCAGGAACTTGCCATTCGGCTCGGACAGGCCGATTGGCTGAGAACGACCTTCGCCGGCAGCCACCAGGACAACATCCGGTTCTCCGCGGGGCTCGTGTTTCGCTTTTAGAGATGCCCGACGCGAGCGGCCTCCAAACGGAGCCGCGACCATAGGGAGCGGTCCTTTCGATAGGAGAGCGAGGAGCAATGAATGATCCGATCATGCAAGCGAAGTGGGCAGCCGGGGTGACAGTGCTGGCCATTTTGCTGACTGGGTGTCCTAGCGGAAGCGGGCCGGTGGAAGGCGGTGGCGGTCAGACACTCGATTTTGCGCTCACGCTTTCAGCCTCCACGGTGCTCGCGCCGCAAGACGGGACGCCGGTCCCGGTGAGCGTGGCCATTCAAAGAGACGCGGGGAATTCAAACAACGTCACGTTAGCCGCCACGGGGCTGCCGAGCGGCTTGCAGGCACAGTTCGCCCAGCCGGGAAGCGGCTCGGCGGGAACCGTCACTCTGGTGGCGAGCGCCACCGCGCCGGCCGGTACGTACACGGTGAATATTGAAGCCAGCGACGGGGGACCAACGACCAGCCAGCCGCTCACGGTGGTGGTCGGAATCGTCGCCACGGTCGGCGGCACGGTGGACCTGGAGCAAGGCGTGCGCGGCAAACTCCAGGAGTTCGTGGGCACGGTATTCGAGCCCGATACATGGAGACAAGAGTACTTTCTGCCGCCAAATTGGGACACCGTCAACGCTCTGGGCCCGAAGCATATACGCATCGCGATCTCCCGGAACTACATTCCGATGCAAACCAATACCGGGCAGGCGAGCGACTGGAATTTCGCCAATCTCGACCCGACTGTGATGGCCGTTCTCGGAGTAAGCGATCGCAGCCCCATATTCGCCGTCAGCGAGGCGCCGCCCTTCCTCAACATCCCCAGCAACGATGGGAGCGGCGTGCAGTTCGTCTTCAACGACGCGAACCTGCAGACCTTCGCGCAGTACTGCGCGAACCTGGTGCGCTACTACAATACCGGGGGGTTCGACTGGGGCGGCCAGCACTTTCAGGCGCCGGCTGGCACTCACATCACATGGTGGGAGGTCTTCAACGAGTACAATACCAACGGCTTGTTGCCGACCCAGTACATCCAGCTTTACAACACGGTTGTGCCGGCCATGAAAGCGGTGGATCCTACCATTAAGTTCACCGCGCTCGAACTCGCCGACGCGACCTATCTGGGAGATTTTCTGATGGGCGATCCGCGGAACAACCTTCCCTGGTTTGTCGCCTCGCCGGCAGATGGCGGCGTGAACGCTCAGGTGGACGCGGTCACGCTGCACCTGTACTCAACCGCGCAGCAGGCCGAAACCGATGCCAAGATCTTTGCTACCATACCCAGCTTCGCGAATGACATCCGCTACTTTTACCAGGAACT
The DNA here is from genome assembly GCA_049508735.1 of Bryobacteraceae bacterium. Classification (GTDB taxonomy): domain Bacteria; phylum Acidobacteriota; class Terriglobia; order Bryobacterales; family Bryobacteraceae; genus Bog-375. The sequence goes on along the minus strand of JBELAO010000059.1, from coordinate 9,695 downwards.
CAGTACGCGGCCAGACCTGGCCAATGTGCCGGTGTGGGTCACCGAAAGCGGTGTCAATGTCGCCTTCCCCCCAGCGAGCGGCGGCTCGTTTATCCTGGATCTGCGAGGCACCAACGCCTTCTTAGCCGCTTGGCAGCCTTACGTGTTTTCGCAGACCGGCAAAGCCGGTAACCAGGGACTGGTGCAATGGGATTTCACCGACGATGCGCAACGCGGCCTGGTAAATGAGAATAACAACCTCGATTACCTGAGCTATTGGGTGGAATACTGGCTGCTGCGGAAGTTTCCCTGGGACGGCGTGACGCCCGGGCCGGACATTCTCGATCTCAACGCGACGGAAACCTCCACTGTGGAGATCCTGGCCACCAGGAACAGCGACGGTTCCGTAGTGGTGATGATGGCGAACCACGCCGTACATACTCCGAATGACAACAACGGGCCCGGCGACCCGCGCACGGTAATCCTGGACGTCGCGGCGCTAGGAACATTTTCGACAGCCGCCCAGCTCACGATTGATGCCAATACGGATACGGTGAACGGGCCGGCCGAGGTGGCGATCACGCCGGCGGCGAGAATGACGGTATCGTTCGGCGGCTACGGGGTAACTTTCGTGACGCTCTATCCGTAAGCGGGCTCAACTTCCGAGCGGAGTCTTATAATGAAGGACGCCAATCAAACGGCGCTCCGGCTGGGCGTCGCTGAGGCCCCCTGAAATCGGAGCCGCGCGCGCTGGCAAGTGGTGAGGCAGTAACCGCTGTGCGTAACAGGTTTTCCCAAAAGGTCTGGAGGAAATCGTGAGCGGGTATTATCCCTGGCTGGACGTCCTGCTGTGGGGCTTCAACGGGATTACGTTTACCCTTCTGTCTTTTCTTTGGCTTCAAGAGTACCGGAAGAGCGGGAGCCACTGGGGCGGCTACCTCTATCTGTATATCACGACAGCTTGCGCAATCCTATTTGTCTCCAACCTCGTCAATTACCTCTCCTGGGGGATGGTTTACTACGGACAACCGTTCCTGGTGTACCCTCAGATCGCCGCGCAGGCTCTGCTTCCACCCTTGCTGTTCCATTTCTTCTACAGAAATGAGAGGGAGGGTCTGTCCGGCGGCGGGATATGGCGGACTGGTCTCCTTGCCGTTTACGCGCTGGGACTTTTGTTCTTGCTGTTGGCGCTCGGCGCGCTGGGCCGCCCATTCCAGGATTACCTGAGCGACAAACCAACACTGCTGGCATACCGGGCACTCATGGTGACCGCGGCGACAGGCTGCGGCTTGATCCTGTGGGTTTCCCAACGCCACGATACCGATCGACTCGCGAGGAATCAGCGGCGCTGGCTACTGCTTCTTTGTGGCGTCTGGGCGTGTATTTACCTGTTCGCGCCCGAAGGAGGCTGGGGCTCCATACTGGCGCAGACACTCCCGCTGGGCTTCGGATTCGTCATCACGTACTATGCCGAGCGGCCCACCTTCTTCGACGTTCTCATCAAGAAGGGAGCGTTCACTTTCTGCTTCCTGCTCCTGCTGGCGGCATACTTATCTGTGATGGCGCCCTTCCTGCTGCGCCTCTGGTGGGGCACACGCACGGCCGTCCTGGCGTGGGCGCTTCTCGTCTTGCCGATCGTGCTCTTGGCGCCTTGGGGTCAGCAGAAATTGTCGCTCTGGCTCGACCGGCTCTTGGGCCGCCGCTTCCGTCCGTCTCAGGCTGGCAAGTACTTCCTGACAGGACTGCAAAGCGCAATCGGCGAGGGTGAACTCGCCGAACGGGGAGAGCGGCTGCTGGGCGAGATATTCCAGTCCGAGGCCAGAGTTCAGCTCGGTCCCGGGCCCTTTCCAGCGGCCGGGAACGCTCGCGGCTGCATGGAAGCGCCGCTTCGGAGCGATGGGGAACCGACCGGTCTCATCTCGATCCGGACGCGAGTGCATGGTCCTCGCTTCCTGAGCGAAGACGTTACTCTGCTCTCGTCTTTGGCGGAGACGTATTCCTTCCTGCTCGATAACCTGCGATTGCGCGAGGAGCGCGAGCAGCGGAAGCGGCGAGAGCAGGACCTGCTGCTCGAAGCCGAGCGGTCGCAGCTCAGGGCCCTTCGCGCACAAGTCAATCCGCACTTCATGTTCAACGCGTTGAATACAATCGCGGGACTGATTCCCCGCCGCCCGGACCGCGCCGAGCGGACCATCGAGCAGTTGGCGGAGGTGTTTCGTTATACCCTGCGCCGCTCCGAACGGGAGTGGGTGCCTTTGGACGAAGAACTGGAGGCCGTCCGCGCTTATCTCGATATCGAGCGGACACGGTTCGGGGACCGGCTCGAGTTCACGATTCGGGCGGGCGACGAAGCCGACGAGGTGCGGATTCCCGCCATGATTGTCCAGACTCTGGTGGAAAACGCAGTGAAGCACGGGGTGGGCGCCAGCCGCGTCCCCGGCAGGATCGAGGTCAATGTGGATGTTGCCGAAGGCCGTCTCCGCATCGAGGTCCGCGACAACGGGCCGGGCTTCGAAGACTCCGCGGCGGGAGTCTTTCACCAGCCTGGAGAGGGCCACGGTCTCCGCAACATACGGGAGCGTCTGCGCGGCTACTTCGGCGACGCTGCGCACCTGGGCGTGGGACGCGATGGGACGCCCGCGATGACCGTAGTCACCATCGAGATGCCGCGGACGACGCGGGCGGTCGAGGTGGCGACGTGATCCGGGCGCTGCTGGTGGACGACGAAGATATCGCACGCGAGCGGTTGCGCCAGATGCTCGGCTCGATCCAGGATGTGGAAGTCGCCGGTGAAGCCGCCGACGGCGAAGAGGCGATTCAGAAGACCCTCGAGCTGCAGCCCGACCTGCTGCTGCTCGACATCCAAATGCCAGGCGCCAGCGGCCTTGAGGTGGCGGCGTGCCTGCCGCGCCCGCGTCCCAAGATCGTCTTTTGCACGGCGTTTGACACCTATGCCGTGAAGGCCTTCGAGCTGCACGCGATAGACTACCTGCTGAAACCGGTGAGCCTGCACCGGCTGGCGCAAGCCATCGAACGGATTCGGCAGAGAGCGCTGCGCGATGCCGACAGCGATGTGGACCGGCTGACACGGGCTGTGCCCGCAGCCAGCGCGCGGCTGCTGGCCCGCTGTGGCGGCCGCTACAAGGTCATCCCCCAGCGCGACGTCCTGTATTTTTCCTCCGAAGAGGGACTCACCAAGCTGCACACGCGCGATCGGGCGTACGTGCTGGAACCGACCCTCAGCGATCTTGAGGAGCGGCTGGATGCGGCGCTGTTCTTCCGCCTCTCCCGGTCGGTGATCGTGAAACTGGAATCGGTGGCCGAAGTCCGCCCGCTGATCGGCGGCACCGCCGACGTCGTGTTGACGAACGGAGCGACGCTCGAAGTGAGCCGCCGGCGCGTCAGGGATCTGTTGGATTGCTTGAGCGGCAGCCCCAACCCAATTCCGCCTCCGCCCGGTTCTCCACCGGCGGCTTCGCGGCCGGAATGAATCACAGTGTGGTGGCCGCGGGCTGCGCGCAATATCCTACGAAGCAGACGAACCGCGGCGTAGTTTGGAGATAATGCTTCCGTGGGTCTATGACAAATCGTCGCACAGCGCTTAAGACACTCGCAGGTTTAAGCTCCGCGCGGACGGCGCTGGGCGTTCCGCGGATTACGGCCGGGGGTGACCGAGGATACTGGACTGGTTTGCTTACCAAACTGGCGGAGCCGGTGCTTGAAAATCTGGCTCGCGGAACGTTGAGAAGGAACATGCCGGTGGAATGCGCAGGCGACAACCAAACGGTCCGGCGGAAGTATTCCCACCTGGAAGCGATCGCCCGGCTGCTGGCCGGCATCGCGCCCTGGATCGAGGCTCCGCTCGTTGCCGGCGCCGAGCACGACCTTCAACAACGGTACCGGGCATTGGCGCGCCAGGCGATTCGATCGGCGACCGATCCCCAGTCGCCGGATCTCCTCAATTTCTCCGACGGCGATCAGCCGCTGGTGGATTGCGGTTTCCTGTCGCAGGCACTGTTGCGGGCGCCGACCGAGCTCTGGAAGAAGTTGGACCCCACGACTCAACGATACCTGGCCGCCGCACTCGTGTCCTCACGCGCGATCGTGCCGTACGACAGCAATTGGCTGCTTTTCAGCGCAATGGTGGAAACTGCCATGGCCATGATCGGTGAGCCCTGGGAGGCCACGCGAATCGATAATGCTCTCCGCAAGCACCAGGAATGGTACTTGGGCGACGGCATCTACGGCGATGGGCCGCGCTTTCATTGGGACTACTACAATAGCTTCGTGATCCAGCCCATGTTGCTGGATACGCTGCGCAACATCCGCGCGTACAGCGGCAGATGGGACGGGATGTTTCCCGATATCCGGGTGCGCGCGCGGCGCTACGCGGCCATTCAGGAGCGGCTGATTGCGCCGGATGGAACATTTCCCGCCGTCGGCCGCTCCATCACCTATCGTTGCGGCGCCTTTCATTTACTGGCCCTGCAGGCGCTCGAGGGCGACGTGCCCGAGCCGTTGACGGGTCCGCAGGTCCGCTGCGCCTTGACGGCAGTCATGCGCCGGCTGATGGAAGCGCCGGGAACATTCGACGGCGGCGGCTGGCTGCGCATCGGGTTCTGTGGACACCAGCCCAAATTGGGAGAGAGCTACATCTCGACGGGCAGTTTGTATCTTTGCTCCACGGTGCTGCTTCCGCTGGGGCTCGGCCCGGCGGATCCGTTTTGGTCGGGTCCCGCGCGAGATTGGACTTCGCGCAGGATATGGAACGGTGAAGACGCGCCGGCGGACCATGCCGTGTGAGCTTTGGTTGGCGTGGGTACAACGCTGGTGCGCGGGAATGCTATTGTGGATCTCTGAGAGTCCTCTCGGAGAAAACAATGACGGCACGAAATCTATGCCTGCTGGGACTGTTGGCGGTCCCGCTCGCTGCTCAACAACTTGAGCCACCCGCGCTGCCTGCCGCGGCGAAGGCCCTCGAGGTGGCGCCTAACGCCGACGTCAAACTCAAATTCCATTTTCTGGCGGTCGGGAAGCAGATCTACCGGTGTGACAACGGCGTTTGGGCCCAAGGTTCGACTCCCGCTGCGAGCCTCTACGACATGAACTCGAATTTGAAAGTTCGTCACACCGCCGGGCCAACCTGGACCATGGTGGATGGCGGGGGCACCATCAAAGGCATCGGCGCGACGGCGGTCCATTTCGCGTCGCCGGACGGGTCCTCGATTGACTGGTTGAGGCTCGATGCCGACAAGGCCAGCCGCACCGGCGCATTCAGCGATGTTGGGATCATTCAACGCCTGTACACTGGCGGTGGCAAGGCCCCGACGACCGGCTGCACCGCGAATCAGGTGCAGGAGACCGCCTACACAGCTCACTATTACTTTTGGATTTCAAAATAGCTGGCGGGGAACGCTTTGACACCCCGCTGGCGGGCTCAAATGGCATGACACATGGAGGATCGATGAAGAACATACTGTTTACGTTGCTGCTGTGCGTTGTTGGGCGGCCGATGCTGGGCCAGGGCGCGCCCCCTCAGGTCGCACCTGACCAGCCTTACTCCGTCGAGTACTACTACAAAACGCCGTGGGGCCATCAGCAGGAGTTCCTGCAACTCTTTTTGAAGAATCACTACCCATTACTGCGGAAGATCGCCGAGACAGGCCGCATACTCTCGGTGAAAATCGAGACGCCGTCCAATCACATGACCGAGGATGCGCGCTGGGACTATCGCGTCACGATCCGTTACAAGAACTCGACCGTAGCGACTACCGCCAATCCCGACGAGGATCGATTGATCAAGCAACTCTGGCCCGACCAGGAGACTTACAAGCGCGAGGAACTGCGGCGATTCGAAATCCTGGCGGCGCACTGGGATCTTCCGGTTACCGACATCACGCCAAAGTAAGGATTAGCCGGCGGAGTTTCTCGGGCCCTTGCGCCAGTGCCGCCGCGCGGTGAGACCGGCGAAAACTGGGGCATCGGACGCTGGCGCCGATGGTGCTGCCCGCCCCGATCACCGTGGCGGAATGGCGGTTCGCCTGTTAAATAAGCTGCAAGTACGGACTTCAAATAATCTAATGGCTCGTGGCCCCGCTGCCGTTGCTAACCATGAGGCTCGACACGTTCACAGGCTCGAAGTCGGACAAAGTGAGACTTCTGATGCACGAAAGATCGTTATTGTTCCAGCGGGCGTCGGGCGTGCCAATCAGCCCGCCACTGTCTCCATTGTCGGCCAGGATGATTCCATAGTTTCGGAATCCTGCAATGATAATGGCGGCTTGCGGACTTGTCTCGGCGCAGGAGGGAGTCGCCACCGAGGCCTTGAGCCGGTAGATCTCGCCGGCGGCCCCCGACATGGTGCAGCTTGCGGGAGGAGTAGCTTGCGAGATTAGCGACTCCACGGGAATGGAACTCCCTTCCGTAGTCGTGCAACTGCCGACGCCGGCTGTCTGGGTCGCGGGCCAGACCCAGTAATTCAACATGTGATTCAGTGTGAATCGAATGGGATGCTGAATCGTACCGTTAGGCTCGCTGGGTGTGCCAGTGCCGATTACCTCGTCGGCATTGGCGAGCAGCGGCGCAACCGGTAGACCAGCGGCATCGGACGTCCCCTGCCCTTGCGGTGTCAGGGCATTCGAAGATACGTTGGGCCAAAGCGCATTGGAAGAATCGGTCCAGGGGCCGCTTTCGTATATTCCCTGCCACATCTCGTAAAGGGCAGGGCTGTTTCCGTCGCCCGCCTCGAGGTAGACCAGAACGTGCATGTCTCCACCGGTGGTAACCGCGTTGGCGGTGCCCTCTACCGGAGCGTACGGCGGAATCGGACCAGAGGTGAAATAGGACTGATACACCGTGGTTGTAACCGCCACATCCGGCTGGTTGTACGGAACCTCAATGGCCGGTATTCCATTCGGAAAGTTAGCATACTGATCGCCGAAGAACGGTTTGATCGTCTCCGACAAATAGCCGCTGTACATAGGCGCCGCGGGGGAAGTATCCACGGGTAAGCCGGTCGTGGCCGCATCCACGCGATGGTGGAAGATAGAAGTGGATGGGAAGATGCCGGCGAGGAACGCGTTGCTGCCATTGATGGCGAAGCTGATGTCCTGAGTCGCCTGTGCACCTGTCGAGTCCGTAACGACAAGCTCGGGTATGTAGGTGCCTTGACCGCCGATCAGCGAGCTGCCGATGGTCCCTGTCTTTGCGTCGAGAGACATCCCCTCGGGCAATGGGGGATAGTCGGTGACATCCGTGCTTAGCGAATACGTGTAGGGCGGAGTGCCGCCGCTGGCGGCTATGGTGCAGCCGGCATACGCCGCGCCTTGTGTTCCGCCTGGGCAGGACGCGGTGGTGATCGCCAATGGACCGCTGGTGACTTTGCTATTAACCGTGAAGCTCTGCGACACCGGTGTGGCTGCGGCATAAGTGCCATTGCCTGCCTGCGAGGCCTGGATCGTGCAAGTGCCAGCGGCGATGAATGTCGCGGTTGAGTTGGCAACCGTGCATATGATGCTTGTGGTGGAAGCGAACGATACCGTCAAGCCGGAGCTGGCCGTGGCGGAGAGCGCGAGCGGCGTTCCCACCGTCTGCGTCCCAGGATTACCGAAGGTAATCGTCTGTGGAGTCGGGCTGGCGGCATTCACCGTCAAGGTGGCCGCGTTGCTGGTCACGCTGCCGGCCGTGTTACTCACTGTCACCGTGAAGGTTGAGCCGCTGTCCGTGGTTGCCGTCGCCGGCGTGGTATAGCTGACGGCGTTCGCACCGCTAATCGCTGTGCCGTTCTTCTTCCACTGATAACTCAACGGCGCGGTACCACCGGCCGCGACACTGAACGTGGCCGTCTGTCCCGCCGTCACTGTCACGCTCTGCGGCTGCGTGGTGATCGTGGGCGCCACCACGGCGGCGTTCACCGTCAAGGTGGCGGCGTTGCTGGTCACGCTGCCGTAACGATTCCGAGCCACCACGGCGAATTTCGCTCCATTGTCGGCCGCGCTGACGGCCGGCGTGGTGTAGGTGCTGCGCGTAGCCAACCGGATCGCGACTCCGTTTTTTTGCCACTGATACTCGATCGGCGTAGCACCCGCAGCCACTGCCGTGAACGTGGCGGTTTGCCCGACTGTCACCGTTTGCCCAACCGGCTGGGTCGTGATAGTGGGAGCGGCGTGCGCGGCACGGTTGATCTTGTCCTGCGGCTGGACGGAGTCCGTGGGCGCGGTCGCGCCATTCGCGGCGGTTGCGCCAAGCAGGCCGGCGGCTATCATCGCAAGCCACAACCGGGAACCGAGCCTCCGATTCTCGTGGGGGTGGATCAGTGAATTGTGAGCGGTAATCATAAAATCGGTCATGGCAGTAAGGACTCCGGCTTCCCACCGGAAACGGTGGTATGGGTGTGGTTGTCGTTCGCAGAGGCTGAAACTGCTGAAACGACAGGAGCTGTTTCCATTGCGATCCAAAGCGTTGGCGGCCTATCGGGCTTAGAATTGCACCGCAGGATCAGAGAACTCGCTGCGGTCGAGGCACCTAAAAACGAGAGAGGTACCATATCCATCTATTTAATAGTACTAGTAGTTCTAGACAATAATACTATACAGTGAGAGGTAGGGTCGTGTCAATCCGAAAAGCACTGCCCCTGCCTGGGCAGCCAAGGTTCGGCGGGTGCTTGGCGCTCGATCCCCCGACCCGTATTCCGGCGGCCGACCTGCTCGAACGCACCCGCGAGCGGCCGCTCAAGTCCCCGGGCATCGCGCCCCAACCGAACGCTACAATCGGCTACATGGGCTCGTTCATGCAAGCCTCCTGCACGGGGAAGCCGAGGGCGGCGTGTGCAACTCAGGGCTCATCAAGTAAAGTGGCGGGCGCATGCGGATACTGATCGCCGACGACGATTTCACCTCCCGCGTGATTCTGGGAGAGTTCTTAAAGAAGAGTGGGCACGAGGTCATCGAAGCCGCTAACGGCGCGGAAGCGTGGCAGCAGTTGCAGGAACCGGATGCTCCCTGCTTGGCCCTTCTTGATTGGATTATGCCAGTGATGGAGGGGCTGGAGGTTGTGCGCCGGGTTCGTGCCATGCAGTGCGACCAGCCACCCTATCTCATCATACTGACCGCCAAGGATGCCAAGGCCGACCTGGCGGCGGGTCTGGATTCCGGGGCGAACGACTATCTGGTCAAGCCCTTTGACCCAGACGAACTTCGTGCGCGCATCGAAGTCGGACGTCGCATGATCGAGCTGCAGAAACAGTTAGCGGCACAGGTACAGGAGCTCCGCGGCGCGCTGGAGCAGATTAAGACTCTCCACGGCATTCTTCCTATCTGCATGTATTGCAAGAGGATTCGTGATAGCCAGGGTTATTGGAACAGGTTTGAAGTGTACGTCAGACAGCATTCCGAGGCTGAGTTCAGCCATGGCATCTGTCCTGAATGCGCGAAAGAACTGAAATGGCCCGGTGCTTAGTGCAAGACTCTTCGAATCCTCAAGCGAGGTTGACGGGACGATGTCTTGGCAGGCAAGACGAGCGCGACCGGGGCCGGACATGCCCGGCCCCTGCGGGTCGCGGATCACTGGATCGGCACCGTCACCGTCAGCGCGGCGCGGCCGGCTTGCGACATCACGATCGGCACCTGCTGTGACGCCGCGATGCCGGCCGGGACCACGGCGTTCACCTGATACAGCCCGCTGAAGCCGGGTGCGGCTCCGGCGAAGGCTGGCACCAC
>JBELAO010000058.1:0-25241 GCA_049508735.1 Bryobacteraceae bacterium | reverse complement strand
ACGGCACGATGTTGGAGTGGTGCTCCATCGTCGAGATAATAATCTCGTCGCCTTCCCGTACGTTCTTGTGTCCCCAGCTCGAGGCCACCAGGTTGATGCCCTCGGTGGTGCCGCGCACGAAGATCAGCTCGCTCTTCGAGCGCGCATTGAGGAAACGCTTCATCTTGGCGCGCGTCAATTCGTAGGCCGCGGTGGAGCGCTGGCTCAACTCATGCACGCCGCGGTGTATGTTGGCGCAATCCACTTCGTGAAACTTGGCGATAGCTGCGATCACCGCCATCGGCTTCTGCGCGGTCGCCGCGTTATCCAGATACACCAGCGGCTTGCCGTGTATGGCCTGTTTCAGAACCGGGAAATCCTCCCGGATCCGTTCCACATCGAAGCTAGCCGCGATCTCAGTAGTTAGAGCGCTCATGGAATTTCTCGGATAGAACCTTCTCCAGTTGGTTCCGCAATTCCGGAATCTTGATGCGGTCGATGATATCCTGCGCGAACGCCTGGGTCAGCAGGCTGCGCGCCTGCGCCTTGCCGATGCCGCGCGATTGCAGATAGAACAGCGACTCCGCGTCGAGTTGGCCGATGGTCGCACCGTGCGTGCAGCGCACGTCGTCGGCATGAATTTGTAACTCGGGTTTCGTGTCGATCACCGCGTCGTCGGATAGCACCAGGTTCTTGTTGGTCTGCTTGGAATCGGTCTTCTGGGCGTCCTTGCGGACGATGATGCGCCCGTTGAAGACGGCGCTCGAGTGGCCGTCCAGAATGCCCTTGTAGAGTTCGTGGCTCGTGCCGTGCGGCTTGGCGTGGTCGATCACAGTGTGATTATCGACGTGCTCTGTGCCGCTGACCAGATACAGGCCGTTCACAGTGGCTTCGGCGCCTTCGGAAAGTGTCGCCCCGATGTCATTACGAACCAGCGCGCCGCCTAACGAGATATTGTGGGTGGTGAAATTGGCGCTGCGGCCGAGAGACACCTGCATGGTGGCGATGTGAAACGCCTCCGGCGATTCGCGCTCGATTTTGTAATGATCGATCACCGCGCCATCACCGGCGACAATCTCCGTCACGGCATTGGTGAAGTAATGGCCCGCGCCCTTGTAAGTCTCGACGATGGTACACTGCGCGCCGGGCGCGACCACGATGAGCGTCCGCGGATGGACAGATACGGGGGCCGGCTCGTTCGGATCGCGCGCCACATCTGGCGGAACTTCGTACGTGATTTCGATGGGGTCCGTGAAGACGCCGCGAGGAACCCGCAGCGCAACGATGCCGCAGCAGAGCAGAGCTGTGTTGAGCGCCACGAACGCGTTCTGTTCGAATCCGGCGTAGCGGCTCAAATGGCGTTCGTACTCTTCCGCGGAGAGTTCCTCGATGGCGGACGGCGTGACCAACAACTTGTCCGCGTGGCCCTTGCGGAATGCCTGCCGCGCGATCGGCGCCACGTTGGTGAATCGCCACTCTTCGTCGCGCGTGGTGGGAAATCCCAGCTCGGTGAAACGCGCGAAGGCGCTGTCGCGCAGATGTTGCAGCCACGGCTCCGCGGGTTCCTGGCGGGTGAACTCGAACAGCCAATTGCCGACCTGTTGAGCCGCCGTCGTCATCGCCTGCCCACCACCTCAGCTTCGTCCTGGATTCCCAGCGCCGCGTAGCCGCCCGCTTCCAGCTCCAGCGCCAGCTCCTTGCCGCCCGATTTCACGATCCGTCCGTCGGCCAATACGTGCACGTAGTCCGGCACGATCTCGCTCAGCAGCCGCTGGTAGTGCGTCACCACAACCATGGCGCGCTCGGCGCTGCGCATGGCGTTCACGCCCGCCGCCACCAGCTTGAGCGCGTCGATATCGAGGCCCGAATCCGTCTCGTCCAGAATCGCCAGCCGCGGCTCCAGCACCGCCATTTGGAAGATTTCGTTGCGCTTCTTTTCGCCGCCCGAAAAGCCCGCATTCACGGGCCGGTTCAGCAGCGCCTGGTCCATGTTCATGGCGGTCATCTTGGCGCGGATCCGCTCGAGAAAATCCATCGCATCCAGCTCCGGCAGGTTGCGGTGTTTGCGAATCGTATTCAGCGCGGCTTTCAGGAAATACATATTGCTGACGCCGGGGATTTCGACCGGATACTGAAACGCCAGGAAAATGCCCTCGCGCGCGCGGTCCTCGGGGGAGAGCGCCAGCAGGTCCTTGCCATCGTACGTCACCTGGCCGCCGGTCACGTGGTACAGTTCGCGCCCGGCCAGCACCTGCGCCAGCGTACTCTTGCCGGAGCCATTCGGACCCATGATGGCGTGCACTTCGCCGGCTTCGACGGTGAGGTCGATGCCCTTCAGAATCTCGCGGTCGGCGACCGTCGCGTGCAGATCTTTGATCTCTAACAATGCCATTCAGTCCTCGTCAGATCAGCCTCGTTAACTTACTTGGGCGCGATTCATAACAGCTACTTAACCGCTCCCTTTGGTCGCGGCTCCGTTTGGTCGCGGCTCGTTTGGTCGCGGCTCCGATCACCCTACGCTTCCTTCCAGACTTACGCCGAGCAGCTTCTGCGCCTCGACGGCGAATTCCATCGGCAACTCGCGGAACACTTCCTTGCAGAATCCGTGTACGATCATCGACACCGCGTCTTCGCTCGAGATGCCGCGCTGCCGGCAGTAGAAAATCTGGTCCTCGCCGATCTTCGACGTCGAGGCCTCGTGCTCCAGTTGCGACGACGTGTTCTTCACTTCCAGGTACGGGAACGTGTGCGCGCCGCATTGGTCGCCCAGCAGCAGCGAATCGCACTGCGAATAGTTGCGCGCGTGGGTCGCATTCTTGAGGATTTTGACTCCGCCGCGATAGGTGTTCTGCCCGTGGCCGGCCGAAATCCCCTTCGATACGATCGTCGAAGTGGTGTTCTTGCCGATGTGGATCATCTTGGTGCCGGTGTCGGCCTGCTGATAGTTGTTGGTCAGCGCCACCGAGTAGAACTCGCCCACCGAATGGTCGCCAATCAAGAGGCAGCTCGGGTACTTCCAGGTGATCGCCGATCCGGTCTCCACCTGCGTCCACGAGATTTTCGAATTCACGCCGCGGCACGCCCCGCGCTTGGTGACGAAATTGTAGATGCCGCCCTTGCCTTCTTTGTCGCCGGGGTACCAGTTCTGCACCGTCGAATACTTGATCTGCGCGCGGTCGAGCGCCACCAGCTCCACCACCGCCGCGTGCAACTGGTTGGTGTCGCGCATCGGCGCCGTGCAGCCTTCCAGGTAGCTCACATAAGCGTCGTCGTCCGCGATGATCAGCGTGCGTTCGAACTGTCCCGTGTCCTTGGCGTTGATGCGGAAGTAGGTCGAGAGCTCCATGGGGCAGCGCACGCCCTTGGGCACGTAGCAGAACGAGCCATCGCTGAACACGGCCGAATTCAATGCCGCGAAAAAGTTGTCCGACGACGGCACCACCGTGCCCAGGTACTGCCGGACCAGTTCCGGGTATTCGTGGACCGCTTCCGAGAACGAGCCGAAGATGACGCCCATCGCCTTCAGCTTTTCCTTGAACGTGGTGGCGACGGACACGCTATCGAACACGGCATCCACGGCGACGCCCGACAGGATTGCCCGCTCTTGCAGCGGAATGCCCAGCTTTTCGTAGGTGCGCAGCAGCTCCGGGTCTACTTCGTCCAGGCTCTTGGGCGCGTTCTTTTTGCTCTTCGGCGCGGCGTAATAAATGATGTCCTGGTAGTCGATCTTCGGGTAGTGCACGTTGGCCCAGGTCGGCTCGGTCATGGTGAGCCAGTGCCGGTAGGCTTTCAGCCGCCATTCGAGCAGCCATTCGGGCTCGCGCTTCTTGGCCGAAATCAGGCGAACCACGTCTTCGGAGAGGCCGCGGGGGATCGAGTCGGCCTCGATATCGCTGACGAACCCCCACTTATATTCCTGATTCGCAATCGTTTCGATGGTGTTGGTCGAATCGCTCACCGGCGCAACTCCTAAGCTGTTGGACTATAACCAGATTACCCAATCTGTACTTTATAGTCAAGATTGCTCAGCTAATGGATGCAGAGGCGGGCCGAACGGTCGCGAAATGTGGCCGGACGGCCGGGGAAAGGCTACGCTGCCGGTTCGGGCCTACCCAGCCGAAAGCCCCGCCAGAGGCAAACGCCCAGCGCTGCCTGCCAGAGCGTGAAGCACAGCGTGATGAACGCCCACTCGGGGATCGGCAGATGGTCTCCGGCGATCACCCACCAGGCGAAGGGCAGGCCGAAGACGCCGCCCGAGAGCGCGCCAATTCCCACGGCGCGCATGCCGGGCGCCTGGCGCTTGGCCAGCGCGGTCGCCACGCTGACTCCCAAGCCGCCCACCAGGCCGGCCAGGTACATCGCGGCTATCCTCTTCAATGACGGCCCATCGGTAGCGAGCCACAGCGCCATCCGGTGGGCCAGTTGCCAGACGGCGGCGTCGACAATCACCAGCTCGATGCCTGTAGCCAGGCGCCCGACGCACAGCCACGCGGCGGCGATGCCGAACGGAATGGGGAGCAGGAAGTTGCCCCAACTGCTCCAGCCCTCCAAGTTCACCAACTGGGAGGACGCTGCGCCGCACACGCCAAACAGCAGCGCGGCGTGTGCCCAACGGATACTGCTCTGTGACCACATCGCCACAATCTTACTGCCATTCATGGCTACAGTGCAGTTTTATTCTCGCGATCCCTTCGGCATGGCAGAAGCCGTGCCGTCTCTCGGAGATGTCGTTGGTCTTGGTTTGGATAGTGCGAGACAGTCGGTTGGCAGGCGAAAGCGCCTGCCCCACTTTGATTGCGCGTGCGATTCCTGCGCTGGCTGGTGCGCCGCCAGCCGGCGAGGAAACCGCAGGCTGCCTGACGGACGATCAGGCTCACGTGTGCCGAGCGGACACCACTCTGTGACAGTAGCGCGACAATCTTACTGCCATTCCTCATGACCATGCAGTTTTTCCTTGCCACGCCCCGGCTTTCGAAGGACACTGGTGGTTCAAGGAGAGATTCCCAGTTGGAAAGAAATGGCCGTAAGGGCTCCGTGGTGGTCGAGCCCACTGAACGATGGACGCCGCAGGTCGCCAGCGACTTCTATGACGTGGCGAGCTGGGGCAAGGGCTACTTTTCGGTCGGCGACAACGGCCACGTCCTGGTCCACCCGGAAAAGGACCCGGCGCGCTCGATCGATCTCAAGGAACTGGTCGACACGCTGGTGCTGCGCGGCATCGATCTGCCTATCCTGGTCCGCTTCGCCGACATCCTCAAGCATCGCCTTGGCGAATTGCACGCGGCCTTTCAAACCGCCATCGCCGAACATCATTACCAGGGCGAGTACTGCTGCGTGTATCCGATCAAGGTCAACCAGCAGCGGCAGGTGGTGGAGGAGGTCATCGAGTTCGGCAAGCCCTTCCGCTTCGGGCTGGAAGCAGGTTCCAAACCCGAATTGATCGCCGTGATGGCGCTAGCGGATAACGACACGCCCATCATCTGCAACGGTTTCAAGGACGATGAGTACATCGAGCTGGCGATGCTGGCGCAAAAGGTGGGCCGCCAGATCATCCCGGTGGTCGAAAAGTATACCGAGCTCCACCTGATCCTGAAGTACGCGGCGCGGGTCGGCGTGCGGCCCAGAATCGGCCTGCGGGTCAAGCTGGCCAGCCGCGGCTCCGGCCGCTGGAAATCGTCGGGCGGCTACCGCTCCAAGTTCGGCCTCTCCGCCACGGAGGCGGTGCGCGCTTTGCAGGAGTTGAAGGATTTCGGCATGGCCGATTGCCTCAACCTGCTCCACTTCCACCTGGGCAGCCAGATCACCAATATCCGCCAGATCAAGGGAGCCGTGAACGAAGCGGTTCGCGTGTACGTGGACTTGTACCGGGCCGGGGCCGGCCTCAAGTACCTCGACGTGGGCGGCGGCCTCGGCATCGATTACGATGGCTCGCAGACGGATTTCGAATCGAGCGTCAATTACACGCTTCAGGAATACGCCAACGATATCGTCTATCACGCGCAGAGCGTGTGCGACGAAAGCGAAGTGCCGCATCCGACCATCATCACCGAAAGCGGGCGCGCCATTGCCGCCTATCACAGCGTGCTCGTCTTCAACGTCCTGGGCGTCTCCGGCATGGGCGATAGCGACACTCCCGCCGAGCCGCCCGCCGACGCCGAACAGCCGCTCATCGACCTGCAGGAGACCTACCGCGGACTCACCGCCAAAAATCTGCTCGAAAGCTATCACGACGCGCAGCAGGCGCTCGATCAGGCGCTCAACCTGTTCAGCCTCGGCTATCTTTCGCTCGAACAGCGCTGCGTGGCGGAGAACCTCTACTGGGCGATCACGCGCAAGATCCAGAAGCTGGCCAGCGAGCTCGACTATTTCCCCGAGGAGCTGGAGGGCATCGACGCCATGCTCTCCGACACGTATTTCTGCAATTTCTCCCTCTTCCAAAGCATGCCGGACAGTTGGGCGATCAATCAGCTCTTCCCCATCATGCCGATCCATCGCCTGGAAGAACAGCCGCTCCGCCCCGCCGTGCTGGGCGATATCACCTGCGATTCCGACGGCAAAGTGGATGCCTTTATCGACCGCCGCGACGTGAAGCGTACGCTGATGCTGCATCCGTTCGCCGGCGGCGACTATTACCTGGGCACCTTCCTACTCGGCGCCTACCAGGAGATCCTGGGAGACCTGCACAACCTGTTCGGCGACACCAACGCGGTTCACGTGCGGCAGGGACCGACCGGCGAAGTGATTCTCGATTCCGTGATCAAGGGCGATACCGTGCGCGAGGTGCTCAACTACGTGCAGTTCTCCTCCGAGCACCTGGTGGCGAAGCTGCGCCGCGACGCGGAATCCGCCCTGCGCGAAGGCCGCCTCACCTATGAGGAAACCGGAGCCCTGCTGAAGTTTTACGAAGAGGGCCTGCACGGCTACACGTATCTGGAAGACGTGCACGAGCGGTAGGGCATGCTTTTGGCTTGCCCGCTTCCAAGAAGCCGAGAAGAACCAATTTCAAGCCACAGATGAACACGGATCAACACAGATAAGATTCTCGGTTTCTTATCCGCGTTCATCGGTGTTTATCTGTGGCCAGCACTCTCTCTCTCTCTCTCGTTCACGACGGCCGCCGAAACTCGCCCCGCCCCACATGCGTGTTACGCTGAAATTTCCCTATGAGCAGCATTGTCATCACCCTGCCCGACGGCAGCCAGAAGCCCGTCGAATCGGGTACGCGTCCCATCGACGTCGCCCAAGACATTAGCCCGCGCCTGGCCGACGCCGCCATCGCCGCCAAGATCGACGGCGAGCTGGTCGATCTGAATCGGCCAATTGAAAAGGACGCGAAACTCGAGATCCTCACCGCCAAGAACCCCGAGTCGTTGTACATCTACCGCCATTCGACAGCGCACCTGCTGGCAGCGGCCGTGCTCGAACTCTACCCGGAAACCAAGCTCGGCATTGGCCCGCCCATCGACAACGGCTTCTATTACGACTTCGACCGAGCGGTTCCGTTCACTCCCGAGGATCTCGAAAAGATCGAAAAAAAGATGTGGGAGATCCAGGCGCGCAAGCTTCCCTATGAGCGCGTTTACACCCGCAAGGAAGACGGTCTCAAGAAATACGCCGACGCCTGGATGAAGTGCGAGCTGATCGAAGAAAAGGCCGACGAGGTTTTCAGCGAATACACGCTGGGGCCGCATTTCATCGATTTCTGCCGCGGCCCGCACCTGCCCGACACTTCGAAGATCAAGGCTTTCAAGCTGCTCTCCATCGCCGGCGCTTACTGGAAAGGCAGCGAGCACAACAAGCAGTTGCAGCGCATTTACGGCACCGCGTTTTTCACTCCCAAAGAGCTGGACGCGCATCTCAAGCAGATCGAAGAAGCCAAGAAGCGCGACCACCGCAAGCTCGGCAAGGACCTGGACCTGTTCAGCATTCAGGAACTGGCCGGGCCTGGGCTGATCTTCTTCCATCCCAAGGGCGGCATCATCCGCAAACAGCTCGAAGACTGGATGCGCGACCAATACCTGCGGCGCGGCTACTCGCTCGTGTACACGCCGCACGTGGCACGCTTCGATCTCTGGAAGACTTCCGGCCACGCGGGTTTTTACGCCGCCAACATGTTCTCTCGCATGGAGCTGGATGACGCGGAATACCAGCTCAAGCCGATGAACTGCCCTTTCCACATCCTGATTTACAAGGATAAGCAACACAGCTATCGCGATCTTCCGGTGCGGCTCGGCGAGCTGGGGACGGTGTATCGTTATGAGCGCTCCGGCGTGCTGAATGGCTTGTTCCGCGTGCGCGGCTTCACGCAGGATGACGCGCACATCTTCTGCACTCCCGAGCAGATCGAAGACGAAATCGTGAACTGCCTCCAGTTCGCGGTGGATACGCTCACCACTTTCGGCTTCGACAAGTATGAAGCCGAGCTTTCCACCTGGGACAACGGCGCGAGCGGCAAGTACGATGGCGTGCCCGAGCAGTGGAAGGTCGGCGAAGACGCCCTCCGCCACGCCACCGAGCGTCTCAACATCAAAGTGAAGGTGATGCCCGATGAAGCCGCATTCTACGGGCCGAAGATCGACGTGAAGCTGGTGGATGCGATCGGCCGCCCATGGCAGCTCTCCACCGTGCAGTTCGATTTCACCCTGCCGCGCCGCTTCGAGCTCGAGTACATCGGCGAAGACGGCAAGGCGCATCAGCCGCTGATGGTGCACCGCGCGCTCTATGGCTCCATCGAGCGCTTTTTCGGCATCCTGATCGAGCACTACGCGGGCGCGTTCCCCGTGTGGCTGTCGCCGATTCAAGCCATCGTGCTGCCCATCACCGACCGCCAGACCGAATATGCACGCGGTATCCAAAAGCAGCTCTATGACGCGGGCATTCGCGCCACGGTGGACGACCGCAGCGAAAAGGTCAACCTCAAAATCCGCGATGCGCAGATGCAGAAGATTCCCTACATGCTGGTGGTCGGCGACCGCGAGCAGCAGAGCGGCTGCGTAGCCGTCCGCCAGCGCAAACACGGCGACCAGGGCGTCAGGCCTCTGCCAGAGTGCATCGCCGCCATCCGCGCCTTAATCGACAGCAAAGCGGTAGCCGACTAGCATCTGGTCTCTGAAGTTCGTTGGCAAAGCCACACGGGGCGTATTCATTCCCGCGCGAAAGCGAGCAAGGGAGCGATGTCGTGAGAGCCGGCGGCGCGTAAGGCGGCGATATACTGCTGCCGCGCGACGCCGGGGTCCCGCAGGTTCTTCCGTCCCCACGAAAACCGTTTACCGCCGAGCTGCATGATGAGAAGATTCCTCCGGCGCGAGCGGGGTTGCGGCATGGTCCGGTTCGAGAATCTCGTTCACGTTTCGTCCCAGAACAGCCGTGGGTTGGTGCGACGGATAATCTCATCGAGCCGCGCCTCGGCGTCCTTGGGCCTGGCTGTCACCGCCTGGCCCTCCAGCAGCATCGAGTGCTCTACCGGCTCAAGGCGCCGGCGCGCGAACATGCGAGCTCGCTCGCGAACCATCGTCTCCAGCGGCTTGTTCGGCACCAGCGAATAGACCAGCGTGCAGTCGAGGGCGGCCGCAACGCGCTGCAATGTTGCCAGTTGAATGGTGCCCTTCACTTCCGATTGTTCGAGCGCGACGACGGAGGGTTGCGCGATTCGAAGCCGCTTTGCGAGCTGCGCCGAAGACATGCCGAGCGCCGCGCGGATGGCAGGCGAAAGCGCCTGCCCCACGGCCCGAGCACACTAGTTGTTCTGCTTGACGCACTACGCTAGATTACGCTTACCCGATTTCCAGCCGGACCACGGTTTCCAGGTGAAACGTCTGCGGGAACAGGTCCACTAGTGTCATGGCGGCGATGCGGTATCCGGCGGCGGTCAGGCCCGCCAGGTCGCGCGCCAGCGTGGCGGGATCGCATGCCACAATCGCCAGCCGGCGCGGTTTGAGCGTGGCCAGCCGCTCGACCATGGCTTTGCCGAGACCGGCCCGCGGAGGATCGGCCAGCACGAAGTCAGGCGTGCGCTCCAGTTTTGCGAGCATCGCCTCCGCCGTAGCCTGTTGCGCCTTGACGCCGGCCAGCCCGGCGCGCTCGGCGTTGAAGCGCAGGTCGCGCACCGCGCCTCCGCCCGATTCGACCGCATTCACCCGGCGAAAGCGCCGCCCCAAAGCCAGCGAAAAAAGTCCCACGCCGGCGTAAAGGTCGAGCGCGGTTTCGCCTCCAGCCCCATCCAGGGCCGCTTCCACCAACCGATCGGCCAGAAACCGGTTGACCTGGAAAAAGGAATTGCTGCTGACGCGAAAACGTCCGCCGTAATCGAGCGCGCCTTCCACCAGCCCCGGAATGCGCTCGCCGCACCACTCGAAAAAGCGGCGCGCCACCGGCCGCTTGGTGTCGATGATGTTGATCTGCACGCGCTCTTCGTCGCTGAACACCTCGATGGTTTCCATGAACAGCGGCCAGCGCGGCTCCTGCGCCATCTGGTTCAGGCTGGCAATGGCCTGGTTAATCTTGGGCGACGAGATCGGGCAATCGTCGATCGGGCACAGGCTGTGCGAGCGCGGCTCGCGATAGCCGATCTTCCGTTCCTCGACGTGCAACTGCGCGCGGTTGCGATACCCCCACGCGGGACCGGTCACCATCGCGATCTCGGCCGGCGGCTCGATCTTCCCGATCCGGCGCAGTTCCTCGATTAAAATGTCGCGCTTGGCCAGCAACTGGTATTCGTAGGGCGCGTGCTGATAGTGGCATCCGCCGCAGCGGCCGAAAACCGCACAGCCGGCGGCCACCCGTTCCGGCGCGGCCTCCAACACTTCCAGCGTGCGCGCCTGCACCATGCCCGGCTTCTCGCTGCGCGCGATGGCGCGGATCCGCTCGCCCGGCAGCACGAATGGCGCGAACACCACGCGCCCATCCAGACGCGCCAGCCCGTCGCCGCCGTACACCAGTTTTTCCACCCGCACTTCGAAATTGCTTACGATAGGACTTACTCCCGAATCTCTTACCATGAAAACACGAGTCTTCTCCGGCATGCAGCCAACCGGAAACCTGCACATCGGCAACTACCTGGGCGCCCTCAAGAATTGGGTGCGCATCCAGAACGATTATGAGTGCATCTTCTGCATCGTCGACTTGCACGCAATAACGCTTTACCAGGATCCCGCCGCGCTGCGCCGCAAGATTGAAGAAACAGCCGCGCTCTATCTCGCTGCCGGTATCGACCCCACCACTTCTTCCATTATGGTGCAATCGGCGGTGCCCGCGCACGCCGAGCTCTCCTGGATGCTCACCTGCGTGACGCCGGTCGGCTGGCTGGAGCGCATGACGCAGTACAAGGCCAAATCGGGGAAGCAGGAATCGGTGAGCTCCGGGCTGCTGGAATACCCCGTTCTGATGGCCGCCGACATTCTGCTCTACCAGGCCGGCATCGTTCCGGTGGGCGAAGACCAGGCCCAGCACCTGGAGCTGACCCGCGACATCGCGCAACGTTTCAATTCGCTCTACGGCGAAACCTTCGTGGTGCCAGGCACCAGCCTGCCGGCGGTGGGAGCCCGCGTGATGGGCCTCGACGACCCCACGCAGAAAATGAGCAAATCGGCCACCGGCCAGAACCACGCAGTTGCATTGCTCGATCCGCCGGCGGCCATCCGCAAGACCATCATGCGCGCCACCACCGATTCGAATCCGGCAGTGGACTTCGATACCGCCGGCCCCGGCGTCCTCAACCTGCTGGCCATCTATCAGGCTTTCTCGGGCGACAGCGACGAGGCCATGAAGGCGCGCTTCACCGGCATGCGCTACGGCGATTTGAAAAAGCAAGTGGCGGAGATGACCATCGCGCACCTGGAACCCTTCCAGACACGCTATCGGGAGATCGCTAACGAGCCGGGCTATCTCGCCGGCGTGCTTCGCCAGGGCGCCGCACGCGTAGCTCCCATCGCCAATCAGACCGTGCACCTGGTGAAAGAGCGCATGGGCCTGTACGTGGGCTGAGCCCCGTGGCCGAGGGCTATCGGGTCTGGCCGGATGCCATCGGTTTGAGGAATGTTCCCTTCTCGAGTTCCTCGAACGCCTCGCGGAGCTGCGCCTGTGTGTTCATCACGATTGGGCCGTACCAGGCCACAGGCTCTTTGAGTGGCTGCCCCGAACACAGCAGAAAACGGATCCCGTCTTCCCCGGCGTGCACCTCGACCTCGTCGCCGCGGTCAAAGAGAATCAGCGAGCGGTTTTCCGCCTCGGCGGGAGGCTTGGTGTCTGCCCATCCGACCGATTCGGTGGGCACCGCGAGCGGTCCCGAAGCGTTGCAGAACTTCCCGCCGCCCGAGAAAACGTACGCGAAAGAGTGGTGCGTTGTTTCCACCGGCAGCGTCTTCCGCTGGCCGGGAGGCACCGATACGTCGAGGTAAGTCGGGTCGGCCGCGATGCCGTCAACCGGTCCGGTGGTGCCCCAGAACTTTCCGCAGACCACGCGGACGTGCGTGCCGTCGTCGTCCGTGATCGCCGGGATATCGCCCGCTTTCACTTCCTGATAACGGGGCGCCGTCATCTTCAGCGACGCCGGGAGATTGGCCCACAACTGGAATCCGTGCATCCTGCCCGTCTTATCGCCCTTGGGCATCTCCTGGTGAACAATCCCGCTTCCGGCGGTCATCCATTGGATGTCGCCTGCGCCAATGGCCCCGCGGTTTCCCATGCTGTCGCCGTGCTCGACTGTACCGGCGAGAACGTAGGTGATGGTCTCGATCCCGCGGTGCGGGTGCCACGGGAAACCCGCCAGGTAATCCTCCGGAACGTCATTGCGGAAGTCGTCGAGAAGGAGGAAGGGGTCGAAGTCGGAAGTGTTGCCGAAACCGAACGCGCGGCGCAGATGCACGCCCGCGCCCTCGATGGTCGGCTTGGCTTGGATCAGTCGTTTCACTGGACGAAGGGACATTTGGACCTCCTGTGCCGAACAGTACAAACGCCGGAGCATGCTATCTCGCTCGCGGCTTTCCGCTAGTGTACATCGAGCGTCGCTGATGAGTGGCGAACTACGCGTGGGAAATGAGTGTCAGGCCAGGCACGCCAAGATAGTCGCCGCGGTTATGCGTCATGAGGGGCACGCCGTATAGCGATGCGGTGGCGGCGATCCAGGCGTCCGCGCATTCAATTCGGCGGCCACCGGCTTGGGCGGCGGCCATTGCTTCGCCCCACTTGCGGCAGAGGTCCGGGCTGGACGGCACCACTGTGAACCGGCCGAGATACAGGTGTAGCCAGCGCAGCCGATGTTCGCCCCAGCGGTACTGAATCGCCCACCGCTCGAGCTCGGCCACGGTCATGAACGAGATCAATGCAACATGCCCGGTGAGTTCCGGATCGTAGCGTAAGCCAATCGGGTGATTCTTGAAAAGGAAAGAGACGACGTCGGTGTCGACGACAATTTGCGTCATGCGGCAGGATCAGTGCGCTTGTGGCCGCGCCACTCGTGGAGGGTCTCCAGAAAATCCTCGACAGACTCGTCCTCGGGCCAGAAGTCGCCGTGCAACACGGATACGTCGGTGATCGGACCAGTTCCCTGTTCGGCCGTCAATTGATCGACGGATGGGTGCCCTGCGGCGGAGTAGTGGACGGATGCCGGCCCGCCGTCTGGCGCGGATTCCCGATGCTGGCGATTGAGTTCGGCCATGGCTTCAACTCCGAGTATACCAGTGGGACCCAAACCACGCCGTGAACTCGCTGCCCCACACGGGCCTGCGCCACGCTACCCTGTGATTTGCCGATGACTCGACGCCAGGCGCTCGCATTGCTTCCTGCCATGGCCGGTAGCTCGTGCGCCAGGCAGGAGAGTGCCGTTGCCGATAACCAGCCGCGGCACCGCGTCGCCGATGTGCTGGCGCCGGCCGCGCTCGACCATGTCCAACTGGGCGGGCTTCTGGGCCGCAAGATCGACGTGTGCGTTCGCAAACGCATCTTCGCGCAGAATTGGGACAAGCTGGTGGCACCGTTTCGCCAGCGCGCGGAGACTGCTTGCTGGCAAACCGAGTTCTGGGGCAAGTGGTTTCTGTCGGCCACGGCCGCGTGTGTGTACTCGCGCGACGCCCAAGCGCGCGCGCGCCTCGGCGATTCCGTGCAGTCTCTCGTCGCCACCCAAACCGCGGATGGGTACATCGGGAACTACGCCGACGGCAGTCACTTGAAGTCCTGGGATATCTGGGGCCGCAAATACACGCTGCTCGGTTTGCTGGCCTGGGTTGATATGACCGGCGACGCCGCGGCTCTCTCGAGCGCCCGCCGGCTGGCCGCGCATCTCATGACCGAGGTCGGCCCCGGCGCGGCCGATATCCTTCGCTGCGGCCTGTTCCGCGGAATGGCATCGAGTTCCGTGCTCGAACCCATCGTGTTGCTCCATCGTCACACCGGCGACGAGCGATTGCTCGGTTTCGCCGAATGGATCGTATCCCGATGGTCCGCGCCCGATGGCCCGCGGTTAGTCGAAAAGGCATTCACCGCGGTTCCGGTGGGGGAGCGGTTTCCGCGTCCGGAGAAACACTGGTTCTCCTGGGAAAACGGCGAGAAGGCCTACGAGATGATGTCGTGCTACGCCGGACTGCTGGAACTCTATCGCGAAACGGGACGCGCGGCATATCGCGATGCGGCGATGCACACGCACGCGAGCATTCTCTCAACCGAGATCAACGTTACCGGCTCCGGCTCTTCCGAAGAGTGCTGGTATGGCGGCAAGGCGCGTCAAACCCAGCCGGCGAAGAATCCCATGGAAACCTGCGTGACGGTGACCTGGATGCATCTTTGCGCGCACCTGCTGCGTCTTACCGGCGACCCGCGCTATGCCGACGCGATCGAGACCACCGCGTACAACGCGCTGCTTGGAGCCATGACGCCGGACGGGTCGGGCTTCGCCAAGTACAGCCCGCTCGCGGGGGTCCGCGAATTCGGCGAGAGGCAGTGCGGCATGGAGCTGAACTGCTGCGAGGCAAACGGCCCGCGCGGCATCATGCTGCTGCCGCAGGTTGCCGTCATGATGGGCGCGGAAGGCCCGGCGTTTAACCTCTATTCGGAAGGCGCCTGGGATTTGCGGTTACCTTCCGGCGCCGCGCTGCGGATCGAGGCGAAAACGGACTATCCCGTCTCCGGCGCGATCGACCTTGTGCTCCATCCCGCGCGGCCGGTATCTTTCCCGGTGCGCCTGCGGATACCGGCATGGAGCGCGCAAACTTCGCTCAGCGTGAATGGCGAGAAGACCGGCGAGGTTCATCCCGGCACGTATGCGATCGTCGAAAGGCGCTGGAAGCTGGGCGACCGCGTGCGGCTGCAATTGGATCTGCGCGGCCGCGTTCTCAGCGCGGCGGATGGATCGCGCCCATATCGGGCGGTCGCGCGTGGCCCGGTGGTTTTGGCGAGGGACGTCAGGCTGGGACACGATGCGATTGACGAACCGGTTGCGGGCTTCGGGGAGGACGGCAGCTTCGTGCCGCTCACGCCCGTCGCGCCAGCGCCGGGAATCGCCATGGCCTTCACAGCCGGCGCTGGCCAGGTACGCTTTTGCGACTACGCTTCGGCCGGCAATACCTGGTCGCCCGATTCGCGATACCGGGTGTGGATGCCGGAACGCCGCTAGAGTTCGAGCGCCGTGCGCAGCCCTTCATCGACGAAGCGTTGCAGGCGCGGAGTCAGCGTGCCGGCATGCTCCGTCAGGGAACTGCGGTCGAGGGTGAGGAGTTGGGAGACGTTCACGACCGAGTCGCGCGGGAGGCCCACCGAACGGGCCGGCAACAGAACATTCCCCGGCGCGTCTGCGAGCTCGAGGTTGCTGGTGATCACGGCTACGATTGCCGTTTGAATCCGGCTGCGATTGAAGGAGTCTGCCTGAATCACGAGCACTGGCCGCCTGAATCCAGGCTCGGACCGGCGAGGCTTGGGAAGCTCCGCCCACCAGATCTCTCCGCGCTGAATCTCGCCCATTTCTACCAGGCGTCCTTGCCGAGGGATTTCAGTTGGGCGCGGTGCAACCCGGCATCGACTTTCGCCGGGTGCCGCGAGTACACGTCGTTCAGGCGCGCCGTGAGCGCACTCCCCTGCTGACCCTTGAGAAAGTCCGCAATCGCTTTGGCGTACAGCTCGCTGCGCGAAACCCGAAGCCGGCGGGCGGTTGCTTCCGCCATGCGAAACAGGTCGTCAGGCACCGAGACGGCGGTCTTCATGCTCACAGTATAACCCGAGTTATACCCGAAGCGAATCAGTCGCCGGGATGCGCGACCGAGGAATGGCGAAACTTTCCATTCGTAGTGAATCCGCACGAATCTGAAAGTAGGGGTACGCAAGGCTTCTCTCTTCCAGGAAGGTCTGTATCAGGGCACGGCTTGAGCCGTGCCGAAGGATCGCGGGAAAAGTGTGGGCTTCAGCCCCTGCACCCGCAGGAAAGCTTCAGCGGCCAAAGCCTCTGGCTATCGATGGGTTGCGGCACGGCTGAAGCCGGTGGCCTGATACAAACCCAGCCGCCCGGCTCCCACTTCCATGTCGCACACCGCCATCGCCGGCCGGCATGGCCTTCACTGCCCGCCCGGACCGCGGCCGCCTGGCGGTTTTTCAGCCGGCTTTTCGGCGGTGAAGACCAGCCTCACATCGCCGGTATGAGTCTTGTCATTGAGCTTCACATCCGCCGTGGTTTTTCCCAGGTGCTCAAAGATGTTCTGCTGCCGGATGACGCCGACGAAGTAGTCGGGATACTCCGGGTTGAACGGCTTGCCCAGCTTCATCGTCCAGATGCGAAGGACCTCCGCTTCGCCTTCCAGGTCCAGGCCAACCACGGTCAGCTTGCCCATCGTGTATTGCGGCCCAGCGTCCACGTGAACCGCCGCGTCCACCGATTCGTGCCCGTCGTCCACCACCCGGTCCGCGGTGATCCTGGCGTTCAGGTAGCCCTCCCTGCGCAGTGCCTTGCGCATCGTCTCCAGGCCCTGGTCCACCTTGTCGAAGTTGGCCACGTCGCCGGTCTTCACGTCGATATCCCGGCGCAGGTCCGCGGCATCAATTGGCGGCAGCCCTTCGATCGACACCTTGCCAAACGTGTAGCTGCGCCCTTCGTCGATGGTCACGAACACGTGCAGGCCCAATACGTCCTTGGTGGGTTCGGTGCTCAACTCGGTGAACCGCACCCGCATGCGCCCGCGCGCTTCGTAGATCGGCCGGAGGGAGCTGTTGAGGATTTCGCGGAAGCGGTCTTCGGTATATTCGGCGCCGATCGCCGCCATCATGGCATCGTGCAGCACATTGGACGGCACCACGTGGTTGCCGCGAAAGGTCACCAGCGCCACCGCGGGCAGAGTGTGGGCAGGCCGGAAAACCACCGCAAACTCGCCGGTCGCGATGGGCGCCACCCCGACCGCGATCTTCTCCGGCTGGCCCTGAGCCGCCACGAACTCCTCCACCCAGTTCTTGTACCGCGCGAACGCGGGCTGGGTGGCGGCCAGCTTGCCGGAGGCGAACAGCGGATCTTTCTCACGCAGCGCCGCGCGCAAGTCCACCTCGGAAACGTGCAGGTTCTCGAACTCCGCCGGGTAGGTCTGCTGCACTTCCAGCACCTGAATCAGGGCGGCGTAGCCTTTCGCCGAGCCCGGTGTGAACTTATATCCGACGGTTTCGAACGCGCCGGTGTCGGTGAGGCGCTTGCGCGCGGCCTCGAAATCCGGCTTGCCCGCCACCTGCCCCACCTTCAACCCCGCTACCGCCAGAATCTGCTCCGCGCTGTAGGTGTGGTTGCCTTCCACCAGCAGACTTTCAATTGGCCAGCGGGCGGCCGGCGCAGTCGAAGCCGCGTTCGGCGCCGGCCTGGTCTGCGCGAATCCACACGCACTCGCCAGCATCAAAAGAGGTAGCAACCTTTTCATATTCCTCATGGTAGCCGACCGCTCCCTTTGGTCGCGGCTCCGGATGGTAGCTGACCGCTCCCTTTGGTCGCGGCTCCGGATGGTAACCGACCGCTCCCTTTGGTCGCGGCTCCGGATGGTAGCCGACCGCTCCCTTTGGTCGCGGCTCTGTTAGCGCGCTCGGCCCTTTTGGGGTAGACGCATCGGCAGCGCTGCCGGTGACGCGGGTAGAATAAAAAAAGTGCCTTACGATCTGATCGTCATTGGGAGTGGTCCCGGCGGCTACTCCGCTGCAATTCGCGCCGGCCAATACGGATTGAAGACTGCGCTCGTCGAGAAGCAAGCCAAGCTCGGCGGCACCTGCCTGCTGGTGGGCTGCATCCCCACCAAGAGCCTGCTGCAAACCGCCGACGTGTGGGAGCGCTTCGTCCACTCGGACGTGGAAGGCATCCATTGCGAGAACCCGCGCCTGGATTATCCCAAGGTGAAGGACCGCAAGGACGGCATCGTCAACAAGCACTCCAAGGGCGTTGAGCTGCTGCTCAAGCGCGCCAAGGTGGAGCGCATTGCGGGCTACGCCACGCTGAAGGGCGGTGGCAAGGTCGAGGTGAAGAACGAATCCGGCGCACAAACCCTGGAGGCGAAGAACATCATCATCGCCACCGGCTCGGAAGCCCGCATGATCCCAGACCTCACGGCCGACCCGGAGTTCATTCTCACCAATATCGAAATCCTCAATCTGACGGCGGTGCCGAAGAGCCTCATCATCATTGGCGCGGGCGCGGTGGGCGTGGAGTTCGCCAGCATCTTCCGCCGCTTCGGCGCCGAAGTCACGGTGGTCGAAATGCTGCCGCGCGTGGTTCCGGTGGAGGACGAAGACATTTCCAAGGAGCTGGAACGGAACTTCCGCAAACAGGGCATACGAGTCGAAACCGGCGCGCGCGCGGAGAATATCGAAAAGACCGGAACTGGCGTGCGGCTCACGCTCACCACCAAGGATGGCAAGCAGGAGACTCTCGAAGCGGAGAAGCTGCTGGTGGCCGTGGGCCGCAAGCCCAACACCGAAAACATCGGCCTGGAGAACACGCGCGTCGCGCTTGACCGCGGCTTCATCAAGGTCGATCAGCATCAACAGACCGGCGAGCCGGGCGTTTACGCAATCGGCGATGTGGTGGCCGGCACGCCGCAACTGGCGCACGTGGCCACTCGCGAGGGCATGATCGCCGTCGCCCACATGGCCGGCAAGTCCGCCGTTCCCATCAATCGCAACCGCATTCCCGGCTGCACCTACACCCAGCCCGGCATCGGCAGCGTGGGCCTCACCGAAGCCCAGGCGCGCGCGCAGGGCCACGCGGTGAAGATCGGCCGCTTTCCGTTCGCCGGCGACAGCCGCGCCACCATTCTGGGCCACCACGAAGGATTCATCAAGGTGGTGGCGAGCGAGCCTCACGGCGAAATCCTCGGCGTTCACATCATCGGCCCGGAGGGCTTCGAGATCGTCGCCGAAGCCGTCGCCGCGATGGAAGCCGAGGCCACCGTCGACGTCATGATGCAGACCATTCACGCCCATCCCACGCTATACGAAGCGTTGGGCGAAGCCTTCAACGCGGTCTACGGCCTGTCCATCAATGCGTAATTGTTGCCTGCGCGAACTCGGACGAATGGACTACGCGAGCGCGCTCGAGTTGCAGCGGCGCCTGGTGACCGAGCGCCAGCAGGGCGCTATCGACGACCAACTGCTGCTGGTGGAGCACCCGCACGTGGTCACGCTCGGCCGCAACGGGCATCGCGAAAATCTGCTTGCCAGCGACGAGATTCTGGAGCGCGCCGGCGTGGCTTTCCATCCCACCGATCGCGGCGGCGACATCACCTATCACGGCCCCGGCCAGTTGGTGGGCTATCCGATTCTCGACCTGCGCCAATGGAAGCGCGACGTGGGGGCGTACGTCCGCGCCATCGAAGAAACGCTGATCGCGACGCTGGCCGGTTTCGGCATCGCCGCCGGCCGTATCCCCAAGCTCACCGGCGTGTGGGTGGACGGGCGCAAGATCGCCGCCATCGGCGTGCATATTTCCCGTTGGGTGACCTCGCACGGATTCGCGCTCAATGTCTCCACCGATCTCAGCTACTTCCAATACATCGTTCCGTGTGGACTAACCAAGCCCGTGACCTCCATGGCCGCGCTCGGCGTGCGCGCCACGCTGGAAGAGGTAGGATACGTTTTGGCCGCGCATTTCGGCCGCGTCTTCGATTTCGAACTGCCGCTTGTGGCGCCCGCCCTGGCCGGCGCCCGAAAGAGAGAACCGATATGACCGACGTCGTGATGCCCCAGATGGGCGAAAGCATTGTGGAAGGCACGCTGACCAAGTGGCTCAAGAAGCCCGGCGAGCATGTGGACCGCGATGAGCCGCTATTCGAGATTTCCACCGACAAAGTGGATACGGAAATCCCTTCGCCCGCCGCCGGCACGCTCTCCGAGGTGATGGTGGAGGAAGGCAAAACGGTCGGCATCAATACGGTGGTGGCGCGCATCGAGGAGAATGGCGCCAGCGCCGCGGCCACTGCGCCGCCCGCGCAAGCTGCCGCAGCGCCGGCCGCAGCGCCGCCCGCGCCTGCGCCGGTGGAATCGGCCGCAGCCGAGCCTCCGCCGTTTGTCGAAGCGCCCGCTCCTCCGCAGCCCGCCGTCGAGGAACCAGCGCCTGCCGCCGAGCCCGCCGGACCGCTCTCGCCGCTGGTGCGCAAGCTGGCTCGCGAAAACAATATCGATTTGAGCCGCGTCAAAGGCACCGGCGCCGGAGGCCGCATCACCAAACAGGACGTGGAAGGCTACATGGCGCAGCGCCCGGTGGCTGCCGCCGCGGCGCCAGCGCCTTCACCAGCGACGCCAGCGCCCGCCCCGCGAATCGCCGCGAGTCCCGCGGCCGCGCCGCTGGCGCCCACCCACCCGGCGAAGACCCGCGTCGAACCGCTCAGCACCATGCGCATCAAGATTGCCGAACACATGGTGCTCTCCAAGCGCACCTCGGCGCACGTCACCACCATTCACCGTGTGGATATGACCGCCGTCGCCAAAATGCGCGAACGCAATAAGGCCGCCTTCCAGGCCAATTACGGATTCAATCTGACTTACCTGCCGTTCATCACGCGCGCCGTGGTGGTGGCCTTGCGCCAGTTCCCGCTGCTGAACGCTTCGCTCGACGGCAACAATATCATCTACCACAACGAAATCAATATCGGGATCGCGGTGGCGCTCGAAAACGGTCTGATCGTGCCGGTGATTCGCGGCGCCGATGAAAAGAACGTGCTCGGCCTGCAACGCGCGGTGGTCGATCTCGCTGCCCGCGCCCGCTCGCGCCAGCTCAAGCCCGACGAAGTGCTCGGCGGCACTTTTTCCATCACCAACTTCGGCAGCTTCGGCAGCCTGGTCGGCACGCCCATTATCAACCAGCCGCAAGTCGCCATCCTCGGCGTCGGCACCGTCGACAAGACGCCGGTGGTGATCAACGATGCCATCGCCATCCGCTCCATCTGCCACCTGTCGCTCAGCTTCGACCATCGCCTGATCGATGGCGCGCTGGCCGACCAGTTCATGAGCAAGGTCAAACAGGTGCTGGAAGGGTGGACGGAAGAAGTGCAGTAGGGAGGTAACGCCGTCGGTCTTGCCGACGGTTCTTTGCATCTTGCACGCGCTGGGAAAGTACACCGGCGGCAGAGACCGCCGGCGTTACCGGGCTGCTGCGGAAAGAACACCGGCGGCAAGAGACCGCCGGCGTTACCGGGCTGCTACGGAAAGAGCACCGGCGGCAGAGACCGCCGGCGTTACCGGGCTGCTGCGGAAAGAGCACCGGGCGTTACCGGGCTGTTACAATGGGCCGGGTTGCGCGCCGGCTGCCAACGTTCTTTTGCGAGCCCATGGGCACCAATGCCGCGCGGAGCACCGCGCGTGCGGCGATTGGTTCGCGATTGGTACGATAGGAATTACCCCCTACAATGGACGATCCCGAGAGCGTAGACCTCAAGCAAACCGTCAATTTGCCGAAGACGGCCTTTTCGATGAAGGCCAACCTGCCGCAGACCGAGCCGAAGACGCTGGCGCGTTGGGAGAAGGAGCGGCTGTACCACCAGATTCGCGGCGTCGCGGCCGGACGCCCGCGCTACATTCTGCATGACGGGCCGCCTTATGCCAACGGGCGCATTCACCTGGGCACGGCGTTCAACAAAATCCTCAAGGATTTCATCGTGAAATCGAAGACCATGGCGGGCTTCGACGCGCCTTATGTGCCGGGCTGGGACTGCCACGGGCTACCCATCGAGATCAACGTGGATAACGAGCTGGGCGCCAGGAAAGCAAACCTGCCGCAGCTCGAAATTCGTCGCGCGTGCCGCAAGTACGCGCAGAAGTACGTCGATTTGCAGCGCACCGATTTCAAGCGGCTCGGCGTGCTGGGGCAGTGGGAAGACCCGTACCTGACGATGAGCGCGGATTATCAGGCGGTGATCGCCGGTGCGTTCGTGGATTTTCTCGAGAAGGGCTACGTCTACAAAGGCCTCAAGCCGGTGCATTGGTGCATCAAGGATCGCACCGCGCTGGCCGAAGCCGAAGTGGAGTACGCGAACGAGACCAGCCCCTCGATCTGGGTGCGCTTCCGGCTGATGTCGGATGCGGCGGCGATCGATCCGGCGCTCGCCGGGCGCGCGGTCTACGGGCTGATCTGGACCACTACGCCCTGGACTATGCCGGCCAACGTCGCCATTGCGTTCAACCCGAAGTTCGAATACGCCGCGGCGGAAGTGGACGGCGCGGTGTACATTGTGGCCGCCGATTTATTGCAAGTGACGGCGGAAAAATGCGGTTGGACGGAGCCACGCGTGCTGGCGAAGTTCCCCGGCGCCAAGCTCGACCGCGCGGTATTCCGCCATCCGTTTCTGGAGCGCGATTCGCTGGGACTGCTGGCCGATCACGTGACGCTCGAACAAGGCACCGGCGCGGTCCACACGGCCCCGGGTCATGGGCAGGAAGATTACGTGAGCGCGCGGCAGTACGGCATCGAAGTCTACTGCCCGGTGGACGCGGCGGGACGCTTCTTTCACGCCACGGGAGCGGCCGGACGCCTGCCGGAAGAGCTGATCGGCAAGACGGTCTGGGAAGCCAACCCGCTGGTGATCGAAATCCTGAAGGCGCATGGCGCGCTGCTGGCGATGGAGAAACTGGCGCACTCGTACCCGCATTGCTGGCGGTGCCACAAGCCGGTGATTTTCCGTGCCACCGAGCAGTGGTTCATCGGCATGGAGCGCAACGATTTTCGACAGCAGGCGCTGGAGGCGGTGCGGCGCTCGCGCTGGATTCCGGAGTGGGGCCAGGAGCGAATCTCGAACATGATTGCTTCGCGGCCCGACTGGTGCATCTCGCGGCAGAAGGCGTGGGGCGTGCCGATCATCGTATTCTATTGCGAAGGCTGCCGCGAGCCGCTGACCGACCGCAAGATTCTGGACGGCATCGTGCAACTGTTTCGCGAGCACACGGCCGACATCTGGTATGAGCGCACGGCCGCCGAGCTGCTGCCCGCGGGTACTCAATGCGGCAAGTGCGGCGGGACGGAATTCAGCAAGGAGAGCGACGTTCTGGATGTGTGGTTCGATTCCGGCTCGAGCCACCTGGCGGTGCTGAACGCGCGCTTCGGCCTGGAATGGCCCGCCGATATGTACATCGAAGGCGGCGACCAATACCGCGGATGGTTCCAGAGCTCGCTGCTGGTGGGGACGGGGCTGAAGGGCGGCGCGCCTTTTCGGGAGTCGGCGTTGAGCGGATGGGTGCTCGATGGCGAAGGCCGCGCGATGCATAAATCGCTGGGCAACGCGATCGAACCGGAAGAAGTCATCAAGCATCACGGGGCGGAGATTCTGCGGCTGTGGTCGGCGTCGGTGGAATTCAGCGAAGACGTGCGGCTGTCGGAAACGATTCTGACGCGGCTGGTGGATGCGTATCGCAAGCTGCGCAATACGTTCCGGTATCTGCTCGGCAACCTGCACGATTTCGACCCGCAGAAGGACGCGATTGCGGCGGACGAGTTCCAGGAAATCGACCAATGGATTCTGGTGCGAGCCGCGGATCTGGTGAAGCAGTGCCGAGAATGGTACGACAACTATGAGTTTCACAAGGTCTACCATGCGGTTTACGCTTTCGCCACGGTGGATCTGAGCTCGGTATATTTCGACGTGCTGAAGGACCGGCTGTACTGTTCGGCCGCAAGCTGGCCGGTGCGGCGCAGCGCGCAGACCATTCTGTATCGGCTGCTGGAGGCGCTGGTGCGGCTGCTGGCGCCGATTATGAGCTTCACCACCGAAGAAGTGTGGACGCACATGGGCCGGCCGGCGAGCGTTCACATGGCGCTGTTCCCGGAGCCGGACGAACTGACGGCGGGGCTCGGCGAAACGGCGCGCGCAAACGCCGCCAACTGGGACCGGCTGATGGAAACGCGCGACGATGTGCTGAAGTGTCTGGAGGCGGCGCGCAATGAAAAACGGATCGGAGCGCCGCTCGAAGCACGCGTCGTGCTTACCGCCAGCGGCGAACTCGCAACGCTGCTGGAGCGATACGCGAGCGAGTTGCCGCCGCTGTTCATCGTCTCTCAGGTGGAAGTGAAGCGCGCCGTGGAAGGCGAGCTGAGCGTGACGGTGGACCGAGCGGCGGGGCAGAAATGCGAGCGCTGCTGGCGGTACACCACCGATACCGGCGCCGACAGCCGCTATCCGACGGTGTGCGGCCGGTGCGCGCAAGCGGTCGGCGAGATGCTTCATGGCTGAGGGCCGGATCAGAGCGTACGCGGTGGCCGCGTCCGTATTCGCGCTCGACCGGGTGACCAAGACGATCGTCGAGCGGCGGGTATCGGAGAGCGCGGCCTACCCCGTGATTCCGGGTTTCTTCGATATCGTGCATACGGAAAACCATGGCGTGGCGTTTGGCGTTTTCAACGATTCCGCCTTCGAGTGGCGGACGCTGGCGCTGATCGTGGTGTCGGTGGCCGCGGTGATTTTTGTCAGCGCTTACCTGTGGCGCGCGCGGCACATCGACGGGGCGACGCTGTGGGGGCTGGCGCTGATTCTGGGCGGCGCGGCGGGCAACGCGTTCGACCGCGTCGTATCGGGACGCGTGACGGATTTCCTGGACGTCTACATCGGCGTTTACCATTGGCCCACCTTCAATGTGGCGGATTCGTGCGTAGTGGTCGGCAGCGGTCTGCTGATTTTGGATATGCTTCGGACGAAGCGACAGGCGGCGAATGTATCCTGAACTGTTTCACATCTCGTTTCTGCACACCTATGGCATGCTGGTGGCGATTGGTTTTCTGGCCGGATTGTGGATGGCCGGACGGCTGGGCGCGCGCGCCGGGCTGAACGCCGAGAAGATCA
>JBELAO010000057.1:0-26004 GCA_049508735.1 Bryobacteraceae bacterium | reverse complement strand
ATGGCGGGGCGCGGGCCGAAGGGCGTGAGCTCGC
Source organism: Bryobacteraceae bacterium (assembly GCA_049508735.1). GTDB lineage: Bacteria > Acidobacteriota > Terriglobia > Bryobacterales > Bryobacteraceae > Bog-375. Next base: position 25,970 of record JBELAO010000057.1, on the reverse strand, counting down.
CTTCCGGGCTGACGAGCGTGATGTTGTCGTTGACCCGCATGCCTGTATCTTCGGCCAGGCGCGCACCGAGAATGATGCCGGGCGGCGAGGCGTTGGGGTCGAGCAGCCGCTTGGTTGAGCCGGCTTTGAGATGGCGCAACGCGTCGCTGATAGCCAGTTCGGACGCGACCTCGACGCCTTTCAGCACCGCGCCGTGCGACTGGATGGCGCCGGAGAGAAACACCGGCGTGTAGAGCGCGGGCGAAACCGCGGTGACGTGCGGGGTGGCTCGCAGGCGCGCGGAGAGATCGCGCCAACCCTCGATGCCGTTGTTGAGCTTCTCGGACACGTTGATGTGCGCCATGGCGCCGAGCAGATTGCGCTCCAGCGTGTTGCGGAAACCGGTGGTGACGGCGATGGCGATAACCAGCGCCATCACGCCCACGGCCACGCCGAGCACGGAGATGGCGGTGATGACGGAGATCACCGATGCGCCGCGGTGCGCCCGCAGGTAGCGCGCGGCGACGAAAAGCTCAAAGCGGTAGCGGGTCATAATTGAGTTTCAGTAACCAGTCTCTCTAACAACCGCGGCGCAACCGCTCCCTTCGGTCGCGGCTCCGATAGCACCCTAGGCAACGACGGCATTCGGAGCCGCGACCGAAGGGAGCGGTTGCGCCGGGATTGAGCGCCCATTGCCCCGGCCGTCCCCTACGCCTGCTTTCCCTCATCGAGCTCGCGCATTTCGCGGACCAGGTCGATCGAGCCTTCGGGCCGCAGCAGGGGGAAAAGGATCACGTCGCGGATGGAACGCGAGCCGGTCAGGATCATGGTGAGACGGTCGATGCCGATTCCTTCGCCGCCGGTGGGCGGCATGCCGTAAGCGAGCGCGCGGACATAATCTTCGTCCATCTGGTGGGCCTCTTCGTCGCCGCGCTCGCGCATCGCAATCTGCATTTCAAATCGCCGGCGCTGCTCCTGCGGATCGTTGAGCTCGGTATACGCATTGCCGATTTCCATGCCGGCGGCGTAGATCTCGAAGCGTTCGACGAAGGCCGGATCGTCGGACTTGTTCTTCGAAAGCGGCGAGGTTTCGACCGGGTAATCGTAAATGATGGTCGGTTGAATGAGCTTGCTCTCCACCCGCTGCTCGAAGATGTCGGTCAACGCCTCTCCGGCGGTGGGTTTGCGGGAATGCTGCCGCAGCCACTCGGGATTGGCGACGTCCTCCATCGACGGCCGGTCTTCGCCTTCCCAGAAGCGCACCACGGCTTCGCGCATGGTGTAGCGCTCGAGGCGGCTGAAATCCAGGTGCTGACCCTCGAACTCCACGTCGGTCGAGCCAATCGCATCGAGCGCGGCCTGCTTCAACAGCGCTTCGGTGAAGTCCATCAGGCCGAGGTAATCGGTGTAGGCCTGGTAGAACTCGAGCATGGTGAACTCGGGGTTGTGATGCGTGGAGAGGCCTTCGTTGCGGAAGTTGCGATTGATTTCGTACACGCGCTCCAGGCCGCCCACCACCAGGCGCTTCAGGTACAGCTCCGGCGCGATGCGCAGGTACAGATCGATATCGAGCGTGTTGTGGTGGGTGACGAACGGCCGCGCGGCAGCCCCGCCGTAGAGCGGCTGCATCATGGGCGTTTCCACTTCGATGAAATCGCGCGCCTCCAGTTGGCGCCGCAGCGACGAGACGATGCGCGCGCGCGCGACGAACACTTTGCGCACTTCCGGGTTGGCGATCAGATCGAGGTAACGCTGGCGGAAGCGCGTCTCCACATCTTCCAGGCCGTGCCACTTTTCCGGCATCGAAAGCAGGGTCTTGGAAAGGAACTCGAGTTTTTCCGCGTGGATGCTCAGCTCGCCGGTGCGGGTGCGAAAGAGGTAGCCTTCGACGCCGATGATGTCGCCGATATCCAGCACTTTGAAAAGCTGGAAATCGCTCTCGCCGACGGCGTCCTTCTTCACGTAGATCTGTATCCGCTCGCCGTTCTGCTGCAGGTGCGCGAAGCCCGCTTTGCCCATGTGGCGAACCGTCATCATGCGCCCGGCCACGCGCACGCGCATTTCGGGCGTGAGCTCCTCGGCGGTCTTGGAGCCATATGCGCCCAGGATCTCCGGAATGGTATGGGTGAAGTCGTAGCGCCGGCCGTAGGCGCGGTAACCCAGCGCCTCGATCTCGCGAACGCGCGCCAGGCGCTGCTTGAGTAGGTCGTCTTCCAGCGACAAAAATCTCTCCTGTGAGCGAAAACACCTATTATACGGCTTCGGTTTCCCCCGAATCCCCTTGCATTTCTTCAGTGCTAAGATAAAAAGGTCCGCTCGGCAAGCTCAGGGGCGGATCCGTGTCCTTCCTATGTCCGGTCTTTATTGGGCCCTCCTGGTCAGTCCGTCGGCATCCGGCCGGTTGAGCCAGATGTTCGTCAAGACGCCGTTTGCGGGCATCCACCAACTGGCGTGGTTCGATTGGGCGATGCTCATCCCCTACTTCAGCGTGCTGGTGATTCTCTCGGTGTACGGGATTCACCGCTACGACATTATTCGCACCTATTTCAAATATCGCAAGAACGCCACCGCCGAGCCGTCTGTCCGTCACTTCGACAAGCTGCCGCCGGTGACCATCCAGTTGCCGCTCTTCAACGAGCGCTACGTCGTCGAGCGCCTGGTGGAGGAAATCGTCAAGATCGAGTACCCGAAGGAGCTGCTGCAAATCCAGGTGCTGGACGATTCGACCGACGATACGGCGCCTTTCGCCGGCGCGCTGGTGGAACGGTATCGAGCGCTGGGCTACCCGATCGAATATCATCACCGCACGAATCGCCATGGGTTCAAGGCGGGAGCTTTGCAGGAAGGATTGGAGACGGCCACCGGCGAATTCGTGGCCGTATTCGACGCCGACTTCTGCCCGCCGGCCGACTTCCTGATGCGCACCATCCATCACTTCGCCGACCCCAAGGTGGGCGTGGTGCAGACGCGCTGGAGCTATATCAACCGCGATTACAACTTCCTTTCCGAAGTGGAAGCCATGCTGCTGGACGGGCATTTCATCCTGGAGCACGGCGCAAGGTCGCGGGCAGGCTACTTTTTCAATTTCAACGGCACGGCGGGCATCCTACGGCGCGCCATGATCGACGATGCGGGCGGTTGGCAGCACGACACGCTGACGGAGGATTCCGACCTGAGCTACCGGGCGCAGCTCAAGGGCTGGCGGTTTGTCTACCTGCCGGGCCTGGATTGCCCGTCCGAGCTGCCGGTGGACATACACGGGTTCCAGGTGCAGCAATCGCGGTGGGCCAAGGGCCTGACGCAGGTTGCCAAGAAACTGCTGCCGCGGCTGCTGCGGGCCGATATTCCCAACCGCGTCAAGGCCGAGGCGATTCTCCATCTCACGCCCAACATTTCCTACCCGCTGATGATCGTGGTTTCGGCGCTGATGCTGCCGGTGATGATCGTCCGCTTTTACATGGGAGTTTGGCAGATGGTGTTCATCGACCTGCCGCTGATCGCCGCTTCGTTCTGGTCGATCTCGGCGTTCTATGTGATCGCGCAGCGCGAGCTCCATCCGAAGAACTGGAAGCGGTCGATTCTGATGCTGCCCATGCTGATGGCGGTGGGCGTGGGACTGACGATCATCAACACGCGCGCGGTGCTGGAAGCGCTGTTCGGCGTGGAGACCGCCTTCGCCCGCACGCCGAAATACGCCATCGGCGATCACCCGGTGAAACTGGAAATCAAGAAGTATCGCCGGCGCAGCGGCTGGCTGCCCTACGCCGAGATCCTGGTGGGCACGTATTTCCTGGGCATGGTGGTCTTCGCGATTCAGACTTACAATCTGCTGGCGGTTCCTTTTCTGCTGTTGTTCGTTTTCGGCTATTACTGGGCCGGCTTCGGCACGCTCTATCAGGAGCAGCAGGGCCGCCTGCGCTGGATGAAGCAGCAGCGCCTGGCGCTCAACGCCGCGCGGCAGGGATAACCTGCTGGAGCGCCGCGGCGAGCCACTCGTGGGGAAACGCGCCGCCGCACCTGGCAAACGGGAGCCAGCCAAGTTCCGCGGTGTATCATGATGAATAAGCACCAGGTGTCTTATCTATGATGTCCGTCGGCGAGACCTTGCGCCAGCAGCGGCTGCGGCGAAAGGTCCAGTTACAGGAGGTTTCCGCGGAACTGAAGATCTCATCGCGCATGCTGGCCGCGATTGAGGCCGACGAATACGACAAGCTGCCGGGTGGCGTTTTCGCCAAGAGTTTCGTGCGGCAATATGCCAGCGTGCTGGGTCTGGACGAGGAGGAAGTGGCCGCCCAGTTCGAGCAGGCCGTGCGATCGCCCGAGCTGACGCACCTGGCGGAACTCCGGCAGCCTCACGGCGCGATTGACCTGCCCCGCATGGATGAGGGGCGCTTCAGCAGCGGCCGGCCGCGGAATGTTCTGCCATCGCTGATGGCGGTGGTGGTGGTGATGCTGATCTGCTCGGGAGTATACGGGTTGTGGCAGCGAAGCCGGCAACTCGCGGCGATGCGGCCGCGGATTCCGCAAACAACCGAAGCCCGCCGTGCCGTGCCGCCGGCGGCGCCCCCAGTTCAGCAGCCGAGTGCTCCGGTCCAGCCGCCACCGGTTGCGGCGGCCGCTGCCGCCAGCACCGTGGCGCCGGCGGCGGAGCCGGCCGCGGGTGTACCGGCGCCCGCACCCCAGCCGGGCGTTCCGCAGCCGCTGGTGCCGGATGCCGCGCCGCTCGGCTCTGAACCGGTGCAAGTGGAGCTAATGGCTACCGAGCCGGTTTGGGTGAAGGTGCAACGGGACGGGCATTCCATCTTCCAGGGCGAGCTCAAGCCAAATGAGATTCGCACCGTGGCGGCCAACACGGAAATCACGCTGAAGCTGGGCAATGCCGGAGGAGTGACGATTCTTCTGAATGGCAAGCCGATCCCTCCGGCGGGCCCAAAAGGGCAGGTGCGTACGGTTCAGTTGACTTCGGGCGGTTTCCAGATCGTGGCCCCGGAGGCGCCAGCGCCGGATCCGGCCTCGGCGCCGGCCGCGCGGACGCCGGCTCTCCTGGAACCTCTCTGACGCATCGATTCCCGCTGGCGTTTTCTTTCGAGCAGCAGTAACTCGCGGCGCCGGCGCAGCTTGACGTGTTCATCCACTTTGCGCCAGAACTTGCGAAAATAGCTGACCGCGGAAAGCAGCGCGAAGAAGATCACGCCCCACATCATCCAAATGCCCGGCTGGTGCAGCGCGGGATGGCGGGTACTGACCAGCAGGCAGGAAATCGCGATCACCTGCGACAGCATTTTGGTCTTTCCCAGATCGCTCGCCTTGATGGTGTAGCTTTCCGCCGCCGCGATGGAGCGCAGGCCGGAAACGGCGAACTCGCGGCCGATCACCAGAATTGCCATCCAGCCCGGCAGAACCCGCACCTGCACCAACGAAATCAATGCCGCCGATACCAGCAGCTTGTCGGCGATGGGATCGAGCAAGGTGCCGATGGTGGTCTCCTGTTTCCAGCGGCGGGCCAGGTAGCCATCCAGCAGATCGGTGACGGCGGCCGACAGAAAAATGGCCAGCGCCAGCCATTCGTTGGTGACTTGCCAGTGGCCGACCTGGAAGGCGACGTTTTCCTCCAGCAGCACGGCCACCAGCACCGGCACGAAGAAGATTCGCAGAATGGTCAGCGCGTTTGGAAGATTCATCCGCCCACACCATTATGCCTCACGCGAAGAGAGAGGGGCTTGTTGCGACCGCCCCCTTTGGTCGCGGCTCCGTTGGTTCACGCGAACGGCGAGCGGCTTCGAGCGACCGCTCCAATCGACTTGACCGCTCCCTGTGGTCGCGGCTCCGTTGCGGGTGGTTTGCGGGAGTTTGCAAATAAATATGCGGCGGCCCCGGAACAATCGAGGGGGGTCACCCGTCTTAGCTTTGTGACCAGGCGCAAACTCCAATGGAGCGCCTCCTTTTGGGAGGCCACCCGTATTGCTCTGGATTCCTTGCGCAAGAACAAACTGCGCAGTTTCCTCACCCTGCTCGGCATCATCCTGGCCACCACCACCCTGATCGCGGTCACGGCGCTGATTCACGGTATGGACCGGTACATCGCCGATAAAGTTTCCAACATGGGAGCGGACGGCTTTCGCATCGTGCGCATGGCGTGGTTCGGCGAGTGGGACCCCAAGAAGTTCTTCGAAATGGACAAACGCAACCCGCAGATCCGCGTGGATGAGTACGCGTTCATTAAGGAGAAAGCCACTCTGCTCAAAGACATCGGCATGATGACGCAGCGGACGGCGCGGGTGGCCTACAAAGGCAATTCGGTGGAGGGTGTGACCGTCAACGGCATCACCGACAACATTCCGGCCATTAATAATGTCCAGGTGGGAATCGGGCGCGGCATCACCTATGACGAAGTGCGGCGGCACATGCCGGTGGCGTTCATCGGCAACGATATTTTCACGCGCTTCTTCGACGGGCGGGATCCGCTGGGAAAGACCATCACGATTGAAGGCGACCCCTACGAGGTGGTGGGCGTGGCGCAGGCGCTGGGCAGCGTGTTCGGCCAATCGCAGGATAACTTCGTGATGATTCCGGTCGAGAGCTATTTTAAGACCTATGGGGCGCGCAACGGGATCCGGCTGGTGGCCAAGGCGATCGACCAGCAGCGCCTGGTGGAGGCGCAGGACGAGGTGCGCGTGCTGTTGCGTTCCTATCGCCACCTGGGCCCCGCGCAGGACGACAACTTCGTGATCTTCGCCTCGGAAACCTTCGTGACCCTGTGGCAGCAGCTCACCAAGACCATCTCGGCGATGGCGGTGGGGGTGGTTTCCGTGTTCATGGTGGTGGGTGGGATCGTGATCATGAACATCATGCTGGCGGTGGTGACGGAACGTACGCGCGAGATCGGCATTCGCAAATCGCTGGGCGCGCGGCGGCGCGACATCCTGAACCAATACCTGGTGGAATCGGCGGTTCTGGCCGGCGCGGGCGGCCTGATCGGCGTGGGAACGGCGTGGCTGATTGCGGTGGTGGTGCGCAGCTTCACGTCGATGCCGATGTCGCTGCCGCCATCGTCGATCGCAATCGGGGTGGGGCTATCGTCGGTGGTGGGGCTGTTCTTCGGCATCTATCCGGCGCGCAAGGCGTCCAAGCTGGACCCCATCGAAGCGTTGAGGGCGGAGCGCTGAAGATGGGGAAGACCGCGTTACTCAACGGCCTGAAGCTGGCGCTCGATACGATTCGCGGGCACAAGCTGCGCGCGTTTCTCACCGTGCTGGGCGTGATCATCGGCACCGGCACCATCATCGGAGTGAGCGCCATCCTGACCGGATTCGATACCTCCATTTCGAATGTGCTCCGCAGCTTCGGCCCGAATTCGATTATCGTTTTCAAATTCCCGGTGGGCCCGCGCGTGGGCAACCTGACCCCGGAGGAACGCACGCGCAAGGACCTGACCTACGAAAACGCGGTCGATATCAAGGAACGTTGCAAGGCCGTCGAGGACGTTTCGCCGATGATCTTCCCCAATAAGAGCGTCAACGTGCGCTTCAAGGGCAACGACATGTACGACGTCAACCTGATGGGCGTGGAGGAGGCCTACGCGCGCGGCGGGCAGGTGGACATTCACCTGGGCCGCTTTTTCGGCGACGAAGAGGGCCGGCGCCGGATGCCGGTTGCCGTGGTGGGCGCCGACATCGAAAAGGGGCTCTACGCCAACATGGACCCGATCGGCAAGACCATTCTGGTGGATGGCCATGAGTTTCTGGTGGTCGGCACCATGCTGCGCCCGGCCGCTTCTTTTTTTGGCGACACCGACAACCGCGTGCTGGTCCCTTACGGCATGATGCGCAAAATGTACCCCAACGCCAAGGAAGTCGCTATCGTGGCGACGGCTTACGATGGCAAGCTGCCTGAGGCGTTGGACCAGGTGCGCACCGTGCTGCGCATCGACCGGCACGTGCCTTACAGCAAGCCCGACAATTTCGCGCTCTCCACCGCCGAGCAGATGGTCGCCGATTTCCGCCAGATCACCGCGATCACATTCATCGTGATGGCTGTGCTGAGTTCCATCGGCCTGCTGGTGGGCGGCATCGGAGTGATGAACATCATGCTGGTATCGGTGACCGAGCGCACGCATGAGATCGGCGTGCGGAAGGCGGTTGGCGCGCGCACCACCGACATCCTGATTCAGTTTCTGCTGGAAGCCGCCGTGCTGACCGGCCTGGGCGGCCTGGCCGGCATCCTGTTCGGCTGGATGATTTCGCTCATCAGCCGGCTGGTATTCACCTCGATCCCAGCCAGCGTCCCGCTCTGGGCCGCCGTCACCGGCGTGGTAGTGTCGGTGGCCGTCGGCCTCTTCTTCGGCATCTGGCCCGCCAACAAAGCGGCGAGGCTGGACCCGGTGGAGGCGCTCAGATACGAGTAGGGTGGTGTACGGCGGCACGACGGAACTGCTCTGCCCGCGCGCTAGGCATTCACAATCGCGGTGCTGTCCGCGGGCAGCGATAGCCCCTTCTCGCCGTATTCGGCGGCGATCATGTCAAATACGCTTCCGAGCTCGGCCAGGGCTTCTTCCCGCGTCGGCATGAGCGCGTAACAGCCGCGAATAGCAGGGACCTCCGCCACCCAGCCATCCGGCTGGTTCCGATACAGAACCACCTTGTAGTCGTCAAGGCTCATCCCATATTCATTCTACGCCGCTCGCAGGCCTGGTTTTGGAACGCTCTACAATCGCCACGGGCTTACCGCGCCAGCAGCACTATCCCGCCCAGCACCAGCAGCGTTCCGGCGGCGCGGCGCGGGCCGACTTGTTCGTGCAGTAGCAGTTTGGCGGCGATCGTCTCCAGGATGAAACTCGCCGCGCTCGCCGGGACGGCGAAGCTGAGCGGCTGCGATTGCACCAGCGCCATGAACGCGAAAAACGAAAACGCCAGGCAGACGATGGAGAGAATCAGGTAGCGCCGCCGCACCACCATCGCGGCCAGGCGGGCGATGCCGCGCGCGCTGACGGATTGCTCGCCGGCCCGCTTCAACTCGTAGCTTTGCAGCAGGTCGCTCAGCGCCGTGGCCACCACCGTGATCGCAACCAGCAGCCACTTCATTCCGCGCGCGCCTCCTTGGTGGTGTTTTGCGGAGTGGATCCCACCACGGCCACGCCGGCGAAGATGAGGAACGCCGCCAGCCAGCGGACAGCCGTCACTTCTTCGTGCAGAAATACCTTCCCCAAAATAGCGGCTAGCACGTAGCCGACTGCCGTCACCGGCAGCACGAAACTCAAATCGGCGAGGCTCAACAGCGCCATGCGTGTGAACAACGAGAAGATCAACATGGCGATGCCGGCCGCTACCGCCGGATCGAGCATGGCTTGCAAATACGCCGCCGGATGCACACCGAGCACGGCCGGCAGGTGCTTGGTCCCAAATGCCAGCAGCAGGTTGCCGAAGCCTCGGAGGCCGATGAAAAGCAATACCAGCAGGTAGGTCCGCGCGGTTCTTGGCTGATCCACGGTCTGATGATAGCAGCCGTGCGGGCAAGTCCAGGCCGTTCGCGCGAAAGGTGGGGCAGGCGCTTTCGCCTGCCAACCTTGGCAGGGGAGTCCGCTGGCGGGGGGCAAAGCTATGTCAGAAGTTCGGGGTTGGCAGGCGGAAGCGCCTGCCCCACAGGGCTGTTCTTACGCCAGCTTGAGACTGGCGTCGGCGGCGGTGTCGAAGCCGGCGAACTCTTTGCGCAGGAGCTTGGGGAAGGCCGCGGCGGCGATCATGGCGGCATTATCGGTGGCGAGCGACGGCGAGGGGAAGTGAACCGGATACGGCAGATGGGCGGCGCGCGCGGCGGCGCGCAAACCGGCGTTGGCGCTGACACCGCCGGATACGATCAGCGCCCGGGCGTGGATCTGTGCGGCGGACGCGGCGGCGCGGGTGAGCAGTTCGTGGATGACGGCGTGCTGGAATGACGCAAGCAGATCCAGCGTCTCGGGCGGCGTGACTGCCAGCCACTGTTCGAGCGTCGCGTGCGGCGTGGCGCGCGCCAGAGCGCGGCGGGCGGCGATGTCCGCCGTCAGATCGCGCGCTTCCACCCAGCGCAGCACGGCGGTTTTGAGGCCGCTAAAGCTGAAATCGAGCGTGTTGCCTTTCATCTTGGCGAAGGTGAAACGCACCGCCAGCGGGTTGCCGTGCGGCGCCAGGCGGTCGATGATGGGGCCGCCGGGATAGGGGAAGCCGAGCAGCTTGGCGACTTTGTCGTACGCTTCGCCGGCGGCATCGTCGCGGGTCTTGCCGAGCAGGCTGTAAGCGAAGTTTTCGTCCACGCGAAACAGATGGGTATGGCCGCCGCTCGCCACCAGCGCCAGCGCGGGCAGCTCCACCGGCGTGCCGGCGCGGCGCGCTTCGAGAATTACGGCGTGGATGTGGCCCTCGATATGGTTGACCGCGATTAGCGGCAAGCCGCGGGCGAAGGCCAGCGACTTGGCATAAGTGAGTCCTACCAGTAGCGATCCGACTAAGCCGGGCCCGGAGGTGGCGGCGATGGCGTCGAGATTGTCCAACGAAACCGCGGCGCGCTCGAGCGCTTCCCGCACCACCGGAACGATGGCTCGCAAGTGTTCGCGCGAAGCCAGCTCCGGCACCACGCCGCCATACTTGCCGTGAGTCTCCATCTGCGACGCCACCACCGACGACACGACTGTCTCGCCGTCCTCGACCACGGCGGCTGCGGTTTCATCGCAGGAAGATTCGATCCCCAGAATGAGCACTATTGGACATAATAGCGCCGCAATCGGTGCTACGATGGGCTACCGACACGGAACTCTCATCCGCTACGCACTCGCGGATTACTTGCCGGTGAAAGGTAACACCAACTTCCGAGACGAAGCTGGATCAGGCGAGTAAACTGCGAATCCTCCTTTATAACCCCGACAATGGGGTCACGCAAAATTTCATGCCTCACCTCTGGATGTTCCTGCTCCAGGCGCTCACGCCCAGCGGGCATGAGGTGACATTGATCGATGGCAACACGCAACCGATGAGCGACGCCGAGCTGGTTCAGTACGTACGGAGTCGGCGGATCGGGCTGGTCGGAATCGGCGCCATGACCCGTATGATCGCCAAAGCGTACCGGGTGGCGGACGCGATTCGCGCGGCGGGCATTCCGGTGGTGATGGGCGGACCGCACGTCACGGAAGTTCCGGACGAAGCTCTCGGCCGCGACGGCGGAGCGCGTCATGCGGACGCGCTGGCGCTGGGCGAGGCGGATGAAACCTGGCCGCGCATCGTGGAGGATGCGGCGCGAGGCGAGCTTAAGGAAGTCTACTCTCCGGTGGATGCGTTCGGGCAGGACCGCAAGCCGAATCTGGCCAATTACCCGATGATTCCGTGGGACTCGATCGACCTGCGGCAGTTCAACCGGATTCCGGGTTTCTTCCGTCCCATCATGCGGCACTTCGGATTCGAGTGGGAGACATTTCATATCATCCCGATTGAATCCGGACGCGGCTGCCCTTATGGATGCGAGTTCTGCACGGTGACGGGTTTCTTCGGCGACTCGATCCGCTTTCGGTCCAACCAAAGCATCGTCACGGAGATGCTGAAGATCAAGGAGCGCGCCAGCAGCAGCAGCGGCAAGGCCGCGGTGTTCTTTGTCGATGACAATTTCGCCATCAACGGCAAGCGGACCAAGTCACTCTTGCGAGATATCATTGCGGCCGGCGCGCAACTCTCGTGGGTAGGACAGATCAGCGCCAATTTGCTGAAGGACGAAGAGCTGCTCGATTTGATCGCGGCTTCGGGCGGGAAATGGATCTTCATCGGGATGGAGTCACTCGATCCCGCCAATTTGGCTAGCGTGAATAAGAGCTTCAACAAGCCGGCGGATTACGCGCGCGTGTTGGAAGCGCTGGCCAGGCGCCACGTGTACGCGATTACTTCATTTATCTTTGGCCTGGATAACGACACTCCCGGAGTGGCAGCGCGCACGCTGGCCGAGATCGGCAAGTGGCCGCCGGGGCTGCCGGTGTTCGGGCAGATCACTCCTTTTCCGGCTACTCCTTTGTACGACCGGCTGCAAAGAGAAGGACGGCTGACGCGGCCGAAACACTGGCTCGAATTCGCGCCGTTCCGGATGGCGCACACGCCTTTGAAGCTGACCGTCCCCGAGGTGCAGGAAGAAGTAACGTACGCCTGGGCGAACTCTTACAGTCCGGCGGCCATCGAGGGCGCGATTGAGTCGATCGCGGACGAACCGGCTGCTTACAAGATCAGCCACCTGATGTCACGGCTATTCTTCCGCGGTATCTATTTCCCGCAGAAGGGCGCGTGGAGCTGGCTGAAACTGGCTGCCCGGAACCGGGGCGCGATCTATCGCGTGGCCAGGGACTGTTTCACCCGGTGGAACGGCGCGCAATCCCCCGCCGCCCGCCGGGACTTCAACGGCAGGCTGGAACCCGCGTTGATCGAGAGCGCGCAGCCGGATACCGGCGGCGATTGACCGCGGGGCACCAGGAATGGGCATGCCAAAAAGCGCCCTACCCTCGGATACAATAATCGATTGCCGCGTCTCCCGCGCGCTTCGTTTTGAAGACGATCTATCTCAGCCTCGGCTCGAATGTGGGCGACCGCGATGCGAATCTGCACGCGGCTATCGAGCGGCTCGGCGCGCCAGGTTTGCGCGTCCTGCGCATTTCCCCGACATACGAAACCGAGCCGGTGGATAACACCAATCAGGGCTGGTTCCTCAACCTGGTGGTGGAGGCCGAGACTTCGCTGTTTCCGATCCAGCTTCTGGCGCGGGCGCAGAAAGTGGAGCGCGTGCTCGGCCGCGTGCGCACGGTGCCCAAGGGGCCGCGCATCATCGATATCGATATCCTGCTTTACGGCACGGTCGCGATGCGCGGCGGCAAACTGGAAATTCCGCACCCGCGCATGACGGAGCGGCGATTCGTGCTGGCGCCGCTCAACGACCTGGCGCCGGCGTTGCGTCACCCGGTGACCCGTAGGACGGTTGCGGAGCTGCTCCGCGCGGCGCCACCGGCAGTGGTGCGGTTGATACACTCGTAGTTGCCAACGTGCCCGATCTCCAGCAAGCCCTGAAGAAGTACTGGGGCTACGATTCGTTCCGGCCCATGCAGGAGCGCATCATTCAGAGCCTGATGGAGGGGCACGACGCCGCGGTGATCATGCCCACCGGCGGCGGGAAGTCGCTCTGCTACCAGCTTCCCGCGCTGGTTCTCGGCCGCACCGTGCTGGTGGTCAGCCCGCTGATCGCGCTCATGCACGACCAGGTGGCGCAGCTTGCCGATATGGGCATCCCGGCCGCCATGCTCAACAGCACGCAGCCGGCCGAGGAACAGCGTGCCGTGATGCGCGCGGCTGCCCAAGGCGCTTTTCGGCTGCTCTATCTATCGCCCGAACGGCTGGCGCGGGAAGACACTGTCTCCTGGCTCGAAAAGGTTCCGCTCGCGCTGTTCGCGATCGATGAGGCGCACTGCATTTCCGAATGGGGCCACGAATTCCGCCCCGAGTACCGCCAGCTCGCCACGCTGCGGCAGAACTTCCCCGATATCCCGATCGCGGCGTTCACCGCCAGCGCCACCCGCCGCGTGCGGCACGACATCCTCGAACAGCTCCGGCTGCGCGACCCGCACAAATATATCGCCAGCTTCCACCGCGCCAACCTGCGCTACGTGGTGGAGGAATGCGCCGGCAACTCGCATCGCCAGCGCCTGTTGCAGGCCGCGCGCGCCTACGCCGGGCAAAGCATCATCGTCTATGCGCCGACCATCGCGCTGGTCGAGGAGCTCGTCGATTTCCTGGGCAACCACGATATTCCCGCCGTCCCATACAACGGCCAGATGGAGGCATCCGCCCGCCGCCGCAATCAGGAACGCTGGATGAACGACGATGTGCGCGTGCTGGTGGGCACCATCGCCTTCGGCCTGGGCATCAACAAGGCCGCCGTGCGCGCCGTCGTCCACACCTCGCTGCCCAAATCCATCGAACAGTATTATCAGGAAGCGGGCCGCGCCGGCCGCGATGGCCAGCCCGCCGATTGCGTCCTGCTCTGGCAGCCCAGGGATACCGGCCTGCTGGCCTACTTCATCGACCAGTTGCGGGACCCGCAGGAGAAAGAGCGCGCCTGGCAGCGCTACCACGCCGTGCGCCGTTTCGCCGAGAGCGCCCGTTGCCGGCACTTGCAGATTTGCAATCATTTCGGGCAGACGCCCAAGTGGACGCGCTGCGATATGTGCGACGTTTGCGGCAGCCGGCCGGCGTGGCTGGAGGAGCCCATCGTCGAGGCGTTTGCGAAGAAGAGCGCCAAGAAGAAAAAGAAGCGTGCGTCGGTGGCGGAAGCGCCGCCGGCCGCCGCATCGCGCCCCGCGCCGCGGCGCGAAGCAGCACCGGCACGCGCCGCCGCGGCGCCAGCCCAGCCGCCAGCCGACCGGACGTTGGTGGACTTCCTGAAGCAGTGGCGTTTGCGTGTAGCGCAACGAGCCGCCGTCCCGGCTTATGTGGTGCTCTCCGACGCTTCGCTGGAAGACCTGTGCCGGAAGCGGCCTGCGAACCTGCGCGAACTGCTGGGCGTGTTCGGTTTTGGCGAACGCAAAGCGGAGATGTACGGCAGCGAGATTTTCGCCGCGCTCGAAGCTTTCCGCAATGGCGCGCGCGCCGAGCGCCAGGAGCGCCAGGTCTCTCCGGCCGAGGAGACCATCGCTTTGCTCGCCGAAGGCAAGTCACTCGAGGAGATTGCCAGCATTCGCGGCCGCCGCCTATCGACCGTGGTCGAAGTGGTGGTGGGACTGGTGAACGAGGGCCGCGTGGAGTACCGGATGGAGTGGGTCGGCGAGGCGCGCCACAACGAGATCGCCGAGGCTGCCCGCCGCCTGGGAACCGACCGGATCAAAACCCTCAAGGATGCGCTACCGGCGGATGTGACCTATGAAGAGCTGCGGCTAGTGGTGGCATCGTTAAAGCGGGAGCCCAGGCGAGAGCAGTGAATACCTTTGTTTTCTGACGAATACGGCAAATACAACGGATCATCTTGCCTTTCTTTCCTATATGTGTCTTGTAACTTCCATCTGATCCTAAATATCTTTTACTCGGCGGTGGCGAAAAATTCATCCACGGCGAACGAGAGAGTTTTTACCGGCGTGAGGAAGACCGTTGAGCCGGATTTACTGGGACACGATGTTGTTCGTGTACTGGTTCGAAGACAATCCGCAGTATGCGGATCGAGTGGAAGAGATCTACCGGAAGATGCGGCAGCGAAAAGATAAGCTCATGACCAGTACCTTCACGCTGGGCGAAATTCTGGTGGGATCGTACCGGCGAGGCCAAGCCGACGAGTCCCTCAAGATCCGCCAGTTGTTTGAGTCGGCCGAGGTTGAACTCATCCCGTTTGTCGCGGAAACCGCGGAGCGATATGGCCAGATTCGCGGAAGCTCCCGCGTGACGCCGGCCGAGGCCATCCATCTTGCGAGCGCCGGGCACGCCGGGGTAGATCTCTTCCTCACCAACGACCGCGAACTGCGCGACCTGGTCATTCCCGGCATCCACTTCATCGCGGGTCTCGACGTCAACGTGTTCTAGTGGGCCGGGGAGACTCAATCAAGGACGAACTCGCCGCTGGCGCCGGGTAGCCACCAGGAGGGAAACCAAGCCAAGACCGAACAGCCTGAGGGCATCGGGCTCCGAGACCTGCGGCGGGAGATCGGCCCCCAGGGTGAGGCCGTCGAAGGCAACCTCGGCTTCTGTTGCGGTGAATACCACAGAGTCCGCCGTGCCCGTGAAGTCGACTCCGATTGGGAAAAATGGACAGAAATTGTCGGTGCTGGCGGTGCAAGCCGGGTTCCCCAGGCCATTTCCGTCCCCAGTGACCGGCAGATCCAATGTCGCCAGAAGCGTTCCAGTCCCGTCGAGTCCGCTGTAGATGGTGACAAACTCCGGAGTGGTGGTTTCCGCGTAGTACATGGCAAAGCCGGAGGTGAAACCGCCGGGGACATCCATCACGGCAGGCTGCCCGTTGCTCAGGACGGTAAAGGCCATGTCTCCGAGGGGGTTCCCGCCAAAGTTCCCAACACCGCCGTCGTCAAGGCTAAGAAAAGCTGTAAAGTTGACGGTGAAGGTAACCCCATCGCTAGGTCCGGGTCCGCTGGGGATCGAGCCCATAATGCTCTGGTCGCCCGAACCAAAGCCGCCGTCGAAATAGGTCAAAACCTCCTCGTCATTCTGGAGGCTCTCCGCAGTCATCACTATGGGGTCGGCGTTCGCGCTGAAGGTAAGCACGGCGCCGAGAGCCAAGAATTGCAATACCCTACGCATGTCCCCTCCGAGGTATATGCCGGTTTCTATCTCGCCAAAGCACAAGCAAGCTCGCGCCCACTACCCATCGCGGAACGACGTAGCTCAAGACAATCTCCCCCTCGGGTCTCCGAGTTTGACCCATTATATAGCCGCCACTTCCAGAATTCAGTCTCCTTGTGCGGCGAAGCTGGCCGGACTGTACTTTGCGACACACCGGGCGCGTTCCCAAGCTGCTCTTACGGCATTTGTGAGGCCAGTGGCCAACATCCGCAAGTCACTGATTTCAGGGCCGCCCGCGCTGGAGATCAGGCGGTTTTGTGTCCTGAAGTACTATTTTTTGGGAATCTGCAGTGCGGGGTTTTCTCGCTTGCGGTTTGCTCCGGCGGCTAGCCCTTCCAGAGCAGTTCGGCGTCGGAACGGCGGACGTAGTTGGCGTCCAGAGCGGCGGGGTCTGAAGCATCGCCGGCTTGCCAGCGGCGCCAGGCGATGCGGGCGATGGCGGCGGCCAGGGCCGGCGGAGCCGTGGTGCGATGCGCGCCACGGAGTCGTGAGGCGGCGAGCGCATCGGCGAACGCACTGAAATCGGGCGAGACCAGTTCGACGCCCTCCGGAAGCGACTCTAGCCAACGCGCGGGCGGGGCGACGGTTTCGGGGCACACCAGGCGGCCATCGTCATCGTAAACGGCCGCGTAGATTTCGCCGCGGCGGGCGTCGAGCAGGGCCGCGCGCAGGGGCGCCGTCCCGAAGGAGGCGATGGCCGCGAGATTGGAGACCGCGACCGCCGGTTTGCCGGCCGCTTCCGCCAGCCCCTTGACGCAAGCCAGACACACGCGCACACCGGTAAAAGCGCCCGGGCCGGATGCGGCGGCGAAGCAATCCACGTCGTCCACCGAAACGCCATGCCGCGCGAGCAAGGCTTCCAGGTGACCGTAAATCACGTGGGCGAAGCCGGAGGGCGATTCGAGCGCGACCTCTTCGACCAGATCGCCGGCGCGGGCTAGCGCCAGGCTACCGTATGCGTGGGTGGTGTCGACTGCCAGAATAAGAGGCGTCACTGGTTGAAATCGTATCCTTTGGCCACCATATAAACCGTGCCGTAGCCGTTGATGGCGTAGAGGCGCAGCAGCGCGGTGGCGGGATAGTTGACGGCCAGACTGGCGGGCAGCGCGAAATCGCCTTGCGGCAAGGTGCCGAGCACGCGATAGCCTTGGTGGTCCGCGGTGACCTCGGCGGTCCACATCCAAAGCATGGCGCGGGTGGCGCGGCTGGTGCGCTTCAGCTTGACGGAAAAGTGGGCCGTGCGGCCGGCGGCGAGCGCGTCGGCGGGCTGCTCGATTTCGTAAGGGACCTTTTCGGGGTCGATGACGATTTCCTGCACCGGCACGTCGCGCGATTCGAACTTGTAACTGCGGTTCATGCTCTCGACCGTGCCTTCGCGGACCAGGCGCAACACCCAATCGTGAAAACGGTCGGGAGGCTCGCCGGTGAAGTGTTGGCCGCTCCACCTGCGGTGCGCGGAGATGGCGCCGTCGGCCGGGTCAACCCAGTAGACGTCGTAGCCGTGGTGCTCGACGGTGAGCTCGACCGGGCCGGGCTTATCGATGTAGACGATATAATCGACGCCGGGAAGCGCCAGAGCGCGTCCGCCATCGACGTCGAAGTAGGGTTCGAGGTCCCAGTGGCGCGTGCCGGCCATCAGGTTGAACCAGACGGTCATGGCCTTGGCGCCGGGCGAATTGACGGAGTTCGCGCCCGCGGCGGTGTCGGCGTAAGTGGGGTACTGGCCGTTCATGGTGGCCGTCCAGAGGCGATGGCGGAATTCGGCGGGGTCCACGCTGTTGGCAGGTCGGGGACCTGCCTCACCGGCCAAGTCGAGGGCCACGCCGGGGACCTGGTAGAGCTGATGTTCGATGGCGCCCACGGCCGCGTCCGCGGTTCCGTAGCCGGCGAAATCCATCCACCCGTCATCGAGCAGCGGCGCCGAAGTGACGCGCGCGCCGGTGGAGCGCGGATGCTGGTAAGGGTCCAATTGCTTGATCAGAACGCCGGTTTCCGCGAGCAGCGCGCGCGCGCCGGACTGGCTTTCGAATTCCTCGAGGCCCTGCCAGGTGACGTTGCGCGCGGCGTAACGGCCCACCAAGAAGCTCATAAAACGGCGTAGCGCAGCCGGGTCCGGCAGCAGGCGAAGGAACGCGGAGGGGCTGGGAGCCAACACCAGATCGGCAATCAGCCCTTTGGAATTGATATAGGCGATGCGTTGGTCGAGGCGCTGGAAGTATGCGAGGTCGGGACTGCCGGGGCCGCGAAAGCCGAGCTCCGCGCCTTCGCCCAGCACCAGGCCGCGCAGGTGATTGAACTTCTGGGCGGCGCGCGCATCCACCACGGCGCGGAAATCGGCGTCGTTCAGCCAGGCGAAGTGCATTTCGCTCGCGCCCATCCACAGGTGCGGCTGGTTCGCGGCGATGGTTGCCCAGTGATGGAGGTTAGCCACGCGGAGAAAACCGGGCGCATCGGAAGCGGCGGAGGTGAAGCTGCTGGTGAGCCCGTCCCATTCGGCTACGTTGCTAGTGAGAAGGTACTCCCATTTGCCGGCCTCGGTGGGAGAGAATCGCAGCACCATTCGATTGCCGCCATCCCAATAAGCCGGCAAGGCGTAGGTGCGCATGTTGGGAGAGCGGAACTCGGCGCGCAGATCGACGCTCGCGTAAGGATCGGGGTGCGCGGCGGCGGCCTTGGCGCTCAGTTCGAAGACAAGTTCACAGGGCGACCACGCCGGCGTGTTCTCGCAGGTGGAAGCAGGCTGGGGAACGGCTTGCGGCGACAGCGTGGCAACCGGCACAAGCAACGGCAGGAGAACGCGGAGCACGCGAACGAGGGGCACGGCGCGTCGAATGGAAATCACATTACCAGTGTAGTGCGGGAGTCCCTGCAAATCACCGGCGGCAAGACCGCCGGCGTTACGGGAGTTTCTTGTTGGATTTCGGGGGCCGGCGGCCCATCCCAGACAGGCCCCGAAAGGCGATGGTCTATCCTACAATGACAGACCACGAAAGGCGATGGTCTATCCTACTTGGTATCCAGCGAGCGCAGCTTCAGGTCGAAGGTATTGTAGGGCTGCGCGCCGACCAGCAAATCGCCCTCGATGCCTTCGGCTGTGCTCTTGCCGACCACGAAGGCGGGAGTGCCGTCGCTGCCGATGCGCATGGCTTCCATCATGTCGGCCTGGACATCGTTCTTGTACCTTTCGCTCACCACGCAAGCGCGGAATGCGGTCACGTCCAGCTTGAGAAACTCGGCGTCGTCCAGCAGGCTCGCCAGATCCAGCTTGTCGGGGTGATGGCTCATGATGTCGCGCAGTTTCCAGAACTGGCCCTGGGCGGCGGCGCAGCGGCCGGCTTCGGCGGCGCGCATGGCATCGGGATGCATGGAATCGAGCGGCAGATCGCGGCTGTAAAAGCGGACCTTGCCGGTGTCGATGAAGTTCTTTTTCAGCTCACCGAAAGTTTGGGTGTGAAACGCCTGGCAGTAAGGGCACTGATAGTCGGTGAACTCGACCATGGTGACGGGCGCGTCCTTGGAGCCTAGCATCTGCGCGCCTTCCAGGTTCATCTTGATCTTGGCCGGCGGGCCGGCGGGCTGTTGCTGCCGTTCCAGCAACTGGCGGATCTGCCGCAACTCCTGGAGAATCTGGTCGGCCTGCTGGCGGGTGATGCCCGGCTCCTGGCCGGCGCCGGCGGCGGCAACCTGCGCGTGCATTCCCGGCAACAGCAGCGCCAGCGTGGCGCACATCGCAATCGGTAAAAGGCTTTTCATTCCACTCCTAAGTTATGACGAGTCCATCAGTGCCCGACCGCTCCCTGCGGTCGCGGCTCCGATCAATTTTTCTCCAGCATCAGCATGTACTGCACGTCGCGGACATGCTCTTTCTCTTCCAGCAGATGAAAGTGGTTGGCCTCCACTTCTTTTATCACGTCGGGCATGTCCAGGCGGATGTGCGTGAGCGCCCGTCCATTGGGCATCGCCGACTCCCTCTTGTAATACTCTACGACGATCAGCTTGCCGCCGTCCTTCAGTGCTTTGTGAATCGAGGCCAGCATCTTCTCCGGGTAATCGAAGTGATGGTAAACGTCGAGCGCCAGAGCCACGTCCAACTGGCCGTCCGGCAGGCTGGGGTCGGTCTCGGTGCCCTTGATGAAAGCGACGTTTTCGAGGCCGGCCTGGTTGGCTTTCAGCTTGGCGGCGGAAAGAAAATCGTCGAAGATGTCTTCGGCGATCACGTGACCATCGGGCCCGACCGCTTTACTGAGGTAGGGCAGCATGAATCCCACGCCGGTTCCGATGTCGGCCACGGTCATACCCGGCTTCAAGCCCATTTCGCGGATCAGCAGCCCCGGCTTCTGGGTCTGATCGCGCTCCGGGCTGCCCAGACCGGCGGCCATTTTCTTGCGCTGTTCCTCGGTCTGATAGCCGCTGTTGGCCTCGCGCGCGACCTGCGCCGCCAAGCCGGCGGCCAGGGCCAACGCTACGCACGCAGTCTTCTTCATGACGGTGGCTCCCTATAGCGGTTATGATAACAGGGCGCTCACGGCGGACTATGATGAGAGCAGGCGCTTGCCATGAAACATCCTTTCCGCCGATCGACACTGCTGGCGACCTTCGCCGCCGTCTGCCTGGCCCAGGTTCCGGAGCCCGAACCGCCAGCCCGGCCGCCGGAGTTGAAACTGCCCAACGGCAAGCTGCAGCGCGATGAGATCCTCAAACAAGAGCAGGCCGACAACCGCAAGGACGCGGCGGAACTGGTGGAGCTGGCGCAGCAATTGCGCAGCGACCTGGAGAAGAACAGCCGCTACGTTTTCTCGCTTGCCGACCACAAGAAGGCTGAAGACATTGAAAAACTGGCGCACAGAATCCGCACTCGCATGCAGCATAATTAGCCTGCTGGCGTGCGGGGTTGTCCGCGCGCAGGAGGCCATGAAAAAGCCCGCCCTGGCGATGGTGGATTCCAACGACGCCGCCCACTGGCAAGCGGTGGCGCAAGAGGCGGGCTGGCAGACTATCGTGCCTGGCGGAGCAGCCTCCGATCCCATCGATACGCGGGTGCTGGCCGTCGCCAGCGCGGTACGCGGCGCGATTCAAAGCGGCGGCGTGGACCCGGGGCACATCTATTTAGCCGGCCGCGGCGATTCGGCGGCGTTGGTCTTCTACGTCATCTCGCGGTTGCCCGATCTGTTCGCCGCCGGGATCGCGATCGGCGGCTCGCCTGAGGCCGCGCTGGCGACGGGCCGCATCTACACCGTCAATTTCAGCAACTGTCCCGTGCTGTGGGTTACCGGCAATGACGCGGATGAGGCCATGGCGCAGAAGCTCAAGGGCGCCGGCATGTGGATGGAATGGCGCTCCGCGCCAGAGACGAAGAATGCCGATGTGTTCTCCTGGCTGGCGGCGCGCACGCGCGATCCGTTTCCGTTGGACGTGGATTGCGAAACCGATTCTCCCACTTTCGCGAGCTGTTTCTGGCTCACGCCCGGCAAGTTCGATGTCAGCGAGAGCAACGACGTGCTGCCGCGCACGCTGGTGGCGACCGCTACGCCGGCCGCTCTCGATCTGGGCGCTTTTGGTTACAGACCGGACGATCCGGGGCCCGGCGTGCTGATCTCCCACTTACCGGAGAAATACGCGGGCCCGCTCAAGCTGGGCGACCGCATCACCGCTCTCGATGGACACCCCATTGCGGACGCACACGAATACCAGGCGATGATGGCCCGGGCCTCCGAGGAGCCGCACGCCGTGGCGATGGTGCAGCGCGGCAAAGTGCGCACGCGCGTGGAAACGCGCATCCTGGTTCCCCACCACGATTTCGTGCCGACCGCGCGCGTGGAGGGCAAATACGAGCCGGGGCAAAAACAGATTCTCATCATCAGCCGCAGCGTTACCGAAATGCGCGTCAGCATTCCGGAAGCGTGGACCGGCGCCAGCCTGCTGTGGAACGGCCTGGCGCTCGAGAGAATCGATAAGGCAGGCTGCGTGCTGCTGAAGGTCGACAAAGAGCTGCTGCACGCCGGCGCGTGTCCGTGAGGGGCTTGTTCGGCAAGGAGCCGAGAGGAATCTCGACACAGCAGGCTTGACAGCCCCGGATGGTGCACGGGCAAGCCGCGCCAAGGGGGGATTGTCTGAGGAGCGGCGTCAGACGCTGCCGGAATGCCGTTTGAAGATCACGGGCAGATTCTGCGAGAACGCCGATCGCGCCAGCACCATGTCGCAGCCGGCTTCCTGCGCCTGTTGCTTCAGCTCGGCCTGCACGTGCGACAGGTAGCCGATCAGGCTGATGCCCTTGGTTTCCGCTTTCCCCTTCAGTTTGCCGATCAGCTTCAGCGGATCGAGCGCCTCGAAGTTCAGGTCGAAAACAATCAGCGTTGGCTTTTTCGGCGACACCGCTTTTTCCAGCAGCTCTTTGGGTTCCTTGACGAATTCGATGGCGAGGCCAGCGCGTTTGGCCGCTTCGGTGAGTTTCACCGAGAAAAACAGGTCGCTTACAGCGGCCAGGACTCGGTTGGGTTCCTGCTTCTGCATCATGATTGTGCTTTTCTTATTTGCCTGCTAACACAGAACAAGTTGGAGGGAAGTTTGATTCTACCACGTCCGCAGCCGCTCGCCCGGCCCCGCTCGCCCGGCCAATGCGGGTTCGATCACCGGGTAGTGTAAACTGGATGTTGCTTCTCTTATGACTTCGGTTGCTCCCAGGGAAATTGTCAGCGCGCACAGTCCGGATTCCGACGATGCCTTCATGTTTTACGGGCTGGCCACCAAGAAGGTGCGCTCGTCGAAGGTGACGTTCCGGCACGTGCTGGAAGATATCGAAAGCCTCAACCGGAAGGCCGTGGACGGGCTCTACGATTTAAGCGCGATCTCCTATCACGCGTATCCGTACGTGGCAGACAAGTATGTGCTGATGGCCAGCGGGTCGAGCATCGGCGACGGGTACGGTCCGATGATCATCGCCATGCGGCCGATGGAGCCCGAGGAACTGAAGGGCAAGCGCATCGCTGTCCCAGGCACGCTGACAACGGCCTATCTGGCGGCGAAGCTGTTCGAGCCGGATTTCGAAGCGGTGGTGACGCCGTTCGACCAGATCACCCACGCCGTGCGCGATCGCACGGTGGATTGCGGCCTGATTATTCACGAAGCCCAGTTGACCTATGACCGCGAGGGGTTTCACCGCATCGTGGACCTGGGGCGCTGGTTCAAGTCGGCCACTGGCCTGCCGCTGCCGCTGGG
Organism: Bryobacteraceae bacterium; assembly: GCA_049508735.1. Taxonomy (GTDB): domain Bacteria; phylum Acidobacteriota; class Terriglobia; order Bryobacterales; family Bryobacteraceae; genus Bog-375. The sequence continues at coordinate 2,445 of JBELAO010000057.1, read as the reverse complement.
CGGCAACGTGCTGCTGCGCTCGCTGGGCGCGGAAATGCAGAGCGAGTGCTGCCGCCTGATGCGGGAGAGCATCCAGTACGCGCTCGACAACCGCGACGAAGCGCTCGAGTACGCATTGCAGTTCGCGCGCGATATGGAGCCGCGGCTGGCCGAGAAGTTCATCGGCATGTACGTCAACCACTACACCCTGGACGCCGGCGAGATGGTTCCCAAGGCTGCCCAAAAGCTGCTCGACATGGGCTTCGAGGCCGGCCTCATCTCGAAACGGGTGGAAGTGGAATTCGTGCGCTAGGCAGAGGTAGGACGGACGGTCGGTTTCTGCCGTCTGTCGAGACCGGCCGCCGGGCGCGCGAGATTCCGGTAGCGCCGGCGGTCTTGCCGCCGTGATTGCCGCGAAGCCGCTTGGTCTTATCTGTCAAAAACACGGGCAAGCTGAAGCATGCCCTGCCAGAGGTCGCGATAGAGTAGAAGTATGTGCCTTTCCCCAGCTTGGCTCCTGGCTTTTCTGGCGGTGTCCGGAGCGTCCGGACAAGCGAATCTCCGTCCGAAGGACGTGCGCGACATCGCTCGCGCCGGTTCGAGCGCCGTGCCGAAGTTGCAGGCGCTGCTCACCAATCCTTCGCCCGACGTGCGGGCCGAAGCAGTGCGGCAGATCACCGAGATCGGGCCGCCGTACAGCCTGGATCCATTGATCCAGGCCAGCCGAGACGGCGATCCCGTGATCCAGATGCTGGCTGCCGACGGCCTGGTGAATTTCTATCTGCCGGGCTACGCAAAACACGGGGTCAGCGGGACTATCGAGCGCGTCGGGACGAGCATCAAAAGCAAATTCACCGACACTAACGACCAGGTGATCGACGCCTACATCGCGGTGCGCCCCGATGTGATTGCCGCGCTCGCCGAGCAGTTGCGCTCCGGCAACATGGATGTGCGCGCGAACGCGGCTCGCGCCGAAGGCGTCCTGCGCGGCAAAGCGGCGGTGGGGGACCTGGTCGCCGCGTTGCGTTCCAAGGATTCCACGCTGATTTACGAATCGCTGGTGGCGCTCGAAAAGATCGCCGACGAATCGGCTGGGACGGCGGCGGAGTTCCTGCTGCACGATTTCGATCCGAAAGTGCAGATGGCGGCCGTCGAAGCGGTGGGCGTCCTGCGCGACGCGGGGGCGGTACGCGCGCTGGCAGACGTCATCGGCGAGACCGACAACCCCAAGGTGAAGCGCGCCGCGCTGACCTCGCTCGCCATGCTGCCGAATCCGGCCTATCGCGGTGTCTTTCAGCAGTATTTCCACGACAAGGACGAGAAACTGCGCGGGGCGGCGGCCGAAGGATTGGGCCGATTGAAGAATCCGCTGGATCTGCCCACGTTGCAGCAGGCCTGGAAGGAAGAAGGCAGGCCCGCGGTACGGCTGTCGCTGGCGTTTGCGCAGGTGATGCTGGGATCGACCGAACTCGGCCAATTCAGCCCCTTGCAGTTCCTCATCAACAATTTGAACCTGGCGGCATATAATGGCGCGGCGGAGCCTTTGCTGGTGGAGTTGGCGCGCGATGCGAGGGTGCGCGCAGCACTTTATGGGGCGATCGCGAGTGGGACCAAGGACGAGAAGATCGGCCTGGCGCGCGTGCTCGGCGCGAGCGGCGACACCGAAACGATCGAGCGGCTGAAGAAGCTGATGGACGACCAGGATCCGGCCGTGGCGCAGGCTGCCATCGACGCCACCCGCAGCATCCGGGCCCGCATGTAATGTAAGGGACCGACCGGCGAAGCCGATGCGGACTTACTTGGCTTTCTTCTGCTTCTGCTGGCCGACGCGGATCTTGAAGTGCAACTGTTTGGCTTCCTGGAACGCCTTGTGATCGTGGCGCGCCACGGTATCCTCCAGGTACTTGGAAACGTCGGTATCCTTCGGCAGTACCGCCATCACCGTGAAGCTCTCATTGCAAGTCGGGCAGAACGGCCGGAACCGTTTCACATTCGGAATCGCCATAAGATTCAGTGTAGCAAAACCGCCCGCTCCAGGTCTCGCTCGCTACGCGCGCTACGCGCGCGGGTGCGGGACATGAGTTGGGGCATCGCTGGTTCCCCGGAAAATAGCGAGTTTCCGAGCGTGCCACGTGCGCCTAACCCGTCAAAGGAGTGGAGCGAGCCCCGGCAGGGGCGACAGACAATAGCCCAGTGCGTGAGCACTGTGCGTGAGCACTGGGAACGCAAACGAATCGCGCAGCCCCGGAACGGGGCGGAAGAGAACGGCAGGGGCGGGTAAGCGAGCGCGCGATTCGTCTGTCGCCCCGTTCCGGGGCTGGGTGATTTCACGCCGGTCCCAGTGCTCGCGCACTTGGGCTATTTTCTTTCACTGCTGTCCAAAACAGGACAGGGTTGTGCACGCGGCTGGTGAATACACGGGGCTTTTGACCATGGGGATTGATCCTGTTGGGTGAGGTCTGCTTG
>JBELAO010000056.1:0-29045 GCA_049508735.1 Bryobacteraceae bacterium | reverse complement strand
AGGAGCCCACAATGAATCCATTGCAACACCTGATAAATGCCCTGAAACCGGCTGGTGCGCCCGGTGCGCGAATCCCCGACGACCAGACCGGGACGGTAGATCGTCACGGACAGGTCGGCGCCAGCCTTACGCACCGCGCGTTCCGCTTCGAACTTGGACCATTCGTAATAATTGAAGAACTCCTGGCCGCATTCGAGTTCGTCCTCTCTGACGCAGCCGGTTCGTGTGCCCGACACATAGGCGGTCGAGATGTGATGCAAGCGGACCGGATTGCCCGCTATCCGGACAGCTCGCGCAAACTCAATGACGTGTTCCGTGCCTAGCAAATTGGTCCGGCGGGCGTCCTCCATCGTCTGGGAAAGACTGGTGCACGCAGCGACGTGATATATTTCGCCGATCCGGCCAATCAGATTCTGGCGGTTCGCGCCGAGGCCCAGGTCGTCCAGCAGTATATCCCCAGGCGCCGGAAAGACCCGGCGCGCATCTTCGCGACTGAGAGACGCCTGAACCGGGAGCATGCGAGCGCGAACCTCCGCGGCGGTTTGTGCGCGCAACAGGACGTGAACAGCCACGTCGGGACGCGCATCCAGGAGATGACGCAAGAGGTCGCCACCGATTGCGCCGGTGGCTCCGGTAAGGAGTATATCCATGTAGAGTGGCTTGCTTGCCGCGCTGGGAATCTGACGATTCTCCTCATTTTACTACGGTGCGCGATATCGCATGTTCCGCACCTTTAGATCGCATTACCCTTTTCCGCTCAAACAGCCGCCGGATGCCGGTGGACGAATGGTTGGATATACGACTAAACTCAAGAGTCCCATGTCCGAAATTCAATATGTCCACGGCTACTCGGCGCGCGAGGCGGATCGGCTGGCCGACCAGGCCAACACGCTGAGCGCACTGCTGCACCATGACACGGCGTATCCGCCGGGCAGCCTGGTGCTTGAGTGCGGCTGCGGCACGGGGGCACAGACGGTTTTTCTCGCCGCGCGGAGCCCGTTGGCGCGGATTGTCTCGGTGGATATCTCGGCGGAATCGCTCGAGCAGGCCCGCGCGCGGATTGAAGCCGCGGGCCACCGGAATGTTGAGTTCCAGGTGGCGAACCTGTTTGACCTCCCCTTTGGCGACGAGCACTTCGACCACGTTTTTCTCTGCTTCGTGCTGGAGCACCTGGCGGAGCCGGCCTCGGCTCTCCGGGCCGTCCAGCGGGTGCTGCGCCGCGGCGGGACGATCACGGCGATCGAGGGCGATCACGGTTCCTGGTATTGTCACCCGCATTCCGCGGAGGCCGCGCGCGCCGTCGAGTGCCTGGTGGATATCCAAGCCCGCATGGGCGGCGACGCTCTAGTGGGCCGGCGGCTGTATCCGCTGCTCACTGAGGCAGGGTACCGCGACGTCCGGGTCAGCCCGCGGATGGTTTATGTGGACAGCAGCCGGCCGGATCTGGTAGAAGGCTTCTCCAAAAACACCTTCATCGCGATGGTGGAGGGAGTCCGCGAACAGGCGCTCTCGCTGGGACTGATCGATGAAGCTACGTGGGAGAAAGGTATCGCGGATCTGTACCGCGCGACGGAGCCCGACGGGACCTTCTGCTACACGTTCTTCAAGGGCGTAGCGGTGCGTTAGAGTGGAACGCAAGCGGGTGTGCGACGCGGAAGCGGGAACTCGGCGCCTGCATTGTATCAGGGCACTGGCTTTAGCCGTGCCACAACACATCGATAGCCAAAGGCTCTAGCCGGAAGCCGCTGGCCTTTCCTGCGAGCGCAGGGGCTGAAGCCCGGGTTTCTTGCGATCCTTCAGCACGGCTGAAGCCGTGCCCTGATACGAAGCCTCCTAAGAGAGAAGCCTTGCGTACCGTACGCGGATTCGAGCGAGTTCATTAGCGACGGTACGGTCGCGGCGCGGAGATGGTCCCGGCGAAGAAGAGCCGAGATGAGTCTCGGCTCAGCAGGCTTGACAGCCCGCGCCACGAACGCTGGGGGATCAGTGAGGGGCCTTAAGGGGCAACTGCGCTACACGCGCTCGACGCGGTCCATCTCGAGGAATTCCTGGATGCAGGGGTGGCTGGACTTGGCCAGGCCGTCGACTGGGCCGAAGTAGATGACGCCGCTTTCGAACAGGAAGACGACCTGGTCGGCGACCTTGTACATGAGGTCGAGATCGTGCGTCACCACCACCGAAGTGAGCTTGAGTTGCCGCTTGAGGCGCAGCATCATGTTGCCCAGGTGGTCGCCCATGATGGGATCGACCATGGTGGTAGGCTCGTCGTAGAGGATGCATTGCGGCTGCGCGGCGATGGCGCGCGCGATGGCGACGGCGCGCTTGTAGCCGGTGGAGAGATCGGCGGGGTAGGCGTCGCGCGCCTCGGCGATATCCACCATGCGCAGCAGGCCGTCAACCACGTCTTCTTTGTTCTGCTCGTCGTAGTCCTCACGCTGCTCGAGCGAAAAGAGCACGTTTTCGGCCACCGTGAGCGAATCGAAGAGGGCGCCCGATTGGAAGACCATGGTGACCTTCTTGCGGATGCGCCGAAGCTCGGTTTCGTCCATGTCGGTGATATCTTCGTAAGCCACGATCACGCGCCCGGCATCCGGCTTGAGGAAGCCCATAATGTGCGAAAGCGTGACCGACTTGCCTACGCCGCTGCGGCCGATAATCGCCACCGTTTCGCCCGCATTGACGCAGAAATTCGTATCGACCAAAACCGGAGCGTCGAACGTCTTATAGACGTGGCGGAATTCGATGTAGTGCGGGTGCAGATCACTGGTCACACGCCGACCCATTCCTCTGTGTTTTCAAAGGCTTGAAGATGCATAATTATAGCGACACGCGATGGCGCCCGGCCACCGCCCGCGCGCCTGGCAGAAGCGGCCGCCGGCAACAATCCGGCCCATCTCACAGGGAAATGATACCATTTGGGAATAAGCGCTTCCCGAAAACGGTATTTTGTTCTATACTCAGGGGGAAAAACATTTTGCGGTGTTCTTGTTTTGTCCTGGCTTCGGCAGCGGCGATGACGGCGGTGGCCGATTCGCCCTCCACGGCAGGCGCCGCGGAACGCATGGTCAGCGTGGTGAGCGCCGACCAGCGCACGGGGAGGCTGGTGAGAAGCGTGGTAGCGGCAACGCGGCGGGACGCACCGGGCCGAGCGGCGGCTTCAGTTGCCGCGCCGGTTCCCGCACCGCCCGCCCAGCCGGCGCCGATGATTTCGGCCGCGGCCATTGCGGATGCGGTGGAACGGGCCGCAGTCCAGCACTCGCTGCCGCCCGCGCTGATTCATTCCGTCATCAAAGTGGAGAGCAATTATAATCCCGCCGCGGTGTCGTCCAAGGGAGCGCTGGGCCTGATGCAGTTGATTCCCGCGACGGCGCGCCGCTTCGGCGTGTCGGACGCCTTCGATCCGATTGACAACATTCAGGGCGGCGCCAAGTATTTGCGTTATCTGCTGGATCTTTACGGTGGCGATTACCCGCTGGCATTGGCGGCATACAACGCCGGTGAGGGCGCGGTGGCCAAGTACGGAACGGTGCCGCCGTACGCGGAAACACAGAATTACTTGAAGCTGGTAGCTCGCCAGTTGCGGCAAGCGCCAACGGCCGCGGAGGAAAAACCGCAGCCGCAAGCCGTTCCCGTGGCAACCAAGGCCGACGACACGACGCACGTGCGGGCGGTAGTCGGCGAGGATGGCACGCTGCGTTACGTTTCGGAGTAGTGGCCGGGTGAACATGAAGCGTGTTGCCGTGCTTTCGGTTCTCTGCTGGGCCCTGGAGGCGCACTCCGGGAATGCCCCGGTGGCGTCCGTCACGGCAGTGCGGCACTGGTCGCTGGGCGAAGTGACGCGCATCGCGGTGGAGGTGAGCGGCGATTTCCATTACCGTTCGGACCGCCTGCACAACCCCGAGCGGATCTATTTCGACATTGTGAATGCGCGCAACGGGTTGGGCACGCGGTATTACGCGGAAGACGTCTCCGACGCGGTGGTAAAACGGATTCGCGTGGCGGAAGCCAATCCGGGCATAACGCGGGTGGTGATCGACCTCACCGGCGACGCCCGCGCCACCACCACGCAGCTCGCCAATCCCGGGCGGCTGATCATCGAACTGCGCAGCGCCGCGGCGCCTGCCCCGGCGACGACTCCCACCAAGTTGTACGTTCCGGAGCCGGAGTTCAGGAAGCCGGATCTGCCCAAGCCGCCAATCACGATCCGCGCCGGGCCGGCGGCGGCGCCGCCTGTGGCTGCTCCCGCGCCCGAACGGTCGGGGCTCGCAGTCGCGTCTCCGCCTTCGCAGCCCAATCCGCCGGCGGCAGTTAAGGCGGACGACCTGGCTCCGGCTGCGAAGGACGCAAGCACGCTACCGGACACGACCGCCTCCGAAGTCGGCAAAGCAGCGCGGCGCACCGCCAGTGGCGAAACGTCTCTGATCCGCGCCCTGGGCCTTAAGCTGAACCGCGTGGTAATCGACCCCGGCCACGGCGGCCATGACGAGGGGACCGCAGGCGCCAAGGGATTGCTGGAAAAGGACTTAGTGTTGGATATTGCGCTGCGCGCCGGCGCCCTCATCGAGGAGCGGCTGCGGGCCGAGGTGATCTACACGCGTTCCACCGACGTTTTCATCCCGCTCGAGAGCCGCACCGCGCTGGCCAACGAAAAAAAGGCCGACCTGTTTATTTCCATCCACGCCAATGCTTCTTCGGTGCCGAAGGTGTCCGGGGTCGAGACGTACTTCCTCAACTTCACCGAGGCCAAAGACGCGCTGGCGGTGGCCGCGCGCGAAAACGCCAGTTCCATCGAGAACATTTCGGAATTGCACGATCTGATCCAGAAGATCACCCTGCACGACAAAGCGGAGGAATCCAAAGATCTGGCCGGAAGTATCCAATCGTCGCTGTTTGCGCTGTATTCGCATGGCTTTCCGGGCGAGCATGATCGCGGCGTGCGCCGCGCTCCTTTTGTGGTGCTGATCGGCGCCACTATGCCGTCCGTGCTGGCCGAGATCGGTTTCCTCAGCAACCCCAAGGAGGAAGCCCTGCTCCGCAGGCCGGATTACCGGCAGAAAGTGGCTGAGGCGTTGGTACGCGGCGTGGAACATTACGCTGCGGGCCTAAGTCACTTTCAGGTAGCCCAGAACAAGTAGGCGCGAATCCGAAGAGACCTTGGAGCCACTGATGAACACGGATAAGATGGTCCTTTTTTATCGGTGTTCATCCGTGTTTATCAGTGGCTCGTTGTGTTCTGGTTTCGCAGCAAGCTCTTATGCGCGTTCTCGCTTTCCGCCACGTTCCTTTTGAGCATCTTGGGCGCATCGAGCCGGAACTGGTGCGCCGCGGAATCGGCATCGACTATGCCGACCTCTACCAGCCCGGCGCCGCCGCGCCCGACCCGGCGCACTATGACGGCCTGATCTGCATGGGAGGCCCCATGTCGGTAAACGACGGCTTGCCATACCTGGAGCGGGAAGGGGCCTCGATCGCGCAGGCGGTGGAGGCTGGCCGCCCCGTGCTGGGCGTGTGCCTGGGCGCGCAATTGATCGCCAAGGCGTTGGGCGCCCGTGTCTATCGCAACCCCGTGAAGGAAATCGGCTGGTTCGAGATCGAACTGACGGATGAGGGCGCGGCCGATCCCCTATTTGCCGGCGCGTCCCGGCGCGAAACCGTGCTGCAATGGCATGGCGAGACCTTCGATTTGCCACCGGGCGCACGCTGGCTGGCTTCGTCTCCGGCCTGCCGCCACCAGGCTTTTCGCGTGGGTTCCAGCGCCTACGCCCTCCAGTTTCACCTGGAGGTCACACCCGAGATGATCGACGACTGGTGCGCGCAGGATATGAATTGCGGGGACCTTCGCGAGGCCCGGTTGCCGATCGACAGTATGCACAATGCCGCCCGCTTAGCGGCTTTAGCGCAACAGGTCTTCGGGCGCTGGTGCGACCTGCTGGCAATTCAATAACCGCACGATTAGGGATAACGGCACGCCCTTCAGCGGGTATTGTGGGTTGCTGGCGGCCAATCGCAAAATAGTAGGCGGAGCCGGAAGATGCGCTTTGCGCAGCCGCAGATGGGATCGTAGATGCAGTCGACAACCGCGTCCGGGTGCGTGCTGATTGTAGAGGACCCGATGATTCAGAGGTTTGTCGGCGGCGTTCTCAAGCGCGAGGGCTATGATGTGGCCGAAGCCGAGTTGGAAGAGGCCTTGCTCGCCCTGCGGGCCGGGTCCGGCGCCGTTTCCCTGCTGATCACCAACCGGCCGGCGAGTTTTCTCGAATTCGCCGAAACACTTCCGCTGGTTTACGTTGCCGCGTTTCCCGATCCGGCGCTGACGGCGCGCTTTCGCCGCTGCCGGGTGCTGCGCAAACCATTCGATCCAGGCGACTTGGCACAGTGCGCCGCGGAGCTGGCTGGGCCGGTGGCGGTCTAGCCGATCCACCGGGGCTTTCTCGCCGCGATCTCGATTCATGGCGCCGCTCCGGGACGTATGGAACCCGCGTCGTGTAAGTCCGCCTAATTCGTGGCCGAAGAAAAGCCGAGACGAGTCTCGGCTCAGCAGCCTAAGAGGCTGCGCCACGTATAATTGAAAGCAGTGGATCTGGAAAAAACTCTGCTGCGCAAGGTGGGGGAGGCGATCCACCGCTTCCGGATGATTCGCGACGGCGACCGGGTGGCCGTGGCGCTATCGGGCGGCAAGGATTCCGCCACGCTGCTCGAAGCGCTGCTGCTGCTCGTCAAACGCGCGCCCATCGAGTTTTCCATCTGCGCTTTCACCGTGGAACAGGGCAAGTTCCTGCGCCCCATCGAACCGCTGGGCGAGTATCTGCGCCAGCGCGGCGTGGCGTGGACTTATTACCGCGACGCGCCCTCGCTCCAACTGCTCGAGGATCAACCGGAGCATGGCTGCGATCTGTGCAGCCGCTACCGGCGCCGCGCGGTGTATCAGATTGCGCGCGAACTGGGCGCCAACGTGATCGCGCTGGGCCACACCGCCGACGATTTTTGCGAGTCGTTGCTGCGCAACACCATGTTCACGGGGCGACTGAGCGCGTTGCCGCCGGTCACCTGGTCGCGAGAACGCGATTTCCGGCTGATTCGGCCGCTGGTGTTCGTCACCGAGGATGTGACGCGCGCCTACGCCGAATCGCTGGGGGTTCCACTGGTCCCGTGCGGCTGTTCGCAGCGTGCCGGCACGGTGCGGCGCTCGCTGCGGGACGTGTTTGCCGGCCTCGAAAAGGAATATCCGCACCTGAAGGAAAACATCCTCTCCGCCATGGGGAACATCGACACCAGCCGCTTGCTCGACACGCGTTTTCTGAACCTGGATGCCGCCGGCAAGGAAGACGAGGATGCCGCGCTGTTTCCCATCGTTACCGAACCGTAACTCAATATTGACCTGGTTGTTGCAATGCGATTAAGATGGGCTTCTCCTGTGCCCTCTTGATATGCGACTCCTTCCACGCGAAGAGAAGTTTTACGGCCTGTTTCTGAAGCAGGCGGATATTATCTCCGAGGCGGCGCGCCTGTTGCTGGACGGGGTGCGCGCCGGCAACTCGACGCTGGCCGCGTTCGCCATGGAAATCAACGTGCTTGAGCACCGCGGCGACGAACTCATTCACGAGATCTTCACCCGCCTGAACCAGACCTTCATCACGCCGCTCGACCCGGAAGACATTCACAACATCTCTTCTTCGTTGGACAACGTGCTGGACGGCCTGGAGGACACTTCACACCGGTTGGTGTCGTACCACATCGACCCGATTCCGCCGACCATGATCGTGCTGGCGGAGATTGTGCGGAACTGCGCCAAGGCGATGCACAGCGCGTTTGAAGCGCTGGAAGCGGGGCATCCGCTAATGGAGCATTGCATCGAGATCAACCGCCTGGAAAACGAGGGGGACCTGATCGGCCGCGGCGCGGTGGCCGATCTGTTCAATAAAGAGAAAGACCCGATCACGCTGATCAAGCTTAAAGAAGTGTACGACTTCTTCGAAGAGACCATCGACAGTTGCGAGGATGTGGCCGACGTGCTGCAGAATGTCGTGGTCAAGAACAGCTAAGCGATGACCGTCGTTCAGTTGGCCGTTCTGATCATCGGCATTGCGCTGGTCTTCGACTTTATCAACGGGTTCCACGACGCCGCCAACTCGATCGCCACCATCGTCGCAACGCGCGTGCTTTCGCCCGGGCAAGCCGTGGTGTGGGCCGCGTTTTTCAACTTCGTGGCGGCGTTTCTGTTCGGCACGGCGGTGGCGCGGACGGTGGGCAAGGGGTTCGTGAACCTGGATCTGGTGACGCCCTACGTCATCCTGGCCGGTCTGGCGGGCGCCATTATCTGGGATCTGATTACTTGGTGGCTGGCGCTGCCCACCAGCTCGTCGCACGCGCTGATCGGCGGTTATGCGGGTGCGGCGGTGGCACACGCCGGGATCGTGCGCGGGTTGAGTCACAGTTTTGAAGGTCTGATCGCCGGCCAATGGGGCTTGACCATTCTTTTCATCTTTGCCGCGCCGCTGATCGGGATGATATCGGCGTATCTGTTGATGATCGCTGTGTATTGGCTGTTCCGGCGTTCCACTCCCAGCAAGATGGATTTCTACTTTCGCAAGCTGCAGTTGGTTTCGGCGGCTGCCTTCAGCCTTTCCCATGGTTCCAACGACGCACAGAAGACCATGGGGATCATCACGGGCTTGCTGGTGGCCTCCGGATTCCAGAAGAATTTCGAAATCCACATATGGGTAATTCTGTCCGCCCACGCCGCCATCGCGTTGGGTACGCTGAGCGGCGGCTGGCGTATTGTGCGCACCATGGGCACGCGCCTCACGCGCCTCAAACCGCGCAGCGGATTCTGCGCCGAAACCGGCGCGGCAGGCGCGGTCCTGCTGGCCAGCCACCTGGGGCTGCCGGTATCGACCACCCACGCCATCGCCGGCGCGATCGCCGGCGTCGGCAGCATTCAACGGCTGAAGGCCGTGCGCTGGGGCATCGCGACCAACATCGTGTGGGCGTGGGTGCTCACCATTCCGATGGCGGCGCTGATCGCGTGGATGGCCTTTCGCCTGTTGCACCTTGCCATCGGGGTGTGAGCGTGGGGGGGACGTTGCGAGACGCGCCGCTGACGCTCAGGCTTTAAAGCCGGCGGAGTAATCGGCCGCGTCGAGCCGGGTCTGCACATACTGGACGAAGTCGGCCGATTCGAATTGTCTCTGCACCAGCCAATACAGCGCACCGAGCGCGACGAGCGTCCCCGCGATCAGGATCATGGGATGGCCCGGCAGGAGTTTGGCCAAATGGCGCGCGAGAAAGTCGGCCGTGTAGCTCCTCGTGTGGATGCCGAAGGGGCGGCTCTCATCCAAGACTGCATCGGCGACAATCATGGCGGCAGGGACGAATATGGAGAGGGCGAAGAAAGACAGCTCCAGGATGGAGCGCACGGACGAGCCGCGGCCGTTCCACTGATTGGGCAGGAGGAAGGCAAGCGTGAGTAGCAGCGTCAGTGCCACCACCCCCGCTGCCCTGGCGAAACCACCCGGCCAGATCATCTGCACCGCGGCCGAGAGAAGCAGTGGGGGAACGAGCGTCATCGCCAATATCTTGCGGCGGTCCACTGGAAGCGGCCACAGCCAGCGCAGCGAAACCCAGGCTGCGGACAAAAAGGCAGCGAGCATCACGGGCACCACGGACCACATGCCAGCGGCCAGGAACATTGCCGAGAAGATGAGGGTGGCCAATGGCGACCCGCGAGACAGAGACCGCCAGACAGGCCACCAGGCCGGCCGGACGAAACCAGTGCGGCGATTTAGCGGGTGCGCGCCGACCGCGTCCATCGGCGCAATCTGAAACGCCTTGGGCATCGTGGCCAGGTCCCTCCACAACAGTGCGGCGAATGCAACAGCGCAAACCGGCAGCACGATTCCGGGCCGCGCAAAAGAAAACAGCGGGCCAGGAAAAAGAACAAGGTAGCCCGCAGGCCCAAGGCCTGCCAACAGCGCCCAGGCCATCCAGGTGGGCACGCGCAACTCTCGCAGCCGGGGGGACAGAAGCGCCAGATACGTCACCGCACCCATCGCCGCCGCTATGACTAGAGGCAGCAAGGGGATGGACCACCCGCTGCCGGCCACGTAGCACGCGGCGGCGGTGTTCAGGAGAATAAACCACAGGCCGGCCACGAACGAGAACAGCCTCGCCACGAAGAGGTCCCGCGCCGGTATGGGCAAGGCCGCCTGAAACAAACTGGCACGGCGGTTGGAACCGAACATGAAGCCAAAGACTATGCACCCCAAGAACATGTTCGACAGCGTCGAGGAGAACAGCGACTCGGCGGTAACCCGTGGGCGAAAAAACACGGTCCCAGCGAGCGTCCCCACCCACAGGCACAAGGTCACGAACCCCAGCCCCCGCCAATCCTGGTCGCGCCGCACCAATTGCCAGATCATGATGCCTCCCTAACGCTGGCCGCCCAGCAGTTCAACGAACAGCTCTTCCAGCGGAACCTGAACGCAGCGGATGCCGTTGGCGCCCAGGGACGCGGCCAGTTGGCGGCTCACCGCGGAGGGCTCGCCCTCGAACACCGCGTGCCAATCTCCGCCGCTGGAGCGCGCTCGGAGGCAGCCGGGCTCACGCTCGAGAACCGCGGCACGCGCAGCCGACGCTTTCGGGACCAGAGCCACGCACAGGTTCTCGCGCAACGCATCGAGAGGGCGATCCAGAAACACTTTGCCTCCATCGAGCAGCACCACGCGGCCGCCGATGCGCTCGACATCGCTCATGTGATGCGAGGAGAACAGAATCGACGATCCCTCGCGGTTGAGCAACTGGATGGAGGCTTCCAGAAACTCGCGGCGGGCGGCCGGGTCGAGACCTCCGCCGGGCTCGTCGAGGATCAGCAGCTCAGGCCGGTGGCAGATGGCGCACAGCAACGCCACCTGGCGCGCCTGGCCTTTGCTGAGCTTGGCGATGCGCGCAGTGGGGTCGAGGCTGAAACGCTCGAGTAGCTGCCGTTCCCAGGCCGTGTCCCAACTTGGGAAAAGGTAGCGATGAAAAGCGGTCATCTGGGCGATGGTCGAGTGGCCGGGCAGCACTTGATCCTCGGCCGCGTAACCGATGCGCTTCTTCACCTCGACGGGCTTTTCGAATGGCGACAGGCCGAACACGCGGACAGAGCCGGCCTGCGGATGCAACATGCCCATGGCGATGCGGATGAGAGTGGTTTTGCCGGAGCCGTTGCGGCCCAACAAGCCGACCACTTCGCCCGGTTCCACCGAAAAAGTGACGCCATCCAAAACCGGCACGCCCCGCTTGTACGACCTTGCGATTCCATCAAATTCCAATACCGGGCTCATGATTCCATCTCCTTTTCGCGCCGCACGACGCCCGCGGACGACGCGCGGCCGATCGAGATTTCGCGGTCCGCCTCGCGCAGAATTTCCTCTGCGTCCTTGAAGCGCAAGCCGCCCAGGTATGCTTCCGAAAGCAGCTTCCTGGCGGCGGCGCGGAGGCGCTCGCGTTGTTCGGCGGGCTTCATTTTCGGCGGCTCGGAACAGACGAATGTGCCGCGGCCGCGCTGGGTTTCCACGTAGCCGAGCAGCTCCAGCTCGTCATAAGCTTTCTTGACGGTGAGGGGAGCGACCACCAGTTGTTCGGCCAAATCGCGATGGCTGGTGAGCTTATCGCCGCGCCGCAGCCTTCCTCCCGCGATGGCTTCGACGATCTGCCGCATGATCTGGCGGTAGATGGGAAGCTCGTCGGAAGGATGAACAACCAACTGCATCATGTGATATAGAACACTATATCACATGATCGGTGGATTGCAAGCCTTTCTAGGGAGGTGGAGTCTTAGTGGCAAGCGCCGATGGTGGTCGTCGATTCAACGCCCCAAAAAAAGCCGAGACGAGTCTCGGCTCAGCAGCCTAAAAGGCCGCGCCACGGGCTTTGGGTGAACAATGTTTGAACGATATTGGGGCTAGGCGTCGTTCGCGGCGGCCCTTCGCAGGCGGTCCAGCACGCCGGCCCAGGCGGGCGTCTCCGGCGGGCATTCCACCGCGATCCACTCGAACCCCTCGCCATCCAGACGATGCAGCGTTCGATAGAGCGCCGCGGCATATTCGCGCGGATCGGCGGGCATTTCCCGGCCCAACCGCAACCAAGCGCCGCGGCCTTGAGGCGGCGCGCCGCCGGTAGCGATCAAGTAGAGCGGCGTAGCCGGCCGGTAGTGGCGAGGGTGCATGCCGGGCGATGGGTGCGGCCCTTCCGCGGCGGCCGCGGCGATTTCGACCGGTCCGATCAGGCTTTCGATTTCTGGCAGCGGGATCACGCCAGGCCGCAGCAGCAGCGGCGCGCCCGCGAGCGACAGCACGGCGGATTCGATTCCCACCTGCGCCGGGCCGCCATCCAGCACGAAATCGGCAAGCGCGTCCGGCACGTCCTCGGCAGCGGTAGGCGAGAGCTCGGTGAAGCGGTTGGCGCTGGGCGCGGCTATCGGCACTTGCGCGGCGCGGATCAAATCGAGCGCCAATGGGTGCGCGGGCATGCGGAGCCCCACCGTGGCCAGGCCCGCGGTGACGATGTCCGGCACCACGCTTTGCTTGAGTAAGACCAGCGTCAGCGGCCCCGGCCAGTAGTGACGCGCCAGCTTCTCCGCCGCGTCCGGCCAAACGCGGGCGAGCGATCGCGCCATCGCAATCGAATCCACGTGTACGATCATCGGGCTCGAGCGCGGCCTTCGCTTGGCGGCGAAGATGCGCTCCACCGCCGCGGCGTCAAGCGCATTGGCGCCCAGCCCGTAGACGGTTTCGGTCGGGAAGGCCACCAGGCGCCCGACGCGGATCAACTCCGCGGCATGGGCTACGCGGGCTGGGTCGGCGTTCACTCGGGCGCTTCGTCCTTATCGTCGCCGGCGACGCGGCCGGTCTTGCGCCACACCAGGTAGGCGTGGATCAGGCCGTCCAGGTCGCCCTCCAGGACGCGGTCCACGTCTCCCAGCGAGAGCTTGCTGCGCAGGTCCTTCACCAGCCGGTATGGCGCCAGCACGTAGTTGCGGATCTGGCTGCCGAAACTGGCTTCCAGCTTGGAGTCTTCGGTCTTGCGCGTCTCGGCGCGTTTCTTTTCCAGCTCCTGCTCATACAGCTTGGCGCGAAGCTGCTTCATGGCGCTCTCGCGGTTCTTGTGCTGGGAGCGCTCGTTCTGGCATTGCACCACGGTCCTGGTGGGCAAATGCGTGATCCGCACCGCCGAATCCGTCATGTTGACGTGCTGGCCGCCGGCGCCCGAGGAGCGGAACGTATCGATGCGGAGATCGTCCAGCTTGATGTCGATTACGATCTCGTCGTTCACCTGCGGGTAGACGAACACCGAGGCGAACGACGTATGCCGGCGAGCATTGGCGTCGAACGGCGAGATGCGCACCAGGCGATGAATGCCGGCTTCCGATTGCAGCAGGCCGTACGCGTTCTCGCCGTTGACTTCGAAGGTGACCGACTTGATGCCCGCCCCTTCGCCCTCCAGCCGGTCGGTGATTACGGTTTGGAAGCCGTGCCGCTCGGTCCATCGCAGGTACATGCGCAGCAGCATCTCGGCCCAGTCCTGGCTTTCGGTGCCGCCGGCGCCTGGGTGGATGGTGACGATGGCGCTGAGCGCGTCGTTTTCGCCCGCCAGCAGCATGGCCGTTTCCAGGCGATCCACGTATTCGGCGTATGTCTTGACGTCGCGCTCGATCTCGGCGGCCATGTCTTCGCCCTCGCGGGCCAGCTCGAACATGGTGTCGAGGTCCTCGGTTAACGCGCGAATGCGGTCGTCGTCGGCAATCGCCTCTTCCAGGCGCTTGCGGCGATGCATCACCTTCTGGCTTTTCTCGGGCTGGGACCAAAAATCGGGTTGGGCGACCTGCTCTTCGGTGCGGCTCAGTTCGAGCTTCTGCGCGGGGGCGTCAAAGATACCTCCGCACTGCCAGGGCTTGGTCGCGAAGCGGCGTGTATTGGCGTTCCAACTCTTCGAGGGTCATGTGGATTCACTCTAATTCTAACAAATACCCGGCTTTGCCCACGTTGCGCGCCACGGTGCGGCCGATGCGAATCTCGACGCCCTCGGCTTCGTGAATGTGGCCGCAGAAGAAGTACTGCGGCTGCGACTTCTCGATGAACTCGCGCACCGCGCGCGAGCCGGCGTGCAGGCCGGGGCGTATCTGGTCGAGCGCAGTGCCATACGGCGGCGCGTGACAAATCAGAATGAGCGGGTCGAGACTGGCGAACTTGGCGAGCCGCGCCGCCATATCCGGCTCGCTATATTCGCCCGGCGTGCCGAAGGGCGTGGGGCTCGAATAGCCCAGGCCGGCGACGTTCCAGCGGCCGATCTGGATGTGCCGCCCGTGAAAGTTGTGCAGGCCGAAGCGCGCGCACATACTGGCGACATCCTCCGCCGATTCGTGATTGCCTGGCAGCACGTAGACCTGGTTTCCGCGGCGCGAGAGAATCTCCCCGCAGCGGTCGAAGCCCTTGGCCCAGGTGACCTGGTCGCCGGCGGCAAAGCAATAATCCGCCTGCGCGGCGAGCAGCCCTTCGAGCGTCTTCCAATCGTTATGGATATCGGAAAAAATCAGCAGCTTCAATAAAGGGATGGTACCGCACTATACTCTGGGTAGGGCACGTTTTAGCTTGCCAACTTGGTGGGGCGGACCCCCTTGGTCCGCGCGGGACGCCCCCGTCCCGCAAGCTTCCCGAAGAGTCAACCCGCTTCGCGCGTGCCAAGAAGGCCGGCCAGGGGGCCGGCCGCGGACGAGGGCGTCCGCCCCACAGATATGAGCGAATACGACAGCGAGCTTTCCAAAATCGTCGCCGAGTTGAACCGGGCCGCGCCGGGCAACAAGCCGGCCTCGCGCCTGCCGGACCTGACCGCTTCGCTCGACAAGCTGCTTTCCTTCGCCGCTTCGCGCGGCGCTTCCGATGTCTTATTGATCGCCGGGGCACCCGCCGTGCTGCGCGTGAATGGCGCGCTCGCCGCCGGCTCGGGGCCGCCGCTCGAAGCCGACGACGTGCGCAGCCTGGTGCTGCCGCTGCTCACGCCGCCGCAACTCGAAGAGCTGCAGAAAAACCGCTCGGCGGATTTGAGCTTCCTGCGCGAAGGCCTGGGCCGTTTCCGCGTTAACCTGCACCACCAGCGCGGCACGCTGGCGGCCAGCATTCGCCTGCTGCCGGCGCGGATTCCTTCGCTCGAATCGCTGCACCTGCCGCCGGCGCTGGCCAAACTCGCCGAGCGGCGGCAGGGCCTGGTGCTGGTCACCGGCGCCACCGGCTGCGGCAAAACATCCACGCTCGCCGCACTGATCGACATCGTCAACAGCAAGCGGCAGGCGCACGTAGTGACGATCGAGGATCCGGTCGAATATCAGCACACCAACCGTTCTTCGATCATCGAGCAGATTGAAGTGGGCCGCGACACGCCGGATTTCGCCGGGACCTTGCGCAGCATCATGCGCCAGACGCCCGACGTGATCCTGGTCGGCGAAATGCGCGATGCCGAAACCATGGCTACTGTGCTGACGGCGGCCGAGACCGGCCACCTGGTGCTGTCGACGCTGCACACCAACGACGCCATTCAGGCCGTGGCGCGCATCCTTGATTCGTTCCCCGCCGCCAACCAGCCGCAAATTCGCCAGCAGATATCGCTGGCGCTGGCCGCCGTCATCGCGCAACAGCTCGTCCCCGGCTTGGACGGTGTGAGCCGCTGGCCCGCCACTGAAATCCTGATTGCCAACGATGCCGCGCGCTCCCTGATCCGTAAAGGCGACGATCATCAGCTCCGCAGCCAGATTTCGGTTGGCCGCGCCGATGGCATGATGACCATGGAACAATCCCTAGCCGAGCTGGTGAGAACCAACCGCATCGCGAGAGACACGGCATTCGCGCATTGCTTTCGGAGCGAAGACTTGCAGCGGTATCTGGTGTAAGTGGGGCAGGTCCCCGACCTGCCAACGCCGCCCAATTCGCGCGCCACGCTGCTTCGGCGGGAATTCGCCTATCGCCTCAGCGTCCTCGAATCGCCCACTTGGGCAGCCTTGGCTTAAACGGTAGCATCCCACCGAATTCCATCGTTCTTAGCCTCCCATCGCCGTCGTCGTCATAGAAAAGAAGGCTACGGTCGGCACCGACGCACCCCCCAGGAACGCCTGCATGTTGCTTCGTACCTGGCGCGTTGCCTCGGGTGGGGCTGACACACGGATACGCATTCATCCGATAACAAAAGCCCTTCCGTCAATTGAATAGCGAATCACATCACTTTCCACCCCCGCCCCGAAAATGGTACCCATAGTAGAGGCGCAAACATGTCTCTTGAGATCCAGCAGCGGGAACACGAAGGCATCGTCATCCTCGATCTGAAGGGGCGCATCACGCTGGGCGCCGAGGCGAGCGAGTTGCGGGACAAGGTCAGGGAGCTCAATGATGAGGGCAGCCACAACCTGGTCCTCGACCTCGCCAAAGTCGACTATATCGATAGCACCGGCTTGGGCGCCTTGGTGATGTGCGCCACCAGCCTGCGCAAGACCCACGGCAACGTGAAGCTGCTCAGCCTGAACCGGCGCACCTGCGAACTGCTGGTGATGACCAAGCTCGCCACCGTCTTCGAGATCTTCACCGAGGAGCAAGACGCGGTGAACAGCTTCTTCCCCGACCGCAAGATCAAGGCGTTCGACGTGTTGAACTTCGTCGAGGGCATGAAGAAGGAGGAGTAGCCTCCGATGGCGCTGGTTGTCATCGGAGGCGTGGCCGCCGGCATGAGCGCGGCCGCGCGGGCGCGCCGCCTGGATCCGCAGCTTCCCATCGTGGTTCTCGAAAAAGGGCCGGCCGTTTCCTATGGTGCGTGTGGGCTGCCGTACCTGCTGGAAGGCCGCGTGCGCGAGGCCGCCGATCTGATCGTCCACACGCCCGAGTACTTTCGCAAGGAGCGAAAGATCGACGTGCGCACGGGAGCGCGTGTCGTCGCCATCTCTCATCCGCGCCGCGAAGTGGTGCTGGAATCGGGCGAACGCATCAAGTACGACCGCCTCATTATCGCGACCGGCGCGCGATGCGACACCTCCGCTATTGCCGGCGCGGGCCAGCCACACGTTTTCACTCTGCACACGCTCGAGGATGCCGAACGGTTGCGGGCTTTTCTGCGCGACCGGCAACCGCGGCGCGCGGCGGTGATCGGAGCCGGCTACATCGGCGTGGAAGTGGCCGACGCGCTGCGCCGCAACGGTTTGCGCGTCACGATTTTTGAGCGGGGCGCCCAAGTTCTGCTGCGCGACGATGCCGCGTTCACCAACGCCGTTCGCAACGCGCTCGAGGCGCACGGTGTGGAGCTGCGCTGCGGCGTGAAGGTGGAGACGATTGAACCGGACCGCGTGGCGGACGTGCCCTGCGATTTGGTTGTGATTGCGGCCGGCTTCAAACCGAATGTCGAGCTCGCCGCCGAGGCGGGAGTGGCGACCGGCCGCACCGGCGCCATCGCGGCCGACGATCATATGGAGACCAACCTGCGTGGCGTTTTCGTTGCCGGCGATTGCGCCGAGACGACGCACCTGGTCACCGGCCGGCCCGCCTGGATTCCGCTCGGCACCACCGCCAATAAGACCGGCCGCGTGGCGGGCGCCAACGCAGCAGGCGGACGCGAGCGCTTCGCCGGAGTGGTGGGCACTTCGATCGTGGGAATCTTCGGAACCGCATTCGCCGCCACCGGCCTTTCTGTGGCGCAGGCGCGCGCCGAGGGGCTCTCGCCGGTGAGCGCGCGGATCGAGGCACTGTCGCGGCCGCGCTACTACGAGGGCGTTGCGACCACGGTCGAGCTGGTGGCGGATCGCGCGAGTGGCCGTCTCATCGGCGGGACGGTGATCGGCGAAGACGGCGCCGCCGGCCGCATCAACGTGATCGCTACTGCGTTGGACAGCCGCATGCGCGTCGAAGACTTCGAACGGCTGGATCTGGCCTATTCGCCACCCTTCAGCCCTGTCTGGGACCCCCTGCTGATCGCGGCCCAGCAGCTTGTGAAACAGATATAGGAGCCGCAAAGAAAGGTCAAGACGACTCTAAGAGTCATCTCGGCTTTTCTTTCCCCCGATCGGCTAGCGCCGTCGGTGACCTGCTGACTTGTCGACTCTCCCACCCCGGACAAGTTCGATAGAATGTAGGGCGCGAGGAGGAGGTGTTCGGATGCCGATGCAAGTCTGTATGGGAGCCATGATGGCATGCACGTTCGGGATGGCGCCCAGTTCCCTAGTGGTGCTCCCCACCAACAAGGTCTTCACCAATATGGTGCCCGACGCCAATATCATGGATCACATCCCCATGGTGAACATCATGCCGTTTGGGATGTGTATGTCGATAGCGAACCCCGAGGTGGCCGCCGCTACCGCCGCGGCGCTCGGCGTGCTCACTCCCATGCCCTGCATTCCGGCAACGCCCGCGCCGTGGGTTCCCGGCGCAGTCACGGACCCGCTCGGCAACTTCCCGGCTTTGGACAACGTTTCGCAGTTGATGTGTATCTGGGGCGGCGTCATCACTTTCACCGACCCGGGCGAGACGACGGTGATGATACCGTAGGGGCAACACCGGCGGTCTTGCCGCCGGTGTTTTTGTGCCGCCAGATCAGCTTCCAGAACACCGGCGGCAAGGACCGCCGGCGTTGCCGAAAACATAGGAGCTTAGTTATGTACCTGCCCAGGCACAGCTCCCACGCTTATCTCATAGGTTGGAGAGGACATCCCACTGGCGGGCGGGCTCCCGGTGTAGTTCCTGGTACTCGGCGTTGGTGAGCGTACCGCCAAAGAAATCGATGGCACGCAGACAGGACAGTTCCTTGGCGGCTTTGACCTCCGCCGTAAAACTCTTGTTCTCCTCGATGGCAGGCATGATTCGCCGGAAGGCTTGAGCGATCCAAAGGGAACGGTTGCGGTCGGGCGCGCGGGTAATCTGTTGAGCGGGACTATCCGCCCAGGTTTCGCGCCGCAAACGGCGAGCGGCCCAAGCGGGCAGGAATTCGGGATAGCTCATCAACAGCCCTGTGTACATGCGGATCTCGATCTCCACGCGCTGGGAGCTGTCCGGCACGGCCAGCGTTCGGGCCTTCAAACCGTTGGCCTGCTCGGCGCGGGGAAGGGTCTTGGCGAGCAGGATGCGCAGAATGCGGGCGTCGGCGGGAGCCGGCCTGGCGCCGGCGAAGGCCTCGGCCGCCGCGCGCAACTGCCGGGAATCGCCCTCCGGCCCCAGGGCTTCGTAGATGGAGGTCAATTCGGGCAGTTCGGCCACCGTGGCGCGCTGCACCAGGCGGCCGAAGTAATCGCGCGCGAAGCCGCGGTCGTCCGGCGCGCCGGATCGGGCGATGGTACGAACGATGGTGATGGCGCGCAGGCGCTGCTCGGGGCTGCTTTCGCGGCCATCCAGAAAGCCGCGCAGAAATGCCGCGACCTCGTTCAGATCGTAAAAATCCACCAGTTGTTCGGTCTGTTGCAAAGGGCCGATACCGGCGTTGCGGTCCAGCCGCGTCATCAAAAAGCGCGCCACATCGCCAGGCGGCAACCGGCGCGGGATCTTGAACTTTTCGAACTGGTCCGGGTGGAAAACGAACTCTTCCAGCTCGGGGAGCTTGGGTGGCGTGGTTTGCGAAGACGTGGCCGACATAGTGCGATCTCCAAAACAGCCTGCCACGGCGGCGATCATCAGCCACAACGCGGCACGGCGCAACATGCGTTTACCAGGACTCGAGTAAGCCGACAGCGCCGCCTTCATCCCGCATGCGCTGGTTAATGTTAAAAGAGCCTCCCGACGTGAGGTCGTACGGAATGGAGCGGTTCGTGAGGCGTTTCGAGCTACCCACGTCATTGTTTCCGCTCACCTGGGCCGACATGAGTTCGCTCGGGACGCCGCCGGCATGGCCCACTTCGCCGGTGACGTGGCCGGATTCATGGGACAGCACGAGCGGATCGCTATCGCTCGCATCCATGGTGCTTTGGATGACGAATAGCGAAGATTTCACGCAATCGATGGCCTGGCGAGTGGCGTCGTTGGTGATGGCGTGGCCGTGAAGCATCGCCTCGCCGCGGTTACCGTCCGAAGTGCTATCGACCACGAAGACGTCGATCCGGTCGGTGCCGGTGTCGTAGTTCTTGAGCATCACGCGCTGGTCCGCGCTGCCGACCAGGAAGTTGAAGCCGTCCCAGGACCGCTGCGGGACGGGCAGCGGGTTGATGCTGCCGACATCCAGCGTCTGCGCCGTATCGGTACTGGAGGCAACCCCGAAGGTGACGAATTGGCCGGCGTTGTGCTTGATGACGATATCGGCCGATCCCTGCGTGTCATTCGAGCGGCGGGGATTCGGCGTTGCCGTCGCGGTGAAGGGATCTTGCACCAAAGCGGCCAAAGCGTTGGCGGTTTGGATCGGCGTGAAGCCCGTGCCCGACGCCGGATCAGCGGGCAAGATCGGCCCGACTAACTGCTCGGTGCCGTCAGCCGAAAAGATGCGAAATTGCATCTGGCTGGGCGCGCCGGTGCTATCGAGGCCGGAAGCGCTCGATCCGCCGGCGTTGGCGCCGGGCGTTGGCGGGCCGCCGGGATCCGCGATCATGATCATATTTTCGACCGGATCCTCTTCCTGGATGCCGACGATTTTGGGAGCGATGGAGCTCTGCGCGAAGATGCGGCGGCACCATCGCAGCACGCGGCGCTTGGCATTGTCCAGAGTGACGACCGGCGCACCTCCCGGAGTGCGGCGCATGACGTGAACGAAGAAGCGCAGGCGCTGGCGGTCGTCGCCGACGGGAAGCTCCGCGGTGACGCGGCATTGAGGACTCCCCGGGCAGCGGGTAATCGTATAAGTGGCGCGGACTCGCTGATCGAGGATTTCCACGTCGGAGTCGCCCTGATCCACCATGTCCGTGACGAGGAGCGACTGATCGGGCTTGGGGGACCCGGGGCCTGGAGCGAAGCCGTTGGGGGCGACCGGCCCGACAGTTCCATTCTTGTCGGCTTCATCCACCACCAGGCGGAGATACTTGGAACGGTAAGCCACGCCGGAATGCACTTTGGCGCATTGCACGTCGAGTTTGCGCTTGGCGTACTCGGCACCGGTGAACAGCTCGTTATGATCGACGGTCTTGTCCGGCTTGTAGACCGGCTTGAGGGCTTCGAGCGTCGCCTGCACCGTGCCGCCAGCCGCCGGGTCGACGATTTCCACCTTGAAGGTGGCGATGTCGGCGTGGCCGGCCTGCTGGAATTCGAACTGATCGGGGAAAGCGGCTGCACCGCTGACGCCGCCCTTATCGACCTGAAACTTGCTGACCAGCAGGAAGAGCAGCGTATCGTCTTCCAGGTAGTGCTTGTCGGGCGACCCATGCACGAAACGGATGCTCACCGGGGGCGCGCTCTTCTTGACGAAGGTCGCGGTGGTGGTGGTGGATTTGCTTTCCGTAGTGGTGGTGAGATCGGGGACGGTGACCTGGTCTCCATCCTTCAAGGGGCGGGTGAGAAAATCCTGACCCGCGTTCGCGCTACGGATCTGACCGCAGTCGAGGAACCCGTTGTCGATGCCGATGCCGCACAAGGTATCGCCGGCGCTCGCAGTTACCACCTTGGGCATGGCGGATGGGCTCTCCTCATTTTGGCTTCCATACGGTTTTGTCCATGTTGGGGAAGGTGACCTGGCAGCTTCCAGGATCGATGCCTTCCACGCGGGCCATGCCCTTATCGTCGAGCGTTCCTTCGCTGACGGTCCCATCCGGCAGCGTCACTTTATACGCCTCGCCGGCAACGGGTTGGCCCGCCGCGTCCTCGAGCTTGACTTCAAACCACGTCTTCTTCGGTTCGGTCGCCGCCGCCGCCGCCGCGGAGCTGCCGGCCGGCGCCGGCGCGGGCGGCTGAAAGGGGGCCGGCTGCACGGACCCGTATTTTCCGGTCTTCTGCTCGATCTGCTGCGCCTTGATTTGGGCCATTTTGCCGGGATCGGCGTCGTCGGCATCGGTCGGCGCCTTGGGAGCCGCCGGAGAGACCGCATTGCCCGGCGAGCCGCTCATGGCAGGCGAACCGGGACCGGAATTGATGCGGGTCATCTGGCCGTTTAACACGATCATGGTGCCGGTGACGGTGACACCGCTGGGGTCGATCACGACCGAGTTGCCGCCGCATTTCAGGGTGATGCCGCTGGTTCCTTCGATCACAATCCCGATGCCGGCGTCGATATAGAGGTTCATGCTGGTCTTCTCGGAGTGGTTTCCGCTAAAGACCTCGATCACGTCGCCGGTGACCTGCAGGGAATGGCTGCCGGTGACCTGAATCGCCTGCTTTCCGCCTACCTTGAGGTTGTGATCGACGTCGACTTTGATCATCTGGTTTTTGACCACCTCGAGGTGGTGATCGTTGCCGAATTTCTCGTAGACGTCCTTGGAGACGTTAAGACTCAGGTTGTTCAGGACGTTTTTGTATTCGTCGTTCTTCACCCGGACGTCGATGTTCTTCTCGGCGTGGATGAAGATATCCTCGCTGCCCTTGGTGTCGTCGAAGCGGATTTCGTTGAAACCGCCGCTGCCCTTGGTGCTGTCCGATTTAATGGCGCTCAAGTTCTCCAGACCGGGCAGCGCGTAGGGAACCGTCTGGTCGGCGTTGTAGACCGATCCGGTGATGAGAGGACGGTCGGGATCGCCCTCCAGAAAGCTGACCACCACTTCCTGGCCCATCCGCGGGATAAAGATGGCGCCCCAACTCTTGCCGGCCCAGGTCTGCGCGACGCGGATCCAGCAGGAGCTGTTTTCGTCGCGGGTGCCTTCACGGTCCCAGAAAAATTGGACCTTGATGCGGCCGTACTGATCGGTCCAAATCTCTTCGCCCGACTTGCCCACGACGACGGCGGTTTGGGTACTCGGGATAACCGGTTTGCGGCCCAGGCGCGGCGGGCGGAAAGCAACCGAGTTGGGAATGGTTTCGAACTGGTTGGAATAATCGAACGGATCGCTGTGGCCCGACCGGTAACTGGTGTTTTGGCCTTTGTGACGAAGGGCGATCAGTGTGTAATCCTGGTTTGCCGAATCGCGGAAATGACCGGACAGAGTGAACCGATAGCCGCACTCGAAGCCCATGCAGTTGCTCTTGCCGCGCATGATGACGAGCGGAACCTCGCGTTCCTCCATGCGCAGCTTGGCATAGCGGTCGCCATCGTCCTTGGTCGTGTAATCGCCCGGATAATCGTAGCCCTCGTACATGCTAACCCCAGCCGGGCCGGACATGGTGGCGTACAGGCTGGTGTTGGGCTTTTCGAAGTCATAGTCGGCCAGCGACGTCATGCCTGTGTTGACCTTGTATTCTTCTTCGATGGCGAGGACGGTGTCCGCGTTCAGGCGGCCACCGGTGGATGGAGTGTAGGTTGCCGACGGCCTGTTCGGGCAGGCGGCGAAGGACGATTTGTCGTCGGCCAGAACCAGCGTGTGTTTTTCCTTGGTCTGCTCGAAGAAATAGAAGATGCCCTCGTCTTCGAGCAGCCGCGAGACGAAGTTGAAGTCGGTTTCGCGGTATTGGACGCAGTAATCGCGCGGCTCATAGGTGCCTTGCGTGCTCAGCTTGTAATCGGTGAAGCCGCGGTCCTTGAAAATCTTTTCGACGATGTCGGGCACGGTCTTGTTCTGGAAGATGCGGCAATTCGAGTAAAGAGTGAGGAACCAGAACCACGGGACGATTTCCGCCTGATAGACCATCATCCCGTCGTCGCCATACTCCGTCAGCGCGATGCGGTTGAACAGCCCATGGATATGCCGCTCGGTCTCTTCATCCAGCTTGATGGAAATGACGGCGGCCTTGCGCAGCAGGCCCTTGATGTCGAGGTTGGGATCGGCGGAGAGCAATTCCGCGGTGAAGCGGAAGGGCGTGGAGACGCGTTCGTCGCCGGTGAAGCTATTCAGCAACAGATCGTCGTCGCCCAGCCCCTCGACCTTGATGCGGAATGGACGTTCAATTTGCGATGCGGGCAAGTTATCGTCCTCCAGTCTGCCCGGCCGGATGCCGCCTACGAATAAGCGAACTCTCCATTTTCGCCGACCGCGACATGAACCGCGTCGGGTTTGAGGCCCTCGGCGATCTTGCCGAGGATTTGGGTGGATATCTCGGGCAACATCGTATTGGTCAGGATATTATCCACGTTTCGCGCGCCGCTTTCCACTTCGGTGCAACGGCGGGCCACTTCGTCGACCAGCGCGGCGTCGTAAGTGAGCGCCACGCGGTGGCTTTCCTGGAGCCGGCGCTGGATCTTGGCGAGCTTGAGCACGATGATCTTCTTCAACGCTTCATCGCGGATCGGGAAATAGGGAATGATCACCAGGCGTCCCAGGAAAGCGGGTTTGAATACCTTGTCCAGTTCCGGCTTGATGGCCTTGACCAGCCCCTGCTGGGAAGGCGCGGTTTCCGGATCGGCCGTCAGCTTCATGATGCTGTCGGTGGCGGCGTTGGAAGTCAGGATGATGATGGTGTTCTTGAAATCGATCTCGCGGCCTTCGCCGTCTTCCATTTGTCCCTTGTCGAACACCTGGAAGAACAGCTCCAGCACATCCGGGTGAGCCTTCTCGACTTCATCCAGCAGTACCACCGAATACGGGCGCCGGCGGACCGCTTCGGTGAGCACGCCGCCTTCGCCATAGCCGACATAACCAGGAGGCGATCCCTTGAGAGTGGAGACGGTATGCGCTTCCTGAAACTCGGACATATTGATGCTGATCAAGTTTCGCTCTCCGCCAAACAGGAGGTCGGAAAGCGCCAGCGCGGTCTCGGTCTTGCCGACGCCGCTGGGGCCGACCAGCAGAAACACGCCCACCGGCTTGCCCGGATCGTCCAGGCCGGCGCGCGCGGTGCGCACGCGCTGGCTGATTCCGGCCAGGGCATGATCCTGTCCGATCACGCGCGCGCCGAGGTGCTGCTCGAGCGAGAGCACCGTGGCGATCTCGTCCTTGAGCATCTTGCCGACCGGAATGCCCGTCCAGGCGGAGACCACCTCACCGATGATTTGCGCGTCCACGCAGACGCGCAGCAGCGGTGTTTCGCCCTGCATGGCTGCCAGTTCTTCGTTCAGCGCCGCAAGCTCGGTGCGCAGTTGCACGGGATCGGGCGCCGGCGGCGCGGGGGCGACCGCGGCCCCAACGGCGGCACCAGTGGCAACGGCGACGGCAGCACCAGTGGAAGTGCCGGCGGCGACCGGCGCTGCAACGGCCGCGGCCGGTTCCGCAGGCGCGCTGCCGGTTTCCAGTTGCGAGCGAATCTCCCTGATGCGGGTAACCAGATCGCGCTCTTTCTCCCAGCGGCCGGTCAGCTCATTGAGATACGCTTCGGTCTTGGCCTTCTTCTCGGCTATCGTGGCCAGCCGTTCCGCGTGATCCGCGCCCGCCGCGGCTTCCCGCTCCAGGATGCGGGTCTGCACGGCGAGATCTTCCAGCGTGCGAATGGAATCCTCAATCGCCGGCGGCGTCGAGTTCTGACCCAGCGCCAGGCGGGCGCAGGCCGTATCCAGGACGCTGACGGCTTTGTCCGGCAACTGGCGATCCGGCAGGTAGCGGTGCGACAGCTTGACGCCGGCGAGCAGCCCTTCATCCAGGATCCGCACCTTGTGATGCTTTTCGAGCGTGGGGACCACGCCGCGCAGCATCAGCGCGCATTGGGTTTCGGTAGGTTCCTCCACCTTGACCAACTGAAAGCGGCGGGCCAGCGCGGGATCCTTTTCGAAATACTTCTTATACTCGGACCAGGTAGTGGCGGCGACGGTGCGCAATTCGCCGCGGGCCAGCGCCGGCTTGAGCAGGTTCGCGGCGTCGTTCTGGCCGGCCTGGCCGCCCGCGCCGATCATGGTGTGGGCTTCGTCGATAAATAAGATGATGGGTGTGGGCGAAGCCTTGACCTCGTTGATCAATCCCTTGAGACGGTTCTCGAATTCGCCCTTGACTCCGGCCCCGGCTTGCAGCAGCGCCAGATCCAGAGTCCGCACCGCGACGTTCTTCAGCACCGGCGGCACGTCGCCCTGCGCGATGCGCAGCGCGAAGCCTTCCACCACGGCGGTTTTGCCGACACCGGCTTCGCCGACCAGAATAGGATTGTTCTGGCGCCGGCGAGTGAGAATATCGATCACCTGCCGGATCTCGCTATCGCGCGCCAGCACGGGGTCCACTTTGCCCTGGCGTGCGTTCTCGGTCAGATTGACGGTGTACTGATCTAGGTTAGGCGTCTTACCGCCGGCCTTGGGCCGCTGCTCGCCGCCCTGCGGCGCGGCGGCTTCTTCCACCGCCATTTCCTCGGTTTCGGCCGAATTGGCGACGATGCTCTCAAAGTCCTTCTTGAGCGAGTCGGCCTGGATCTTCTGCAGCTCTTTACTGACGTCGCGCACGACGCGCGACAGTTCTTCGTCCGAGAGCAGCGCCAGGATGGTGAAGCCGGTGCGGATGCGGGTGGCATCGAAATCGATCGAGCCGATGGTCCAGGCCTCAGTGAGCATCTTCCGCACCGACGGGCTTACCGCGGGCGTGCGCGCGTTGCCGCGCTTCAGTTTGTCGAGGCTGCGTGTCAGCTCCGCCGACAGGCGCGATTTATCGACGCCAAAATGCTTCAGGATGAAGGCGAAGTCTCCATCGCTCGAATCGAGCAGTTTCATCAGGTAATGCTCGATTTCGACATCGTAGTGAGTCTGCGACATGGCGAAGCCAAGGGCAGCTTCCAAGGCCAGGCGCGCCGATTCGTTCAGTTTCCCGATGAGTGATCGTATATTGAGCCCCATGTGTCCTCTCCTATGCCAGCAGTAACACCGTATCCTCTGGTGCGCGATCGAAATCCGGTCCGGACTTCATCCAGGTGAACCAGCCCAATCGCGGACCCGCCAGACTATCTTCGCCCAATTTGCAGCGCGGCACTACCGCGCGTTCGAGGATCAGGCGAACCTCGATTTCCAGATGGGCGCCGCAAACGAATCGCGCCAGATCGCGCAAAGGCGTGTATGCGGCCCCGCCCGGCAAAAAGTCCAGGTACTGTTTCTGTGTGAGCGGGCCCAGTTTCAGGCGTACCCGCGACTGCTGATCCCAGATTTCGTCGCCCACCACGGTGCCCACCCCGAGTTGCGAGCTCAAGGTCGCTCCGCTGCCCAGATCGCACTGATCGGCCGCGCCGAGCGGCTGCCAGGCTCCCACGAACTGTTCCACCTCCACCGGAATGCCGAAGTAGTCTTCGAGCACGCCGCGGACCGCAACCGCGGAGCGGGGCTCGGTGGAGAGCAGCCCGCAATAGTAGAGCAAGGAATCGTCGCGGACCACCAGGCGATCCTGCAAACCATCGGTGCCCAGGCCGATCAGCGACATGAAGTACTTCGAGACGCGGTCTTCGCCGTCGCGTTCGTAGGCCACCGCGGAACGGTACTTTTCCCAAGCCTGGTAGAACAGAAAAATCATGCGGTGGTTGAAGATGTCGAGGAAGTCGGCCAGGGCGCGGTCGCGCGAGCGCACGCGCGCCAGGATCAGCTCCGTATAGACGCGCGGGAGCGCGCCCATGGGCCCGGTCAGGCCCATGAAGTTCACGGTCATAGCGGGAACGCCGCCGCTCCAGTCGATGGAATCGATCTGGCTGGTAGGGAACCCGAGCGAGTTGTTGACCCGGAAGCGCACGGCCTCGCGGCCCGCCACGGTGTAGTCGCCGGGCCGCTCGCGCCGGTTGAAGATGCGCAGCAACAGGCGCACGGCCTGGAAGAACTCGAAGCGGCCGGGATGATCCTCGATGTCGTGCCGCACCTCGGCCAGGGAGGCGTCCGGCGCCATCACACCAGGATTTTCTGTCCCGCTCTGGGGGGCCATTCGCGGATCACCTCCTTCCTCTGCCGGGAGCTGGCGCTGAGCTGGGTGAAGCTGTTGAGTGTCGCGTAGAGCGCCAGGAAGTGCTCGATCACGCTGGCAAACAAGTAGACGCCGCCGCCCACGAACTGCTCCTCGTCGAGTTCGAGCTCGACGCGGGTTCCGCGCGCGAAGCTCACGCCGTTCGCGGTGACGATGGGGGCGAAGTGCGGGCGGCTCTTCAAATCGGAGATTCCCTCGATCATCTTCTGGGCGAACGGCGAATCGGTGAAGTCATAGAGGCGCAGGATCTGCTGCAGCGCATCGCGGCCGTCCTCCACCAGGGACAGGTGATTGAGCGAGAGATGCGAGACCAGGTGCCACAGCGCCATCTTCGAGGTGGGCGGCCGCAACGGAAGCGTGGGTTTGGTGAGCGCCACGATGCTCTTGATGGGCGAGCTGCCCTCCAGTTCGAAATCGCCGTCCGCGTTGCCGAAGGGCAGGCGCGCGGGCAGGTTCCGGTTGGTGCAGGTGGTGCGCACCGTCAGCGTGTCGACGCCGGGTGAAGCCGTGCGGCCGGAGCGGTCCACCAGCGATATGTACATGTCCGAAGCGTCGTCGTTGAGGCGGTTGGAAGGCCGCCGGTTGGCGATCCAGTAGCATTCGTTTCGGAGGCCGGCGCCTTCCTGGCGGTACGAGTAGAACGGGCGGTAGGTAATCACCTCGCGCGTATCGGAATCGATGGAGCCGACCTCGTCGACGGAAAAAACCTCGGTGGCGGCGGGGCGCCGGATGTCCGGTTTGATTTCGTATTCGTATTTCCGCTGGTCGAGCAGGATGGGCTCGGTGGTCTGCGGGAAGAGATTGACGATGGGAACGCAGCCGAGGCGGAATGTCTTGGGCGAAACTCCGATCTCCAGCCGCTGCACGCGCTCCTCGTCGCCGGCGCTCGAAAACAGGAAAACCAGCTCGGCCGAGTTGCGGAAGCCCGCGCCCCACACCTCATCGAGGCCCGCTATATCCACGAAAAGGAATTTGGCGGGCAGCGCGAAGAACTCCTGCAGGATGCGATAACCGATGTGCGAGCGCAGCGGGTATGGCGCCATTCCTTCGTCTTCGGCGAATCCGACCGGGCGCACCGAGGAAGCCGGCAGCGTCACCGCCGGGACTTTGGGGTTGTTCGGGTCGCGGACCACGATGCGCGTGAGCTTGGAGCACAGCAGCTCATAGAGTGTGTGGACCAGGTGATTCTCGCCGGTGAGGT
>JBELAO010000055.1:0-29372 GCA_049508735.1 Bryobacteraceae bacterium | reverse complement strand
ATTCCGGCCGACGGCCCGCATACTCTCGATGGCGCCGTACGGGCAGGCCCCGGCGCAAAGACCGCAATCGAGCTCACGATCCGGCGTGATCGTCACACCGCGGCGCGCCAGCCGGGCGCACCACGCCAGCAGCCCGCCATATGGGCACAAGTAGCGGCAATAGGGCCGCCCGACGAACATGCCCAGCACCAGAAACGCTCCGCCGAGCAGGAGCATGTGCGGCGTACCCGTTCGCCGAAAAAAACCGACAAACGGATCGAAGCGGCAAATAAGAAAATCTCGCCCCAGCGCGGGCCTCACTGCGAACAGAATCACCGTCGCCAGGTACACATACTTCAGCAGGCCCAGCGCCCGGTCGAGCCGCCGCGGCACCTGGACCGGCATCAACACCACCAACTCCTGAATCGCGCCCAGCGCGCAAACGCCGCCGCAAAAGGCGCGGCCAAAGAACAGCGCCACCACCAGCGGCAAAACGAAGGTCGCCGTCACCACGATCGGGATGGAATACTTGGGGTCGACGATGGCCACCACCACGTTCTGTAGCGAGCCGATGGGGCAGATACAGCCCTCCCGGTAGAAACCGAAATACCCGAGGCAGCCGATGGCGATCGCCACCAGCCACCTTCGGCTGCGCCGCTTCACCACCAGCCAAACCGAGATACCCATCATGGCGGCCAGCGCCACCACGTCCAGCACCTGCAGCCAGTAGTCCCTCGGTCTCGGCTTTTGCACCGCGGGCGTTTGGTAGCCGCCGCCAATGGTGTCGGCTTGCGGAGCCGTTTCGACGGGACGCTGGTAATCGATGGACTGGGCCGGGGCGCTTGGCACGGCAAAGAGCGCGAGGGCGAGCAGGAGGCGAGGTAGGACAGACGATCGGTTTTTGTCGTCTGTCAGGCGGCGCGACGCCTGCCGGGGCGCGACAGACGACAAAAACCGATCGTCCGTCCTACCTCTGACCGGAGTCAGGGCTGGTTTCTCGATGGCGGCGAATCTTTCGCTCATGCTATCCCGTTCGCTTGAGCACCGACTGTTGCAGGGCCTCTTCGACCGGCAGTTGCACCAGCGCGTGCTGGGGACACGCCCTCGAGATGGTGCACGAGTTGCAATTCACACACTTGTCGTAGCGGACCCGCAGCGTGATCGAGCCCAGGCCCAGCGGGTCCTTGCATTGCATCACGCACTTGCCGCAGCCGTCGCACTTCTCTTCGTCGATGATGTACTCGTAGAAGTTGTTGGCCGGGTCCTCGGGGTCGGCTTTGCCAATCGGTTTGCGCGCGATCGCATCGCGCGGGCACAGCTTCTCGCTCGGCTGCCCTTGTTCGTTCACCGCGCTGGTGATGTTGAAATATGCCGGGCAGATGTTGCAGCGGCCGCACTTGGAATACTCATTGACCGCGCGCACCGCCGACAGCGCCACCACGCATTCCGTGGTACAGAGATTGCACGCCTCCACGCCGACCTCGCCCAGCCGGCTGTTGATGCAGCGCGCCGCATTCACCTGCCACACCACCTGACCGTTGGCCTTCTTGACCAGGAAGCCAGCGCCGCCGGCCAGCGCCGCCAGCACGGTCCCACGCGCCACCTTGGAGAACAGGTCCCGTCTGCTCAGGTCTTCGCTCATACATTCACCGGTTCAAAAACAAAAATCGCCAGCTTCACCGTGTCGGCGACATAGACGCGCCCGCGCGCATCCGCCGCGATGCTCATGTTCTTGCAGTTGGCATCGAACACGTCCGCGGCGATCACCGCTATCAGGTTCCCCGCAAAATCGTAGGCCTTGACGCGCGGGCCGGCCTTCTCCGTGGTGAAGACGCCTTTGCGGACGGCCACGTTGGTCGGATTGCAGCAGCCGGTGAATCCCGCCGGATCGACGCCGTCGAAGCGCCCTATGTGGCCGAGCAGTTCGCCGCCCGGCGAGTATCGCTCGACGCGATGCTTGCCCGGGTTGGCTGCGTAGATCGTGTCGTGCTCGTCGACGGCGAAATCCACCACGCCGTTCGGGATCAGCAGGCCGTTCACCCGGTTATCTTTGCCTATATTGTTGACGAATTTCCCGCTGCGGTCGAAGCGCCGGATCGCGCGGTCCGCGGCGTCTCCGGCCAGCACGCCGTCCTTGGTGAAGCCGATCGCCGTCACGCGCCCCAACAATCTTTCGTCGCGCCAGGTGTTGACGAGCTTCCCGTCGCCGTCGAAAATCTCAATCTGCCGGAGCTGCCCGGCGTAAACCGCGCCATCGCCGGCCACCGCGGCAGAGAGCACCGGCCTGGTGGTTCGCCATCGCTTCTTCAGGCGGCCGGCCGCATCGAAGACCTTGATCTCGGAATCGCCCGCGGCATAGAGTTGCCCGTGCGCGTCAACAGCGATGCCGCGCAGCGTAGCGGCGAACCGATCGGGAGCCGTGCCCTTGCCGCCAATGAGCTGAACGTGCCGGTATTGCATGGCGCGATTTCCTCTCCTCCGTCACCCTCTTACGTCAAGGCAGATCATCTGGTTCAAATCCCGCACCACCAGCTTGCCGTCCGACAATGCCATCGGCGCCCAGACTTCCTCCCCGTTCAGAACCGGAGCGCTCGCAAGCTCGTTGTATCCGCTGGTGCTGGCCTCAATCAGACGCAGCTTGCCCGTGTCGCCATCCATGACGAAGAACATGCCATCCGCCAGCAGAAAGCCGCCCAGGCCGAATGACGCTTTCCCTTCGCTGGTCCACACTTCCTTGCCGTCGAAGCTCAGGCAGGTGAACAGGCCGCGCTTCTTCTTTCCGACCGCGAACAGGTGGCCCTTGTAAACGATGGGCGTGTGCACTTCGGAGTTCCACTCGTTATGCTGCATGTCGAAGACGCTCTCGGCTTTGAAAGTGTCTCCGGCGCGCCGCACCCGAACCATCACACTGCCCGAATCGTAACTGGCGGTCATGAAGACTAAGTCGTCGCTCACGGCTACCGGAGAAGGCGCCACGGCCACGTTGAACTTGCGCGGGAACGCCCACAGCAGCTTGCCGTCCTTCGCCGAAACGCCCAGTGGCCCGGCCAGCGTGCCATAGAGATATTGCCTGACTCCGCCCAGCACGGCCGGCATCACCGAAGCGTGCGACATCATCAACTGCCCCGGATTGGGCGTGCGCCAGATCTCCTTGCCGGTGGCCTTATCGAGCGCAACCATTATGGCCGCGCCGCCCGTCGCAATAATCACCCGATCCGGCTCCTGCAGCGGGTTTTGGCCGTTGTACCAGGACGGGATGGTGGCCTTGTATTCCTCGACCAGGCTTTTGCGCCAGATTTGCTTGCCGGTCTTCGCGTCCAGGCAATGCAGCACGGCCTTCGGATCGAGCGAAATCACGAACCTGCCGTCCACCGCCGGCACGGTGCGCGTAATCGCGTGGTTGGCGCGGATCTCGCGCGCTTCGCGGAACTGCCAGATCTGCTTGCCATCGGCCAGCGAGCGGCAGTTCGCGATCCACTCCGATTTCTTCACATCGTAATCGTGGTGATAGACGCGGCCCCCGACGATCGCCGCGCCGGCGTACCCTTGTTCCACTGGGACCGACCACAGGCGCTTCGGTCCGGCCGCTGGCCATTTCCGAAATAGTCCTATTTCCCTAGAGACATTACTGCGGTCCGCCCCGCGGAACTGCGGCCAGTCCATCCCTCGCGCCGCCGGCAGGAGCGCGGAAACCCCCAATGAGCCGGCACCAATGATCCAACCACGCCGCGTGAGCATCCGACTAACATTTTACAGTATTTCGGGACCTTTTGTCGAAAATAACAACAGTTTCTGCAAACGCGCCCCGGTCTCCGCCGCCGATAAAGGAAGATTGCCCAGAAAATCCGCGTGCTGGCGGCCAGAACGGTAACCCGGCTGGCGGCATGGTTCCAGCAGGTACTTTCCCACCAGGCTGGCATCGAATGCATGGAGCAAAGTACCGTGATGGAGCAGCGCGCGCGCCCCCCGGCGCTGGGCGTTTCCGGAGACCTTACGTTCCACCAGGGCCAGATCCGAGAGACCCCGAATGGACAGGCCCGGCACCGCCAACGCATCGATGAGGCGCCCGAGTATTCGGCTGTAGCTCAACCGGACATCGCGGAGCGTGGGATGCCGGTCGAAGGAAAGCAGCAACGAATAGCAGATGCACCCGGGCCCCAGCAAAACGGCGCCGCCTCCGGACTCGCGCCGCAGAATAGCGACTCCGTCCGCCGCGCAGGCTTCGCTCTTGACCTCGAGTAGCGTGTTCGAGCGCCCCAGCACGACCACCGGAACCGGGCTCTCCCACAGGTGCAGCGCATCCGCGCCGGCCCCAGCCTCCAAACTTTGGAACCAAGCGTTGTCGAGAGCCAGGTTGTCTTCCGCGCGCGGCGGCGATTCCAGCAGGTGAAGCATCGAGATCAAATCCCGGCAGGAACTACGGGATAATAGCATAGGTCTTGCCGGCATCATGGACGACAGCATTTCGTATCGGCGGTCGCGATTTGTGACCGAGTTGCCGGTTGAACGCCGCTACACAGCCGCCCATTACTGGCTGGACGAGGAGTCCGCGGGCGTTTGGCGCGTTGGCTTCACCAAGTTTGCGGCCTGGCTGTTGGGCGATCTGGTGGAATACGAGTTCCGCGTTGCCGCCGGAGCGGCCGTCGCCGTGGGTCAGGACATCGGTTGGGTGGAGGGCCTCAAGTCGCTGACCGCGATTCATTCCGTGGTCGCCGGCGAGTTCCTGGATTCCGGGGACGGGATTTCCGCCGACATCACGCTCATCGATTCCGATTCCTATGAACGCGGCTGGCTCTACCGCGTCCGCGGAAGGGAGCAGGCGGACGCCGTCGATGTCCACGCCTACATGGCAATTCTGGATGCGGCGGTGGACCTGGCTATTCGCAACCGGCGGGAAGAGTGCGATGGCGAATGTGAAGGCTGACTTTCTCATCGTGGGCGGGTTTCTGGGCGCTGGAAAAACCGCCGCCATGCTGCAACTGGCCCGCCGTCTTGCAAACCGGGGGCGACGCGTGGGCCTGATCGCCAACGACCAGAGTTACGGGCTGGTGGACACCGCCGTGTTGCGCAGCCAGGCCTATCCGGTGGAGGAGATCACCGGCGGATGCTTCTGCTGCCGGTTCGATTCGCTCACCGAAGCCGCGGAACGCCTGACTCGCGAGGCCGCACCGGACGTTTTCCTGGCCGAGCCGGTGGGAAGCTGCACCGACCTGCGCGCCACCGTCCTTTATCCACTGCAACGGATGTACGGCGAAGCCTATCGGGTGGGACCGCTGAGCGTTCTGGTCGATCCCCTGCGCGTGCTGCGCGTGCTCGGACTTGAGTCTGACAAGTCATTCTCGCCGATGGTCCAGTATATTTATCGCAAGCAGTTGGAAGAAGCCGATATCATCGCCATCAATAAGTGCGACCTGTTCGAAACCGAGCGTCTGGACGCCCTCGAACGGGCACTGCGGGAACGCTATCCCAAAGCACGTGTGCTGCGGATGAGTGCGCGGGAGGCGACCTGGCTCGACGGTTGGTTCGCCGCGCTATCCGCCGATCCCGGCTCGCCGGCGCCGCCCGAAGTGGATTATGACATCTACGCGGAGGGCGAGTCGCGGCTTGGGTGGCTGAATGGCGCCGTCAGAGTGACCGCCGGCACCCCGTTCGATGGGAACCTGCTGCTGGTGGATTTGGCACGCCGCATTCGCGGCAGCCTCTCCGCCGGGTGGTGCGAGATCGCTCATCTCAAGATGACGCTCGCTCCGGATGACGCCGCGTCGCGCCCTGGCGTGTTGAATCTGGTGAGTACGGCGCTCGATCCCGAATTGCCGCGCACTCTGGAACGTACGCTCACGCGCGGAGAGTTGCTGGTCAACCTGCGCGCCGAAGCGCCGCCCGAAGCGCTTCGCGCAGCCTGGGAAAACGCTCTGGCGGCGAGTATGGAAGCCGCTGCCGTGCAAGCGCTGGTGCGCCACATCGAGTGCTTCCGTCCTGCCCGGCCCACCCCCACCCATCGTGTAACTGGCGTCTAGTGTAGTGTGGGGCAGGATACGTCCTGCCGACTGAGCATCTATGTTTTCGGTAACGCCGGCGGTCTTGCCGCCGGTGTTTTTCCCGCGTGCGTGCGAAATGCAGAACACCGGCGGCAAGACCGCCGGCGTTACCGGGCCTTTACGAAGATGTAGAAACTCGAGTTGGGAGGCGAAAGCGCCTGCCCCGCGGCCTGCCCCACGGCACGCGTGTTGCGGAACGTGGGGCAATTCGTTAACCTCTCGACATGTCCAGGTTTTCCGGTCTGTTTTTGCTGGTTTTCTGCTTTGCGGCGCCGGCGGCCGATTGGCCGCAGTGGCGCGGCGTGAATCGCGATGGAAAGTCGGCTGAGACGGGCCTGCTGGACTCGTGGCCGAAAGGCGGGCCGCGCCTGCTTTGGAAGGCGGAGGATCTGGGGGAAGGTTTCTCCGGGCCGGCCATCATGGGTGAGCGTCTCTATATACAGGGCCAGCAGGGCGGGCAGGAGTTCGTAATGGCCTACGACGTTCACAGCGGCAAGCAGCTATGGAAAACGCCGGCTGGCAAGGCCTATGAAGAACAGCACGGGCATGGTCCGCGGAGTACGCCAACGGTTGACGGCGCGCGGTTATACGCATTATCCGCCGATGGCACGCTGGTGTGTCTCGAAACGTCGAGAGGCAAACCCGTTTGGGGGCTGAACTTCGTCGAGCGCTTCGGCGGCCGCAGGCCGAACTGGGCGTATAGCGAATCGCCGCTGGTGGATGGCGGCCGCCTCATCGTCGAACCGGGCGGGCCGGCGGCCGGGGTGGTGGCGCTCGACAAGAGCACGGGCGAGGTCATCTGGAAATCGCAGACCGAAGGGGCCAGCTATTCTTCGGCGATTGCGCTTGATATCGGCGGCACGCACGCTTTGGCGCTACTTACCGCCAGGGCCGCCATCGGGCTGGACTCGAAGGATGGCGCGCTGCTCTGGCGATACGTCCGAGTCGCCAACATGGTCGCCAACATCGCCACGCCAATTGTTCAGGATGGATACGTGTTTTATTCGACCGATTACGGCGTGGGATGCGTACTGCTGAAGCCTACGCCGGACGGCAAGACCGCCGAGATCTATTTCAATCGCGACATGCGCAACCACTACACCACCTCAGTGCTGGTGGGCGATTATCTTTACGGATTTTCGAGCGAAATCCTCACCGCCATGGAATTCAAAACCGGCAAGGTTGCGTGGCGGGACCGCAGCGTGGGCAAGGGCAATTGCATCTATGCGGACAAGCGCCTTTATTGCTTGAGCGAGGACGGCGTGATGGGACTGATCGATCCCACACCCACCGCTTACAAGGAGGTCTCGCGATTCGAGATTCCGCACGGAGGCTTCAATACCTGGACCCCGCCCGCCATTGCCAACGGCCAACTCTATCTGCGGGACCAGGGTAGGCTCTACAGTTACGACATCAAGCGGTGAGCAGCATGCACAGAATCGCAATACTGGTTTTCACGGCAACCCTTGGCTTGCATGCCGGGGATGTGAACGAGGACTTGCTTGAAGCCTCGCGCGTAGGCGACCTGGCCGCCGTCCAGGCACTGATCGGGAAGGGTGCGGCGCTGGAGACGAAGACGGCGTACGGCCAAACGCCGCTCTATCTGGCGGCTATGAACGGCCGCGAAGAAGTGGTCCGTTTTCTCCTGGACAAAGGCGCCAATCCGGACGTTCGCGACAGTTTCTACCATGCGTCGGTGCTCGATTTCGTCCTCATGCGCAAGCACTATGGCGTGGCGACGATTCTGATCCGCAAAGGAACGGCGAATCCCGACCGGGTTCTGACGTCGGTGGCGGGAACCGGGAATGCCGGACTGGTGGAGGCCGTTCTGGAAGCCGGCAAGCCGAGCCAGACGACGCTGGACAGGACCTATGAAGCGGCGCTCGGCGAGAAGCAAACCGACGTCGCCGCGCTCTTGAAAAAAGCGGGCGCCCACGAACCCGCGCCGGCGTTCGTGGTGGACGCGAAGACCATCGAGACGTATACGGGCACTTACAAATCGGACCAGCTTCCGCTCGATATCAAGGCATTCGTGAAAGAAGGCACGCTGTACTTTCAGGGCACCGGCCAACCCGAGTTCGCGCTGAAGCCCAAGAGCGCAACGCGGTTCGAATTCGCGCCGGCGCAGGTGGAAGTGGAATTCGAATCCGCTTCGAGCTTCGTGTTGAAGCAGGGCGGCGCCAGCTACCATTTCAAAAAGGCGGTGACCCAATGAACCGGCACGCGCGCATATCCTGGCGCTCGATCGCCCTCGGCGCAATGGCCGCGGCCAGCCTTGCCTCGGCGGCGGATTGGCCGCAGTTCCGTGGGCCATCGGCTTCGGGCGTTGGCTCTGGCGCCAAGCCGCCTGTCCGGTGGGACGCGACGAAAGGAACCAATGTCGTCTGGAAGGCGGAGATCCCCGGCCTGGCGGTGTCGTCGCCGATCGTCTGGGGCGACCGCGTGTACGTTACCACGGCGATCTCGAGCGACTCCACGCAGAAGTTCCGCACCGGCCTCTATGGCGATACCGATTCGGTAAACGACACCAGCCGGCATCAGTGGAAAGTGATGGCGCTGGACAAGCTCACCGGGAAGCTGCTGTGGCAGCAGACTGCGCACGAAGGAGTGCCGAAGACCAAGCGGCATCCAAAATCGTCGCAGGCTTCGCCGTCTCCCGCGACCAACGGCAGCGTGGTGGTCGCCTATTTCGGTTCGGAAGGGCTGTATGCCTATTCGACCGACGGTAAGCTGCTCTGGCAGAAAGACTTGGGGCTTCAGAATGCAGGGTGGTTTTTCGACCCCGATTCGGAATGGGGAGCGGCCAGCTCGCCGGTGATCTACAAGAATTCCGTGATTGTGCTGTGCGACCGCCAGAAAGACTCGTTCATCGCCGCGTTCGACTTGAAGGACGGTAAGGAGCTTTGGCGGACGGCGCGGGCGGAGGTTTCGACCTGGGGTACGCCAACCGTCGTCACAGGCAAAGACCGCTCGGAGGTGGTTACCAATGGTTCCAAAGCGATTCGCGGCTACGACGCGGATACCGGCAAAGAGCTGTGGACGCTGGGTCCCAATTCCGAAATCGCTTGCACTACCCCCGTCACGGGCCAAGGCCTGATCTTCGTGACCGCGGGCTATCCGCCAGTCCAGCCGATCTACGCGATCCGCATCGGATCCACTGGCAACCTCACCCTCGCCGCCGGCAAGGACTCGAGCGATGCCATCGCGTGGAGCAAGCAGCGCGGCGGCACCTATCTGCCCTCGCCTATTCTATACGGCGATCAGCTTTACGCGTTAGGCAACAACGGCATATTGACGGCCTACGATGCCAAGACCGGAAACCGTTTATACCAACAACGGATCGAAGGAGATTCGTTTGTCGCGTCACCGGTGGCGGCAGCAGGGAACCTGTATCTAGCCAGCGAGGATGGGGACGTCTTCGTCGTCAAAGCCGGGCCGCAATATGAGTTTGTTGCGAAGAATCCGATTGGCGAGCCGATTCTGGCCACTCCTGCCTGGGCGGACGACACGCTGATCGTTCGCGGGGCCACGCACTTGTTCGCCATTCGAAACCAGGAAGGCGGCCAGTGAAGCGCGCGGTTCTCTTGTGCCTCACGGTCTCCGGCTGCCTGCTGCTCGGATCGGATTCCAGCGGCGATTGGCCGATGTGGGGCGGTACAGCGGACCGCAACATGGTGTCTCCTATGCACGACATCCCCACCTCCTGGGACATCCAAACCAACCAGAACGTGAAGTGGGTGGCGAAACTCGGTTCGCAGACTTATGGCAATCCCGTGGTGGCCGGCGGGCAGGTGTACGTCGGCACCAACAACTCACTGGCGCTCAATCCGCAGGAGGCGGGCGACCGCGGCGTGCTGATGTGTTTTCGCGAATCGGACGGCCGGTTTCTCTGGCAGCACACCAACCAGAGGCTGGCGGATTCCACCAAGGACTGGCCGGAGACCGGCGTCTGCTCCGCGCCGCTGGTGGAAGGCGACCGCTTGTACTACGTGAACAACCGTTGCGAGCTAGTATGCCTGGACGTGCGCGGCGACGGCAAAGGGAACGCGCGCGTGATCTGGAAGTTCGACATGATCAAGGAACTCGGCGTGTCGCCGCGCGAAAAGGCCGCGTCGTCACCCGCGCCGTACGGCAACCTGATTGTCGCCGCCACGTCCAACGGCCGCGATGAGAGTGGGCAGCGCGTGCCGGCGCCGAAAGCGCCGTCGATGATCGCGGTCGATCGGGAAACCGGCAAGCTGGTCTGGCAGGTGAATGAGGTGGGTGACCGAATCCTGGACGGCCAGTGGTCCTCCCCCGCTGTGGGTTCGATCGCCGGCGTGGTGCAGGCAGTGATTGGCGAAGGGGATGGCTGGGTGCGCGGTTATGAAGCGCTGACCGGCAAGAAGCTGTGGGAGTTCGACACCAACCCGAAGGATTCCCTCTGGCCGAAGACGCGTAACGAGGTCGTCTCCACACCCGTGATCTGGCAGGACAGAGTGTTCATCGCCAACGGCCAGGACCCCGAGAGCGGCCAGGGCCCAGGCCACCTCTATGCCATCGACGCCACCAAACGCGGCGACATCACCACTAGTGGCCGGCTCTGGCAGTACGACAAAATCAAGCGCTCCATTTCGACTGGCGCCATTGTGAACGGCCTGCTGTTCTATGCCGATTTCACCGGCTATCTCCACTGCTTGGACGTGAACACCGGCCAACCGTACTGGACTCACGACACGCTCTCCGCCGTGTGGGGCTCGCCCATGGTGATCGATGGGAAAGTGTACTTGGGCGACGAAGACGGCGATGTGCTGGTGATGGAAGCGGGCAAACAGGAGAAACCGATCGCCACGAACGGCATGGGAAGCAACGTCTACTCGACGCCAGTTCCCGCCAATGGAACCTTGTATGTGACGAACCGGGACCATCTCTTCGCGATCGCCCGGAAGCCGTGAGCATCGTTTCATGAATGGCAAGGTAAAGAGCCTGCTGAAGAAGTCCGAAAAGACATTTTGGGCCACGGATGAACACCGATGAACACGGATAAACCAATTCTTTTCAATCTGTGTTCATCTGTGTTCATCCGTGGCTATGATGCTTTCGGTGTTTTTTCGCAGGCGCTAAAGCATGCCCTACCAAGCGGCCCTTCATCAGTAGGGCATGTTTTAGCTTGCCCGTTGCTCTTGTTCTTCGTCGCGGGTCTTCTAAGCGCGGCGGATGACTGGCCGCAGTTCCGCGGAAACCCGCAACTGACGGGCATCGCCACCAGTTCGGTTCCGGCGAATCTGAAGCTGTTGTGGACCTATGACGCCGGCGACTCGATCGAATCTTCCGCCGCGATTTCGGGAGGAACGGTCTACGTCGGGTCGCAATCGAAAGACCTGCTGGCGATCGACCTCGAAAACGGGAAGCTGCGCTGGAAGTATCGCGCCACCGATTCCATCGGCGAATCTTCGCCGGCGGTGCACGACGGAATCGTCTATATCGGCGATCTCGGCGGCGTCCTGCACGCGGTGAATGCGGCCAATGGAAAGGCGATTTGGACATTCAAGACCGAAGGGGAAATCCGCTCGTCGCCGGTGATCGCGGGCGACCGGCTGCTGATTGGTTCCTACGACGCCAATCTCTACTGCCTCTCGCGGCGGGAAGGCAAGCTCATCTGGAAGCTCACTACCGCCAGCTACGTGCATGGGACGCCGGCGATCGAGGGTGGCGTCGCGTATGTCACCGGCTGCGATGAAGTCTTCCACGGGATCCGCCTGGTGGACGGACGGGAAGTGGTGCGATTCCCCGCCGGCGGTCCGTCCGGCGCTTCTCCGGCGATCATCGGCGACTGGGCCTGGTTCGGCAATTTCAATAATGAGGTGGCCGGCGCCAGCCTGCGGCAGAAGCGCATTCTCTGGCGGTACCTGCGGCAAGCCGCCCAATTCCCGTTCTACTCGTCGGCGGCCGCGGCCAGCGACCGCATCGTTCTGGGCGGCCGGGACAAGCTGGTGCATTGCCTGAACGCGACCACGGGCAAAGCCATTTGGACGTTCGCCACCAAGGCCCGCGTCGATTCCTCGCCCGCCATCGCCGATGGCCGCGTATACATCGGCTCCAACGATGGCCACTTCTACGTGCTGGATCTCGCCACCGGAAAGAAACTCTGGGATTTCGAAGCCGGCGCGCCGCTTTCGGCTTCCCCGGCGATAGCCGCCGGCCGCGTGGTGATCGGCGCGCAGGACGGGCGGCTATACTGCTTCGGGCAATAAAGCACGGCTAACGGAGCCGCGACCAAAGGGAGCGGTCAGGTCGCATTCTCAAACACCGCCATTCGATTCGCCTGCTCGTCGATGGCACAGCGAATAGCCGCCGAGACTTCGGAATTGGAGCCCCTCACTTCGGCAGCGGTGTTCGAGGAGTGACCGCTCCCTATGGTCGCGGCTCCGATACTATACGCGCGAACTGGGCGTCGACCGGGCGAGCCCGGAGGGCGCAAGACAATAGCCCAAGGCGTGAGCCTTGGGAATCTCTGGAAAGCCCCGGAACGGGGCGGAAGGCCTTCTGGCTGAGGGGATTCTTGCACCCCGTTCCGGGGCTTCGCTCGACGTCGGACCCACGGTTTGCGCCGTGGGCTACTATCTTTCGCCCTCCGGGCTTAAGAAAAGCGGCGTTACTCCGACCGCAGCGCGTCCAGTAATCCCGAGCGCAGAGCCACCGCGGTGGCAATGGCTGACGACGCGATTCCAGTGAGTGCCACCAGGAGCAGCAACGCGCCCAGCGAGGCCACCGGCACATGACCGCCGCGCGCGGCAACCGCCGGCGCCGCGGCGAGCGCGGCGCAGACCGCGCCAGTCGCCAATCCCATCAATAGCAGGAATGCGTCCTCCGCCAGCACAATCTCGAACAAATGCCGCCGCCGGTAGCCGACCGCGCGCAGCAGCGCCAGCTCTCTTCTCCGTTCGAGCACGTTCCGCATCAGCAGCGCCGCCAACCCAACCGTGCCCAGCACCAGCCCCAGACCGCCCAGCGCGCGGAACGTCGAAAGATACGTGTTCTCCACTCTGTGGAAACTCTCGAGCACCGCGGCGGTGGGCTGCACGTCGAATCCATAATCCGACAGCGCGGCCTCCAGCGTGCGCGCGACCTCGGCGGCTTTCCCCGGCGGAGTGTTCAGCAGGAAG
Source organism: Bryobacteraceae bacterium (assembly GCA_049508735.1). Lineage (GTDB taxonomy): Bacteria > Acidobacteriota > Terriglobia > Bryobacterales > Bryobacteraceae > Bog-375. Next base: position 16,210 of record JBELAO010000055.1, on the reverse strand, counting down.
AACCGGTAACCCTGCGCGTCGGGAAACAGCCGCAGGAAGTTCGCTTCCGAAATGATGAGTTCGCCTTGAAACACGCTATCCTGGAGCGCCGCCACCACCCGGTACCGCACGCCGCCCAGTTCAAATTCCTCACCCAACTTCCGGTGCAGCGCGTAGTCAAGCGAATTGGCGTCGGCGATGGCCGGAACGGCGCCTCCTTCCAGCGGCGATTCCAGCAGCAGCCACGGATTCGCCGATCGTCCCGCCGCGCCCTGGAAGGCGAAGCGCGCACTGCGCAGAAAGGCTGCACGCGGCGCCATAATACGCGGGTTGCGCGACTGGTAGAGATTCAGGCAACTGGCGTCGTCCCCCGGACGCACGCGGAAAGGAACGAAACGGACGCCTTCGAGCGGCGGAATATTCAGCGCCGCGCGCCCCGCTTCCGTGTTCGGATCGTGAATCAGTGGCAGCGCGGCATCGGCGAGCAGCGCGAACCCGCCCGCGCCGGCCGGCGAAGCGTCGCGCCGAAACGAATCGAGCGAAGCAATCACAAAAGTCCCCGAGGCGATTAGGGCAATCGACAGGACGCTGCGGCCGGGCCGGTATTGAACACTGCGCAAGCCCAACGCGAACAACCCGCCGATCGTGCGCAATCCGCGCGCGTGGAGCCACACCGATTGGAACAGCAGTGCCGCGATGAGCAACAGCGTGCCCGCGCCAAAGAAGCCGGCAGCCTGGTCCAATTTGCCGGAGAGCGCCGCGCCCACCAGCGCCGCGGCGAGAGCGACGGCGGCCGCGCCGGCCATCCAACGCCACCGCAGCCGCACGCTCTTCCGCTCACCCGCCAGCAACCCCCGCGGCGTAACCGGCTGCATCCCGCGCAGCGTCCACGCGACCGAACCGAGCCCCGCGATCAGCCCGGCAGCGGTTCCCACGGCCAGCGACGGGACGGAGGCGTGCAGCGAGAGTAGCCGCGTCCCTACCGCGTCAAACCACCAGGAGCGCAGCCCCAGCAGGATCAGTGCGCCGTATCCGAGTGCCGCGCCAACGCCCATCGCCGCGCCAGCCGCCGCCAACACTGCGCCTTCGAGCAAGAACATGACGCGTATCTTCGATACCGAAAACCCGAGAGCGCGCAGCACGCCGATTTCGCGCGCACGTTGTTCGATGCCGAGCCGGAAGAGCAATCCCGTCAGCAGCAGCGCCGATACCATCAGGAAGAAGCTGAAGTAAATGAAGTACTCGCCAAAGTCCGTCGAGCCCTGCGCCGCCTCCAGGCTCTGCGCCCTCACCGGGATCGCCGCAAGGCCGGCCAGCGCCGGGTCGAGCGCGGTGCGCAGCGCCTCGTCAAAGGCAGCCGATGGCGGAAAGATGCGAATCGAGGTCAGGCTGCCGAAGCGCGTCCCCCAAAGTGCGCGCCCTCGCGCGAGGCGCACGAAGGCTTTCGGCGCGGTGCGGTATCGATCCCAATATTGCTCGTCGGCCGGCCGTATGCGCGACATGTCGAGCGGGAACGGCGGATCCCAATCGCGGAGGCTTCTGGACTCGGTGATGCCGGGATAGTCGGGAGCGAAGTCGGCGTCGTCCGCATCTCCGGTCAGTGGCACGATCCGCTCCACGCGGAATTGCGCCGTCTCGGTGTGCAGGCGCGCGTCGGAGCGCCAGACGTAATATTCGAGGGTCGCCGGATCGCCGACTTTCGCTGCCAGGTCGCGAGCCGCCCAATCGTTCAGCGTGATTCCCTCTTCGCCCGCGGGAGCGAGGGGCGAATCGAGCGCGGTCACCACCGAAAAGGGAATCTCGCGCTTGCCGACGCGGATGGAATTAGCCAGATAGGTCAGAACCGGTTGCGCGCTCAATCCAAGCGATCGGGCGGCGGAGTAAGCCGCCGCGGCTACCGCGTCGCCGATCTCCGCGCTCGAGCTTTCGAGCGAAAGGCAGCCGGGTTTTTCGAGCGTGCGCAGCCGCAGACCCACGTCGGCCAAATTGTAGTGATGCTTCAGACGTTGTCCCAGGGGGACTGCGCTCGAAGATCGCCCCACCAATATGGTGTTGACCTTTCCCGGTTGGTTCAGATCGCGTTGCAGGCGCGCCAATGGCACGTACACCGCGCGGACGTCACCCTGCTGCGGCCGCAGCGAGAACTCATGGGAGTGTCCGCCGGCCGGCGCGACGGTCAACCGGATGGCGATGCCTGTATCGTCCTTGCGGCCATGCAAGGACTCGAGTGGAATCGCCGAAGGCTTCGCAACGCGCAGCAGGAGTTCGTCCCCCGCCGTGGCTCCCAGCTCTCGCGCCAGTGCCGTGGAGAGCGCAATCTCGCGCCCGCGTGGCGCATCAACGGACTGGTTCTGAAACTTCCGGAAGCGTTCGTCAATGCCATACACTTGCACGCCAGTAGCCCGTTTGCCGCTCGACGCGTGCTCCACAACTCCGTCCATGACGATGATCGGCGCGGCAGGCTGGAACGTGCGGGCGAGCTCCTCGCGGAAGAAGCCCGCGCCGGTGACGATGGAATCGGTGTTGCCGAGCCGCTCCAGCACCAGGTCGCGCAAGGAAGCGCGCACCGATTCGCCCACCAGGACAGCGCCGCCGAGCACGCCCGTTGCCGTAGCCACGCCCAGCAGCACGGCCAGGTTCGTCCGCCAGTACCACGCCAGACTACGCGCCAGCAGGGTGTAGATTCGCATGACGCAGTTCGTATCGCCTGGGAAATCGCGCCGCCAGCGCGGGGTTGTGAGTTACCACGATCAGCATGGTCTCGTTCCGCTCCGGCAGTTCCAGCAGGAGACTCGCCACCGTTTCCGCCGAAGCTTCGTCGAGGTTACCGGTCGGCTCGTCGCAGAGCAGCAGACGTGGCCGCCGGATGAGTGCACGCGCCACCGCGACGCGCTGCTTTTCGCCACCCGAGAGCTCCGCCGGACGGTGGTCCAGCCTTTCTTCCAGTCCCACCTGCCGAAGCAGTTCCCGCGCGCGCGCCGGATAATCGGCTGGGTCTTTCGCCACTAACGTTGGCACCAACACATTTTCGAGGACCGAGCACTGCGGCAGCAGGCAGTGATCCTGGAAAACAAATCCGATGGACCGATTGCGAAATGCCGCCAGTTCCTTTTCCGAAGCGCTGTATGGATTGATGCCGTCCAGCACAACCGTGCCGCTGCTGGGCGGTTCCAACCCTCCGGCGATGTAGAGCAACGTACTCTTGCCCGAGCCCGATGGACCCATGATGGCCGCCGCCTCGCCGCGCTCGAGCGAAAGTGACACGCCCGCGAGCACGGTCAGCGCCCCGCGCGGCGCCGGATACTGTTTGCCTACCTTCGAAATTTCAAGCATGCGCGCGCGACCCGGCGATGGATTGGTATGCTTCGATTGCACGCGCCGCCATTTGCGAGGCGGTGAAATGCGCGCGAACGCCCTGCGCTCCCCGGCGCCCCAATTCCGCAGCCAGCTTGGGGTCTTTCCATAAGCCGTAGATGCCATCCGCCAGGCTCGCCGTACTGCCGGGTTCCACCAGGACCCCGCCTCCCGTCTTCTCCAGGATCTCGGGAAACGCTCCCGCTCGTGGCTGCACCACCGGCACGCCACTCGCCATCGCCTCCAGCAGGAAGATTCCCTTCGGCTCCGCATAGGTGCTGGGAACGCTCAAAACATGGAGGCTGCGCAGGAACTCGATCTTCCGCGCGCGGTCCAGCTCGCCTCGATATTGGAATTCGTGCGCCAGACCCGCCGCCTTCATTTGCCGTTCGATGCCGTGCAGGTAGCTTCGATGCTCCGGCGCCAGGTATCCGGCTACCTCCAGCGCCGAGCCGTCGAAATCGCTCTCGCGCCGCAGCCGCAGATAGCTTTCGGCAAGCACGTGCAGTCCCTTTTCCGGCGCGATCCGCGCGAAGAATCCTACCCGGAATGGCGCGCCGGGAACGCGTGCTGGCGGGCCGTACCCCTCCGCATCGATTCCGAGCGGAACCACCCGCATCATGCGGCCGGGAATCCCCAAAGCGCGCTGCCAGTAGTCCGCACAGAATTCGCTGACCGGCGCAAAGCCGTCCACATCCACAATCTTGGCGCGGATCAACTCCAGCGCCTGCGTCCGGTACGGTTCGCTCAACTGGCTGAGAAAGAGATCTTCGCCCTGCAACGTGCAGCACACCGGCCGCCGCAACGCGTCGCTGATCGGCCGCGCCAATCCGATCAGCAGAGAATTGGGCAGGGCCACGATATCGGGCGGTTCTTCGCTCCGCAGCCAGGCGGTCAACTGGCGAATTTCCTTGCGCTGATAACCTTCCTCACCGCGCAGCATGGAAACCGTCATCGCGCCCAGCCTATGCGGATCGACCCGGATCGAAGTTCGCGATGCCAGCTTCAGCATCCAGGGCGCATTCCACAAGCGGTCCAACAGCTTGTGCGTCCGGCGGAAGAATGCCGCCTCCTGGTCCAGGCAGACGCTGATCCCGTTTAGAAACACCTTCGGCTCGCTGACGTTCGGCTCGTCCGTGCGCGTGGGCGTATAGAGCGGCACCAGGGTCACATCATGACCCTGCCTCTTGAGTTCCGCCGCCAGGGCATTGTCGCGAAGGCAACTGCCGCAGTACATTCGGGCGGCACCGGCAGTGAGCGCGAGGATCTTCATAGACTTTTCGACGCGGCCGTCGCGGTTTCTCCAAGTTTAGTACGACTCTGCAGGACAGGCTTGCGGCAGAGTCAGGGGGAATTCGGCTTTGCCGCCGGAAAAAAGGAACAAACGGTCCGTTTGGGAGCGTATCAGTATGATATGCCCATCGTGAAAACCGGCGAGCCGGCTCCTCGGAAACCGCTCCGGCTGTGGCCTGGCGTGGTCATCGTAGTGCTTCAGTGGCTGCTCAGGTTCGGCCTAAAACTCGTCGTGCACGGATTCAGGGGCTTCGAGTTGGGGATGCTGGGCGGACTCGCCTGCGTGTTGGCCTTCGTCGTGTGGTGGGCGTTCTTCAGCCGGGCGGCCCTGTCCGAGCGCTGGGGCGCCATCGTCCTGATGATCGCGGCGCTGTTCGCGACACTTCGCCTCAACCACGAGTCGATGGGGCCGCTTTGGTTACTCGGCTACGCCATCCCTGTTCTGTGCCTGGCCTTCGTCGCCTGGGCGGTGGCCAGCCGTGGCCTCTCTGACGGAGCTCGGCGTGCAACGATGGTTGCGACCATCCTGCTTGCGTGCGGAGTGTGGACGGCGGTCCGGACCGAGGGCCTCACCGGAGACCACGACGCGGAGTTTGCGTGGCGTTGGACGAAAACTCCCGAGCAGCGGCTCCTGGCCCACGCGAACGACAGGTTGCCGGTACTTTCACCGCCCCAGGCAGCGGCGAAAACCTCCGGCGAGCCAGCCTTGGCCCAGCCCGGCGGCGCGCCGGCAGCGCTCCCGCCGCCTCCGCCAGCGGCGAAGACCGTAGCCGAGTGGCCCGGCTTTCGCGGACCCGGCCGCAACGGCATCATACCCGGCGTGCGGATCGAAACTGACTGGTCCGCGTCGCCGCCGGTCGAGTTGTGGCGGCGGCCGGTTGGGCCGGGCTGGTCATCCTTCGCGGTCGGCGGCCACTTCCTTTATACCCAGGAGCAGCGCGGTGACGAGGAAGTCGTCGCCTGTTACAGCGTAAAAACCGGCAAGCCGGTGTGGAGACACGGCGACGCGGCCCGGTTCTTCGAGTCGAATGGCGGCGCCGGTCCGCGGGCAACGCCGACACTCGGCGACGGCCGCGTGTACACATTCGGCGCAACCGGAATTCTGAACGCGCTCGACGCCGATAGCGGCGCAGTGGTATGGTCCCGCAAAGTGGCATCCGACATCGGCGCGGCGGTCCCAATCTGGGGCTTTTCAAGCTCGCCGTTGGTGGTCGACGACTTGCTCATCGTCGCCGCCGAGGGCCGGCTGGTCGCCTACGACCTGGCCAGCGGCGACAAGCGCTGGTTAGGCCGGACCGGCGGCACTGGATACAGCTCGCCACAGATGTTCAGGATCGACGGAGTCCCGCAGATCCTTCTGCTGAGCGGAACCGGCGCCACGAGCGTCGCGCCAGCAACCGGCAGGCTGCTCTGGGAGTACCGGTGGCCGGGCGGCTTCCCCATCGTGCAGCCGGGACTGACCGAGGATGGCGACATCCTGATCAGCGCCGGATCGGGAACCGGCACGCGCCGCATCGCCGTCACGCACAGTTCCGGCGGATGGACCGCCGAAGAGCGCTGGACGTCGAAAGGGCTCAAGCCCTACTTCAACGATTTCGTCGTTCACGATGGCTACGCCTTCGGCTTCGACGACAGCATACTCTCGTGCATCGACCTGAAGGATGGCAAGCGCAAATGGAAAGGTGGACGCTACGGCAACGGCCAGCTCGTTCTGCTGTCCGACCAGGACTTGCTCCTGGTGCTATCGGAGGAAGGCGAGTTAGCGCTGGTTGGGGCGACCCCCGGCGAGTTCCGGGAGCTGGCCCGCTTCCCAGCCATCACGGGCAAGACCTGGAACCACCCGGCACTGGCTGGCAACATCCTGCTGGTTCGCAACGCCCAGGAGATGGCCGCGTTCCGCTTGTCGCCGGCCCGACACTGATCGGGCAACCGGACGAAACAACAGGGCCGTCCTATTTGGAGGCGAGCTTCTGCACGATCTCCAATGCCTTTTGAACATGCTGATCGGGCGAGAGTTTGTCGGCCGCGGATGAAAGCGTCGCGACGATCGTGTGATCCTTTCCGATGACGAACGTCACACGCTCAATAAACTCATGATCGATGTCGGCGCCGCGCACATCCTTCATACCGGCTCTTGGGCCGGCCACGGTCAGATTGTAGGAGGCTGCGATCTTATGATCGGGATCAGAGGCCACCGGAAACTTTCCGGCGCAATAGTCGGGGTCTGCCGAGAACAGATCGAGTCGCGCGATGCTGTCGGCCGATACGCCAATGATGGTGGCTCCGGCCGCATCGAATTTTTCTTTCTCCTGTGCGAATGCATGAGCTTCCAGATCGCAGCCCTTGGTATAGGCGGAGGGATAGAAATAAACGACAACCGGCCCTTTCTCCAACGCGTCCGACAGTGAAAAGCGAAACTCTTTTCCGGCCAACGAAGCCGAAGCCGAGAAATCGGGCGCCTTATCGGACACTTTGAGCGCGGCCTGAACGGGTAAGCCAACCAGCGCGGAAAAGACGAGACCCAGAAACACGTTCTTCATCGTAATCACATCCATGGAGTGCAGTTTCTGGAAGCATATCACACCCGGCGACGCGGAGAGCACTCGAGGAAGAGGAGTTGTACTCATCGACGATCAAAGCCGTGCGCCGGGCCTATGAACTGCTGAACCACCCGGGCGGGCGCGTCACTCCCGACGAACAGGCGCTCTACTATCTGGTGTAACCCCGATCATCGTTCTGGTAAGATCGCAGCCATGCGCCGACTGTTTCTCTTGTCACTCCTTGCCCTTACATTCCAACTGGAAGCGCACCAGCCGGTCCGTGCGCGCCACGCAATGGTGGTCGCCCAGGAGCCGCTGGCCGCCGATGTGGGGCTCTCCATTCTGCGGAAGGGCGGCAATGCGGTGGATGCGGCCGTAGCGGTTGGTTTCGCACTCGCGGTCACCCATCCGTTCGCGGGAAATCTGGGCGGCGGCGGATTCATGCTGATCCGACTTGCCGATGGGCGTACCACGTTCCTCGATTTCCGCGAGCGCGCTCCCGCGAAAGCAACCCACGACATGTATCTGGACGTAGCCGGCCAGGTTACTCGCGACAGCGTGGAGGGTTGGCGCGCATCGGGCGTTCCGGGCACCGTGCGCGGATTGCAACTCGCCCACTCGAAGTTCGGCCGCGCAAAATGGGCCGACGACGTCGCTCCGGCGATCGAGTTGGCATCCACGGGATTCGAGGTCTCCTACTCGATGGCCGAATCGCTCCGCGGTTCGCGAAACCTCTCGCGGTTCGCCGAGTCGAAACGCATCTTCCAGAAGAACGGCGCGTTCTTCGAGGCCGGCGACAGGCTGGTGCAACCGGAGTTGGCGAAAACGCTGCAACGTATCGCGGAAAGTGGCGGCGCGGATTTCTATGAAGGGGAAACGGCGCGCATCCTGGCCGCCGAAATGGCCAGGAACGGCGGCTTGATCACGCTGGACGACCTCAAGAACTATACCGCCGTGGAGCGCCAGCCGCTCACCGGGAAGTATCGCGGCAATTACGAAATCGTCACTTCACCCCCACCCAGTTCGGGCGGCGTGGGAATTCTGCAGATGTTGGGGATGCTGGAAGGCACGGGATACGAGAAGACCGGCGCTGGTTCAGCCGCCACTTATCATTACCTGGCCGAAGCGATGCGCCGCTTCTACGCCGACCGCAGCGAGTACATGGGCGACCCCGACTTCGTCAAGGTGCCGGTTGCGGGCATGCTCGCCCCGGCCTACATTGCCAGCCTGCGGGCCAGCATCGATCCCGAGCGCGCCACGCCCAGCAGCCAGATCCGGCCCGGCCATCCCGCGGGCGCCGAGAGCCTGGAAACCACGCACTTCAATGTGGTGGACTCCGAAGGCAATGCCGTGGCGATGACCTACACGCTCAACGGCGGCTACGGCAGCGGCGTGACGGTTCCCCGCCTGGGCTTCCTGCTGAATAACGAGATGGATGATTTCGCCTCCCAACCCGGCCAGCCCAACATGTTCGGTCTGGTGCAGGGAGAACGCAACGCCATTCAGCCCAACAAGCGGCCGCTCTCTTCGATGGTCCCGACCATTGTGCTGCGCGATGGCAAGCTGTTCCTGGTGGTGGGCGCGCCCGGCGGATCGTTCATCCCGTCCGCCGTGACGCAAGTGATCCTCAACGTCATCGATTTCAAAATGAACGCGCAGGACGCGGTGGATGCGCCTCGCATCCATCACCAGTGGCTACCCGACAAGCTGCGTTGCGAGAAAGGCATTTCGCCAGACACGGTCGCGCTCTTGAAAGCCCGCGGCTACGATGTGGATTTCTCGCCCGCCGTCGTGCTGGCTCGGGTTGAAGCTATCCTCGTCGATGGCGGTTGGCTCGAAGGCGGCTCGGACGGGCGGGCCGTAGGCAAGGCCGCGGGGTATTAGACGCCCCAGGTGCAGACGAGGCCCGTTGCGGACTGAACTCCCCGGCCTCTTTCATCTCTTACGCCGCAAATCCAGCGTGAACGGGAATTCGGGATTGCGCTCCTCCGGTGGAACAACCATCGTACCCGGCGTATGGCCGGTATCCTGAAACCGGGCCAGGCGGCGGCTCTCCGCCTCCTGGGCGTTGACGGGAAACTGTTCGTTGGCGCGTCCGCCCGGATGCGCCACATGATACGTCGAGCCCCCGATGGAGCGTCCGGACCACGTGTCTACGATATCGAACACCAAGGGCGTATGCACCGGTATGTTCGGGTGGAGGCACGAGGGCGGCTGCCAGGCGCGATAGCGCACCCCCGCCACAAATTCGCCGCTCTCGCCCGTGGCATGGAGTGGCACCCGGCGGCCATTGCAAGCCACTACGAAGCGCTCATCCGTCATACCCGTCACTTTCACCTGGAGGCGCTCGACCGATGAATCCACGTTGCGGACGGTCCCGCTGCCGGAAGCCTCTTCGCCAAGCACGTGCCACGGCTCCAGCGCGTGCCGCAGCTCGAGCCGAATGCCCTGCCTGTTGACCGAACCGATCAGCGGAAATCGAAATTCGAAGTGGGGGGCGAACCATTCCGTCTGGAACTCGAAACCGGCTTCGCGCAGGTCCGCCATTACGCTCTCCCAGTCGAGTTGAACGAAGTGAGGCAGCATGAAGCGGTCGTGCAGCATGGTTCCCCACCAGACGAGTTTCCGGCGGTACGGACTCTTCCAGAAGTACGCCGTCAGCGCCCGCACCAGCAATTGCTGCGTGAGACTCATTTGCGCGTGCGGCGGCATCTCGAAGGCGCGCAGTTCCACCAGGCCGAGGCGCGATCCCGCGGCATCGGGCGAATAGAGCTTGTCGATGCAGAACTCGGCGCGATGCGTGTTGCCCGCCAGATCGGTCAGCAGGTGCCGGAACACGCGATCAGCCAGCCATAGCGGGCCCGCCGGAGAACCCTTGTCCGGAATCTGGTCGAAGGCGATCTCCAGCTCGTAGATGGCATCCGTGCGTGCCTCGTCCACACGCGGATGTTGGCTGGTGGGACCAATGAACATCCCGGAGAGCAGATACGACAGGGATGGGTGATTATGCCAGTAGCCGAGCAGGCTTCGCAACAGATCGGGACGCCGCAGGAAAGGACTGTCCTGGGGAGTTGGGCCGCCGATCACCACGTGGTTGCCGCCGCCAGTGCCGGAGTGCTGTCCGTCCAACATGAATTTCTCGGTGCCCAAACGGCTTTGGCGCGCGAGATCGTATAGTGCGGTGATGTTCGCCGTAAGCTCGTCCCAGGATGCCGCCGGATGGATGTTGACTTCGATGACGCCGGGATCGGGCGTCACTTTGAGCACGGCGATCCGCGGATCCCAGGGAGGCGTATAGCCTTCCAGCAGGACCGGCATTTTGAGATGAGCGGCCGTATCTTCGATCGCGGCCGTCAGATCGAGATAGTCCTCGAGGCCCTCGACCGGCGGCATGAAGACGAACAGTTTGCCCTGGCGCGCTTCCACACAGAGAGCGGGGCGCGTCATCCAGTCCGCCGATTTGCCTTTTTCCGGCGGTACGGCTTTGTCCGCATCCGGCGCGGGACTTTCGGCAACGGAGGGCGCGTCGAAAAGGTAGCTCTTGCGCTCCTGACTTGCCGGCAGGCGGCTCCGTTTTGCGAAGGGATCCGGTTCATGGGAATAGAGCACATCTTCCGGCTTGGTCCAGGGAAGAGATTCCAGAGGCAAACGGTATCCCATCGCCGAATCGCCCGGAATCAGGAACATCTCTTTCGAGGCGAGAAACCACGGCTGGCTGGTCCATCCCGGCGTGCCCGAAGGGGTCGGGCTGCGGCGTAAGGGAAGAACGTACCCGATCGGCTGACCCAGTCCCTGTTCGAAGACGCGCGCCATACGGTCGCGTTCGATCGGATCTGCCAGCTTGGAATCCAGCGGATCGACGTTGACCGGCAGCTTGCGTTCTTTCCACAGATAATAGTAGACGTCCTCGTATGCCGCAATCGTGAATGAGGCATCCACCTGGAGGCGGCGCGTGAGGGCTTCCAGAAACTGCCGCGCATGCTCCGCCGTGTAACCGTAGTCCTTGCCGTACTCGGCGATGAGGCTCGCGTCCTCCCAGATGGAAACCCCATCCTTGCGCCAGTAGCAACCGAATGCCCAGCGCGGCAGCGGCTCGCCGGGATACCATTTCCCCTGCCCAAAATGCAGCAAGCCGCCGGGCGCAAAACGCCGGCGTAGCCTGCCCAGCAATTCCACGGCGCGCTTGAGCTTATTTGGCCCCAGCGCGGCGGTGGTCCATTCGGCTCCGTCGGGGTCGTCGAGAGAAACGAAAGTCGGCTCGCCACCCATGGTGAGCCGCACGTCTCCCGCGCGGAGCTCGGCATCCACCTGGCCCCCGAGCTTCTCGATTGCCTGCCACTGTTGGTTGGTATACGGTTTGGTGACGCGGGGGGATTCGTAAATTCGCTCGACCGTCATCTCGTGACGGAATTCCGTTTTGCAGGGTTCAATCTGGCCGAAGATGGGTGCCGCGCTACTGGCGTCCGGTGTGCAGGCTAGCGGAATATGCCCCTCGCCGGCCAGCAGCCCGGACGTGGGATCGAATCCGACCCATCCGGCGCCCGGAAGATACGCTTCGGCCCACGCATGGAGGTCCGTGAAATCGGCGCTGGGGCCGGCCGGTCCTTCGAGCGGCTTCACGTCCGCCACGAGCTGAATCAAGTAGCCGGAAACGAAGCGGGCCGCCAATCCGAGGTGGCGCAGGATCTGGACTAGAAGCCAGGCCGAATCGCGGCATGAGCCCGTGCGCAGCGTGAGGGTTTGCTCGCAAGTCTGCACGCCCGGCTCCATGCGAATCACGTAGCCGATTTCGTCCTGCACCAGTTGATTGAGACCGACCAGAAAGTCCATGGTGCCTGCGGCGCCGCGCGGCACTTTGGCCAGAAAGGCGGAAAGCATAGGCCCGGCTGGCTCGGTTTCGAGAAACGGGCGCAACTCGCGGGCGGCGGACGGCTCGTAGCAAAACGGGTACTGTTCAGCGCGAGGCTCCAGGAAGAAGTCGAACGGATTGTATACCGCCATTTCGGCGACCAGATCGACTTCCACGAACAGTTCCGTGGCCGGTTCCGGGAAAACCAGCCGGGCCAGATAGTTGCCTTGCGGGTCCTGTTGCCAGTTGATGAAGTGGTTCTTGGGAAGAACCTTCAACGAGTATGCGAGGATGGGCGTGCGGCAATGCGGGGCCGGCCGCAGCCTGATGATGTGAGGTCCGAGAGATACCCGCCGGTCGTACCGGTACAGAGTCTCATGATGAAGAGCGACGTGAATGGACATGAATCCTCTTGTGCAGCCGGCGATTGGCGCGGACGTGGACGCGTCTCACAATCGCAGAAGGGCATCGCCATCGGGCGATCGGCGGATCGGGTTCGACGGGGAATTGGCCGGAGACAAAGGCTAATGCACTAGTATACTCCTCACGTGCCGGGGTCTTCCGTTTCTGCCGCGTTTGGGTGCGGGACATGAAAGTTCGGAGGCATGGCTGGTTCCCCGGAAAATGGCGAGTTTCCGGGCGTCCACCTACGCGTGATCCGTCAAAGGAGTGAAGCGAGCGGCAAGCCCCGGCAGGGGCGAAAGACAAAAGCCCAGCGCGTGAGCGCTGGGGACGCAGACGAATCACGTGAGCCCCGGAACGGGGCGGAAGACAACGGCCACACCCGCTAGCGGACACGCCGTCTCTGGCGCCCCGTTTCGGGGCTGGATGGGTTCACGGCTTCTCCCAGCGCTCGCGCGCTGGGCTAGTCTCTTTCGCCCTGACGGGCTGACTCGCGCGCTCTCGGCTTCAACTTCTATGTCCCGCACCCTGCCGCGTTTTGCCGATGCGGTGCGCGGCCAATTTGCAGTTCGGCCGTGATGCGCCTAGACTGAATACGGTTCCCCGCGATTGCATGGAGAGTCCCAAGGGATACCTCCTAGCGAAGCCGAACCTCCATGCCTCGTCAGCATCGCCAACCGGGTGGTTGAGTCTACTGAAAGACCAAGGAGAACCTATGACCCGGCCGGCTCAACATTTTGACGCCAGTCAACATCTCACTTTGGAGGAAATCGGGCAGCTTGCGACAGACGGCGGCAAGCCTGCCGAGACCCTCATGAATGTGGTAGCCCTGATTGCCAGCAGGTTTCACTCGGACGTCTGCTCGGCGTACCTGTTGGAGCCGGATCGGGCCAACCTGGTGCTGGCGGCGACGGTTGGGCTTCGTGCGGAGTGCATTGGCACGCTCCGGCTCGCGTTGGATGAAGGTCTGGCCGGCCTGGTGGCGGAGCAGGTGCGCCCAGTGGCTGTGGAGCAGGCCAAGAATCATCCGCGATTCAAGTACTTCAGCGAAGCCGGGGAAGACGATTACCAGTCGTTCCTCGGCGTCCCGCTGATCGACCGCGGCGTTCTACAAGGCGTTCTGGTAGTGCAAACCGTGGAAGAGCGCGTGTTTCGCGAGGATGAGGTTCTGATGTTAGCGGAGGCAGCCGCCCAGGTGGCGCCGGTGGTGAGCGAAGCCCGTGCGCTCGATCGCTTTATCGCCCCCGCGCAGGAGAAACTCTGGTCGCTGGCGCGCAACCTTTGGTGGAGCTGGGACAGCGATACCAATAGCCTGTTTCGCGATTTGGATCCCGTCCGCTGGAGGCAGCTCCATCACAACCCCATCTCGCTGCTGAGCGAGATCCCGCTAGCGACGCTCGAACGCCGCGCCGGGGAGCTGGCGCTCCATAGCCGGATCAACTACGCCTATCGCCGCGAGCAGGAATACCTGCAAATGGACCGGACCTGGGGCGCCACCAACGCCGGCGTCCTGCGTCCCCGGCCCGTAGCTTATTTCTCGGCCGAGTTCGGGCTGCACGAATCCGTGCCCATCTATTCCGGTGGATTGGGCGTGCTGGCCGGCGACCACATCAAGAGCGCATCCGACCTGGATATTCCCCTGATCGGGGTTGGGCTGTTCTATGGGCAGGGGTATTTTCGCCAACGCCTGGATTCGGGTGGCTGGCAGCAGGAAGAGTACCTTCCGACGGACGTCAACCAGTTGCCGATGGAACCGGCCATCGCACGCAAGGGAGAACCGGTGACCGTGCAGGTGGAGATGCGGAGCGGAGTCATCCGCGCCAAGGTCTGGCGGGTCAAGGTAGGGCGCTGCGATCTGCTGCTGCTCGATTCCAATGTGGAAGGCAACCTGCCCGAAGACCGCGAGCTCACTTCGCGCCTCTATGGCGGAGACGGCAGGGTGCGCATCCGTCAGGAGCTGCTGCTGGGCGTCGGCGGCTTCCGCGCCTTGAAGGCGCTGGGGGTCACACCAGGTGTGCTCCACTTGAACGAAGGGCACAGCGGATTTGCCGTGCTGGAAGCCATCCGCGCCCGCATGCAGGAAGAGGGTGTCGGTTTTCACCAGGCCCAGGCTCGGGTTTCGCGGGAACTCGTCTTCACCACCCACACTCCGGTGCCGGCCGGTCATGACCGGTTTCACTCCGGCTTGATGGAGGAGCACCTCGGGTTACTCCGCGAGCAGTTGGGTCTCTCGCATGATGGCCTGATGTCGCTGGGGCGCGAGAACCCCGGCAACTCGGGTGAAGATTTCTGCTTGACCGTGCTGGGCCTGCGGCTGGCGCGGCGCTCCAACGCCGTCTCGGCGCTGCACGGTGAGGTTTCGCGGGCCATGTGGACGGGCCTGTTTCCGGGACGGCCGGAAGACGCCGTGCCCATCGGCCACATCACCAACGGCGTCCACGTCCCCACCTGGCTGGCGCCACAGATGTTCCGCCTGTACGACCGGCATCTGGGAACCGGCTGGCACCAGCATAGCGGCGACCCGCACATCTGGGAAGGAATCGAGAACGTCAACGATGGCGAACTCTGGGAAACCCACCTCAGCTTGAAGGCGCGGCTGGTGGAATTCGTACGGCGCCGCGCGGTGGATCAGGCGCGCAACCGCAACGAGCCTCAGGAAACCCTGCATAAACTCGGCCGATTGCTGAGCCAGGACGCCCTGACCATCGGATTCGCGCGGCGCTTCGCCACCTACAAGCGCGCCAACCTTGTGCTGAGAGACATCGAGAAACTGGCGTCCATGGTCAACGATCCGAAGCGCCCCGTGCAATTTGTCTTCGCCGGCAAGGCGCACCCGCGCGACGACCCGGGCAAGCGCGTGCTGCAGCAGATCGCCCAATTGATGCGCGACCCGCAATTCGCCAATAAGTTCGTCTTCGTCGAGGACTACGATATCGACGTGGGCCGTCACTTCGTGCAGGGAGTGGACGTGTGGCTGAACAATCCGCGGCGGCCGCTCGAGGCGTCCGGCACCAGCGGCCAGAAGGTAGTCCTCAACGGGGGATTGAATCTTTCCGTGCTGGACGGCTGGTGGGCGGAGGCTTATGACGGACTGAACGGCTTCGCCATCGGCACCGGGAGAACGCATTCCAACATGGATGTGCATGACAGCCGCGACGGAGACGATCTGTACCGCGTCCTGCGCGAAGAAGTGATTCCTCTCTATTATTTGCGCGATCACGACGGCCTGCCGAAGGGCTGGATCAAGCGTATGAAGCGTACCATCCGAACCCTGGGCTG
This sequence comes from Bryobacteraceae bacterium, assembly GCA_049508735.1. Classification (GTDB taxonomy): domain Bacteria; phylum Acidobacteriota; class Terriglobia; order Bryobacterales; family Bryobacteraceae; genus Bog-375. The sequence continues at coordinate 514 of JBELAO010000055.1, read as the reverse complement.
GCGATTCAACGCCGATCGCATGGTGATGGATTACACGCTGAAGTGTTACGTCCCAGCCGCGGGAGGAACATCGAGCGATATGAAGGTAGCGGGGTAAGGGCCGGCAGAGTTCACCTGACGTGTTGAGTGGGCGCGGCCCGATCGCACTTCGGGCGAATTCCGGGAGCCGGCCGCTGGTTTGGCGGCGGATACGTCCCGTCCAGACGGGACGTTTTCCATTGGCTTCGGCGATCACTCCGACTAAGACGAGGCGACCGGGACAGACGGGACGTTTTCCAGGCCTTCCGTGATTGATGCCGATACACGGCGTCCACGGCATCAACCACAGTGGCCACCTGACGCTTGGCAAGCGCTGGCGACTTATCCCAATCGGCTGACACTCCCCTTACTCCGGCAAGACCCCGACGGAAACATGGATCGACTGCCTTCCCCCGCCTATCGTCACTCCGTTCACTGGCGCCACATCGGAGTAGTCGCGGCCCCACGCCAGCGTGAGATGGCTGCCGCTGACCAG
>JBELAO010000054.1:0-30548 GCA_049508735.1 Bryobacteraceae bacterium | reverse complement strand
ATTGTCTTGCCCTCCTTGTGGGCGGCGTTCGGCGAAGCTCCCGGCTAGGAAACGTTCGCCAACGTCCAATTATAGGAGGGCACTCCCCTTATTTCAGACTGCAAGAACCTGTCTTGGACAAGAGTGATTGTCTTTCGCCCTCCGGGCTGGCCTATTGTGGCCTGGCACCCAACTCTTGTGTCCCACAACCCGCTCTAACGGATCACGCTGCAACCCATTGTTTTTGTTGCGTTTGTCGGCAGGAGCGCGGGCACGTAGACGCTTCTTGGCAGAATCCTTCCATCAACGCACATTTCAAACACTACCCAACCCCGAACCCCTCCCCCGCCTCGTCTAGAATAGAAGCAGAGTGCCCGCCAAGACCTTTTACCTGGAAACCTTCGGCTGCCAGATGAACGCGCACGACTCCGAAAAGGTGGTCGGCACGCTGATGGCGAAGGGCTATGCGCAAGTGGCCACGCCGGAAGAAGCCGGGCTGGTCCTCTACAACACTTGCAGCATTCGCGATAAGGCCGAGCAAAAGGTGTACCACCGCTTGCAGCAGTTCAAGCGCAACGGCAAGGACAAGGTGATTGGCGTGCTCGGCTGCGTGGCGCAGCAGGAAGGCGAACGCATTTTCGATCGCGCGCCCAATGTCGGCCTGTTGTGCGGCTCGGCCAGCTACAACAAGCTCGGCGAATTGCTGGTGCAGATCGAAGCCGGCGAAAAGCGCGTCACCGGATTGAGCCTGGATACCGATCAGGCCTTCGACACGCCCTTCACCCGCCGCGACAACCCGCACCGCGCGTACATCACGATCATCGAAGGCTGCGACAAGAGTTGCGCCTACTGCGTGGTGCCATTCACGCGCGGTCCGGAGCGCAGCAGGACCAGCGAGAGCGTGATGGCCGAAGCACGCCGCCTGGCCGATGAAGGCTACAGCGAGATACAACTGCTAGGCCAAAACGTCAACAGCTATCGCGACCCTACGCCCGCAGGCTGGAACTTCGCCACTTTGCTCGGGCGCGTGGCCGAGATTCCGGGAATCCGCCGCGTGCGCTACACCACGTCTCACCCGCGCGATTTCGGCCGCGACATCGTGGATGCCATGGATTCGAATCCCGCCATCTGCGACCACGTCCATCTGCCTGTCCAATCGGGATCGTCGGACGTGCTCGCCAGAATGGACCGGCTCTACACGCGCGACGAATATATGCAGCGCATCGGCTGGCTCAAGAACGCCCGCCGCGCTTATTCCATCACCACCGACATCATCGTCGGCTTCCCCGGCGAGACGGAAAAGGATTTCGAGGCCACGCTCGATCTGCTCGACGAAGTCGAATACGATTCGCTGTTCAGCTTCAAGTATTCGCCGCGGCCGAACACGGCCGCCCTCGGTTTGGAAGACCACATACCCGACGAAGAGAAGCAGCGGCGCCTGGTAATCGTGCAGGAAAAGCAGCGCGCCATCCAGATCCGCCGCAACGCCGAGCTCATCGGCAGCGTGAAGGAAGTGCTGGTGGAGGGCCGCCACCAGGCGCTCGAACAGTGGATTGGGCGCACGTCGGACAACCGCACGCTGAACTTCACTCACCCGCTGGACGGCGCGGCGTCTCTCACTGGCCAGTACCTGCCGGTTCGTGTCACGCGCGCCGGCCCCAACTCCTTGGTGGGCGAGAGCGTAACTGTGGTGTAATTGAGTTGGGAGGAGGGCGGCATGGAAGTCGAAATGAAAATTCGCGGCCTGATGATGGACCCGGTCACCAATATGCCCATCGTCATCCTGAGGGACGTGAGCGGCAACTCTGTGCTCCCGATCTGGGTGGGCGTTTACGAGGCGAACGCCATCGCTCTGGAAATCGAAAAAGTCTCCACGCCGCGTCCTATGACCCACGACCTCATCAAGAGCCTGCTGCTCGGCCTCAATACGGCCATGCGCAAGGTGGTGGTGAGCGAGTTGAAGGACGATACGTTCTACGCCGTCATCTGGCTGGATCGCGACGGAGAGACCATCAGCGTGGATTCGCGCCCCAGCGATGCGCTGGCCCTGGCGCTGCGCCTGGATTGCCCGATTTACGTGGAAGAGACCGTGCTCAAATCCTCCAGCAAGGCCGCCAACGCCTCCGACAAGGACAACAAGGAAGAGCTGAAGCGGTGGCTCGACGGCCTCAACGATGAGGACCTCGGCCGATATAAGATGTGACGCCGGAAACCGCTGCGCGCCTGGCCGGCTGCGGAATCCAGTTGGCCGCCGAATCCCCGCAGTACGACATGTTCACGCGCGGCAATTGTGTCGCGCTGGTCCAGCCAGGAGCCGGCGGCAAGACCGACGGCGTAGCGGGAGCCGTGACGGGGATCGGCAGTTCGGGAATGATGACGGAAGCCGGCCTGGCGTTTCTAGTGTGGCGCGAAGGCCGGCCATATCTCATCGCCAAGGGCTGCGAAACGCCGGCCAGTTCCGAACAGGCGGAGGAGATTCAGAAGTTTTCTTTGGATTTGAAACGCGCTTTAGGCGTGGACCCGGGCGCGGCGTAGCGCGCTCGAAGTCACGCGCCACCCGCGCGGAATTGGTTATCTCAAAAGAACGCATGACGCTCGACGAACAACTTTCTTACCTGCGCAAGGGCATGGTGGAGATCATTCGCGAAGAAGATCTCCGCGAGCGGCTGGTTGCAGCCGAAAAGTCCGGACGCAAATTGCGCATCAAGGTCGGCTTCGATCCGACCGCGCCGGACCTGCACCTGGGCCACACCGTGCTGCTGCGCAAGATGAAGCACTTTCAGGACCTGGGCCACACGGTGATTTTTCTCATCGGCGATATGACCGGGCTGATCGGCGACCCCACCGGCCGCAACGTGACGCGCCCGCCCATGACGCGCGAAGCGATCCTCGAGAACGCCGAAACCTACAAAGCGCAGGTGTTCAAGATTCTCGATAAAGAAAAGACCGTGGTCCGCTTCAACAGCGAGTGGCTGGCGCCGATGACGTATGTCGATATCGTCCGTCTGGCATCGCACTACACGGTGGCGCGCATCCTGGAGCGCGACGATTTCTCGAAGCGCCTGCGCGAGGGCGTTCCGATCTCGATGCATGAGATGCTCTACCCGCTGGCGCAGGGCTACGATTCGGTGGCGCTCGAGTGCGACGTGGAGTTGGGCGGCACGGACCAGCGATTCAACCTGCTGGTGGGGCGCGAATTGCAGCGCGATTTCGGACAGCCGCCGCAGATTGTCGGCACCACGCCATTGCTCGAAGGCATCGACGGCGTCAACAAAATGTCCAAGTCGCTCGGCAACTACATCGGCATCACCGAGCCGCCCGACGTGATGTTCCGCAAGGTGATGCAGATCTCCGACGAGCTGATGTGGCGCTATTACCTGCTGCTCACCGATAAGACCGAAGGCGATATCGCCGCCCTGCGCGCGCGCGTGGCGGATGGTTCGCTGCACCCGATGGAAGCCAAAATCGCGCTGGGCAAATTGATCGTCGCCGATTACCACTCGGCCGCGGATGCGGATAGCGCGGCCGCGGTCTTCGACAACGTGGTGCGCCGCAAGCAGGCGCCGTCAGAAATCGAAACCGTCGCGCTTCCGGAGGGAGTCGTGAAGGACGGCGCCATTCGCGTCGACAAGCTGCTGGCGCGCATCGGCCTGGCCGAATCGGTGACCGATGCCGCGCGTAAGATCAAGGCCGGAGCGGTCGAGATCGGCGGCGCGAAATGGACGGCGCTGGCCTGGGCGGATTCCGCGCCCGAACTCCTCATTCAAGTGGGCAAGAACTGGCGAAAGGTAATCCGGTAACTCGCCGTGCGCAAACTCTACTTATGGAAACTCAAGCGGCGGGAAATTCAGCTCGGCGACCGCACGCTGCTGATGGCCGTGCTCAACGTTACGCCGGATTCGTTTTCCGACGGCGGCAAGTACGCCGACCCGGATCGCGCCTTCGCCCGGGCGATCGAATTGGAAGAGCAAGGCGCGGACATGCTGGACATCGGCGCGGAATCCACGCGGCCGGGATCGGCGCGCATCTCCGCTGCGGAAGAGATGCGCCGCCTGATTCCGGTGCTCAAGCGGTTGAAGGACCGGCTCACCATCCCCATTTCGGTGGATACTTACAAGGCCGAGGTTGCCGAGCGCGCGCTCGAGTTAGAGGTTGACGTCATCAACGATCCCTCCGGCCTCACCATTGAACCGCAACTGGCGCGCGTGGTTTCCAACCACGATGCCGGCCTGGTGCTGAACCACATGCGGGGGCGGCCGGACAACTGGGCCAGGCTGGGACCGATGCCGGATCCGGTGGCGGGCATTGCGCGCGATCTGGGCGCCGCCGTCAGCCGCGCGCGTCATATCGGCATCAGCCCCAATAAGCTGGTGATCGACCCCGGCCTCGGCTTCGGCAAGCGCAAGGAACAAAACGCGCTCATCCTGGGCCGCCTCTCCGCGCTGGCGGCGCTAGATCTGCCGATCATGGCCGGCCCGTCGCGCAAGAGTTTCCTGGCCCACCAGGACGCCGAGCAAACCAAATTCGCCACCGCCGCGGCCGTCGCTGCCTGCGTGCTCGGCGGCGTCCACATGGTGCGCGTCCACGACGTGCGCGAGATGCGCGCCGTCACCGACCTGGCCGACGACATTCTGCGCGCCCAGGCGGAGTGACCCTGCGCCGCGCGTCTCGCCTCCGGGCCTTACAGTACACAAGAGCCGGACACGACGGCTGATGCGGTCGAGCCCGGCAGGGCGACAGAGAGTAGCCCAGCGCACAGCGCCGCTCTGGCCGCTTCCGCCCCGTCCCGGGGCTCCCAGGACCGTCTGCCTTCCCAGTGCTCACGCACTGTGCTCACGCACTGGGCTACTCTCTGTCGCCCCTGCCGGGGCTCGCCCCACGATATTCTGCGCGCACAGGGCAAGCGAGTGACCCTGCGCCGCGCGTCTCCTGTATAATAGACCCGTTGGGAGACAAGCCCCCGCTGGGATGCCGGACATCAAGAAAAAGCTGCAAGACGAAATCACTTCGCTCGAACATGAGCTGCATGTCGAGTTGCCGAAGGAAATCCTCACGGCGCGGGCGCACGGCGATCTGAGCGAGAATGCCGAGTATCACGCCGCCAAGGAGCGCCAGGGGATGGTCAACGCGCGCCTCAACCAGCTCAAGCGGCGGCTGGCCGAGATCTCGATGATCGATTTCTCAAAGATTCCGCATGACCGCGTGGGCTTGGGTTCCACAGTCGTCGTGCTCGATAGCAAGCGCGACGAAGAGGTAACGTATAATCTGGTGACAGTCGAGGAGGCCGACGCGGCTAACGGCAAGATCTCGACCACCTCGCCGATCGGTCGTGCACTGCTCGGCAAGGAAGTGGGTGACGTGGCCCGCGTGCAGAGCCCGAACGGCATCAAGGATCTGGAGATCCTCAAGCTGACCACCATCCACGACGTGGCGGCGGAGTAACATGACCTTCACCGGCGCAATCGGCAGGTTTTGCGGCGCGATCATCGACCGGATCGTGCGCTGGCTGGCGCTCTCGCGCATTCACCCGAACGTGCTCACCTTTATGGGGCTGGTGATCAACGTCTGGGCGGCCTGGCTGCTGTCGCGCGGCAGCTTCCGCTGGGCCGGCCTGGTGGTGATCGGCGCTGGCTTGTTCGACATGGTGGATGGCCGCGTCGCGCGCGCCACCAGCCAGGTCACGCGCTTCGGCGGGTTCTTCGATTCGGTGATCGACCGCTATTCCGATCTCGCGCTGTACATGGGCCTGCTGGTCTATTACGCTTCCATCAATCGCTTTTTCTATATCGTGCTGACCGCGGTGGTGATGACCGGGTCGGTGATGATCAGTTACACGCGGGCGCGCGCCGAGAACGCCATTCCGAAGTGTAAAGTCGGCTTCCTGGAGCGGCCCGAGCGCGTGGTGCTCATCATCATCGGCGCCCTGTTCGATCGCATGGCCGCCGTGCTATGGGTGATCGCGGTGCTCTCCAATCTCACCGTGGTGCACCGCATGATCTACACGTTCCACCAAGCCAATCTCCTGGAAGAAGCGCAACTGCACTCGGTGCCCCAGAGCGAATCGCGCGCCACGCAGTAGAGTGCACCGTCGGCGCGTTGCAAAACGGGGACAGGCACGTCATGAGGAAGACTTCACCCGCAAAGATGAAAATGGTCACGAGGATCTCGACCTAGAATCAATGACTTGCACGACCATTTTCGAGAGAGGCACGAATTTCGCTGCCTTTGCGAAACTTCGTGCCTTTACCCGTTTTGCGTCCGTCCACGTCAAGGCCCGGTAACGCCGGCGGTCTTGCCGCCGGTGTTCTTGCGCCGCCAGATCAGCTTCAGAAACACCGGCGGCAAGACCGCCGGCGTTACCGGGCCCCCGGCCTGCGAACGCGTCTACTTGCTCGAATTCCGATAGTCGAGCGGCGGCCTCTGATTGAGCGGAATCTTCGACTCGTATTGCAAGCCCTCCATCCGCTTGGCGAAATCGGCCTTGGCCGCCGCGAGCAACGCTGGTTCGGTGAACAGGTCCTGAGCGGTGACGGCCAGCACCTTGGCGGCCAGCACCATCCCGTCCTGACCGATGGCCATCCCACTGGCGGCCGTGGCGTACCAGGTGTGCGCCGGCGTTCCCGGCACCCAGGTCGCGGCGGTGATGCCGATGGTCGGCACGTTCCAGCTCACATCGCCAACGTCGGTGGATGCGCCGCCGCCTTCCCCGCGCTCGCGCTCGAGCGGCTGCACCAGGCGCTCGCTGCCCAGCTTGGCCGTCGTTCCGGCCGGCAGCAGCGGAACCAGTTTCTCCGCGAATGTCTCCTCGACAGGCGTGTACGTCAAGCCGCCGATCTCGGTAAAGTTGCGGTAGACGCGTTCGCTCAACGGCGTGTTGTTGACGATGTTGGCGTCGCTGCTCACGATGCGGCATTCCACCGTCGTCTCCGTAGCCATCGCCGCACCGTTGGCGCATTTCAGAATGCGCTCCCAGATGCCGCTGAGCACAGTCATCGAGGGATGGCGCGCGTAAAGGAACAGCTCGGCGTCATCGGGAACGATGTTGGGCGCGGCGCCGCCCTTGGTCACGATGTAGTGGATGCGCGTGGCGCTGGGGACGTGCTCGCGCAGAAACTCCACCGCCGTGGACATGATCATCAGCCCATCCAGCGCCGAGCGTCCCTTCTCCGGCGACGCCGCCGCGTGCGATGCCAGCCCGTGAAATTCGAACTTCGCCGTGATTACGGCCAGCATGCCGGCGCCGGTGGTCACCGTGTTGGAATCGCCGGGGTGCCAGTGCAGAACCACGTCGACGTCATTGAACAATCCGGCGCGCACCATGTACACCTTGCCCGAACCGCCCTCCTCCGCCGGCGTGCCGTAATAGCGCACCGTGCCCGGCAAGCGATGCGCCGCGAGATAGTCTTTGATCGAGACCGTAGCCAGCGCACCACCCGCGCCGAGCAGGTTATGCCCGCAGCCGTGACCAGGCGCGCCGGCAATTAGCGGCTTGCGCTCCGGCACAGCGTCCTGCGAGAGCCCGGGCAGGGAATCGAACTCGCCCAAAATTCCGATCACTGGCTTGCCCTGTCCCCAACTGGCGACGAACGCCGTGGGTATCTCCGCCACGCCGGCCTTCACATCGAAGCCCGCCGCGGCGAGCGTCGCTTGGAGCAGCGCCGAGCTCTTCTTTTCCTGATATCCCATCTCCGCGAATTCCCACACCTTGCGTGAGACGTCGCGGTACGCCGCCGCGTGTGTTTCCACCAGTTGAATCACTTCGCTATGAGCCGCTGACACATCCGCCGCCAGCGCGGCGAACGGCGCCGCCGCGCCTAAAACCAGAACCGCCAGTTTCGATTGCATATTGGGATACGGTACGTGGCGAGGGCCGTGGGTGTCAAGGTGGGGCATGCTGGCGCGTCGACGGCGCGGGCCGGAGGGCGCGGACGTGTGTCTTACGACCAAGCGAACGCGCCCGACCTTCCGGACCATCAGTTTCCGCTAAGCCCACATATCATTCCCAAGGCGAGGCAGAGGCTCGCACCCGCCAATCCACGAGTAGCGCGTTAGACAACCAAGTGGCTCCCGTCAGTGGCCGGCACCCAGAGTTATTATTCTATTAAATGCGGACTTCCGGAAAGGATCAGGACCATCCTAGCCTCGCCAGCGCATTCGCTGCGAGAACCTGGAAAGCGATTCTCGATCCGCAATGGCGCTCCTTTCTTGCGAGCGTATTACGGATGACTGAGCACCCTAGGGGCACACAGCTCAGAGCTTGGTTGCCTCTGCTCGTCCTAATCAACGCGCTTTCGCCGTGGCCCGCAGCGGCCCAAGTCGCGGCACGTGGACTGGTCGGAGGAGGTCCGCCTGGGGGCACCGTGGTGGCGATTGCCTTCGATCCTAAGGACGTTGCCATAATCTACGCTGCAACGGACTGGAGCGGAGTTTTCAAAAGCACCGACAGCGGAGAGAGTTGGACGGCGATTAACACCGGCCTCACGAATGCGGCGGTGCGCTGTCTTGCGATCGCCCCGTCAGACAGTGCGACTGTCTATGCAGGAACGGGTGTCGGGGTGTTCAAGAGCGCGGACGGCGGAAGGAACTGGACAAAATCCAGCTACGGCCTCCCACAAGAATTTCCGGCTTCAATGATCACCATGCTTGTAATCGACCCGGCGAGTCCAAGAACCCTCTACGCAGGCACGTTTGAGAGGATCTTCAAAACCATCGATGGGGCAAAGACCTGGATCGCGATTGCTTCACATCCCAGGATTACTCAAACATCACGTTTTGCCGCTCTTGCGATCGATCCGTCCCACCCAGCTACGGTCTACGTAGCGGCTTCGGATCGCGGACTATTCAAGAGCGCCGATGGAGGAAAAAACTGGAGCGTCATTACCACTGGCGCAGACGTCGAAACCGTCGTGGTCGATCCTCGCGACTCGACCGCGATCTACACATCGGACCATGGCGGCAAGATTCTGAGGAGCACCGATTCGGGAAAGAGTTGGATTCCCACCAACTCTGGACTCCCGGCAACCTACTCTTTGACTTTGGCAATCGATCCTAAAAATGACAGGACTCTCTACGTCGCTAACTTCGAAGGCCGAGTTTTCAAGAGCGGTAACAGGGGCGGGATGTGGACGGAGGTCAGTGATCGCATGAGCAACACGGAAGCCAAGGTCTTGGTCGCCGATCCACTTCATCCCGATACGCTTTATGCCGGCACGGGTCGAGGCATCCTGAAGAGTGTTGACGGAGGTGCAAGTTGGCGGTCCTCCAACTCAGGCATTACGAACTCGAACATCTGCGTAATCGCGATCGCTCCTTCCCAACCTGCCACGCTTTACGTGGGCACCTGCGATGGGGGTATTGCCAAAAGCTCCGACGGAGGGAAGAACTGGACGCCGATCAATGAAGGGCTAGCCACCGATTACGTTTACGCTCTAGAAGTCGACCGCTTCGACGCCGCCCAGGTTTATGCCGGGACCGATAAGGGAGTCTTCCGGACCGTCAATGGCGGAGCGATGTGGACGGAGGTCAATCGGGGGTTGCCAGTGGCGCCCATTTGCAGCCTGTTCATTGATCGATCGAATCCGGCGGTGCTATATGCCACGGCGATGTCCGGCGGCAGGGCGTTCAAGAGAACTGACCGGGGCGATACCTGGGCCGAGCTTCATTTCGGATTTTCTAGGTTGGGCGGTTGCGGCCTCGCGGTGAATCCGGCTGACTCCTCTGTCCTCTGGGCCACATCTACGGCCGGAATCCTGAAGAGCAGCGACGGTGGAAAGATCTGGCAAAAGGACACCTCTGGTTCCAGAGCTTTCTCTAAACTCTGGCTCGATTCCACTGGTTCTCTGTATGCTGGGTCCGCCGCCGGAGTTTTCAAAAGCCTGGACCGGGGAGAGACCTGGACGACGGTCAGCACAACCTCCCCCAGCGAAGGACTTCGAAACTTCTTGTTCGATCCCGTGGACTCCAATATCGTTTACGCCCAGACGGAACTCAGGGGAGTGTTTAAGAGCACGAATGGCGGACAAAGCTGGAAGCCAATAAATTCAGGCCTTCCTGATCTCCGGGTTCGCGGCTTGGTGGTTGACCCGATTGATTCGAGAACACTCTACGTCGGGACTTTTAAGCGCGGTGTTTTCAAAACCACGAATGGCGGCGAGAGTTGGAAGCCAACTGGCTCGAAGAGCAGGTAGAACCTGCGGTTTCATACCCATGGTGGCAATCTGGAAGTAATCCATGTGGCCGAGAAGTCCCCGTTGGTGAGAAGTGGTCAGCTCCGCGTGATAAAGGGCCGTCGCGGTCGTTAAACGCTAGTGCTGTATCGGAAGCGACCCGGCGCGTGCAGATTCCGACGACAGAAGTAAATGCCGACCGCCGGGTCGCTTTCGATACAGCCGTTTGAAGTGAGCCTATTGGGGACGTTGGCTGTTATGGGGTTTGAATCCCGGTGAGAGGGATGAAGGAGACCGGAAGTGTGCTGCGGGCTGGTTGGGGAGTACGAAACAGATGGCGCGCGAGAGAACTCGCAGGTGATGGAGTTGCGGTGTTGGCGCGCCGGCACACCTTGGGCATGGGCGCCGTAGCGCGTGGAAGGTTCGAGCTGAGAAAGATCGAGTTAGCATGGCTGCGGACCCGGGGGAGGCGCACGCATGCGCGCCTCGACAGCGGAAAGCCGTTCGGTCACGACCATGGGCCCCTGGCAGAGAGGGCATTTCCAAAGGGGAGACGTTCCTCCGTCGCTGCTCTGGCGGACTTCGATTGACGCCTTGCCGGAGGTGGCAGCCAGCAATTCCAAGCAGCGCGGCAGCAGCGTAGTGCGCCGACGGTGAGCCAAGAACCCGAAGTAGCGGATGCGCACGAAGCCCGGTGGCAGCACGTGCAGAAAGAAGCGGCGCAGAAACTCGTCGACGGACAAGCGCGCCAAACGCTTCTTGTTTTTGTGTGCCGAGTCGCGCCACCGGAAGGTAACGACGCCATCGGCGAGTGCCACGAGGCGGTGGTTGGAGATGGCAATGCGATGGGTGTAAGCGCCGAGATAGTGCAGGACATGCTCAGCGCCGCCAAAAGGCCGCTTGGAGTAAACCACCCAATCGGAGCGGAACAGGGAACGGAGGCACGCAGCGAACGCTTTTGGCGTCTGCAGGCAGGCCAGTGCTCCGGGAAAAGCGAGTTTGCCGTCGCGGTGGAGTTGGCGAAGACCGGCGACAAACTTGCCGCGGAACACTCGGCTGAGGACCTTGACCGGGAGGAAGAAATGAGGCGGCGCGCCGACCCAGCGGGTGTGATCGGAAGCCAGACCGCCGGCCGGAACGACACAGTGAACATGTGGATGATGGAGGAGTTGCTGGTTCCAGGTATGGAGCACGCTGAAGAAACCGATTTCCGCGCCGAGGTGGCGCGGATCGCGAGCGACGGCTAACAGCGTTTCGGCGCTGGTGCGGAACAGCAGGCCATAGATCTCGCGCTTGTTCCGCAGGGCCAGCGGCGCCAGTTGGCGCGGCAGCGTAAAGACCACGTGGACATAGCGCGTCGGTAAGAGATCGCGGCGGCGCGCCGCCAACCAACGGTCACGCGCGCCGGCCTGACACTTCGGACAGTGCCGGTTGCGGCAAGAGTTGAAGGAGATGGTTCGATGGCCGCACCGCGAACACTCATCGACGTGCCCGCCGAGCGCCGCCGTACGGCAGCGCAGGATGGCGTTGAGAACTTTCTGATGTACCCAGGAGAACCAACTCCGGCTGCGATCGAAGAAAGAGTCTCCCGCGGCGCGGATGACATCGGCCACCTCCAGAGGTGGCTGCGGCATCTATTCTGTGGTGTTAGAACCAGTTTTGCGAGCAAACACCGACAACGCGTCCAGCGGGCTGGAGACGGCATTGAGATGACGCTGCGAGACGTGGAGATAGACCGTGGTCTCCTTGAGGTCATGGTGGCCCAGCAGGAGTTGGATGGTGCGTAGATCAGCGCCGTTCTCCAGCAGGTGGGTGGCGAAGCAGTGCCGTAGCGTGTGGGGATGCAGTGGCTTTTCAATTCCGGCGCGTTGCGCGGCGTCGCGGCAGGCATACCAAACTACCTTGGTGGTGATGGGGTAATCGGCTGTATGCCACCGACCGCCGGGAAACAGCCCCTCGCTCGGTTTGCGCGGTAGCCTGCGATAGTGTTGGCGGAGGTCCTCCAATAGATTCGGGCTGAGCATGACGTCACGGTCCTTACGGCCCTTACCGCCGCGGATATGAACCACCATGCGTTGAGAGTCGATGTCGGTGCTCTTGAGATTGGCCAGTTCAGCGCGGCGTACACCGGTCGCGTACAGAGTAACGAGGATTGTTCGATGAAACGGCGAGTCCGCCGACTCGATCAAGCGGGCCACCTCATCCGGGCTGAGGATGACGGGTAGTTGGGTCCTCTTCTTGGGATAGGGCGTCAGGTCAATGGGCCAAGATCGTTTGAGCGTCCTGGTGAAAAAGAAGCGGAGAGCTGCCACACGCTGTGCGACAGTGTTGTCGGCCAACTTGCGGACCCGAAACATATGAGCAGCGAACTCGCGGATCTGCTCGGGGCCGAGTTGGTCGGGCGGACGGTGAAAGAAGCGCGCGAAGTCCTCGACGGTATACAGGTAGACGCGCGTGGTAGATTCGGAGTAATTACGACGCTCGAGTTCCTCGAGCATCATTTTTCGCAAACGGGTCACAGGGACCTCCTTGTGACCCGAACATACCGCCGTCCAGCGCAGAATTCGCGAATCGCACACGCGAAGCGTCTGCCGTCAGGCTTAGTTCAAACGGGCTTATCGGAAAGTGGCGGTCGGCACCCGGCGGTAAAGTCGCCACATCGGAAACTGACCCGCAACTCCCTTCCGGCTCCGGCCCCCTCCAGCTGTTAGATAATGGAGTCAGGGTGATTCGGGTGATAGTTTGCCGTGCCTGGCTCGCGAAGGCTCGATGACTAAGGCTCTGGGATTTTGGATTTCCTTCGGGCTGCTCGCGTCTTCGGGCAGGATCGTAACCTTCGACCGGACAGCGGTAGGGCACGCTCCCACGGGTTGGACCGTGGCCATGACCCACGCCGGCGCCGAGCCACGTTGGGAAGTCCGCCGGGATAATTCCGCGCCTAGCCCGCCTTACGTTTTGGCCCAGGTTTCCGCCGACCATCACGGCGACCGCTACCCGCTGGCCATTTTCGATGGCGTCAGCCTCCGCGATTGCGACGTGAGCGTCCGCATCAAACCGGTCTCCGGCCAGCAGGATCAGGCCGGCGGCGTGGTCTGGCGGTATCGCGATCCCAACAATTATTACCTGGCGCGCGCCAACGCCGTCTCCAAGAACGTGGCCATCTTCAAGGTGACGAATGGCGAGCGGCTGCCCATCGCCATCGCGGTTCCTCACGACATCGAATCCAATACCTGGAACATTCTTAAAGTCTCCGTGCGCGGCTCCCGCTTCCAGGTCTACGTCAACCATCGCCGCATTCTGCAAGCCGACGACAAGACTTTCAGCGGCCCTGGCCGGCTCGGCTTGTGGACGGTTGCCGATTCGGTCACCTACTTCGACGATTTCCGCGTCTATCCGAAATAGCCCGCGCCAGCCAGTTCAGCGTGAATTCCGAAGTGGGACATACGCGCCACAGCGTGCCGCTCAAATCCGGTGGAACGCCTTCAGGATTTCTCGGGTGGAGTAGTGCATGGCGATGGGGCGGCCGTGGGGGCAACTCATCGGGCAATCGGTTTCCGATAGCGCGCGAAGCAGCCATTCCATTTTGGCGGCGTCGAGGCGGGTGTTGATCTTGATGGCGGCGCGGCAGGCGATACCGGCGGAAATCTCGCGGCGCAGATCGTCGAGCGAGCGCTGCCGCAGTTCGCCCTCGGCGATCTCCAGAATCTCGAAGAGAATCTGCTCCAGGTCAGCCGCGCCGATGGCGGCGGGCGCCGATTTCACCGCGATAGTGCGGTTGCCGAAGGGCTCGGTTTCGAAGCCGGAGGCGCGCAGCTCATCGGCGATGCGGGCGTAATCGATCTGCTGTTCGGCGGTGAGCGTGAGAATCATCGGCATCAGCAGGCGCTGGGTCTCGACCGTGCCGGCGGCGCGCTGCCTGAGCACCTGCTCGAAGAGGATGCGTTCATGGGCCACGTGCTGATCGACAATCCACAAGCCGTCGCGCCCGGCGGCGACGATGAAGCTCTCGTGAATCTGGCCGAGAGGCCGCAGATCGGACAGCACCGAGAGCGACATTTCGGGAGGAGGGACGGCCTCGGGCGGGAATTCGCCATGGGCATCGAGGCGGCGCGAAAGTTTCCCGGAAGGCCGCGGGCCGGGCGCCACTTCAAGGGGCGGCGCGCTGAAATCCAGGCGCGGCGACGGGCCGGCGGTGGGGCGCAGGGCGAACTCCGGAGCCGGTGCTTCGCCTGGCTCGGCGGGCGTTTCGAGCATGGCCGCTTCGGCGATCGCGGCCTGCGCGGGCCCGGCGTCGACCAGGCTAGCCGCATCGGGCGCCTGGTTTTCGATCATCTGGCTGAATTCGGAATATGGCAGCCGCGCGGCGAGTTGCGCAGCGGCGGGGTACGAGGCGGGCTGGAACAAAGGCGCGGGGCGGCTTTCCATCAGCCGGTCGCGAATCGTGTCGCGGACGAAATCATGCACGAACGAGCTGTGCCGGAAGCGGACTTCGGTCTTCGAAGGATGCACGTTGACGTCCACCTCCTCGGCATCGCATTCGAGAAACAGCAGCGCGAACGGGTAGGCGGCGGGCGGCATCAGGTTGTGATACGCCGAGGAAAGAGCGTGCAGCAGGAGGCGGTCGCGAATCAGACGGCCATTAACGAAGATGAAAACCGAATTGCGATTGGCCTTCTGCACCTGCGGGCGCGAGAAGAAGCCGGTGAGGCGGAAGCGGCGGGTGGGCGGCTCATCAGGCTCGGCGCGGTATTCGGCGATGGCTTGCGTGGGCGGCGCGCTCGGCTGGGCCACGAACAGATCCTTCTCGCGCTCGCCGATCTCCACCAGGTCCTCCAGGGTGCGGCCGCCGAAGACCTGGTAGACGCGCTCGGCGAGAGTGGCGACCGGCGTCACGTACAACAGCTCAGTCGCGCCGCTGATCAATTGAAAGGTCTTCTCCGGATGAGCAAGGCTGTAGTGAGTGACCAGGCTGGCGATGTGGGCGAGCTCGGTCTGCTCCGTGCGCAGGAATTTCCTTCGCGCGGGAACGTTGTAGAACAGGTCGCGGACGGTGATGGCGGTGCCGCCGCCAAGCGCGGCTTCCTCGCAGCGCAGCATCTTGCCGCCGGCGATTTCGATGCGCGTACCGGTGGTCTCTTCGGCGGAGCGGGTTTCGAGCAGCAGACGCGAGACGGATGCGATGGAAGGGAGGGCCTCGCCACGGAAGCCGAGCGTGGAGATCGAAAGGAGGTCCTTGACGTCGCGCAGCTTGCTGGTGGCGTGGCGCTCGAAGGCGAGCAGGGCGTCGTCGCGCAGCATGCCGCAACCATCGTCGGCGATGCGAATCAGGCGGCGGCCGCCGGATTCGACCTCGATGCGCAACTCGGTGGCGCCGGCGTCGAGCGAATTCTCGAGCAGCTCTTTGACGACCGATGCGGGACGCTCGACTACTTCACCGGCGGCGATCTTATTGGCGACCTGGTCGGGCAGGATGCGGATGCGGCCCATGGGCGATCTTATAGTCCACTATAACGGAGCCGCGACCGAAGGGAGCGGTCGCTGGCGAACTCCCCGGCGTTCCCTAACTACCCCTGTGCGGGCTTGCCGAGGTTCAGTAGCCAGCGGATGCCGAACCGGTCCGTGAGCATCCCGAAGCGAATGGCCCAGAACGTCTCCTGCAAAGGCATCGTGATCTCGCCGTTTTCGCCGAGCGCGGTGAACAAGCGTTCGATTTCCGGGAGGCCTTCGCAATGGATCGCCACCGAGAAATTATTGCCCGGCTGGAAGAGCCTGCCGGATATCGTGTCCGCGGCCATCAGAATCGTAAGCGATCCCTTGGTGAGCGTGGAATGCATGATCTTGCTTTTGGCTTCCTCGGTCACCCAGGGCAAATCGTCCGGCGCTTGGGAGTACGGCAGGAGGAATAGCTCGGCGTCGAAACATTTCTTATAGAATTCCATGGCTTCGCGGCAGTTGCCATCGAAGTTCAAAAAGGTGACGACTTCGTTCATGATTGGCTCCGTTTCCAGCATGATCTCATAAAGGGCAGACAGGGTACAGCGCACCTGCTGCGACAAGGGCCAAACGGGTACAGGCACGAAGTTTCGCAAAAGCAGCGAAATTCGTGCCAGTCCCCGTTTGGCGAAATTCGCGCCAGTCCCCGTCTGGCGCTACGCGGCTTTGGGTTTTGCCAGAAGTCCGGCGGCGGTGACGTAGCCGATGGCGGCCAGCGGGACGACGAAACCGATCATCACGGAACTGTGGTCGGCCACCAGTCCCATCAGCGGAGGCAGAATGGCGCCGCCGACGATGGCGGTGACCATCAGGCCGGAGATCGGGTTGGCGTATTGCGGCAGGGCATCGACGGCGGTGGAAAAAACCAGCGGGAAGATGTTGGCGAATCCCAGGCCGATGACAAAACAAGCCGCCACTGCAACCACGGCAACCGGCACGAACAGGCCGAGCAACCCGAGGATGGATACCGCGCAGGTGAGGGCCAGGAATTTGCGCGGGGCCATCCAATTCAAAATCACGCCGCCGGAAAAGCGTCCGATGGTGAGGGCGGTGAAGAACAGGCCGGTGCCGAGCAGGCCTTCGCGCGCGATATCGATGTTGAACTGCTCCTTGAGGAAGGCGGGGATGTTGGAGCTCATGCACACCTCGGCGCCGACATAGAAGAAGATGGCGCCCACCATGGCCAGCACGTAGCCGTTGCCGAGCAGCGCCAGGCATGAAGAGAAGGTGGTGGCCTTGCGCTCGCCGGTGTCCTTTTCCACGCGCAGCGTGCTCACGGCGAGCACCGTAACCGCCAGCGCGACGGCGTAAATCGGGAACATGACTTGCCAGCTCGCGTGGAAATAGCGGCCCGCGGCCCACGGGATGATGGGAGCGGAAAGCGACCCGATGGCCTTGACGAACTGGCCGAGGGAGAGATTGCGCGCGTACTTGCCGGGCGCGGAGACGTCGCGCATGATGGGGTTGCCGGCCACCTGCAGAATGGCCGCGCCGGCATCGAGCAGCAGCACCGTGAGCAGAAATCGGAGGAATGTAGTGAGGCCGAAGCTGGCATTGAGCAACCCGACCAGGGCGATGACGAGCCCGAGCATCAGCACGGTTTTCTTGCCGCGCCGGTCCTGAAAGACGCCCATCGGCACTGAGAGCAGGCCGAACATGCTGAATCCGACGAAGGGAATCAGCGAGGCCACGGTATTGCTCAGATGAAACTGATCTTTCGCCAGGCTGACGAAGGGGCCGACGGCGTCGCCGAAGCCCATCGCGAGAAAGGCCAGAAAAACCGGGAAGGTGCGTATCTTCATAGCCAACCGCTGAATTGTAGCAACTGGCCACGGCGGGGGGGCGGGCACTTTGGCCTGTGTCGGAGCAAAGTAGAAATGTCCTATTCTGGCGGGGCCGCAGCCAATCCGAGTCCTGCCATTCGCTCCTCCCTGGAGTTCTTGTCGCATCGCGGCCTGGTGCCGTCAAGGCCGTCTGCCTTTGCGCCGGAGGGAAGCCTTGACGGCTGGCCGCGATGCAAAGCGATCTTGACGGAGGGAATGGCGGGCCCTGGGATACGCAATGGCTGAAGCGTGAACCTGAGCCAAAATAGGACATTTCTACTTTGCCTTTGACGGGTCACTTTGGCCTGTGACTGACACTGGCAAACCGAAGACATGGTCGAGAACTCAGCCGGACGCATCCATCGCTTCTTGGGCGACCTCGCGCGCTCTTCGCTCACACTCCGCTTGCAGA
This sequence comes from Bryobacteraceae bacterium, assembly GCA_049508735.1. Classification (GTDB taxonomy): domain Bacteria; phylum Acidobacteriota; class Terriglobia; order Bryobacterales; family Bryobacteraceae; genus Bog-375. The sequence goes on along the minus strand of JBELAO010000054.1, from coordinate 12,675 downwards.
TGCATGCACCCGCTCGGAACGCGGCGAACTGCCAGCGAACGGCACATCTCCCGGTCTAGGTGTTCGATGTGGTTTTCCATGCGTTAATTCCGCCCTGTCCTGATGGATCTTCGCTTCTCCTTGCGGGAGCGAAGAGTATGCTCGACTTACCTTAAACGTGGTCGCGGGCTCTCGACGCTCCCCAAGGGGATCTCAAAGCCAAGTCATCCACCTAACCCACTGTGCGTCAGGCAGACGATCAAACCTCACTGGCTCCAATGCTGGAACGACCTTCGCCGCTCCACAGTGTCAGCCAGCCTCTGCGGCCGGACGGAGGCGCTAGCCGGTCAGGGCGATTTATCGCAAAGAGAGTAACGTCAAATGGCCTCCCGCCACGGCTTCAAGTCGTGGCTTTCGAGCAACAACCGGATGGTCTCCCGGCCGGCGCGCGGAACCAGTTGGCGCTTGACAGCCTCCTCAGCCGCCAGCCGCACGGTCCAGCGCGCCCGCCCATCGGGAGGCGTGCCGCGGACCATGGCCACCACGCGCTGCTTTTGCGACTCGTCCAGCAGCGGCTTGGCGCCGGGGCGCTCGCGGTCATAGAGTGCACGGTCCAGGCCACCGTTATGGTAGCGGTGCGCGATCTGGCGGACGGCCTTCGCGGTGAGGGGCAACGCCCTCGCCACCTGTGGCGCGGTGCTTCCCTGGGCGAGTTGCCGGAGCGCCAGAGCGCGTATGACAACGCGAACCCGCTCCACGCCAGACCGCAGGATCTCCTCGATGCGAACGAGATCTCGCGACGCGATTGCGATCGGTATTGGGCGGCGTGCCATGCCCAATCATGCGTCAAACCAATCTGCAATGCAATTGTTTGATCGTACCTATTCAAACGGTCGATCGCCGGGCCTGGTCCACCGTTGACGCGGCCGTCACGGGCCGGGAGGATTCCGCCCTCTCTCGGCGCCGGACTCCAAAGGCCGGCGCCGACTGAATTGCGTGGGTTGCGGCCGGCCACGGCGGTGGGGTGCCGGAACTGGCTCCCGCGCCAATGTCTGTTGGGGACATACCTCGTCTGCCGGGGCACGACCACCGGCGCCGACGGGAAGAGCACCGCCGCCCGCAACGGCCAGGGATTGGCGCAAGCGCTCCAGGGATACCTGCCAAATCCGGGCTTCGACCGGGGATTCCGCTTTCAAACGCTCGGAATGCGCGTCAGTCTGCGGAGTCGAGCCGTTTGGCGCCGTGACCCGCACGAAAGTGCCGGAGAGGCTGGGCTCGGCCCTCGTGCTATGGGCGCTCTCGGCGATTGTCGCGGCGAGGGGTTCCGGCAGTTTCCGAACCCGGCCGTTGGGCGCCGTGGATTCCGCTGCTGGTTCTGCTGAGTGGGCGGCCTCGACGGCCGCATTCAACGTCAGCATCGCAGTCTGAAACTCGATTGCATCGAGGACCGACTCGACGCGCTCGCACGCGCCTGCCGCTCCCTCCAGTCGTCTTCCCAATCCCTTCATAAAGTCTCGCCTCCCATTCAGCCCCGCCGCTCGCTCCATCGTGCGCGGCAACCGTTCTGCACTCGTCGCTCAGACGCCCATTTGGTTTGCCGGCCCGATTGGGTGTGGCTGCAAGCCCACAGTGCGTTCGCTGGGCGCCAAACATATCCTGACCTCAAAGGTGTCGTTGTCCCAATGAAAGCGACGTACGATCCATTCCGCGTGGCCGGCGCTCTTGGTTCGAAAGTTCTTGCCGAATACGACCGTCGGGATGCTCAATCCGAGGGGGCCCAGCTCCGTTTCCATGTCGTTCTTCACGGAGCCGACGATCATGTTCGTCAGCTCGGCGACGGCATCCAGCACTTCTTCGTTTACGGCCGCAGCTTCGGTCATGAGCATCTGCGAACAAACACGGCAAGCCAGGACCGGCGAGCAGGACACGCACCCGGTGCCAGCCCAACTGCCCGCCAAACCGATAAAGGAAAGCACGCCATCGTGAGCGTCCGGCGCTCCGTTTTCAAACGTCACCTCGCCCGGCACGATGCTGGCGCCGAGCATAGTGGAGAACACATCTTCGACCGCTTGTGAAAGCGACTCTACAAGATGATCTTTCAGGTTCATGATGACATCGCCGCCGGCAGTACACCCACCAGCTTCTCCTTGATCTGGTCGGCGGTGAATGGTTTGCGGACGTAACCGGCGGCTCCCAGGCGAACCGCCTCGCCGACTTTGGCCTCGCCGCCTTCGGTGGTGACCATGACCACCGGCATATCGCGCCACTCCGGGGCGCCCTTGATGGCGGCCAGTAACTGAATGCCGTCCATCTTCGGCATGTTGATATCGGTCATCACCAGGCTGATCTTCTGGCTGTTCAGAACCTGGAGCGCTTCCTGCCCATCGCCAGCTTCAATGATGTTTCGGATCGCCATGCCAGTCTGGCGCAGCACTCGCTGCAAAATCTTGCGGATTGCGGCGGAATCGTCTACCACCAAGACGTCTAATTCCATTCGGCTCCCTACAAACCATTTATCGGAGGATCGGACGATTTCATTAGAGCGAAGCGCGAAGATTCTCGTTTGGGAGGAGGCCTAAAGTTCGGCTTGAGAGAGCCGATCTTCTGTCCAGGAGGCGAGAATTTGGGCCGGCAACTGTCGCAGCAGGAAATCGACGACGTATTCCAGAACGCGCAAGAGCGGAAGCGCGAAGTACCCGCGGTCCGCTTCGACTTCCGGCGGCCGGACCGCATCCCGAAGTCGCAAGTCAGGGCGATCCATCTTCTCCACGATACGTTCGTTCGCAACCTGGTCTCCAGCCTCTCGGCCTATCTGCGCTCCTACCTGGCCGTTAACCTGGTGAGCGTGGAGCAGCTTTCTTACGCGGAGTTTCTCGATGGCTTGCCATCTCCGACCTGCATGGTTTCGCTGGGGTTGAAACCGTATGACGGTCAAGGAGTGCTGGAATTGAACCCCTCGCTGGTTTTTCCGATTTTGGAGATGCTGCTGGGCGGTTCCGGCAAGACCACCATCAACATTCAGCGCGACATTACCGAAATCGAACAGAAGCTGCTGGACGGCTTGCTGCGCATCATATTGCAGGATTTGCGGGAAGCATGGAGAGTGGTCACGGCGGTCGATTTCACGGTGGCCGCGATGGAAACCGAGCCGCAGTTGCTGCACATCCTGGCGCCCAACGAGGCGGTGGTGGCGGTTGCGGTGGAGGTGCGCATCGGCGAGACGGTGGGGATGATGAACATCGCCATGCCGTCGATCGTGATCAAGATGATGCGCCAGAAGTTCGACCAGCAGTGGTCGCTGCGCAAGACGCACGCCAGTCTGGCGGAACAGGAGCGTATCCTGCGCCTTCTGCGCGACGCCTCGCTGGCGATGGAGGCACGCTTGACGGGTCCCACATTAACTGTGCAGGACCTGTTGGGGCTCGAAGAAGGCCAATTGCTGACCTTCGATCATCCCGTTGGCAGGCCGGTAGATCTGGAAGTCAATGGCGGCAGAAAATTCTCGGGCCACGTTGTGAGCACCGGCAAGAGAAGGGCTTTTCAGGTCGAGGAAATGCACCGCCCACGCTATCAGGGCAGTACCAGCGGCGACGATTCCGCGCCGCCGCCCGTCGATTCCGGCTGAAGCCCGCGTAGCAGATCGAGGAAGGCGCGTCCGCGCGGGCGGCCGTTGTTGCGGTCCAGTTCCAGCCGCTCGAGGAACACGAGTAGGCCCAGCAGCTCCACGTCGCGGGTCTTAGTCATGCCGAGCTCCTCGGTTTCCCGCCGTCGGAATTCGCTTACGCCGTCCTCAACGGCGCGGAAAATCTTCGCCGCCAGTGCGTTTTCGGGGAGGGTTTGATAGTAGATCCCGCTTTGCAGGGTACGGTAGGTGCGAATCAGCGCAGTCAGCGCGTCTCGCAGATCGTTGTCCACTGCGCCCGGCGTTTCCAGTGCCGCCGTAACCAGCGAGAGGCTGAGGAACTCCAGCAGCTCCGGGTTGTTTTCGAGCAGCTCTTCGGAAACCCGGATGTCGCGGTTGGGCAACTGTTCGGCATCGAGAGGCGTGGCCTTCTCATGTTTGCGGGCGTCCCGCAGGTATTCACAGCCGAGCGGGCACGATACCGTGACCTCGCGCTCGGTGCCGCAACAGATGGCGCAGATGTCGCCGTGAACGCCTGGGCAGTGACGGCGCACCCGCCGCGTTTGGCAGAGGGTACAAAGCATGCTTTTAGTATATGGGGCCGGGGGCGCCAGTATACGCGGACAAGGAAGCCGGGGCGCGGGACAGGAAAGTTGGGGCATCGCTGGTTCCCTGGAAAAAAACGAGCTCCCGAGCGTACCAAGTACGCCTGCTCCGCCAAGGGAGTGAGGCGAACCAGCGAGCCCCGGCAGGGGCGACAGAGAATAGCCCAGTGCGTGAGCACGTGTGTGAGCACTGTGCGTGAGCACTGGGAACGCAAACGAATCGCGCAGCCCCGGAACGGGGCGGAAGAGAACGGCAAGCAAGCGAGCCATTCGCCTGTCGCCCCGTTCCGGGGCTAGGTGATATCACGAGGGTCCCAGTGCCCACGCACAGTGCTCACGCACTGGGCTATTGTCTGTCGCCCTCCGGGCTGGCCCAGTTGCGGCCTTACGCCCAACTCTTATGTCCCGCACCCAGGAAGCCGGCATTTACGGACGGGGCGCGAGGATGCGAGGCCGCGCCGCGCCGACGCCGGTAGTGTCCTAAATCTGTTTAGGACACTAACCCTGCGCTCGGAAGGTACGTCGGCGTGGATGGTGCACACCCACAAATGGAACGTAGGCGGTTGCGACTTGCCGATGGTAAATGAGTCCTGCCCTCGCGAGCCCGCCTCGCGCCCGATCCGGCAGGCCGGGACGTCGGGCCGGCCCTTGACAGGCCGGGGACGTCAGGGACCTGCCCCAGCTCCGCGGCAAGCGCTGCCTCGGCCCGCGAGGTTCAGCTCGCGCTCTCGGGACTCTCGCTTCGCCGTTCAGGCGCCCCGGCGGAGCCGCTTGCCGGCTGCATACAGGACGCAAGCCGCGATCCCCATCGGCGCCCGAGCAGCGGTGGCCGAGCTGGCGTGGCTGGCGCCGGGTCCCCGTCGATCTCGTAGACCTGCCGGTAAACTGGAAGTAGTCTGGCTGGGCGGATGTCTGCCCACTAGTGACGCCGCTGACAACCTGCGCGGGGGCGCAACTCTGGCGGACGCCAAAATCGCCGGTAGTAAGAGCTACCGGTCCGTCCCACTCTGCCGTTCCAGCCACCGTCGATGTAGTCACTTTCCCGGTCTGGACCGTATTTGTGGCACTGCCGGTCGATTTGCGTACTGCTCAGTTGCGTGGGACCGGTTGAACGGCACCGCCTCGCGCTGGTCAGCAGATTCTCCGCCTGTGTGACTGCGGCCTGGGCGCTGTGGCCGGTGCGAGCGACTGAGTAGGTCTGATCGAATAGGTATGCGCCGCCTTAGCATGCGGGCCTTCGGCTCCGCCAGAAGAGTATTCTCCTGCTGCGTGGTGCCGGTGGTGTTATATGTGTCGATCTCGGCGTTTTGCCGGCATTCGCCTCCGAATCCGCGCGCAAGGTCCCGCCGGTTGGTGAGCGGGCCTAGAATGAAGTTGGATCGTGGATATGACGCTGGCCGAACAGCTTGCCGCGCAAACCCGAGAGGGCGATCTATACGAATCGCTGGAGGGCGACCGCATTCGCTGCTACGCCTGCGGCCACTGCTGCCCGATCCCTGCCGGGTTTGCCGGCGTCTGCAAGGTCAGGTTTAATCGCGGCGGCAAGTTGATGGTTCCCTATGGTTACGTCAACGCCCTGCACTGCGATCCGATCGAAAAGAAGCCTTTCTACCACGCCCTGCCGGGGACGCGCGCGCTCAGTTTCGGCTTGCTCGGCTGCGACCTGCATTGCGGTTACTGCCAGAACTGGGTGAGCTCGCAGGCGCTGCGCGACGTCCGCTCCTCGCTCGATTTCCGCCAGATCTCGCCGGCGGAAATTGTCGGGCTGGCGCTGCGGCAGAACGCGTCGTCGATCGTCAGCACCTACAATGAGCCGCTGATCACCAGCGAATGGGCGGTAGCCGTGTTTCGCGAAGCCCGCCGCGCCGGCCTCACCACCGGATATGTCTCCAACGGGAACGCCACTCCGCAGGTGCTCGAGTATCTGCGCCCCTGGGTGGATCTCTACAAAGTGGATCTCAAGAGCTTTGACGACCGCCGGTATCACGAGTTAGGCGGTCGCCTCGCGCCGATTCTCGATTCCATCGCGCGCATCCACCGCATGGGGTTCTGGCTGGAGGTTGTCACGCTCGTCGTACCCGGGTTCAACGATTCGGACGCGGAACTGAGCGCGCTGGCCGGTTTTCTGGCCGGCGTGTCATCGGACATCCCCTGGCACGTTACCGCATTCTACCCGACCTACAAGATGACCGGGCCGGGCGCCACCACCGCGCAAATGCTGGAGCGCGCCTCGTCGATCGGGCACGCGGCCGGGCTGCGCTACGTTTATGCGGGGAACCTCCCCGGCAGCGTCGGAGAGCTCGAAAACACGAACTGCCCGAATTGCCGGGCTGTCCTGGTGGAACGGTCCGGCTTCGAGGTTCTCCAAAACCGATTGACGGCCGACGGCGTCTGCCCGCATTGCCAACAGCCGATTCCGGGCTTTTGGCATCCCGGCCCGCAACGCGCGCGCGAGAACTTTGCGGCCATCCAGGAACAATGTGGTTGACCGCATGGCTTCCTCGCATACAACACCATTTTCCGGTTCGTGGTATCCCGCGGGGCGCGCTGAGTTGGAGGCTCTCCTCGATCGGCTCTTCGATGGTTCGCTGACGAGGACCGGCCCCAGCCTTCTGCCGCGCCCGCTGGCATTTGTCGTCCCTCATGCGGGCCTGGAATACTCGGGGACTGTCGCTGCCTCGGCCTACCGCCATTTGCAAGCTGCTAAACCCGAACGGATCTTCATCCTCGGATTCACCCATCGAGGAGGCAGGCCGGGAGTCTCGATTCCCGATATCGCAGCGTTCGAGACACCGCTGGGTGAGGTCACAATCGATCGGGCGGCCGCGCGCGAGATGGCGTCCAGCGGGCAACTCGCGCTAGTCGCCGAAAGCACCGTGTGCGATCACTCGGTTGAGATTCAGCTCCCGCTGTTGCAGAAGGTTGTTGCCGGCGTTCCGGTGATTCCGTTGTATGTGGGAGATCTGGATAGCACCGAACGGCGCGCCGCCGCGCAGGCTCTAGCGCAACATATCCGGCCCGGCGACATCTTATTGGCCAGCTCCGACATGACTCACTATGGCCGGAGTTTCAATTACCAGCCGTTTCCCGCAGGCCGCGATGTGAGCCGGCGGCTGTTCGATCTCGATTCCCGCGTTATCGATGCAGCCGGCAGCCTCGACGCGGAGCTGTTCCTCGACACGTTGCACGAGCTCCACTCCACGGTTTGCGGGCACGCGCCGATATCCCTGTTACTCGAAACCCTCCATGCTTTGGCGGACGAAGACGTCTTTCAGCAAACGTTGGACTACCAGACCTCCGCCGACATCACCGGCGATTTCGAGCACGTAGTCAGCTACGGCTCGCTCGGTTACTTTCGCGCCGACTCCTTCCGCCTGGATGAGGAAGCCCAGCGAGCGCTGCTCAAGAGCGCGCGGGAGACCCTCCAGCATCTGTCTGCGACTGGCGAGCGCCTCGCGATTCCGCCGGCTGCCAGCCCGCTGCTGATGCGGCGTGCGCCCGTCTTCGTAAGTCTGCACCAGGGCCGCGAGTTATTCGGATGCCTCGGCCAAGTGACTGCGGAAACGCCCCTGGCGGAAGCCGTACCCACGCTGACGCTCGACGCGGCGCTCGACGATCCACGTTTCGCGCCGCGCGCCCGCGTGCCGGACGGGATAGCCATCGAGATCTCTGTGTTAACGCCGATGAAGCGAATCCGCGATTGGAAATCGTTCCAGCTTGGACGGCAAGGCGCGTATCTCGAGTCCGGCTCCCGCAGTGGCCTGCTGCTGCCGCAGGTCGCCACCCCCGGCAGATTCACGCAAACCAGTTTCCTGGAGACTCTATCCCGAAAAGCCGGCCTCCGCCCTGACGCGTATCAGGACCCGCAGGCACGGCTGTCCGTGTTCCAGGCGCAAGTATTCGGGGATGGTGGTTAGGCTGTCCCTACCGGTTCCTGGATGCGCCGTATTCGGAGGCACTGGCTTTCATTTCACCGTGAGCCAGTCGCGGCCTCCGGGAGATCCTCAATGGCGATATCGTATGGGCCGGGCCAATACGCTAAAATGAGAACCAGTATGAAGTTCCTCGTCAGCATCTACCGAGACGAAGACGGCGCGTATATTGCGGAATGCCCCTCGATTCCGGGTTGTGTCAGCCAAGGGCAGACTGAGGCCGAAGCGGAGTCGAACGTCACCGATGCAATCCGCGAATGCCTGGCGGTCCGGGCTCAGCTCGGCATGCCACCGACCGTTACCACGCGTGAAGTCGAAGTGCTCGTCTGATGCCTGCCCTCCCGCTGCTTCGACCGCGAGAGGTCGTTCGCGGGTTTGAACGCTTGGGCTGGCAGGTCGCGCGCCAACATGGCAGTCACATCATATTGACGAAGCTAGGTGCTGCCGCGACCCTCTCGGTTCCTGATCACCCTGAGGTCGCACGTGGTACGCTCCGGGCATTGATCGCAAAGGCCGGCTTGGCTGTTGGGGAATTTCTGGCAGCAGCCGAATAGGCATATTTCCTATCGTTTTCCGAGTCGCCCGCCATACGACCGGAGCAGGCGTCCCTGATTGCTCCAATCAACGAGATGGCGACAAACCGTCAACTTGAGCTGCTATGCCTAGCGCCCTGAGTGATAGACATTTGTTCTCACGAAGCGATCACACGGTATTGCGGCGTGTCCTCGCTGAACTCGTTCCTGATCTCGGTAAAGCCGGCGCAGCGCAAACGTTCGACCAAGTCCTCAACGTGAAACGGATGGTAGACGATCGGATACGATCGAATAGATGCCTTCCCGCCAGAATCGAACACCAAGATGACGTCTATCGTGAGAGCATCGTGGAACTTTTCCGGGAACGTCCAGACATAAAGGGGAAGGCATCGCTGCCCGCCGCGATCCCTCCATTGAAAGTGCGTGAAGCGTTTCTTCTCTTTGTGGATTTGGTCCCAATTGAGGGAGTGAATAACGAGCTTGCCACCATTCCTGAGCACTGCCCGCATTCCCTCCATTGACCGGAGCATTTCCTCTTTATTGGGGGTGTGACCAATGGAGTTGCCGAGACAGAAAACCACGTCAAAACGGTCCGTGAAGTGATCGGGCAACTCCTCCCACGGGCAACAACTCAACGGGATGTCTACGCCCGCGCTCTTTGCCGATTGAATCGCTTGTTCGAGCATTCTCGGGCTAGCGTCAGAACCGCTGACTACATATCCAAGTTTGGCGAGTGCTACGGCAAGAGTTCCGATTCCGCAGGAACAATCCAAAATGTGTGCCTTCAACCCGACTTCTGTCACGACGTCTTCGTGATCCTGAAGTGCCGCTTTTCCACTCAAGGTGTAGTCCGAGTAAAGCCAATGGTAGTCTTCGGAGAGGGTATCGTACTGTCGTCTCGACTCGTCGTTCATTTATTAGAGAATATCGCACCTGTATATCGAGGGTCGGTGGCAAGTGGCCGGCGTTCTACCATGCTCGCAGTCCACTTGACGCATAACGCCCATTGCGCAGAAGTGGCAGATCGGAGAGCTTCGAGTGGATGGTCGGCCATCCGGAAACTGACCCGCTCTCCACCGCCGCCCCCTACACCCCCGAGTTAATCCCCGCGATCGCTTCCTCAATTTCGCGGCCGGGATATTCGTAATCCACCAGCTTGCCGGAAATGAAATTCTCGTAGGCGGCGAGGTCGAAATGGCCGTGGCCGCTCAGGCCGAAGAGGATGACTTTGCTTTTCCCCTCTTCCTTGGCCGCCAGCGCTTCATCGATCGCGCCACGAATGGCGTGCGCGCTCTCCGGTGCGGGCAGGATGCCTTCGGTGCGCGCGAATTGAATCGCCGCCTCGAACACAGGGAGCTGGGTGTAAGCCTTGGCATCGATCTGCCCCAACTTCACCAGGTGGCTGATCAAGGGCGATGCTCCGTGATAGCGCAACCCGCCGGCGTGAATCCCCGGCGGCACGAAATCGTGGCCCAGAGTGAACATCTTGACCAGCGGCGTGAGCTTGGCCGTATCGCCGTAATCGTAAGTGAACTTGCCCTTCGTCAGGGTGGGACAAGCCGAAGGCTCGATGGCTACGATGCGCGGGCCTTTGCCGGCGAAGCGGTCGAGCACGTAGGGCAGCGCCAGACCGCCGAAATTGCTGCCGCCGCCGAAGCAGCCGATCACCACGTCCGGTTCGTCGCCCGCCATCTTCATCTGCAGCTTGGCTTCCTGACCGATCACGGTCTGATGCATCAGCACGTGGTTGAGCACGCTGCCCAAAGAGTAGTTGGTGTCGGCGTGCGTCGCGGCGTCTTCCACCGCTTCACTAATCGCGATGCCCAGGCTGCCGGGCGAATCCGGGTGCGCGGCCAGCACCGCGCGGCCGGCGTTGGTCTTGTCGCTCGGGCTGGCGAAAACTTCCGCGCCCCATACATGCATCATCATGCGGCGATACGGTTTTTGATCGTAGCTCACGCGCACCATGTAGACCGTGCATTCCATGCCGAACATCTGGCAGGCCAGCGAGAGCGCGCTGCCCCACTGCCCCGCCCCGGTTTCCGTGGCCAGGCGGCGTATGCCGGCGCGCTTGTTGTAATAAGCCTGCGCTACCGCCGTGTTGGGCTTGTGACTGCCGGCAGGGCTGGTGCCCTCGTACTTGTAATAGATGTGCGCCGGCGTATCGAGCGCCTTCTCCAGGCGCCGCGCGCGATAGAGAGGCGTGGCGCGCCACAGGCGATAGATGTCCATCACCTCGCCCGGAATATCGATCTCCGGCTTCGGAGAGAATTCCTGCTCGATCAATTCCATCGGAAAGATCGGCGCCAAATCCTGCGGCGTCAGCGGCTGGTGAGTGCCCGGATGCAGAGGCATGGCGAGCGGCTCCGGGAGCGACGGCAGCACGTTCACCCAGACAGCGGGGATCTGGCTGTCGGTAAGAAGGAACTTGGAGGATTCAGACATGGAAGGCCTATTGTAATACGAGTGCCGGGCGGACGCCCCGCCACAGTCGTAACGCCGGCGGTCTTTTGCCGCCGGTGGTCGGCAGGCGAAATCCGCATCGGACCCAAAAACCGGGGCGCCTGCCCCACTTTGCCGCCGGTGGTTGGCAGGCGAAATCCGCATCGGACCCGAAAACCGGGGCGCCTGCCCCACTTTGCCGCCGAAGGGGTGGGGCAGGCGCTTCCGCCTGCCAACTCTTTTGCCGCGCCCCGCCCCACCGCCCGCTTTGGTTACCATGTGATTTCATGTTCGATTGGAAACAAGATCCGCACCGGCGGCTCAACCCGCTAACCGGCGAATGGGTGCTCGTTTCGCCGCATCGTACCCAGCGGCCCTGGCAGGGACAGGTGGAGGAGACCGCCGGTGCGGCGCAGCCTGAGTACTCGCCAGACTGCTATCTCTGCCCCGGCAATCAGCGCGCCGGCGGCGCGCGCAATCCGGCCTACACATCCACCTTCGTTTTCGATAACGATTTCGCCGCGCTCCGCCCCGATACGCCGCTGGACCGCTTCGACGAAAACGGGCTGCTGGTGGCGCAGGGCGAGCCGGGCATCTGCCGCGTGGTGTGCTTCTCGCCCAGGCACGATCTCACCATCGCCCACATGGAACCGGCCGATCTCCGCCGCGTGGTCGATACCTGGGCCGAACAATATCGCGAGCTGGGTGCGCGCGAATCCATCCGCCACGTGCAGATTTTCGAGAACCGCGGCGCCATGATGGGTTGCAGCAACGCACACCCGCATTGCCAGATCTGGTCGAATGCACACGTGCCGAACGAGGTGGCCAAGGAACAGGCCGCGCAACTCGCGTGGCGCGAAGGGCGCGCGCGGTGCCTCATCTGCGACTACGCGGCGCTCGAAGCCGCGCGCCGGGAACGGCTGGTGGAGGAGAACGCGAACTGGATGGCGGTGGTGCCGTTTTGGGCGGTGTGGCCGTTCGAAACGATGGTGATGCCGCGGCGCCACGTGGCCGCCATCGACAGCCTGAATGGCGCCGAGCGCGACGGCCTGGCCGGCATCCTAAGAAGCCTGACCTCGCGCTATGACCGCCTCTTCGCCACGCCTTTCCCTTACAGCATGGGTTTCCACCAGAGTCCGACCGATGGCGAGGCGCACCCGGAGTGGCATATGCACCTGCATTTCTTTCCTCCGCTGCTGCGTTCGGCCACGGTGCGCAAATTCCTGGTCGGTTACGAGATGCTGGCCGCTCCGCAGCGCGATCTCACGCCCGAAGCCGCTGCCGAACGCCTGCGGTCGGTGTAGCCTCCGTGGCGCAGGCCGTCGGCCGGCAGGGTCGAAAGTCGTCTCGACCTTTCTTTCGGGTCAAACGACCGCTCCCTTCGGTCGCGGCTCCGATCGCGTTCAGAGTCTATCGGAGCCGCGACCATAGGGAGCGGTCGGCAGATTGAACCGATTATTCTCCGCCACGCACCCGCAGCGCGATCTCAGGCCCGAAGCCGCCGCCGAACGCCTGCGGTCGGTCTAGCCGCCGTGGCGCAGGCCGTCGGCCGGCAGGGTCGA
>JBELAO010000053.1:0-31561 GCA_049508735.1 Bryobacteraceae bacterium | reverse complement strand
GCCGGATCGCAACCGCCGTGATCGCAGCTTCCAACGCCACCGTGAACCTGCTCATTCCAAAGGCAGCCTAATGAATTCTTCGCGAAAAAACAATACACTGAGGGCTAGTAGTACAGATGAACGCGGATAAGTCAGTTCTTTTTTTTATCTGCCTTCATCGGTGTTTATCCGTGGCTTATCATGCCCTTGGCCTCTTCATTGCGGCTGGTTCGAATGGGTGGGACCATATTGTCATGCACAAGCGGGTGATCCTGCTGGCCTCGCTGATGGTGCTCCCGGGACTTGCGCAGGATTCGCGCACCGGCATTCGTTTCGGAGATTTCTCGAACGAGTCCGCCGCCGCCCTCGCCTTCGGCGGTTCCGGCAATGACTCCATCAACGACGCCGCGGTAGATTCGATCGGCAATATTTACGTCACCGGCACCACAACCTCTTTCGACTTCCCCGAGGCCAACGCGTTTCAGAGCGCTAACCGCGGCACGCAACTGATCTTCAGCAGCGATGCCGGCACAACCTGGCAGCCGCTCCGGACGCTGTTTGCCAACGCCACTTACCCGTTCACCTATCCGATCCCGATCGCGGCCGACCCCACCAACGGCCAAATTGTCTATGTAGCTTCCCAGAGCAGCGTCTGCAAGAGCACCGATGGCGGGCAGCAGTTCGCTTGCGTCGCCATCGCCTTCGCTTCGTCGCAGACCTACCTCACCTCGCTCGCCATCGACCCGCGGCAACCGCTGACCGTTTACGCGAGCGCTTCCACCACCGGTGGCGTATTCAAGAGCGTGGATGGCGGACAAACCTGGACGAATTCGAGCCAGGGTCTGCCGGCGCAGGGGTACATCGACTCGGTCACCATCGATCCGTTTCACTCGAACGTCCTCTACGCCTGGGCGAGCGACGCCGGCTACGTATCGAGCGACGGCGCCGCTTCGTGGACGCTCTCCAGCTTGCCGTGGCCGCAGAACACATCGGGGAGCGGGAGCTTCATCTTCGACCCCGTGGCGCCGGGAATTATCTACGGCCCGTGGTATTCGGGTACCCGAACCGGCGTGCAGAAAAGCATCGACGCCGGCGCCACCTGGACCCCGTTAGACATTCCGTTTTTCGGCTGTTGCATCATCCCCGATCCGAAAACTTCGGGGCTCCTGTACGGACTTGGTCCCGCCATTAACAGTCAAGCCCCTACCGTCCTGTTCTGGAGAAGCGCCGACGGCGGCGACACCTGGACGTCGAATCCGTGCCCCGCCGACGTATTGAGTGTCCTGTCGGTGGATCCGGTGAACCCGCAGATCATGCTGGCCGGGGCGTTTCACAGCGCCGACGGCGGCCAAAGCTGGAGCGCCTCAAATGTCTCCCGCGACATTCAGGCCGCCTTCACGCCCGCATCGGCCAGCCTGGTTTACGCGATCGCTCCCATCACCTCCGACGCATTCGTCGCCAAGTTTCGACCCGACGGCAAAACCCTGGTTTTTTCGACCTACTTCGGCGGCATGGGAAACGATACGGGACAGGCCATCGCACTCGATAGCTCGGGCAATATCTGGATCGCCGGCAGCACTTCTTCGTACGATCTGCCGGTCACGCCCGGCGCATTCGAGAGCAATCTCCGTGGAACCTCCAACGCGTTCGCCGCCAAATTCTCGAATGACGGCAAACTGCTGGCGGCGACTTACCTGGGCGGCTCCAGCTACGACTTAGGCTTGGGAATCGCCGTCGGCCCACAAGGAAATCCGTGGCTGATCGGCGCCTGGGCCTCGCTCGACTTTCCTTTCACCACCGCCGCGCCGTCGACGGTTCCCTATCAGCCTTTCGGATTCGTGAGCGAGCTCGATCCATCGGCCGCGCGGCTGCTGTATTCGGCCAACGTCGGGGCGGTGCTCGACAAGAACGGCAAAGGCATCGCCATCGATCCCTCGGGAAACGTCACGCTGACGGGCACCGCCAGCGGCGCTTTCCCCGTCACCCCCGGCGCGTTCCAGGTGGGCGACGCCGGCTCTTCGGCCGAAGCCTTCGTTCTCAAGCTCGATCCGTCCGGCAGCGTAATCTACTCAACGTATTTTGGCGGCAGCACCGGCGTGTCGACCGCCAATTTCTTCGAGTCCAATCAGGAGGGCGTCGCGGTTGCCGTGGACGCAGCGGGCAACGCGTACCTCACCGGCAACACCAGCGAGACCGATTTTCCCGTTACGCCCGGCGCATATCAGTCGACCCTTCACGCGGGGTGTACGTTTCCGGCCTTTTCGGTGGCCACCGGGTTCATCGGCAGCCTTTTCCATTGGTACGCGGACGACGTCTTCGTGGTCAAGCTCAGCCCGGATGGCAAGACGGCGCTGTTTTCGACCCTGCTCGGAGGCGCGTGCTATGACCGCCCCACCAGCATCGCTCTCGATTCGGCGGGCCGGGTTTATGTAACCGGAGAAACCGATTCGGAGGATTTCCCGCTGGTTGGAAACCTGGAACCCCTTCCGGCGGAACCTCAATTCGCTTCGTTCGTCTCGGCGCTCGATCCAACCGGCTCGGCCTTGGAATTCTCGACTTACCTTTATGCCGGCTCGGCTCCCACCGTCGCCAGCGGCCCAGGCACGACGATTCGCGTTGCCGGCAGCACCGGCTCCGGCGCACAATCCAGTCCCACCGAAAACACCTGCCCCTTTGCTGCGTGCCCTTCCACCTTTACGCACGGCTATCTCGTGCTCATCAAGCTGCGGGAAGCGCGGCGGGCCGTCGACCATCCACTGGACCCAATCGACCGTGACGGAAGTACGAGACCTTAGATCCTGGTAAAGAGATTCCGACAGGTATCGCGCGTAGAAGTGGGGCAGGCGCTTCCGCCTGCCAACCAGTGTGTTCTACGGCCAAAGACTCCCCGCCGACATCCGGAATCAATTCGCCCAGGGTAAACCGCGAGGTTGGCAGGCGAAAGCGCCTGCCCCACGGCCCGAGCATACTGCATGTTCTGCTTGACGCGCTACGCTAAGACTGGGCCGGTGGCGCGGGAGGAGACTGCGGCGGAGGCATATGCGCGGGCGGCGGCGGACCGGCGGAAGCCGCTTTTCCGGCCGCCTTGACCGGGCTGATGAGAATGTGCGCGTTGCGGCCTTCCAAACGGGGCATGCCTTCCACCGAGCCATACGCCGTCAGGTCGCCGGCGAAGCGCATCAGCAGCTTCTTGCCCAAATCGGCGTGGGCAATTTCGCGTCCGCGGAATTGCACCACCGCCTTGACGCGGTTGCCCTCCTGCAGGAAGCGAATGGCGTGATTCTTCTTGAAGTCGTAATCGTGGTCGTCGGTGTTGGGGCGGAACTTCAGCTCCTTCACCAGCACCACGTGCTGCTTCTTCTTGGCGTCGTGTTGTTTCTTCTTCTGGTCGTACTGATAATGGCCGAAATCGACGGCTTTGGCCACGGGAGGCACCACCGTGGGAGCAATCAGCACCAGATCCAGACCCAATTCCTGGGCCTTGCGCAGAGCCGTCGCCGTTGGCATGATCTCGTTCGTGCCGTCCGGGAATACCGCGCGAACTTCGCGCGCACGGATGAACTCGTTCACATTCTCTCTGCGGTTCTGCCTTCGAGGGGGGAAATTTCTTGGATACATTCGTTATGCGTGATTAGAGGATTGCCGGCCAACGGAAGACACCAGCGTCGGGCGTTTGGGATTGCCCGAGCCTGGCGGCGGGTTGTGAGAAGAAAGATGCAAGCGCAAGTAACGTCAGTCCTAGTGTACACCAAAACCGGCGGCGGAAGTGTAAAAAGCACGCGGCTGGGCGCGCGACATGAATGTGGCGAGGTCTCGGATTCCGTGAAGATCTGCCTGTATCCGAGCGTACAGCTACGCTCGGCCGCACCTTCAGCCCGGAGGGCGTTAGAACATAGCCCAAGCCATGGGAAAACAGGTTGTTCCATGCCAGCCCCGGACCGGGCGGAAGATCGCTCGCCAAGAGCGTCTTACGCCCGTTCCGGGGCTAACTAAGCTCACCGCCGTCTCTTCCCACGGCTTGCGCCGTGGGCTGTGATCTTTCGCCCCTCCGGGGCTGGGCCCGCACCCCAGATGTTCGAACGCGATTCACCTTTATGTCGTGCACCCGAAGCAACTTCGACCGCCCGGCTGGGATGGAAGCAGTGCGGCGGCGCACAATGGCTCGCCCCGGGCCGCGGTGCCGGGCGTGCCTCCGGGAGTATCGGCCTGGGACCTGGCCTACCCGCGGCGCTAACAAAAATTAGTAGTGACTCCGCGAGCGGCAAGGAGCAGCATTAACTACTTGGAGCTCAATCCGCTCCGAAGGGAGGTCCCTGTTTTGTCAGCCGTCATTCTTTCGATGATGAGCATTTCCGCCGCGACCCTCACTGCCGCGTTGCCGGTAGTGTTGGTCGGTTTGGTGGTGCTGTGGTCAGTACTGCTATATAACCGCCTGGTGCTCGCCCGCAATCGGACGCGCGAAGCCTGGTCGGGAATCGACGTCCAGTTGAAGCGCCGTTCGAGCCTGATTCCCAACCTGGTGGAGACGGTTCGCGGTTATGCCAACCACGAACACTCGGTTTTCATCGAGGTCACCGAAGCGCGCGGATCCCTGGCCAAAGCCAGCGGCCCGGCCGCGGTGGCGGCCGCCGACCAGACCCTGACTTCGGCGCTGGGACGCCTGATGGTGGTGGCGGAAGCCTATCCGCAACTCAAGGCCGTAGCTTCGTTTCAGCAACTCCAGGGTGACCTTACCGACACCGAAGAAAAGGTCGCCTACGCGCGGCAGTTCTACAATCAGAACGCGCTCGATTACAACACTCGCATCCAGACCTTCCCCGGCAACCTGTTCGCCGGCTGGTTTGGCTTCCTGCCGGTGGATTTCTTCAATACCGACGAGATCGCGAGACAGGACGTGAAGGTCAGCTTCACGACCGCATAATATGACACCCCCCATCGCCCAGCCGGTGCTGGTGTACACGCGCATCGCGGAAAACCAGCGCAAGACCGTTCTGCTCGTGATCCTCTCGGTTCTCGCGCTGGTGCCCTTCATTGTCGGCATCAGCTACGGGGTTTCCTACGGCATCGTGCGCCAGGTGAACCCGCCGACGAAGGGTGCGCATGAGCGCATCGATATGGAGGAGGCGGACTACCATTCGCTTCGGGCGCAGATCCCTGACGAGGATCGGCAGGCGTATGACGCTCTCTATGAGACCCGCATCGCCCGGCAGCGCGCCGAGTTGGCCAGGCGGGAAGCGGCCGAAGATCCCAACCTGATGCTGAAGATCATGTTGGTGGTCGGCGCGGCGGTGACGGCTGCGCTGGTCCTGCTTTTCTGGGGCATCGCCAGACAGCCCGCCGCCAAACTGCTGAGTGCCGCCGGGGCATGGCCGGCGGGCAGCGGCGACGTGGAGGCGGTGCACCTGATCGAGAACCTCGCCATCGGCGCCGGCCTTCCCACCCCCAAGCTCTATGTGATCGAATCCAACGCGCCCAACGCGTTCGCCGCCGGCATGAGCCCGGACCGCGCCATGGTAGCGGTGACGCGCGGCGCGCTGAAGCTGCTGGACCGGCGCGAGCTCGAGGGCGTTTTGGCACACGAGATCTCGCACATCGGCAATCGCGACATCCGGCTCAATACCATCGCCGCCTCGGTGACTCTGTTCCTGCGCATCCCTTACCTGATGTTCCGCCGCCAATTGTCGGGCCGGTCGTCCGGTTTCTCGCTGATGCGGCGCAGCCTCAATCTGACCGACCTTGCGATGTTGCCGTTGGCGCTCTACATCCTGGTGGTGGCGCCGATCGTGGGGACGCTGATCCGCGCGGCGATCTCGCGGCAGCGCGAGTTTCTGGCCGATGCCGACGCCGCATTGCTGACGCGTTATCCGGAGGGCTTGATGCGCGCGCTGGCCAAGATTGGCGGCGCCGGCTCCGGCCAGCCCGATTCCAATCCGGCATTCAGCCATTTCTATTTCGCCAATCCGGCCATGAAGAAGAGCTGGTTCAGCGACACCTTGCTGGCGACTCATCCCCGGCTCGAGGACCGCATCCAGCGGCTGGTGGCCTTCGGCGGCGCCGCCGCCGTGCCGGCGCTCGAAGCGGCGGTCAAGGATGGCAGGCAATTCGCGGCCACGCGCGCGGCCTTCGAGTCGGTGGGCTATGCGCCCGCGCACGCGCGCGACGAGTTGGACCACCTCAACCAGGGCAACCCGATGGGCCGCGTCTTTCGCGTGATTTCCTCCGAGCCGGTGCCCGTCTATTACGAAGATGCTCGCGCCGATTCCCGGCCGGTGGTTACCGCCCGCATCAAACCCGGCGGGCTGATCGTGGCTTTCGACGATCTCAGCAAGATGCGGCAGATCAATACGGCCGACGAGACGTTCGGTTATATCGATCGCTCCGTGAAACTGCTCCAGCTCGATAACGTGATTCCGGCCGAGATCTACGATCCCAAAACGCGTGCCGCCGTGGAGGCGTCGCTGCCCCCGCTCGGCGCCGTCGCCGTCCGCGCCACGCCGCAATCCCAGGCGCCCAGCTCGAACGCTCTCACCACCACGCACATCGTCATCATCGCCGTTGTCTTCGTGGCTGTGCTGGTAGGCATGTTCGTATTCCTGAAATTCGCCGGGTAAGGGCAAGACGGCCGTAACCGACCGCCGAGGCTGTCCCACAAAGGCACCCGAGCATCCGGCTCAAGAAGGCTGGCCGATTCTGGTCGGCGCGAATTGGACACGGCCACCGGGCCGTAGCGGTCGAGGCGGAGGACGGGCTGGTGTGGATCTGGGTCGGCGAGCACGATCCGTACGAGCCAAAGCTCAGTTGACGCCGGATGGCCTGCGTTAGACGGAACGTCGCGATTCGGCGAGCCTCGTTTCGCTTGGTTCCTTCAGCACTGAACCTAACCTGTGTGGGCCATCCCCAAAGCGCTTTCGGAGCCGGCGATTCATCGGTTCAGAGTGGAAGCGGGCAACCACAACGCCGGACAGACCAGAAATCAGAATCACCGCGACGAACAGCACAGGCACCGCTTTCATTGGCTTTCCGGCTTCGAGAAAGAGCTGAAACAGCGCGAAGACGATGAACATGTGCGTCAGATAAACTTCGTAGCTACGTTCTCCCAGACTGAGTATCCAGCCTGCGACGTGCGGAGCCCTCCACCGGGTCTGTGCGGCCGCAACGATGATCGCGCAGGTACCGAATGCGAGGATCGACATGTCGAGGCCGTTTCGGCCAAGCCCCCAAACGGATGCCCGCACCGAGAAGCACAGACTGAAGATCAGGAGTGCCGCGCCGAGAATCGCCAGAGCGTGGAGCGCACGAAGTGAGAAGTGAATCCGGGCTACGAGCAGCGCAGTCAGGCATCCGAGAGCGATGGCGTCCATGCCCCCGAGGTACGAATACTCTTTCCAAACCTCGTTTCCGTGAGTGAGCACGGTCCGGCCGAAGGGCCCCAGCGCGACGAAAATCAGAAGAAACCCGACGAGCAGTTTGCCCCGACCGAGAAAACGGCACACCAGCGGGAAGAAAAGATAGAAGACCTCCTCGACGGAGAGAGACCACAGGATATCCCAACTGGCCGGGAGGTATCCGTGCCGAGCTTCCAGAACATTTACACGAAAGGTAAGCGCGGCAAAAAGCGCCCGAGTGAGCCCACCCGTCTTTGGGGAAACCACGAAGTATTTCAGGTGGACGAGGTCAAGGACACTCAGGACGACGAGAAGCGAAAGGAGCAGAGGTGCGATTCGCGCAAAGCGCAGCAGGTAGAAATCGCGGACATTGACACGCGAGAGCGATCCCCAGCGCCGGATTGCCGTAGACGCAATGAGGAATCCTGAAACGGCGAAGAAAATCTGAACGCCAAACTGACCATTCCAGAAGAGCAAAGAAATGAGCTGTTCGGAAAGGCCTTTGGTGTAAGGCACGCCCGCTATTCGCAGCCGAATGTTGACATGGTTCATCAGTACCAGAAAGAGGGCGAGAGTCCGCAGCCCATCTACTCCGTCAAGTCTGGTCCAGCTACGTGCCGGATTGCCAGACTCCCCTGGTGAGGCCATGTTCTATTATGCATTGCGGAAAAGGCGGATGAGATCCGACTCCGCGTCTTCGACTCACAGCAGGCCGGTGGCGCGATCTGCGACGATCGGAATCGGGGGATGCCGCACCCATGACCACGG
This sequence comes from Bryobacteraceae bacterium, assembly GCA_049508735.1. Lineage (GTDB taxonomy): Bacteria > Acidobacteriota > Terriglobia > Bryobacterales > Bryobacteraceae > Bog-375. The sequence continues at coordinate 23,429 of JBELAO010000053.1, read as the reverse complement.
ATGAACGACTCGACCGGCTCACGGAACGCGTGGACGCCATCGCCCAAGGTGTCGAGCTGCTGACCGCCCTGCATCGCGACCTCGAACAAAAGACCGCCGCGCGATTCGCCGACACGCTTGGATTCATCAACCGCCTGGCCCGCGTCGCCGGAACCCCCCAGCAGCGGCGTGACCCACTTGGACAGCCAGCAGTAAGAGGGCGTCAAGCGGGATAATACCGACTGGATGCTCTGGATACGCGGCCTGATCTTCACCGTCCTGGTTCCTGCCGTAGTCGGGATCCTCCTGCCTTCGGTTATCGATCCCCGCGCGCAGCGCCATGGTGGAATCTGGGAGGCAGGCTGGCTGGTGGTGGCGGCGGGAACGCTGATTTATGGCCTTTGCCTGATCCGCTTCCTGGCTGCCGGAGGGACGCCGGCCATCTTTTTCACGCGTCATCTGTGGCTGCTCATCGGCGAGGAGCCGGCGCGCCTGGTATCCGGCGGCCTTTACCGTTTCTCCCGCAATCCCATGTATGGGGGAGTGCTGCTGGTTGTGTTCGGCCAGGCGGCGCTCTTCGCATCGCCGCGGATGGCGGCTTACGGCTGTGCGTTATTCGTCTTCTTCCACCTGATCGTTGTATTCGTCGAGGAACCGCACCTACGGGCGGCGCGCGGCCTGCCGTATGAATCGTATTGCCGCGAAATTCCCCGCTGGCTAGGCCTGCCGGCCCGCCGCGTCAATCCGAGTCGCCGATCAGGGTGATCGAACCGATACCGCCCTGCACGTCCACGCGCACTTTGACTTTGGCCGTGGAGTACGCGTCGTTCTCCCAGTGGCCGTCTTCCTTCTTGAGCCCGCGGGTTTTGATCTCGCCAATACCGCCGTGGGCGTTGGCGTAAACACCGGCGTCCGCCGGCAGCCGCACCACAGCTTCGCCGATGCCCCCCTGAATGTGAACGTCGTAGTCGTGTTGCGGCCGCCCGCGCAGGTCCAGGTTGAGACTGCCCACACCCATCTGGACGTTGACGCCCCGCAGGTTGAGAGAGCCAAGGTCAAGCTGCGCTTCGCCGGCGCCGAAATTCACGCCGAAGTCGAGTGCCGTTTCGCGCCCGAAGCGAAGGTCCCAATCGTATTTGGTTTGGCCGGGGTTAAAGTTGACGCGTCCGTTCTTGCCCTGGTCGATGGTCAGCGTGCCCGCCTCATACTTGACGACCGGCTTCGTCCAGGGTGGTGTGTTGTACGTAAAGTAGGCTTGCAGGAGTTTTTCCGTGCCGCTGCCCGCCTGCAGTTTGCCGGCGCCCATGTTGAGGTTGACTTTCACCACCTCCGAGCGGTCCCGGTCCAGGTGAAATGAATCGTACTGGAGCGGCCCAGTGGGTCTGGTATCGATGTCACAACCGGCCAGGTACAGGACGGTCGAGACAAGCAGCAGTTTCCCGATCATGACGCCTCCTCGCACCGGGCGGCTCAAGCTCGTCCGCCCGCAACAACCACCAAGCACTACGATACGCTTTACGCTTTACAACCGCCGCATGTTCCTTGGTTTGCACCCGCCAGAACCGGCGCGAACCCCCTCGGCGCGGTGGTGGTACGGGATTGGCCGGGACTGGGCGGCCCAGTCCTCCTACGCAAGTTTGCCATCCTCTCGTGGCGTCTTCCCCCGGCGCGTAAGAGCAATTGGCTGTATAGTATATGAAAGAAAACCCGGCTCTTGTCCGCGATCTCCGGAAGTCCTTGTAACACAAATATTTCCGGGAAATCGGCGAAAGCAAAAAAAACTATTGCAAATGAATGCCGAGTTAAGTATTCTGGTCATGGATGGCCTAGTACCAGCATAACGTCAACGAGCCTAGGTTTTGCATGATAGTTAGCATCATCATCGCCGCTTTTTCGTTCGCACTGCTCCTCTACTGGTTCCGTTATAGCTGCATCCTGATGCTGCGGAACTCCAGCCTGGAGAGCAGGGCGCGCGCGGCTGTGGATTCCCAATTCTGTTGCCGGCAGGTCAGGGAATTGTTGCGCGGCGATACGCAATTGGACGCGCTTCAGCGCGCGCTGGAGCGCGACTACCGCTTGGCGACGTACCTGATTGAACACGCCGCTGGGTTGGATCTGCACTCCATCGAAGACCGGCTTCTGTCCCTCGACTATCGCGTTATGCAGTGGTACTTCCGCGTCACCCGAACCGCTGCGCCGCGGCGTGCGCGTCAGGCGCTGGCCGAAATGGCGGACGTGGTGGAAGTCCTGGCGGGCCGCCTGGACGAACGGGCCGGCTTGCAATCCGAGGCCTGATCTCTCCGCTGATTCCGCTCGGCGAACCTCTCATTCAGTAATGAATCTGCTTACCGGCGCCTCGTGTGCCGTTCCTGCGCGCCTGTGTGCGGCTAGAATGGTCGTTCTATGCGAGTGGGAGTGATCGGCACGGGAGCGATCGCGCGGATGCACGCGCGAGTTTACCGGAAGATCGGCTATGAGGTGACGGTCTGCACCGACACTCAGGAAGCCGCCGGGCGCGGGTTCGCGGAGGAGCACGGCGCGGAATTCGTCCACGGTTACGAAGACGTGTGCCGGCACACGCGAGTGGATTACGTGGATGTCTGCACGTTCCCGAACTTCCGCCTCGAACCGGTCGAGGCCTGCGCCCTCGCTGGCAAGCACGTGCAGGTGCAGAAACCGATTTCGACCAATCTCGAAACCGCGCGCCGCATGATTGAGACCGCGCGCGCGGCCGGCATCCTGCTGGGGGTCGTCAGCCAGCATCGCTTCGACGACGCCAGCTTGTTCGTTTCCCGAGCCCTGGCCGCGGGCCGGTTGGGCAAGCTGCTCGAGTTGGATGGCTACACCAAGTGGTACCGCCCGCCCGAGTATTATGCGCGGCCGATTAAAGGGAGCTGGCGAACCGAAGGCGGCGGCGCATTGATCAACCAGGCCATCCATCAGGTCGACCTCCTGCGCTGGCTGGGCGGCCCGGTGAGGCAGTTGTTCGCGGTCTGGCAACTGGGCGCGGTGCACAGAATCGAGTCCGAAGATGTGGTCAACGCGGTAATCGAGTATGCGAGCGGCGCCACCGGCGTGATTCAGGCGGCGACGGCTTTCCGGCCGGGCTACCCCGAGCGCCTTGAAATCCACGGCAGCCGCGGCACCGCCGTGATTACCGGCGACAAGCTCACCACCTGGGACGTGGAGGACGATTTCGGCGATCCAGCGCCGGTCGCCAGTCAGGGTGCCTCCGCCGCTTCCGACCCGATGGCGATTTCGCTCGATCCCTTCGAGCGCCAGTTTTTGGATTTCGGAGACGCCATCCGCAACGGCCGAAAACCGCGTGTAGCCGGCGAGGAAGGCTACCAGGCGCTCGAGGTAGTCGATGCCGTTTATCGTTCCTGCCGCTCCGGACAAAAAGTTGTGTTGTAGCCGGGTATCCGTGGAGCCGATTTCGTTTCTGGTTCAGCCTTGATTAAGCTGTCCGATTCTCAGCGCTGGTCACGAACTAGCCATGCCATATCCGTGCGACCGAGTTGCCGCGCGCACTCGTGCGTGCCGTGTCGAGACTCTTCTCGATACGCCTTTTTTCCAACGGCGCCGCGACGGCGGTGCGGGATGGATGGGAACCAGGCCCTGTGGTATCCACTACCCGTCCCAGCGGCCGCGTTCGCGGAGTTTCGCGACTTCGGTTCGCGCCATCTCCTGTAAGCGGACCACGTCCACTTTGGCGCTGCGGTTCAAGGGCATCGCGCCCGGTTCCAGAATCACGTAGTGCAGCGGACGCATGTATCCGGCCAATGACCGCGCGTGCTTGCGCAATTCCGCTTCGGACAGGTCGGCGGACGCCTGGCGTTCGAGGAACGCCACGATGCCGTCGCTCCACAAGCGGTGCTCGTGTCCCACCACGCCAACATTCGCTACCCGGTCGCTCAGCGCGGCGAAGTGATTCTCGATGTCGCCCGGGAACACCTGGTGCCCGGCGGGTTTCAGTACCCACTTGGCGCGGCCGGAGAAGTGCAAGCCGCGTTCGCTCACGCTGCCGAGGTCGCCGGTGTAGAGCCAACCGTCTCGAGACACCGTCGCCGCGGTCGATTCCGGATCGTTCACGTACCCGAGAAAAGTCTGCGGGCCCTGGAAGCAGATGTGCCCGACTTGGCCCTCAGACAGCTCGCCGCCAGCCATGCCCGCGGCGTCCATGGCTTCGCGGATCGACAGGCGATAGGCCGGCATCGCCCATCCGATGCCGCGCTCCAGTTGATTGGCTTCGGACGTGAGGCGCGTGTAGGTGCAGAAGCCGGAGGATTCGGTGAGGCCGAGCCCGGTCGCGATGCTCGGCGCCATCTGCAACATGCGGTCGAGGAAACCCCGCGGCACGGCTTGCCCGCCGTACACCGCGGTTTCGAGGCTGGCGAGATTGCGCCGCGCGAATTCCGCCGTGCGCCACTCCAGGTTGAACATGGCCGGTATCTGGCCGATGAGCGTCACGCCGTAACGCTCGATGGCATCGAGGCTCTTGACGGCATCGAAAACCTCCAGCGTCACCGCGGTCGCCCCCGTGAACAGCGATGTGAGCAACACCTCGGCCTGCCCGCCCACGTGCGACGCGGGAAGATTGCACAACACCCGTTGCCCCGGTCCGAAGCGAAATGCGGCGCCGAGACAGAGATTCTGGCAGGTAATGCCGCGGTGCGAGAGCAGCGCCGGCTTGGGCGACCCGGTCGACCCGGTAGTGAAGATCACCTGCGCGCCATCGTTTTCCGCCACGTGCGATTCCACCGGCTGCGGCCGGGCGCGCGCCAGCAGATCGAAGACACTGGCCGCCCCCGCGATGCACTCGTTCGCGGGCGAGAACTGGATGAAATGTTCAATGGAACCGCACCGCGCGCGAACGGCCTCGCCCAGAGCGGCGAAATCGGCCGCGGGGGTCTTTCCCAAAAAGAAATACCCTTTCGGCCGGATCAGGCTCAGGCAGCGGATGACCTCGGCGGGCTGCAAGCGCAGATCGAGCGGCGCGTGAATCACGCCCAGCTGGAAGCAGGCCAGCTCCAACAGGACATGTTCGTTGAGCAACGGCAGCGAGGCAGCCAGGAAATCACCATGGCGAAAACCCAGCCGCGCCAGTTCGGCCGCGATGGCGCTCGACCCGCGATCGAGGTCGCGCCACGTGAGCGTGGTCCCGCGCGTCGCATTTACAACGGCCACGCTGTCCGGCTGGCGCGCGGTCCACCAGTCCACCGCTGAGTGAATCAAATGACGGTCCCGGTATTCGGTTTCGAACTGTTCCAGCGTGACTTGCGGGATGGGCTCCATCGCCATGGATTCTATCTTGACACCGATTTCCGTAACCCGCGAAGCTGGCTGCCGCCGCGACCTGACCGCTCCCTGTGGTCGCGGCTCCGTTTGCTTTCGGGGCCGCGGCCGCGAGGGAGTGGATCATCGGAAAGCTACACCATCGCGAAGTTTTGAAGCTTTTGAAACCTACGGAACCCAGCCGGGCTTCACGTAGGCATAGAACATCACGACCAGGCCAATCACGGAGGCCAGCAGCACGCTGTGCTTCAGCGTGAAACGGAAAAGCAACGACTCGTCTTCGCGCTTCAGCGAGGTGGCGGCGGCGGCCACCGCGATGCTGCTCAAGCTGATCATTTTGCCCATCACCCCGCCGGCCGAATTGGCGGCGGCCATCAACACGGGGCTCATCCCCAGCTTGCCGGCGGTCACCACTTGCAGGGTGCCGAAAAGCGCGTTAGCGGAAGTGTCGCTGCCGGTGAGAAAGACGCCCAGCCAGCCGAGCAGAGCGCTGAAGAACGGGAACAGAGCGCCCGTGGCGGCGAAGGCCAGGCCCAGCGTGGCGGTGGCGCCCGAGTAGTTCATGAGAAATGCCAGTGCGAGGACGGCGGCCAGCGTGAGTTCCGCCAGCGCCAGTTGCCGGGCGGTGTGGCCGAGGACGCGCGCGAACTGGCGCGGCTTCAAGCCGGCAATCATTGCGCCCAGAATGGCCGCCAGCAAGCACGCGGTGCCCGAAGCCGAAAGCCAGGTGAAGTTATAGGAAGCTGCGTAGGGGGAAGGCCTGGCAACCACCGGCGGCATGCGCTCGACGGCGTTGTGGAGCGCCGGCCAGGCAAATGCGATGCTGACGCGGCTGAGCTGGGTCTGCAGCGGCTTGTAGCCCCAGAGCAGCACGAAGACCACCAGCAGGGCATATGGCGCCCAGGCATGTGCGACTCGCCAGCCGGTGTGAGTGGGCGCGGGCCGCGAATCCGCTCCGCTTCCGCGCGGCTTCCAGAAGCGGAAGAGCACGATCAGCGAAGCCATGGCGGCCATCGACGCCAGGATATCGGTGAGCTGCGCGCCGACGAAGTTCGAAATCGCGAACTGCATTCCGGCGAAAACAATGCCGCATATGGCGGCGGCCGGAAGAACGGCGCGCAGTCCCTTCCATCCCGACATCACCACAATGAGATATGCCGGAACGAACAGCGAAACCGGCGCGCAGATGCGGCCCACGGCGGCGCTCAAACGGTCGAGCGGAAGGCCGGTCGAGACCGCCAGGGTGGTGACCGGAATTCCAATGGAACCGAAAGCGACCGGCGCGGTATTGGCGAGCAGACAAATGGCCGCGGCGTAGAACGGCGAAAAGCCCAGGCCCACGAGCATGGCGGCGGCCACGGCCACCGGTGTTCCGAACCCAGCGGCGCCTTCGATGAATGCGCCGAAAGCGAAAGCCACCAGCAGCGCTTGCAACCGCGCGTCATCGGTAAGATGGCCGATGGAATCCTTGAGCAGATCGAACTTGCCGCTCTCCAGCGTCACGCGGTACAGCAGGATGGCCGAGAACACTACCCAGCCGATGGGGAAAAGACCGAACGCCGCGCCGTAGGTGACAGCGGCGAAGAGCCTTCCCACGGGCATGCCGTAAACTCCCCCGGCCACCACCGCGGCCGTGCCCAGGCCCACCAACGAAGCGATCCATGCTGGCTTGCGGGCCACGCCCAACAAGATCAGCAGGGCAAAAATGGGAATGGCCGCCACCAGTGCCGAGAGCGGCAGGCTGTTCTCGACCGGCGCATAGTTCTGTTGCCACATGTTTAGCCGTTCCTTGACTAAGGGCCTGTCAGATATGACTTGGCCATTCCGGCGTGGCGCACGCACACGTCGGTGCCGCGTCGGCACTCGTGCCGACGCAGGGCGCCGCCGAAAAAAAGACGTGTCGAGAAGAGTCTCGACACGGCGCCGACGAGTGCGTGCGCCACGCCGGTCGCAAGGAGTGGTTATTTCGTGACAAGCCCTAACCACGAACAGGTTTAACACATGGCTCGGGTGCAGGTTTGCCCGTTGGTGATTACGGCCTCGACCAGCCCCGTGCCGGTCAGCAATCAAGGCTGGCAGGATGGCTGCTTCGACGAGTAGCGGCGAAGCGGGCAACGAGCAAAAAGCTCATGCGCCATTCTCCAGCCGCAGGTTCTGGAACTGGGGGATTAGCGCAAACGGGCGAGCTAGCGCCGCGATCGATTCGCCGGTCTGCCGCACATTGCTTTCCGCGAATACCGCAGGATCGCCGGCGGCCAGGCGTAGGTAGCCGATGCGCGTGGGATCGATGCGCATCAGGCGGCAGCAGGTTGCATCCACCGCCACCGGGTCGGCGCCCGCCACCAACACGCCCATCGGTTTGGGAACGCCTTGAATGGGGCCGTTGCCTTCCATCCCGACGATGCCGTCCACCAGGGTGAACTGCCGCGGAAACACAGTGTGCAGGTCCGCCACCGATTCGTCGATGCCGGCCCAGTGCAGCACGTTCTTCGGCCATCCGTAGACGCCGCCGGGCACTACGCCAAACAGGTTCTTCATCGAGAGTGTGGCGCCGGTCCAGTGATGCGTCTTCATTTTGGGCATGGACACCACCAGCGCGGCGCCCAGCACGGTATTGGCCAGGTAGACGCGCTTGAGCTTGGAGAACCGCCGCGGCAAATCGACCAGCGTGACCTCATCCACGTTGAGATCGACGAAACAGTCTTCGAAATCGGGAATGGTCTCGAAATAGCCGGCGGCTTCGGCCAGATCCAGCGTATCGCGGCGATTCCCCGGGCCCTCGGCGATAGTCACCCGGGAAGCGCCCAAGGCGCGGAAGGCCTCGCAGGCTGCATGAACCAGCAGCGGGTGGGTATTGATGGCGCTTTCCGGCTCGAACTCGACCAGGTTCGGCTTGATCACCACGGGACGGCCGCGAACCACCGCGCTTTGCGAAGCGGCCAGCCGGCGCACGATATCGAAGAGCCGCTGGTCATAGGCCGGAGCGCGCACAATGGTGGTCTCCGAAGGCGTCAGGTGCACCGGCCGGGCACAGCCGCTGGCCAGCAGCGCCGCCGAACCCGCCAGCCAATCCCGCCTTGTGATCGCTCCTCCCATGGCTCAGATCCAGAACGCGCTCTTACCCGCCACCGCTTCATCCGCCAGGATGCTGGTGGCTACCTCCGGGACGGTGCGGTATGCGATGCCCGGCGGCGGCGTATAACCCTCGGGCATGCTGGCGTGCGCCGTCAACCCGAGCCGCAGCCAATTCAAGGCATCCGCCGTATGGCACTGATCGAGGAACCGCAGCGCCACGGCCAGCGACTGGTCCGTCTGCGGCCCGTCGAAACCGCGCAGGGCAGCCAGCGCCATGCCGGTGGTCTCCGGATAGGCGCCGGTTTCGTACCCGAAGGCCCTGGTCGACCCGTGGTTCCATCCGCCGCCCTTGCACATGCGGTTGATCAGGAACCGCCGGCCTTCCTCAATCCGCGATGCCAAGCCAGGTGCGGGCCGCAAGCGGTTCTCGCGGTCCAGGGCAAGGATCGCCATCGAGGTGGGACTCACCCACGCCGCGCTGCCGGTCACCCAGGGCCATCCGGGGGCCGTTATTTCGGACGGAGTGTGGCTGCCCATCATCCATTGCCGGATTCTGTACAAGGCGCTCGATTCCATCCCCGTGCTTGCCGACAGCCAGGCCGTGGCACGGCTGTGCCGCTCCCCTCCCAGGCGCTCCACGGGCAATAGAGCGACCAGCGAAGTTACCCAGCAGCTTTCCCCGACGCCGGGACGCGCCTGCCAGCCACCGTCTTCCCGCTGCGCCGCACGGATCCAGTGGAGACCCCGTTCGACGGCCTCCGAATTGCCGGACGACGTCAGCGCGAGCAAGGCATAGACGGTCGGCTCGGTCCAGGAACCGCCGTGGCGATAGGGCCATCCACCGTCGGGGTTTTGCTGTTGGAGCAGTATGGGTATCGGCATCACTTGCGCCTCCGGACGGGGCGCATTGCAGGCGGCGGCGTTGCGCCGCGCTCAGCGGTCAGGTCTGTGGCGGCGCCGGCGAGCCAGCACCATGACCAAAGTTATGCCGGCCCCGAGCCAAAGTGCTCCGAGGATTGGCAGAGACATGCGTTCTCCTTTTTGTCCCAGCCGCCGGGACCTTTTCAAAACCCCGAACGGCTGGGACTGTCTTGGATCCGCGCTACGGCGAACCGCTCTACCGCGAACGCGAACGGCGCGTTCGGCGCCGGCGCAAGAACATGAAAATCGCTCCGCCAGCTACCAGCCACAGCAGAGTTTGTAGAATTGTACTGGTCGTCATAATCCAAATTCTCCTCTTGGTTAACCCACCTTGTTCATCATCGGGAACAGGTACTTGAAGATCTGCAACAGCGCCGGCCCGGCCGCCACAATTATGATCGCTGGCAGGATACAAAAAAAGATCGGAAAAACGAGCTTCACGCCTACCTTACCGGCCCGTTCTTCGGCTTCCTGGCGGCGCCGCGTGCGCATGAAGTCCGAGTGATTGCGCAGGCTCTCGCCCATGCTGGTGCCGAACCGGTCATTCTGGATCAGGATCGCCATCAACTTGCGAATTTCCGGCTCACCCGTCCGCTCGGCAAAATTGCGCAAGGCGTCGGACCGCCGCTTGCCCGCCCGCATTTCCAGATTGACCAGGGAAAGCTCTTCGCTCAATTGCGGATGGCTGATGGCGAGTTCGCGCGCGACGTGCTGGATCGCCTGGTCCAGGCCCAGGCCGGCTTCCACCGATACCACCAGCATGTCGAGCATGTCCGGCAGGGAAAGCCGCAGGATGGTCTGGCGTTTCTTCACCTTCTTCTCGAGGAAAAACTTCGGCAGAATCCATCCCGCCATCGCCCCGAATACCAGCAGCAACACCTTCAACATCGTGTTGGACGGCATCTTGGCCAACAGCAGGAATGACAGCATCACCAAGGCCGCCGTGCTGATGACCCGCAGACCATAGAATACAGGGGCCGCGCTCTCAGAGCGGAATCCAGCGCGGATCAGGTCAACTCTGAGCGTGGCCACTTCCTCTTCGGACGAAGGCATCTTGGAACCGACGGTCTGCAGAAACGTCACCACGGTGCCCGGGCGGTGCCCTTCGAGGTCGCCAGTCACCCGCGGACCGTCCAGAATCACGGGATTGCCGAGTTGACGCAGATACTTGTTAGGCTTGTAGACCCAGCGATAACCGAGCCATGCCATCAGCAGCATGACCATGAGAAACGTGGCAATCGACAAGAATATCGGGTGCGTCATATCAAACCTTGATCGTGATGATCTTCCTAATAAAGTAATAGCCGATGAACTGGGCGGCGATCGAGGCGCCAACCAGCCACCTGCCGTCGGGATCCTTGGCCATACCCTGCAAGTACCCAGGCGCCACGACCAGCATGCCGAGCATGGTGACGATCGGCAGCACGGTCAAAATGGTGGCGGTCAATCGGCCGTGCGCGCTAGCCGCCCGGACCTGCCCCTTGAGCCGGAAGCGCTCGCGGATCACATAGGCCAGCCGCGTCAGGATTTCCGCCAGATTGCCGCCGGTTTGCTTTTGCAGCAGCACCGAAGAGGTAAAGAACCGTACATCCAACAAAGGAACGCGTTCGGCGAAGTTGCGCAGAGCGGCTTCGAGCGTCGCGCCCAGGTTCTGCTCGTTGAACAGCGTGCGGAACTCCTGGCCTAGAGGGTCCGCCAATTCCTCACCCACCATTTGCAGGCTAATCGTAAAAGCGTGGCCGGCCCGCATGGAGCGCGACAGAAAATCGAGGGCCTCGGGAAACTGCTCTTCGAGTGTATCCAAACGCTTCTTGCGCTTCTTCCGCACGTAAGCGTAAGGCAGGAACCCGAACAGCACCGCCAACGCGATGGCCGTGATGAGGCGGTTGCCCAGAATTCCGATCAGCGCCCCCAAGCCGAGGCCGGGAATGCAAAGTAAACCCATCGCCAAGAGCATATGCGTCGCCGACCAGCTTAAGCCAGCCTGCTGAATCTGCCGCTGTGCGTGCCGGGCGACCCGGAACGCTTTGATGCGGGCCATCAACCCGTCCGGCTTATCGATATCGACCTCGCGCAACAGGTTGCTGATCTCCACCACCGGCTCGCCGGAGGCGACGTGCAACCGGTCGATCATTTTCTTCTTTTGCCGCGCATCGACGAACTGCATGCCGACCTTGGTCGCGGCCAGCACCAGGGAGAAAATCAGCACCCAGACGGCAATCAACATCACGGTCATTTAGTTAATCTCCACCACGGTCTGGAACATCTGCTGTGGCAGGGTGATCCCGGCCGCCTTGAGGCGCTCGTAGAACTTAGGCCGGATTCCGGTGGCGCGGAAGCGCCCCAGCACCTTGCCGGTTTCGCTGATGCCCGTCTTTTCGAAAAGGAAGATATCCTGCAGGGTGATGATGTCCTGCTCCATCCCCACGACTTCGGTGATGTGGGTGACCCGCCGGCTGCCATCGCTGAAACGCGAGATCTGCACGAACAGGTTGACCGCCGCCGCAATCTGCTGCCGGACCGAACGGATTCCCATGTTGGCGTTGGCCATGCCCACCATCACCTCCAGACGGCCGAGGGCGTCGCGGGGGGTATTGGCGTGGATGGTGGTTAGCGACCCGTCGTGGCCCGTGTTCATGGCCTGCAACATGTCCAGCGCTTCTTCCGCGCGGACCTCGCCCACGATGATCCGGTCGGGCCGCATACGGAGAGCGTTGATCACCAGTTGCCGAATATGAATGGCTCCAACGCCTTCCACGTTGGCCGGACGGGTTTCCATGCGCGCCACGTGCGTTTGCTGCAGCCGCAACTCGGCTGCATCCTCAATCGTCACAATGCGCTCATCCTCGGGAATGTAGCTGGACAAGGCGTTGAGCAGCGTGGTCTTGCCGGCGCCGGTTCCGCCGCTGATCAGGATGTTGAGCCGGGCCTTCACGCACGACTTCAGCAGCTCCAGCATGCCCTCGGTCAGCGATAGCTTGGTTACCAGATCCTCGCCCTTCAGACCGTGGCGGCCGAAACGGCGGATGCAAAGCAGCGGGCCGTCCACCGCTACCGGGGGAATGGCTGCGTTCACGCGCGAGCCGTCCGGCAGACGTGCGTCCACCAGAGGCGAGCTCTCGTCGACCCGGCGCCCCACGCGCGACACCACTTTCTCGATGATGCGCAGCAGGTGCGCGTCGTCCTTGAATTCCACCGGCGTCCGGTACAGCTTGCCGGCCCGCTCCACGTACACCAGCTTGGGCGTGGTCACCAGGATGTCGCTAATGGTCGGATCCTGCAGCAGCGGTTCGAGCGGCCCCAACCCGAACACCTCGTCGAGAATCTCCTCGATGACCCGGTCCTTTTCCACCAGGCTGAGCGGCGTCTTCTCTTCGTCCACGAGCTTGGCAACGGCCACCCGGATCTCGGCCCGTACCCGATCACCCGCCATCGAGGACAATGCTTCCAGGTTGATGCGGTCGAGCAACTTGCGGTGCAGCGTGAACTTCAACTCCTGGTACTCGGGAGTGGAGCCCTCGCGCGTGAACAACCGGTTTACCCAGCCAGCCTCCCGGTTATCTCCCTGCCTCGCCGGCAAATCCATCAAAACGGCCATTGGTGTTCCTTCCTTCTCATCGATCGAACAGCCCGAAGCGCTTCGTGGTGCTCTTCTTTTCTTCTTCAATGTTGGCCAGCTTCAGGGCCAGCTTTGAAATCTGTTTGCCAAGTTCCCCCGTGCGGTTCAGCATCCGTCCCTCCGCGTACGTTTCATAGAGGTCCGGGTAGTCGTTGGGGATCATGAAGAAAATCGGCAGCCCGAGCATCTTTTCCAGCTCGCTGGCAGTGATATCCAGCCGTTTTGGAGAACGATTGAGGATCAGCTTGATCTTGTGTTTACCGAACCCGCTGTCGAGCAGCGTCTGCGTTATCTGCTTGGCCTGGTGCAGGGCCGGCACCTCGAGCGTGGTGACCAGACAAGCCTCGTCGCATTCCTCCAGTGCCGACATGCAGATCGGGCTCAGACTCCGTCCCAGGTCCACCATCGTCCAGTCGTAATGCGGCTTGACGAAGGCCAGCACGTGGCGCACCTGTTCTTCGGTGGGCCGCATCTTGGAAGCCAACGCCAGCGGCGATGCCACGATCTCCACCCCGGGAATGCCGTTCGACACCAGCGCCTTCCAATAGTGGATGTCCAGCCGGTGCAGGTTGGTAATGGCGTCCAGAATCGAGTACACCGAGCTCGTCTTGGTGATGAACCCCACCATCCCGGCGTCCAGATCCAGATCCGCCAGCAGCACCTTCTGGCCTTGCCGGCCGAGCTCCGCCGCGACATGGCAGATGATCGTAGTGGCGCCGCAGCCCCCCTTCGCCGAGAAGAAGCCCACTGCCTTGCCCACGCCCTTCGACCCGCCATCGCGCCGGCGGCTGCGCTCCGACGAGCGCCGCTCGAGCGCTTTGCGCAGCGGATCCCGCAGCGGCGGGTAGAGGTACTCGTTGATGCCCGCCCGCAGCGACGAAAGAATGGCGGTTGGATCGGCCGACGTATTGAGCGCGATGATCATCGGGTCGCCGGTAACCGCGCGGATCGACGACACGAGGCCCTCGAGAGGTTCCCTCCACCCGCTGATGTCCACCAGAACCACGTCCGGCCGCATCCGCTCCAGCCGGTCGAGGAAATTGCTGACATCGCCCACGTCCTGATGCTCGACGATGACGCGGAACGGCAACTCGTTCAGGCAGGCCTGGGCCTGCTCCCACAGCTCGCGATTCTCGATCGCCAGGCCGATGGTTAGAGGGTACATGGTCGCATCCCCGGGGTCCCCGTTACTGCTTGACCGGGGCCGCGGCAGGTGCAGCCGCAGGGGCCGCCGCCGGCGCTGGGTTCTGGTTGAGAGGCTGATCCGAGCTGACCGCCTGCACGGCCGGCGCCAGGTATGGAGCGGCGCCCGTCCTGGCGCCCGTGGCGGATTCCTTCTTCATCTGCTCGAACATGTCGTCGTAGGGCAGCGGCGCCACGTTCAATTCGGCTGGGAGTCCGGTCTTGTCGATGCCCGGCTGCTGCACGGAAGGCGAGATCGGCTTCATGTACGGCTCTTGCCAGCTCAGCTCGGGAAGGGGCTGCCCCGCTTTGATCGGCCGCACCAGCTCCGGTGTCACGATTACCAGCAGTTCGGAGTTCTCCCTCGTCCACACCTTGCTCTGGAACAGTTTGCCGAGCAGCGGAATGCTCGACAATCCGGGGATCTTCGATAGGTTGTTGCTCAACGTTCTGTCCATCAGGCCGGCGATGACGAAACTCTGGCCGCTCTCCAGCTCGATGGTGGACTCGGTCTTCTGGGTTTTCAGACCGGGTATCGAGAAGCCATCGATGGTCACGCTGGTCGAGGTGTCGATCACACTGTATTCCGGCGCGACCCGCATGCGGATCGTGTTGCGCGGCGTGATGACCGGCAGGAACTTCAGTTTGACGCCGTATTCCTCGTACATCACCGTTACCGCGCCCGTGGACGCGCCCGCCTGCACCACTGGGATGGGGAACGAACCGCCCGAAAGGAAATTCGCCTCCTGTCCGTCGGTGGTCAGCAGGTTCGGCTCCGCCAGTATCTCGGCCAGGTTCTTTTTCTCATAGGCCTGGATGGCCGCGCCGAGGTTGATGTCCTTGCGGAAAAGAAGGATCTGCGCCACACCGGAAAGACTGGTGGTGCTGGTGATGCCGTTGACGGCGCTGCCGACGGTGCCGCTGCTGCTGTTGCTGGTGACACTCGGCGACGTGCCGCCTTGCGATGGAGTGATGCTGGTCTGCTGGTTGAAAGCGTTGGTGAGGAGGGCGAAGCCCAGGTCCCGTTCGGCACTGATGTCAATGGTGGCGAACTTCACCTTCAAGAGTATTTCGGGTCCGCTGGGCGCCACGGCCACCCGCAGCAGGTTCAACGGCTTGCCCAGAGTCGCGGCAATCTCCATCACGCGGTTGGCGCTCATCATGTCCCGCACCGCGCCGCGCACGAAGACCGTGTCGTTATCGAACGTAATATTGATGTCGTCGTTCGGAAAATCGCGCGCAATCTGTTGCCGGACGGCCTCCAGCCGGACCGGGCTCACGCGCACCGTCAGGTCGTAGACCAGGCGGCGGCCGCCGTGCTGCCAAACGATCAACGACGTTTCGCCAGCGGCCTTGCCGTTGATCAGCACTTCCTGCGGATTGATGGCGATGGCTTCCACCAGTTCGCCGTTGGCCACCGAGATTTTATCGATCTTGAGCGGGCTGTCGATGATCAGACTCTTGCCCACGGTAGCTACCAGCTTGCCCTCGATGCCGGATCGAGATGAGCCGGCGGCGGCCGGTTCCTGGTTCGAGGGGGCCGAATCGGCCCCTGAAAGGACGATTGCCGGCGCCATCCAGGCGGCCAGCAGGCAGATGGCGATTCCACTGGTGCGTGTCATTTAGTCACCTCCGGGGCGGGCTCGAACTTGGCTTCTTTTTTATCCTTGCCGGAGATAATCTCCATCACAAAAGCCGATTCCTTCGGCGGCGCCACCTTAGGGGCCGGGGGCTTCGGGGGCGCCGGGCGAACCGGCCGCTCCTCCGCGACGCTCGGCAAGGCGAGTCCGCCGTTGAACAGACGGCCCACCGAGGTGCCCGTAGTCTTGGCAATGGCTTTGTCCATCGGGTTGCGCAGCGCGAGCTGCACCGTGGTCTGCGCCGATGCCAGGCTCAAAATCTCCGCCTGCTCGGGGGTAGCCAGCACGGTGATCACCTGCACCACCACCGGCTTTCCTTCCGGGTCCTTCTTGAAGTCCTGTCCAGCCGAAAGCACCTCGACGTCCTGCAACAACGTCTTGGTCACCGTCCCCTGGCGGTTGTCGGAGCCCGGTGCGTTGCCCGAGATCAACACGTCCACGTGCATGCCCGCCACTACGAACCCCGCCACTCCGGCCACTTCGTTGACGCGCAGCGGCACGGCCCGCATACCGGGCGGAATCAGTACCGAGAACCCGCCTCCCGCGCCCTTCGGTGCCAGGCGCTTCTCGATCACCGGTTCCTTGGCCATGATCGCGATCATCACGCCGCGCCCCACCAGCTCCTGAGGCCGGCTGGTGGATCCATCGGGGAAGGGGCCGGTCCAGTCCGCCAGCTTCACGTCGTCTTCCTTGATGACCGAGCCCACATCCAGGTCTTTGGCGGCCACCGCAATCTTGGACGTAACCGGCGCCACGACCTGTGGTTGCGTATTGTTCTTCAGCGCCCGGTACAACAGGGAGCTTACAGCCAAAGCAATCACGGCTGCGAAAACTAAAACCCCGACGAATCTCTTGTTCATTTTACCTTCCCGCCGTCCGCCGCGGCTCGGCTTGACTTACGGGACCTCACCGCCTCTTCCCACATTGGCGGCCCGATCGCTAAATCTATGCAAGAGATGCAGCCGCAGCGCTTTGGGCTTGGCTCTTTCAACTGCGCTGCGGCCATCTCGCTATCATCTGTCATCATCCCAGCCGGCAATTCACACCGGCTTCGTGAGCAGATCTGTCCGCATCGGGCGGACAACCTGCTCAGCCGGGAAGTCTAGGTGGTGGAGGCCGCAGCGGCTGCAGCCAACTGGCTATTGGTGACTACCCAGATCTTCTGGATGCTGCCACCGGCGCCGATGAAAAGCGCGGCCGAGGCCAGAGCCACGAAAGCCAACAGCAACGTGTATTCAATCAGGTCCTGGCCTTGTTCATCATTCCAAAGGTTACGCAGATACGTCATTTCGATTCGCTCCTAAGTCTTGGATCCAAGTTCTGTGATCGCTCGATCACAGGTTAGTGTCTTCGTGACCTCTCGATCACGGCCTGCTCCGCCCCCAATGGCGGCGGAAGCTCGATCCCCCAACGACTGGCCACGCGCCCGGAATACCAGCGCCACGCCATCGTCATACACCACCCGCCATCGGCACGACTCTTTCAAGGCGCCGGTCAGCGGCGAGTTGGGGGGCATTAAAACCGTATCCACTGCGAACCGGGCCAATGTCTGGTCCCAGCCGTAGTTCACATTGAGGACTTGGAGCATCTTGGTCTCGAAGTCCTCCCCGTAGAAATCGCTGCGCCCGTCCACGAACACTCTGGACCGCGGATACAGGCGGTAAATCAGATAATCGCCCCACTGATCGAAGGTGAAAACCCGCGCCGCCGGATACTGCCGCAGCGCGCTCACCGCGTCGGCGGGATAGCGCGTGGGATCGAATTCGGCCCGGAAGCCCTTCGGCGGATGGGGCGCGTACAGGAGCGCGGCCACCAGCGCCACGCCGGCCAGGCTGGCCAGGTGCCAGCGGCCGATGGCGTCGGTCTCGCTGGTTTCCCGCATCACGCGATTGATCCGCGCCGTCAGGTTCCGCAACCACGCCGCCACCGGCGCCGCTGCCAGATTCCGCATGCCGGCGTCCGCCGCGGCCGCCACCATCGGCGCCACCACGATCATGAAAATCGGAATATTGCGCGCCGATAGCAGCGCTGCATGAGCCCACAACAGGAACAACAGCGGCTCGGCATAGTTGCCCCGTTTTGCGTACCACGCCGCCGCGAGCACTCCGCCCGCCAGCATGGTCTCGAAGAAGATCGCGATCGGATGGTGGAAGCTCACCGAAAGGAACTCCATGATCCGTTCACTCAGGTACGGATCGCGAAGGTACTGCCAAACATGCACGTGCAGGTGGTAGGTATACGGATTCAGCAGGCTAGCCGCCAGGCACGCCAGGGCGCTCAGGAAGTACTTACCGGCCTGCGCGAAGACCGCCGCCCGGCCTTCCCCGCCGGCCGCCAGCAAGAATCGCAGCAACTCCGCCACGCCGAAAACCGAGATCAGCACCATGCCCACCGGGAATCCGCCGTGAAGGTTGCTCCACAGCACCGTCAGCACCGGAAGCAGCACCAGCCACGGAATGCCGGCCACCTTCGTGTGCCCATCCCGCACGCGATCGAGCGCGCTCAAGAAAATCACCGCAAACAACAGCGTGTACAAATGGGGCCGCGCCAGCCAGTGAATCGACGAACCCGCCATTGCCAGCACCGTCACCGTGATCGCCAGCACCGCGTTCGATTTGCGGCGCGCCAGGCGGAACACCAGCGCAAAGGTAACCGCGATCAACAGCATCGCGAACAACGAAACCGCGGCCAGGCCGCCGATCTTGTTCAGACCCGCGAAAACCACATCCGCCAGCCACTCCCATGCGTACCAGATGCTGTCCGGTTTGGAATAAGAAAACAGATCCCGATACGGCACCGCATGGTGCGCCAGAATCCACTCGCCGGTCCGAATATGCCAGCCCGTGTCGCAATCGCTCAGCAGAGCGATCAGCCCGCCCATACGCCCAAACAACAAAGCCATCGGCATCAGGAATGCGATGTCCGCCAGCGACGGCAGCACCTTGATCGCAACTCTTGAGCCAACCGTGTTCATAAACTCACGCCATCCATGCCGGAGACTGTACATCCTCCGTCGTGTGCAACCGGTCGTGAAATGCCCGGAAATCCATGTAATTGACCCGTAACGCCACCACCGGATACCCGCGGCCCGAGTCCGTCAACCGCAACACCGTCCCCTGGCAATGTATGCACTTCTGGCCAAATCCGTGATTGGCCGGCAATTCCAATTCGAGCGTCAGAATCTGCCCCAGCGACGGCACCGGCAGCGTCTCGTCTCCACCGTGCCACGCCACCAGAATGCCGCTGCGGCTGATGTTCTCCGTATATAGAGTGCTGCGTAACCACAGCGCCGGCGACGTGACATGGCACCGGAGTTGGATATCGATCCTCGGGCTCTCGCGCCGGTTGATATTCCTCATGCGCTTTGCTTCGACACTCGCGAGGGTAGCGCGCTAATTGTCTTGCCATCAATATCGTAAATGGGCTATATCCATCTGTATTCGAAGGTTATTAGGGGTCAATTCGCGCGTCTGACCGACAGTGCTGGTGGCCGTCGGAGGCGATTGTCCCGGTGATTCCCGATGGCGGGCCCGCCCGCGATAATCCGATCGTTAGGGTTAGTATACGGCACTATCCGTCAATTTTCGAGATATATGTTGTCCACCGATAGGAGTCCATTATAGCATTCGATTTGTATTGAAAACACAAGCTTTACGATAAATAACCCGCAGAATATCCAGCGTATTACATGGTTAATGTTGTATATTAATGTGGATTTATTGCTGAATGTCATTGACAACCGAAGTAAATAGCCCGACAATTCTGGTTGAACAGTACTGGATACAGAAAAATCTGACGCCGGCTTAATTGCACGGCACGGACTGTTTCAAGAGGTGAAGAATAATGACGCGGATTCTTTTATACAGTGATGAACCCATCCTGGCCAAGGGCCTTGAATCGGTCTTGTGCCAGGTCGATACCTTTGAGCTGCTGCCAAGCTGCAATACGGTAACCGGCCTCATGGAGCAGATCACGCAAGGCGTACCGGACCTGGTGCTGATGGACCTGACACCGGAGATCACCTTCGCCGTGCTTAGCGAAATGCAGCACGCGATGCAGAGCACCAAGATCGTGCTCTGGGTGAACTCGATTTCGACCGAACTGGCGTTCCAAGCGATGGGTTTGGGGGTGCGGGGCATTTTACGAAAAACCCTGGCCACCGACTTGCAGGTTAAATGCCTGCAGAAAGTCCAGGCCGGCGAGCTGTGGTTTGAGAAGGCGCTCACCGATAGTTTCCTTTGCGCACGCCGCGTGGCGTTGACGCAGCGCGAGGGGCAGCTTGTGAGCCTGCTCTCGCAAGGCCTCAAGAACAAGGAAATCGCCACCACGCTGATGATTTCCGAAGGCACCGTGAAGGTGTACCTTTCCAGACTCTTCCAGAAGGTCGGCGTGAAGGACCGTTTCGAATTGGCGCTGTTCGGCTTGAAAAACCTGACCACCGGCCAGCTTCCGATCTCCGACAAGAGCCATCGCGGCGCATCGGCTGGCATGCCCGGCCTGCGATCGCTGGTTCTCGAGAAGCCGATGGACCGGGACGCCTCACCGGTGCGCTTCCCCACTCCACTGAGGCCGCTAGCCTCGCGTTACTGATCGACCGGTACACTCTCTCGATTGCCAACGGGCGGTGAGCAAGCAGCCCGTCCGTTGGCCCAGCGGACATCTCTGAGCGCCCGCTGCCCTGTTTGCCCCGCAACGAATGTACTCTCACGCCGTCAAGAAGCCGCTATTCCGCTGTTGTCCGCATGCTCGACACCCGAACCAGATGATATTCTGATGATTCCATCACACCCGGCCATCCCGATCGTCATGCAGCCTCACGCTCTTTTCCCTCGTTGGCTCCGGCGCGCCGCCGCTGGCCTGACTCTCGCATATGCCTTGGTTCTCGCCTCTCGGCCGATGCGAGGCCAGGAACCGATCTTCACGCCGTTCCACCAGAACGGAATCTACGCGCTCGGCGAAAAGGCCGGCTGGACCGTGACGCTCCCGCAAAGCGCAACCTCCGGTTCGCATTACACTTACACCGTCAAGAAGAATAATTTCGATGTCGTCGCGGCCGGCGCCATCGATCTCTCGTCCGGCAGCGCCACCATCGGGACCTCGCTCAGCGAGCCGGCCATGCTCTATGTTGAAGTCAAGCCGGATGCGCCGCCGGCGCAGGCAGGCTCAAACGGGGCCGCGCCGGCTGCCGTGAAGCACACCGCCATCCACCTCGGCGCGGCCATTGCGCCCTCGCAATTGCAGCCCTCGGTTCCGCGTCCCGCCGATTTCGACGCCTTCTGGGACGGCAAACGGAAAGCTCTCGCCGCCATCCCGATCAATCCCGCCCTCACGCCCAGCCCAACCGACAAGCCGGGCGTGGAATTGTACACCGTCAAGCTGGACAGCCTCGGGTCCCACGTTCAGGGCTACCTCGCCAGGCCCGCTAAGGCGGGCAAATTCCCGGCGCTCGTCGTATTCGAGTGGGCCGGCGTGCACGCGCTCCAGCCCGCCACGGTCACCGACCGCGCGGCGGAGGGCTGGCTGGCATTCAACGTGGATTCGCACGACTTGCCGCCCAGCCAGGCAACCGGGGTCGGCACCGGGTATCAGGCAATCGGCAACACCGACCGGGAAACGTGCTACTTCCTCAACATGTATCTCCGCGACTCGCGCGCCATCGACTACATCGCCTCTCGCCCGGATTGGGACGGCAAGAACATCGTCGTGATGGGCACCAGCATGGGAGGCCACCAGAGCCTGGCCGCCGCCGGCCTGAACCCGCATGTAACCGCGGTGATCGTCAACGAACCCGCCGGCGCCGACTCCAACGGCGATCTGCACGGCCGCAAGGCAGGCTACCCGAACTGGGACTCCACCAATCCGAAAGTCATGGAGACGGCGCTTTATTTCGACACCGTCAATTTCGCCTCTCGCATCAAGGCTCCCGTCATGGCCGCGATGGGCTTTATCGATATCGTTGTTCCCCCGGTCGGCGTCTGGATCGCGCTTGACCAGGTCCCCGGCCCCAAGGAAGCGATTCCGATGGTCGATTCGAATCACAATAACCTGACGCCCGATAAAATCGGCGCCTTCGAAACCCGTTCCAAGGAAGTGCTCGGCATCATCCTGAACGGCGGCGAATTCAAACCGAACGAAGAGCTGGCCCGCCAGAAGTGATGGAGCCGCTGCCGCACCTTGTGTCCCCAACTGCCCGGTAACGCCGGCGGTCTTGCCCGCCGGTGTGCCTCGTATCGAGTGCCCGCTCCACCGAGGCCGCTGTTCGTGCACGCCGCGCCGCGCTGCGCTCCAAGAGCACCGGCGACAAGATCGCCGGCGTTACCGGGCGCGTTCGCCGACTTACAGCAACTGCACTTCCCGCTGGATCTCGCCCGTCACCCGCGCGTCGGTGTCGCCGACGAACATATCGATCTCCGAGCGCACGCCGAAATGCGGCAGGTACACGCCGGGCTCAATCGAAAAGCACGTCCACGGAATCACCCGCCGCTCGTCGTGGTTTTCCAGGTTGTCCATGTTGGCGCCGTTGCCGTGCACTTCCACGCCGATCGAATGGCCGGTGCGATGCACGAAATACTCGCCATAGCCGGCGCTCGAAATCGCGCCGCGGCTGGCGTCATCCACTTCAAAGCCGCGCAATTGCCGGCCCGCCGCAACCGCCTCTTGAACCCGGCGTATGGCCGCGTCGCGCGCGTTCGTCACCACGGCAAAAACACTACGCATCTCCTCCGGCGGCTGGTCGCCGCAGAAGCCGGTCCAGGTGATGTCGTAGTAAACCGCCTCCGGCTGATCGAGCTTGGCCCACATATCGAGCAGCACCCAATCGCCCGGGCGAATCGGCGCGGTGACTTCCTCTGTCGGCTCGTAATGTTGATTGGACGAGTTGGCGTTCACGCCCACGATCGGGCCGTGATCGGTGATCATCCCCTCTTTGGCAAACCGTTCGCGAATGAACTTCTTGACTTCCACTTCGCTCAGCGGCGCGCCGTTGCGGGTGCGCTCGGCGATGAGGGCGAAGGCTTCCGCGCGCACCTTGTCGACCCTGCGACCGGCTTCCAGGTGCGATTCCAATTGCGCCGGCGTCCAACGCGCTTCGAACACCTGAATCAACTCCGCCGAGGTCACCACCTCCAGGCCCAGGCTGCGCACCAGCTCCACCGTGCCCGCATCCACCATCGCCACGTACGGAATGGCGCACAGCGGGGAATACTGCATCGCCACACGCTTCATCCCGGCCGTCATCTGGCGCAGCCGCTCTACCTGCTCGCTCCATCCGGAATAGAGCAGCTTTTCGCCCGGCGCTCCCGCGGTCATGCCGCGTTCGATCCGATGCTCGAGGCCGCGCGGCTCGCCCACAGCCGGTATCAGGTAATACCAGCGCCGCGTCGGCGTGCGTGGCGGCGTGAACCCGAGCACCCGGTACGCCAGCGGGTCGCGCAGGTGATGATCGAAAAACAACCAGCCGTCCAGCCCCTGGTTGCGTAATTCCTGCTGAATCTTGGCGAGTTCCATAAGCGGCAACTCCAGTCTATCCGATGCGCCGCGTTGTTAGGGCGTGTTCCAGAGGCTGCTGAAAAAAGTCCGAAGAAAATCTCTGGGCCACGGATGAACTTAGCGCGGCCTGTGGCCGCAACCAAAGGTGAAGCGTCCCTCGAGAGCGTATCATTGTGAATTATCCAAAAACACTCTGGTACGAGGAGGGACGCATGACCGAGTTTACATCA
>JBELAO010000052.1:0-33075 GCA_049508735.1 Bryobacteraceae bacterium | reverse complement strand
ATTGTCTTGCCCTCCTTGTGGGCGGCGTTCGGCGAAGCTCCCGGCTAGGAAACGTTCGCCAACGTCCAATTATAGGAGGGCACTCCCCTTATTTCAGACTGCAAGAACCTGTCTTGGACAAGAGTGACTATCTTACGCCCTGACGGGCTGACACGGATCGAGTCGCCGGCTTCAACTGCTATGTCCCGTACCTCGGGTTGGCGCGCGCGGGCGAGGCATGGGCCTCGCCCCTACAGCGCTCACCGGCCGTGCTAGCCAGGCGTGCCCGGCACGCGGCCGGCTGCCGGAAATACTTCACTGCATTTACGAAGTCTTCTTCTTGGCCGCCGCCGGGTGATGCACCACGGGCGGGGTGCAAGGAGTCGTCTTCAATCCCACGATCTTGGCTTTCTCCACATCCACCGTCAGCAGGAACGGGTCTTTGGTGAACGCAGTAGGCTGGCCATCGGTCCAGGTCAGCTCGAGGTTCTCGTCCGGCTTGCCGGGGAGCGGCGCATCCAGCTTCAGGACGATTTCGGCGGTGTAGGGCGGCTTGGCGTCCGGCAGCGGCACGGCCACCAGCAGTTCCTTGGAGTGGCAGGCGGGCTTGGCATCCACCAGCGTGCCTTTTAGCTTCGGCACCGCGGTGTCCTTGAGCTGCGTGGCGAAGTAGTCCTGGCCACCTGTGTCGGTGAGTTGGGCCTTGATGTTCAGCCACAGAGCCAAGTCGGGATACTTGGCGGCAAATTCCTTCTGCTTGGCGTTGATGACCTCGGTGGCGCTGAGGATGTGGAAGTCCGCCGGCGGGGCGGGAGCGGCCAGCGCCTGCTGCTTGAGTTGATCCAGGCCGTCGTCGGCGCCATGGTATTTCACGTAAACGTTCTTGAGGTAGGCTTCCACTTTGGTGCGGGTATCGGCGCTGGCGAAATCGCTCTTGGCCGGATCGATGGCGACGGCGCGCGCAATCTCATACAGGCCCTGCGAAATCTTGTTCGGGTCGGATGCCTGCTGGGCAAGCTCCGTGCCGCCCAACTCGTATGCCACCTGGGAACTGTCGGGATACTGAACGAGGGCGGTCTTAAATGCCGCCTCCGCCGCGGCCCAGTCCTTCTTCTGCTTGGCATCGGCGCCGGGCTTCATCGCCATGTAGAACAACGCAGCCTTGGCGGCGGCTTGCAACTGTGCCCGGGCGGTTGCCCAGTCGGCATCGCTGGCGCCCGCCGGTTTGGTGTTGTAATCCATCAACTGCTGTGCCGCCTTGGTGGCGATGGCCAACTGGTTAGCGGTTGGATTGGGCATCTGGAGGATTGCCGCGGCTGCGGTGTACAGGACCGTCAACTGCTGGCTCGGCCCGGTCTTGGGGTCGTTGAGCGTGGCTTTCAGATCCTTCGCAATCAGCAGGCCTGCCTCGTCCAGAGCTTTGCCGGGCTGGTTGGCGGCCGCATAGGCCTGAATATATAGGACGGAACGGTCATCCTTGAAATCCGAACCCGGGTACTTCTGCTTCCAGGTGTCAAGATCGGAAATCGCCTTGGCGAAGTCCTTCTTCTGCATGTCCATGGTGACCTGGTTGTAGATGTCGTACTCGCCCTGGTCCTTCACCTTCTTTTCGGCGGGGGCATTTGGCGCCGGCGCGGCCGCCTGGGCGCGAGCGGGACTGGCGAAGCCGCCCGCCAGAGCGGCCACTAGCGCTACTGCCGCCAGACCGCCGCGAATCTTAGATGAGAGATGATGCACGTGTGCCTCCTGAATGGTTTCCCATTGGGTCTCGAATAATGAACCGCTGAACGCCGCTTCGCAACCTTGGTACCCGATCCGCGGCCCGGCGACGGAGCCTACGGCCAACACCGGAGCCTCGCCCTGCCGGCGCGAACGCCACAAGACATTCGACTCCGTTTCGGACCGCCAGGTTCCGAATCCAAATCATAGCAAATCAACGCTATCCTGGAGTTCGCCCGCGCATGCATTTTTTCGATCTGGCCGTCATCCTCGCCTACCTGGCCGGCATTACCTGGTTTGGCGCGCACTTCCGCACCGGCGACAAGGGCCTGCGCGAGTATTTTCTGGGAGGCCGCGAGGCCCCGTGGTGGGCCATCGCGCTTTCCATCGTTTCCGCCGAGACCAGCACGCTGACGATTGTCGGCACGCCCGCCCTGGCATTCACCGGCAATATGGGGTTTCTGCAACTGGTGCTCGGCTACCTGCTGGCGCGAATCCTGATTTCGGCTGTTTTCCTGCCCCAGTATTTCCGCGGCGAGATGTTCACCGCGTACGAATTAATGCGCCGGCGCTTCGGCGAGCGCATCCGCAAGATGACGGCAGCCATCTTTCTGGTGACGCGCGCGCTGGCCGAGGGCGTGCGCGTATTCGCGATCTCGCTGGTGATTTCCATCGTGCTGGGGACCGGCGAAATGGCTTCCATCTTTCTCATCGCCGGGCTGACGCTGTTCTATACAATCCAGGGCGGCATGACGGCGGTGATCTGGACCGATGTGGTGCAGATGTGCCTGTACGTGTCCGGCGCCGTGCTCAGCCTGATCGTGATCCTGGGGAAGATCCCGGGCGGCTGGGCGCACGCAGTGGCCGTGGCGGGCGCGGCCGACAAGTTCGCCATCTTCGATTTTCGCTTCGCTCCCACCATGGAGTTTTTTGCCCGCAAATATACTTTCTGGGCCGGAATTGCGGGCGGCTGCTTCCTGACCACCGCCAGCCACGGCACCGATCAACTCATGGTGCAAAGGCTGCTCAGCGCGCGCAACCAGCGGGACAGCCGCAGAGCGCTGCTGGCGAGCTGGGTACTGGTGGCGTTCCAGTTCACCCTGTTTCTGTTGATCGGCATCCTGCTCTGGGTCTACTATGGCGACCTCGGCCGCGCTGCGCCGGCGGCCGATCGCATCTATCCTCAATTCATTTGGGACAGCCTGCCGCGCGGCTTGGCCGGCCTCGCCATCGCGGCGATCCTGGCGGCGGCGATGGCCAACCTGAGCGCGGCGCTGAATGCCCTCTCGTCGACCGTGGTGGTCGATTTTCTGCGCGGAGCCGCAGGACCGGCCGGTGAGCGCGGAGCGATGCGCCGGGCGCGCCTGGCCACGGTTGCGTGGGCGGTGGTGTTGATCGGGATAGCCTACGCGGCGCGCCACTCGCGATCGGTGCTCGAGGCCGGGCTGACGATTGCTTCGATACCTTCTGGCGCCTTGCTGGGCGTTTTTCTGTTGGGCGTGCTCACGCGGCGGCCCGGCGAATGGGCCGCCATCGCCGGGGTGGTGGCCGGCCTCTCGGCGGCGCTGTGGGTCCGCTTCGAAACGCCGGTCGCGTTTACCTGGTATGTCATGATTGGAGCCACGGTGACTTTTGGCTGCGGCCTGGCGGCGTCCTGGCTGGGACGCGCGCTGGCGAGGATGCGATGACACGTGCTCTTCCAGTCGAATTGAAGCGCGACTTGGGCCCTTGGGCCGCAGCCTCCATCGTGATTGGCACGGTGATCGGCAGCGGCATTTTCCTGGTTCCTCACGACATGATTTTACGCGTGGGCAAACCAGGCTGGGTATTTGTGGTGTGGATTTTCGGCGGCTTGCTGACGCTGGCCGGCGCGCTGAGCTACGCCGAACTGGCCGCGGCCATTCCGGAGGCCGGAGGCGAATACGCGTACCTGCGGGAAGCCTACGGCCCGCTCTGGGGATTCCTGTATAGCTGGACGCAGATGTGGGTGGCCAAGAGCGGTTCCATCGCTACCTTGGCCACCGGTTTCTTCTATTACCTCGCCAATTTTTTTCCCGCGCTGGACGGCGTGTTTTACCGGCTGCCGCTGCCGCTCGGTCCGCACGGCGCTCCGCTCGATCTGCGCTGGGGCCAGTTGCTGGCGATCGGGTTGATTGCGGCGCTGGCGTGGCTGAATTATTTCGGAGTCAAGCTGGGCGGCGATGTGCAGGTCGCGGTGACCGCGGTGAAAGTAGCGTTGATCGCGGGCATCATCGTGGCGGGGTTAGGATTCGGCAGCCCACACGCGCCCGATGCGGCTGGCTCCGTGCCGCCGGCCACATTGACCGCGGCCGGCTTCTTCGCCGCGCTGGTAGCGGCGCTGTGGGCTTACGACGGGTGGAACAACGTGGCCATGGTGGCCTCCGAGGTGCGCGACCCGCAGCGCAATCTGCCGCGCGCGCTGATTGGCGGAACACTCGCCGTGATCGCTATTTACCTGCTTGCCAACGCCGCCTATTTTCGCGTGCTCTCCCCCGGGCAGGTGGGCGCGAGCCCGCGCGTGGCGGGAGAAATGATGCGCAGCATTCTGGGCGCCGCCGGCGCCGGCGGCGTTTCGCTAGCCGCCATGATCAGCATCTTCGCCGCCCTCAACGGCTCCATCCTCACCGGCGCCCGCGTCCCTTACGCCGCCGCGCGACAAGGCTACTTCTTCCGCGCCATCGCACGCGTGGATGAAAAGCACCGCACGCCGGGCGTCTCCATTCTGGCACTGTGCACGTGGTCGGCCTTGCTAGTGCTCTCCGGCAGCTACCGCCAGTTGTTCACCTACGTAATATTCTCTAGCTGGATCCTCTATGGCATGGCGACCGCCGCCGTGATCGTCTTGCGAAGAAAAAGGCCGGAGTTGCCACGCCCTTATCGCACCCTGGGCTATCCGGTGGTGCCGATTTTGTTTGTTTTGGTCGCGGGTATATTCGTTATTTCCACACTATGGGACTCGCCCCGGGAGTCGATTATGGGAATTGCCCTGATACTGCTGGGACTCCCGTTCTATGCTTACTGGAGCCGTAGGCAACCCATTCGCGCCAGCGAAGGTACTGCCTCGAATGATACGCAGCCGCCGGAGTAAATCACTAGCCTCAGTGCTGTATTGTTCGTAAAAATTAACGTATGCCCCAATGAAAATCGGGGTGTATACTTAGAACAATCGAAGGATACTTCGGATATTCCAATTCGGGATAAGTTGATCCCGTATTTCGGAGGGGAGGTAGTAAATGGACGTTGCCAAGATCCTGGAAGAACTGAAAGCGGAGCGCCTGCGGCTCC
Source organism: Bryobacteraceae bacterium (assembly GCA_049508735.1). Taxonomy (GTDB): domain Bacteria; phylum Acidobacteriota; class Terriglobia; order Bryobacterales; family Bryobacteraceae; genus Bog-375. Next base: position 28,071 of record JBELAO010000052.1, on the reverse strand, counting down.
AATCCGCCATCGAAAGCCTGGAGAGACTAGCGCTCGCCAGAGTGCGCGGACGGGGAAGGCCGCCGAGCTGGATGACGGAAGCCAAGCGGCGCGGGCGGCCACCGGGAAGCAAGAACAAAACCCACAATAACGTAGCAACCGCGAAAACCAGCACCGCAGCCGCGTAGGGCCAGCCCAAGAACAAATCTACTCCGTCGGGCGAAATATCGCGCGACTTCGGGCTAAAGGCGCCGCAGGGCGAATGCGTAAGCGCCGATTGCCACGGCTTCGCTGGTTCCCAGGCGGGAGATGCCGATGGCAGTGCGCGCCAGGGAATCGTAAACTACCGCGCGCGCCGACCCGGGGACGCGGATCTGGCGCGTCTCGCCACTCAGAAACTGCTCGCGCTGCGACGGGTCCTCGATGTTGTATGCACGCGCAACCAGGCGGCGCTGCCCGGAATCGTAAACGCCGTTGACTGCATCCACCAGCGCCGGCAGGAACAACGGATGCGCGCCGGCGATGCCGCCACCGATCACGCCCAAGCCATCGATCAACGTCAGCGCCTGCGCCATGGCGTCGCCCGCAACTTCCCCGAGCCGACAGAACGCTTCGGTGGCCGCTCGACGGTTCCCCGGGGCAAGCCCCATCCCGATGTCGAAGATGGCCTTGGGTTCCGGCGCCTGGTCGAACGGTATGCCCGCCCACTGAGCATACACGCCGCGCACCGCGCGGATAGAGGCGCCTTCCTCGGCGTTAATGCCGGGATCCAGCTTGTTGCGCAGCAGCCACGCTTCACCGCCGATGGAATTGTCGCCGATGAACAACTCTCCGTCACGCGCGATACCACCGCCCAGGCCCGTGCCCAGCGTGATGCCGAACAGATTGCGGTAGCGCTTAGGACTGCCGGCCTCTTCGAGCAGGCCATTGACATAAGGTAGAAAGCCAGCGATGGCTTCGCCGTAGACGAACAGGTCACCATCGTTATTGATATACGCCGGTATGCCGAACTTATCTTCGAGCATTGGCCCCAGCGCGACGCCGCCACGGAAGGCCGGCAAGTTGCCTAGGTCGCCGATGATGCCGCTGGGGTAATCCGCGGGACCGGGAAAAGCAAAACTGATGGCCACCGGAGGCTCCGGCAACGACCGCTTCATGCTTTCGAATCCGCGCACGATGTTTCCCAAGCAGCGATCCAGATCGTCCGCTTCGGTGGGCAAACTGAAAGTGTCGATCAGCGGCCGGTTGCCGCGCACGGCCGAGAACTTCAGACTGGTGCCGCCCGCATCGAGTGTCATCACGATGCGCGAGTCGGTTGCAAAGGGGATCGGCATACTTAGTCTTCCTTGAGTCGCTCTCCGGAAAAGGTCCAGCCTGCCGTCATGGACCACGCCGGCTACTGAAAACGCCGGCAGGCAAACCTCATTCTGGCGCGTTGCCATCGCGGAGCGCAAGCGTGATGGACTCCTCTGGCCGCTACTCCAACGGCTATGGCGGCGGCAGCCCGCCCCACGTCGTGAAATTCAGCCAGGGAGCTTTGGCCAGCAGCTCCGCAATCGCCGGATCCGGAAAACGCCGAAGCCAAGGTTCAGCCCAGCCTATTTCCCAAGCTTCGATCCGAGGCGTGGTTACCTGGTGGACGCCGGTCTGGCGCTCAAAGAAACTTGGGTCCCGCAGGCCGCCGATCGCGCGCGCTACCAAACGCCGAATGGCGTAATCGCGTTCGGCATACAGGTCCAAGCCATTCGCCTCGCCGAACTCGGCCAACAGCACGAGCGGGGCTAGCGCATAGAGGTGATAGTGCAGCGCCATTTGGCCGCGATCCATTTCCCTGGGCAGTGTCCCGTCATCGCGGATGTCTTTTGCGCCGCGCCGGTACGCATCCATGCCCCATTCGAAGAGCCGGTGGTCGTCGTTGGCGATGGCTGCTGCGGAGATGGCGAAGCCGGCCCAGTAGAGGTGGTTGTTGATCGCATCGGTTGAATTCTGACGGCGCTTCTTTTCGTAATAGCCGCGATTCTCTTCGGCCAGCTTTTTAAGCCAGGCTCGGATTTCAGCCGCTTGTTCGGCGGAGGCGACACCACTCGACCGCACTTTGAGCCAGGCGACGGCCCAGGATCCCAGGTTCCAGCCTTGCACGTAGGACGACTGATGGCCATCCATGCTTCCGGTCAAGGCCTTCTGCGCGGCAGCCCCGGCCAGGAGCGCGGTCACGCATTCCGCCGCGCCACGGCTGCCCTTCGTCCGATACGCGTCGGCGGCCGCGACCACGCCGCGGGAGAAGCCGTCGATGGGCGCCACCGAATCCTCGTACCGTTTCTTCAAAACGGGATCGATGACGGAATGATGCGAATCGATGTAGTAGGAGTTGGTCGAAAAATCATGCGGGAGGCGCGGCACCGCCGGGCAACTCCATGGCATCTCCGTCATGGTCACTGCATGGGCATCCCAGGGCGACCGCAACGGCGTACCCTGGGCAAGGGCGGAGGCCGCCAGTCCGGCCTGCATTAGCGATGCGGCAATAAGGAAGCGGGACATCCTGCCAAAATGATTTTAGCGGAAGTTGTGGCCGGCATCGCTGCCCGCGGGCTTGAAGTTCCCAGTCGCTTCGCCGCCGCGGCGATTCAAGCTATTCCAGCGTCCATGCCCGTTTTACCCGGTTCGCCGGTTTCATTCGCGGCGGTTTCTGCCTGGAGATCCGGAATATTTGAACCACCCCATGGATTATCGATACTGCCGGTACTATATTGCTCACTAGTACTCAAGCACTGCTATCTCGGGGTAATTCCCCGCGTGGCGCAAGAAAATGCCGTATTCCATGCCCTTCTGATCGGCTTAGTTAACGTTGACCGCAATCAGAGTGTGGTTGCAACTGCAATTCCATCCGAAATCACTACTAGAAGGCCTAGTAGGTTCAAGCCTTTCTCGAAGGAATAATTCTTTGTACTCTGGAACAGTAATGCACTGCGACCTTAGAGAACAACTGGCCGACCAATACTTGCGGGTCCTCGATCTCGTGGACCGGGCAAGGCATGCATTACGTGTTTCCGTAACACAAACCAACATCGAGTGCGCCACCACGGAGCTGCGTCGGGTTGAAGAATACCGGCACGATCTGCTGCGCGAAATCGCCGGGCATTGCGAAGACCACGCTTGCGGCACAGCGAAGTTGGAAAGAATCTGCGGGCTTGCCTTGGTCTCCCGCGAAACGGAAACTCGTCAGCCGGATTCCCGCGAGATGGTGGCGTAGAAGCGGCCTGGCCCTTCCGGATTGTCCCTGTTCCCTGCTCCAGAAAACGGCGCGCCCGCCGGGCGATGGAGTTATCGCGCGAGTCGCCGGTCCTTCTTGGGGTGCCATGCCTCGGCCAGTTTGACCTCCCTGGCTTTGCCGCGGCCTACCGGTTTTCGCCGATCCCGCCGCGCGATCCTCCCTTCAGAACTCTGCGATGACAATTGCGCGATGCGAACGCGCTAGGATATGTTCGTAGTTCGCAGCAGTTGCTATTTTTGAATTCGAAGGAGGATCTACGCATGTCAACCGAAGCGAAGTGTCCGTTCAGACCCACTCAGGCTGGGGCCCCGTCGAATGCGACCTGGTGGCCGAACCAGCTAAATCTGAAGATCCTGCACCAGCACTCCCCTCTGTCCGACCCGATGGACAAGGAGTTCAATTACGCGCAAGAGTTCAAAAGCCTCGATTTGGATGCCGTGATCAAGGACCTCCATGCCTTGATGACGGCATCGCAGGACTGGTGGCCCGCCGATTATGGCCACTACGGCGGGTTCTTCATTCGTATGGCGTGGCATAGCGCCGGCACGTACCGTATCGCCGATGGCCGAGGCGGCGCGGGTTCCGGAACACAGCGATTTGCGCCCCTCAACAGTTGGCCGGACAACGTGAGCCTCGATAAGGCGCGCCGGTTGCTCTGGCCGGTCAAGCAAAAGTACGGCCGGAAAATCTCCTGGGCCGACCTCATGATTCTGACCGGCAACGTCGCCTTGGAGTCGATGGGTTTCAAGACCTTCGGTTTTGGCGGCGGGCGCGAGGATGTCTGGGAGCCCGACGACACTTTCTGGGGGTCTGAAGGCACGTGGCTGGGGGACCAGCGCTACACCGGCGACCGTCAGCTTGACAATCCTCTCGGCGCGGTTCAGATGGGCCTGATTTACGTGAATCCGGAAGGGCCCAATGGAAAGCCCGATCCAATTGCCGCGGCACGCGATATCCGGGAAACGTTCGCCCGCATGGCGATGAATGACGAGGAGACCGTTGCGCTCATTGCCGGCGGCCACACATTCGGAAAAACCCACGGAGCCGCCGACCCGAGCAAGTACGTCGGCCGCGAACCCGAGGCGGCCCCCATCGAGGAGCAAGGCCTCGGCTGGAAAAACACGTTCGGCACCGGCAAAGGCGTCGATACAATCAGCAGCGGGTTGGAGGGCGCCTGGAGCACCACCCCAACCAAGTGGAGCAACAACTACCTGGAGAACCTGTTCGGCTTTGAGTGGGAGCTCACGAAGAGCCCCGCCGGCGCGAACCAGTGGACTCCCAAGGGCGGGGCTGGAGCGGGCACCGTTCCGGATGCCCACGATCCTTCAAGGCGGCATGCCCCGTTCATGCTCACCACCGACCTCTCCCTGAGGATGGACCCGATCTATGAGCCGATCGCGAGGCACTTCCTCGAGCATCCGCAGGAGTTGGCAGACGCGTTCGCCAGGGCATGGTTCAAGCTGACGCACCGCGACATGGGACCTCTCTCGCGCTACCTCGGCCCGCTGGTCCCTACCGAACCCCAGATCTGGCAAGACCCGATTCCCGCCGTGGATCACAAATTGGCCGGGGAGCGGGACATTGCCGCTCTGAAGGCCCAGATCCTCGCATCCGGACTGTCGATCTCCCAACTGGTCACGACTGCCTGGGCGTCGGCGGCGACGTTCCGCGGCTCCGACAAGCGCGGCGGGGCGAACGGGGCGCGCATTCGCCTTGCACCACAGAAGGATTGGGAAGTGAATCAACCAGCCGAATTGGCGAAGGTGCTTACCAAGCTGGTAGCGATTCAGACGGAGTTCAACGGCTCGCAGTCCGGCGGGAAGAAGGTCTCGCTGGCGGACCTGATCGTACTGGGCGGCTGCGCTGCAGTCGAGGCAGCCGCGAAGAAGGCTGGACACGACGTGAAGGTTCCCTTCTCGCCGGGGCGTATGGACACGTCGCAGGAGCAGACTGACGTGCATTCGTTTGCCGTGCTGGAGCCGGCCGCGGACGGGTTCCGCAACTACCAGCGGAAGGGAGACCAAAGACCGGCGGAGGAACTGCTGGTGGATCGGTCGCAATTGCTCACGCTGACGGCACCCGAGATGACGGTCCTCGTCGGCGGCATGCGCGCCCTGAATGCGAACTTCGGGCAGTCCAAGCACGGCATCTTCACCAAACGGCCCGAGGCGCTGACGAATGATTTCTTCGTCAACCTGCTCGACATGCGTACCAAGTGGGAGCCCTCCTCTACCGAGGGCGTATTCGAGGGGCATGATCGCGCGACGGGCGAAATCAAGTGGACCGGCACTCGCGCCGATCTTGTCTTCGGTTCGAACTCCCAACTCCGGGCAATCGCGGAAGTCTATGCATGTGACGACTCGAAGGAGGCGTTTGTGAAGGACTTCGTGGCTGCGTGGAACAAGGTGATGAACCTGGATCGGTACGACCTCGCCTGAGCCCGGCGGAGAACGGAGCTATCGGCTTCGCACTAACCCAGTTCCTGTTGTTTGGATCGGCAAGAAAACGGAGGTGGCGCTTTTCTTGGCTCGCGTGGGCCGGATTGCGCCCCTTCGGATTTTGCTACGGTCTCAACCGCTGGAGTGACCGAGCGGCGCGGTTACGTATCGCGCGCTACGGCAGATCTACGTAGCGAGCATCCCAGCGTGAAAGCAGACGGAGATGGGCCGGCATCGCTGGTTCGATATCGCCCGTCGAAAAACGCGATCGCACGGTCCGTTTCTGCCGGTCAAATTGGAAAGATGGTTTCGATGGCCCTGAATGCCCCCCCGGTCTTCGGCCGTCATGATCTGGATCGGGGGACTTCACTCGGAAAGCGCACGCGAGGGGTTCCGCTCTGAACCACCACAAACCCGTCCAGCGTCCGGATACGCGTCATCCAGCCCAAGATCAACTGGCCGGGATTCCGATGAGTGCGGCGCCCGGCGGCGACAACCTGGCGCGGTATGTAGCGATCAATCCGGGCAACTCCAGCGTGGCTTACGTCTCGTCGGGGATCTTCGGCCGCGAAGCCGCCAATTCCAATCTGCTCGGTGCAGTCCGCGGGGGCGTCGGCATCCTAAAGCGCACAGACGGCGGACAGATGTGGCAAGCGCTGGATGAGGGCAACGGGCTCACCAACCTGTACATCGCCAGCCTGAAAATGCATCCGACGAACCCGAACATCCTGCTGGCCGGCGCCGGTCTGATCGGGGATCGATCCGGCACATGGAGGCACCGCGCAACTGCGATTGCCGACCGCCTCGTGGAGAAATCCCGATCCGCCGGCCGAGCCATAACCGCTCCGATCAAGCGCCGCACTGTGAAGATAACCCGAGCGGAGGAGTCTGCCGCTAACTCCACAACGTCACTGCCGAGGCTGTTGCGCCGACGCCGTCGTCGCCAGCCGCCCACCAGTGGCTGGCGACGTCAGAACCGGCGACCCCAATGGCGTCAGAATCGCTGGGATCGCGGCCGTTTTAGACCGGTAATAACACCTGGAGCTGTTCGACCTCAACATCCACCGCCGCAAGTCCCTGACCGACCTCTATGGCAAGGAGCTCGGCGGCGAGATCTGGGACCGATTCACCATTCACTACACGCCCGCTCACGGAAGTTGACTCATTCAGGCCGAGATCGAGATTGGCAAGTTCTCGCGGCAATGCCTCGGAACCCGAAGAATCCCTGACCTAACGACTCTGCGCCGCGAAAGCCGCGCCTCGAATTGCCTGATGAATCGCGCCGGCACGAAGATAAACCGGAAACCCAACCGCAAGGCCGCCCATCGCAGGTTCGGTTACAAGAAGATGTTTCCAGGCGGTCGGAGACCTAGCGCTGTTTCGGTAACGTTTCGGCGGAACTGCCTTGAGTGGAGCGAATCTCACCGGCCGGTGCGTTTTCGATACAGCGACGGGATGTGAGCCTTTGGCGTGCGTGCGTTATGGTTTTGGATGGTTGCTAAAGTGGCGCGCGGGCAGAGGATGAAGGGTGCGCGCGGGTTCTCCGGCGGGAATGGGACCCGCGGGGGAGAAGGGCACAGGAATGTTGCAAATGCGCCGGTCGGTGGGTGCGTGCGCCTGGCAACATAACCGTTTCAACCCGCTCCCTGCTGGGGCGGAGCACTCGTGGCACATGTCACTGGGGCCCTCGGCGGATGGATGTGGTGAGGCACCGATATACGGAAGTGGCTCCATTCACGCTTCGCTCGATGCTGGCGGCAGCTTCATCACGGCGCAAGCCCATGGGCGCGGCCGCTCCGAGCGCATCTCGGAAGACACTCTTCGCGGATGCCGCGACAAGGTGATCCTGGCCGTCACCTCGGTGAAAAATCCATTCGGCATGAAGTTGAACCGAGCTTGCAGCGCCGCGAAGCGGACTATATCGATCTCTACCAATCACATTGGCAGGACCCGACCACACCGTTCGAAAAGTCCGTTCTGCGTAAGGTTATGGTCGCCACAGTCTTACGGATCACGCTTCCCTATCGCGACTCACATCCTGGTTCTAACCTGGTAAAACACCGAGCGCAGATGGCGCTTGGACTCAAACTGAGGGCAGATTCCATTGAGCGATTCCATCGCGCCGATCACCAGGCAGCCCTCCGGCTCCAGCGCCCGTTCCATACGCCCGAACAACGAGGCCTTATCCCGTTCGCTGAAGTAGATCGCCACGTTGCGGCAGAAGATGATATCGAATCGGCCCAGGGCCGAGAAGTCTGCCATCAGGTTCAGCTTCTTGAACGAGGCCATGCCGCGGATCTCATCCCGGATCTGCCAGCCGCCGACGCGGGGAGTGAAATACTTGGCCCGCTGGGATTCGCTCAGTCCCCGCGAGATCTCGATCGGACTGAACAGCCCACGGCTGGCGCGGGCCACTGCGTCGTCGGAGATGTCGGTGCCCACCAGGTGGATGCCATAGCGGTCGGTGTCTCCCAGCAAGTCCCTGAGCAGAATCGCGATGCTGTAAAGCTCCTGGCCGGTCGAGCAAGCCGCGCTCCAGATCCGGATGCGCGCCGCGCCAGCGCGCGCGCGGCGGTCGACCAGCTCCGGAATGATCTTGTAACGCAACAGATCGAAGGGCGAGGTGTCGCGAAAGAAGAACGTCTCATTCGTAGTGATGGCGTCTATGATGCGACGCTCGATCGCCCGGCTGGCATCGGACTTTGCCCGCATCAAGAGTCCGTTATAGCTGCCGGCACGTGTCTCTTCGACCAGGCGGGCCAGACGGCCCTCAATCAGATATCCTTTGGACTCGTCCAGAGTGATGGCGCAGAGCGAGTAAACGTATTGGGCCAGACTCTTATGTTCTTCCGGTTGGAGCCTGATCACGGTCTGACCTCGCGCACCGAGCGGACGATGGCTGGGCCGATGGTATCGAGCGGCGCCACCGTATCGACCACTCCGGCCTGGATCGCTTCCTTCGGCATGCCGAAAACCACGCAACTGGCTTCGTCCTGGGCGATCGAGAAGCATCCGCCGCGCTTCAACAGGCGCAGGCCGGCGGTGCCGTCGTTACCCATGCCGGTCAGGATGGCGGCCACCGACCGGCCGGGAAAATGCAAGGCAGCGGAGCGAAACAGATAATCCACGGCGGGCCGACACCCGTTCTCGGGAGGATCGTCGGTGATACGCAGGATGATTTCTCCCTTCGTTCCCGCGGCCAGTTTCATGTGGCGGCCGCCGGGAGCCAAATAGGCGCAGTTTGCCTGCGCCACTTCGCCCTCCTGTGCTTCCTTGACCCGGAGAGCGCTCTTCTTGTCGAGGCTGGCCGCCAACGGGTGGGTGAACAGGGCCGGCATGTGCTGGACGATGAACACCGGCGCGCCCAGATCGCCGGGCAGCGATGGCACCAGTCTGGCCAGGGCGCCAGGGCCGCCGGTGGATACGCCAATCAGCACCATCGGCGGACCGGCACTGCGCACTGCGCGCGCCGGGCGAAGTTGTGCGGCGAGCGCGGGCCATACCGGCAGCCCTTCCGCCGGAGCGGAATCCCTGGCTTCGCCGCGCAGGATCGCGCGAATTTCGCGCCGCCGTTCGAAGGCACGGATCATTGGCAGCAGACGGGATCGCAGGTGCCGCAGGTTCGCCTCGGCGTTGCCGTCCTCAGGCTTAGTCAGGAAATCGAAGGCCCCCAACTCCAACGCGCGAACGGTCATCTCTCCGCCGCGCACCGTCAGTGAGCTGAGCATGATGACACCCGCTTTCACGCCGGTGGCAGCCATCGACTCCAGCACTTCGATTCCGTTCATTTCCGGCATCTCGATATCGAGCGTCACCAGATCGGGGTGCAACGCGGCCATGCGTACCAGCGCCAGCCTGCCGTTGGAGGCCGTGCCCACAACCTCCACACCCGGCACCCCAATCAGCGCATCGGCAACGATGCGCCGGAACACGACTGTGTCGTCCACCACCAGAACGCGCAGGCTCATTGTTTCACCCGCACCCGCGGAGCCATCACTGCCCTTCCGCCAGGATCTGGCCGGCGTCGAGCAGCGTGATCACCCGGCCGCGGGCGCGGCACACTCCCTTGAAAAAGCGGGCTTGCCCCCAGTTCACATTGGCCGGTGGCGGCTGCCAATGGTCGCTCTCCACCTCCACCACCTCATCCACCCGGTCCACCAGCAAGCCGATGAATTCATTCCGGTCTTCAATGATGAAGATGCGGCTGTCCTTCCCCGGGGTAGCCTTGGCGAAGCCCAGCCGCCGGCCGAGGTCGATGATGGTGACGATTTTGCCGCGCAGGTTGACGATGCCGATGACTTCCTCCGGAGCATAGCGCACCGGCGTCACCGGCCCCAACCGGATCACCTCCTGCACCCCAGCCGCATCCAGGGCACAAAGCGCGTCGCGAACGAAAAAGGCCGCCAACAGCGCCGTCTGCCCACCCTGAGTCGTCAGCGTATCTGGCATGGTGTCCTCGGGACTCAGACCTTGAACCGGTGCACGGTGGCCTGCAGTTGTTCGGCCACGCGGGAGAGTTCCGTCGCGCTGGCCTTCACTTGTTCGCTGCCGTCCGCCATCTGGCCGGCCGCCTGGTCGACATGCACGATCTCCTGCGCGATCTCCCTGGTGGCATGCGAAGTTTCCGACACACGCTTGTTGGCGTCCTGCACACCGCTGGAGGCCTCCGCGATGTTGCGTGCGATGTCTTTGGTCACGGTGGATTGCTCCTCGATGGCCGCGGCGATGGAAGATACGATCTCACTGACGTCGTGGATCACCTGCGAGACCTTCTCGATTTCCGTGATTCCCCCCGCGGTCGAGGATTGCACGCCCGCGATTCTGGCTTTGATGTCCTCGGTGGCGGCAGCGGTTTGCTGGGCCAGTTCCTTGATCTCGTTGGCGACCACGGCAAATCCCTTACCGGCCGAACCGGCGCGGGCCGCCTCGATGGTGGCGTTGAGCGCCAGCAGATTGGTCTGCGACGAGATCTCGGTGATGGTTTCCGTGACTTTGCCGATCTGTTGAGCCGCCGTGCCCAACTGGTTCATCTGCTCACTGATGCGGGCGGCCTGGCGGGTGGCCTCTTCCGTGATGCGGCGCGCTTTCTCGGAATTGTTGGCGATCTCGCCAATGGTCGAGGTCATCTGCTCGGTGGCGGAAGCCACGCTGGTCAGGTTGGTGGACGTCTGCTCCATGCCCGCCGCCACCGACGCCACGTTGGTGGTCATCTGCTCGGCGGCCGCCGCCACGGCGTGGGCCTTGCCTGAGGCCAGGTGAGAGCCGCCCGACATTTGTGTTGAATTGGCGGACAACTCGGCCGACGAAGAAGATAGGACCTGAACTCCTCCGGAGATATCCCTGACCATCTGGCGCAGATTGACGATCATCGCCTGCTTCGCCCTGGCCAGCAACCCGATCTCATCGCCACGCGCTTGGAATTCGGCCGGCGCGTCACGCGTGAGGTCTCCTTCGGAAACGGCATGCAGATGCGTTATCGCTGCGCCCAAGGGCTTTGCGATGCTGCGAGTGAGAGTGCCTCCGCCGAAAATGGCAGCCGCAATCGCGAGCAGGCCTCCCGCTATGAGCAGAATCCAGATGGTGCTCGAGGTGGCCTTGTTCGTCTTCTCAAGTTCGAGAGCCCTATTGTCCTGAAACTGAGCTGCTTCTCTGGCTTTGTCGTGTATTGTGTCAGACATTGTGGCGTAGGCGTTAAAGCTTCGCTGCGCCTCGGCAAATCGGCCAGCGGCAATCTGTTCCATAGCCTTGTTACTTAAGGCCGACGCCGACTCGATGGCTTCCGCGATCTCGGCTCCCTGTTTGATGCCTGTCGGGGTATTCGCCAGCCGGTTGAACTCCTCCACCGCTTCTACCCGGCTTTTCTTGCGCGCGACGATCCGGTCCATGCAATTCCGGGACGCCTGCTTTTCGACGATCATTCTTCCAATGTTCAGAGCAACCGCCGCGGTATCGCCCGCGACTCTTTCCGCCAGTCGCGCCTTCGTGAGGCACTGGGCGAGGGTCGTGGCCAGCTTTTCGTTAGTGTTGATTCCCCACAGTGACAGCGCCGACAGACCTGTCAAAATGAGAGTGATCGCCCCTAGCACGAGCGCAATTTTCCTGCCGATCTTGATGTTCGATATCGATGTCATTTTCTTTCCTATTCCCTTGTCAGGCCGTTACCGGCGACTGTTTCCTGCCAACCGCCTTGCGAATGCTCTCCATCAACTCTTCTTTGTTGAGCTTGATTTGATACTCATCCACGCCGGCGGCCATGCCGCAGGCGATCTCTTCTTCTCCAGCCAGAGAAGACAGCGCGATGACCGGCAACCCGGCAAAACGCCGATCGGCACGAATCTGCCGCGTTAGAGCCAGCCCGTCGAGGCGCGGCATTTCGATGTCGGTTGCCACCAGGTCCACCTCTCCGGCGTGATGGTCCAGGATCTCCCACGCCGCCTGACCGTCTTCCGCCGCCAGTACCCGGCAGCCGACCGCTTCCACCAGGCGCTGGATCTGGCCGCGGAAGAATTCCGAATCGTCGGCCACCAACACTGTCGGAGCGGTTTCCGGCTTATCCCGCACCGTCACCACGGCCGCCGATTGGCCGCCTTCCGGCCGCACCGCGTCGGCGAGTTCGAAAATGTCCAGCAGCAGGATGGTGCGGTCCTTGAGCACTGCCGATCCGGCGATGCCCCGCTGCCGCAAAGTGACCGTGTCGATATTGAGCGCCGCTTCCACCATGTCGAGCGGCTCGGCGGCCAACAGTCCCAAGGGACGGCCCAGCCTCTCGAAGACGATCACTACCCACTGCTGTTCGGCGGTAAGTTCGCCGACTGCGGCCGTGTCGTGGAGGCTCACCAGAGGCAGGCTGGCGCCGCAATACTGCATGGTGCGGCGTCCTCCCAGGTCCAGGATCTGCGCCGGGCGCACCCGCTCGATGCGCGACACCTGCTCGATGGGCACGGCGCAGTTCTCGCCGGGCGAATTCTGGAACAGGAGCAGCGCGTGCATTTCGCCCGACGCGGCGCTCCTCCCGGCATCCTGCCGGGCGGCGGCTTCCACCGTACCGGCGGTCAGTTTCGCCCGCGTCGCCAGACCTCCCACGTCCAGAATCACGGCCACGCGCCCGTCACCCAGAATGGTGGCGCCGGCATAATCGTGCAGGCCTTTCAGATGACGGCCCAGCGGTTTCACGACGATCTCCACCGTATCGTGCAGTTCCTCCACCACCAGCCCATATTCGAAGGCGCCGGTATCCACCAGGACCACGTTCAACGCTCGTGACGAGTTTCCCGGACGCGGCACTCCCAGCGCATCCGCCAGATGGAGCAACGGCACCAGCCGGTCGCGCACGTTGAGAACCTGGGCATCTCCCACTCGATCGGTGCGCTCAGCCAGTTGCGCGGCCGGAATGCGGATCAATTCGCCCACACTCACTTGCGGGATGGCAAAGCCCTCGCCGCCGTCCGAGACCAGCAGCGAGGGAATAATGGCCAGCGTGAGCGGCAGCTTGATCCGGAAGTGGGAGCCCCGGCCGGGCTCCGAATCGATTTCGATCTTGCCCCCCAGCCGGTCCAGGTTAGTCTTGACAACGTCCATGCCGACGCCGCGACCCGACACGTCGCTGACCTTCTCGGCCGTCGATACACCCGGCAGGAAGATCAGCGCCATCTTCTCGCGATCCGACATGTTCTGCACCTGCTCGCGCGTAACCAGGCCCTTGGCGACCGAGGATGCCACGATTTTGTCGGCCGCCAGGCCCTTGCCGTCGTCCGAAATCTCGATCACTACCTGGCCGGCCTGGTGCGAAGCTTTGAGCGTCACGGTACCGGTCGCGGGCTTCCCGGCGGCCGTTCGCTGGGCGGGCGCCTCGACGCCGTGATCCACCGCGTTGCGCACCATGTGGGTAAGCGGATCGCTCAACCCTTCCAGAATTGTCTTGTCGATCTCGACCTCGCCGCCCTCGATCTTCAGTTGGACATCTTTGGCCAAGTCCCGCGCCAGATCGCGTACCAGCCGCGGAAACTTGGCGAACAGGCTGCCGACCGGCTGCATGCGGGTCAGCGTCACAACCTCCTGCAGCTCCGAAGTCACCAGGCTTACCCGTTGGGCGCCGGAGCGGATGCCCCGATCGTCCTGCCGGGAGAGAGACTCGTTCAACTGGTTGCGGCTGAGCACGAGTTCGCCAGCCAACGTCATCAGGGAATCGAGCAGCGTCACATTCAGGCGGATGGTTGTTTCGATCGCCGGAACCGCTTCCGCAGCCGCGGCTCTTGAGGACTCCTCCGCCGGCGTGGGCGGACGTGCGGGGCCGGGCGCCGGCTTGGCTGGCACTGGAGGCGCTGGGAGCACGCGCGGATGTACCTTTGCCGCCGGATTCGCCGCCTTTTTCTTGCGCGGCGGCTTCGCCGCGACGGCCGCCGCCACCGGTTCGGCGGCGGGTGCGGGAGCCGCCCTGGCCAGTGGCATGACGGCGCCGTTCTTTTCGATCAACCACACACGCTCCAGCGGGACATCCACAACCTGTCCCACCAGGTCGGGTTCGAGCACCGTTGCATACAGCACCTCCAGCATCAACGTGTTGGACGGTTCGTCATCCAGCGTTCCAGCGGAGTCGAGATCGAAAGCCGTTTCCAGAATGGCGCCGCACTTGATCAGGTCCGAGAAGACGCCCCAAGGCGTCTTGCCCCGCCGCTCGATGTCGTGAATCAGATCGTATTCGACCAGATATACGCACTTCGAGCCCTTGCGTGCCTGGTTCAGATCGAATGCCGACATTTGAATGTGCTTGTTCGTCGGCAACTGCACCGTGACCTGCTTGGAAAGCGAACCTTTCTCGTTCTCGGGCAGGCTCCCCGTGGCGAGCGCGGTCAGCGCCTCGACAAACTCGCCGATATTTGCCTGATTGCTTTCCCGGTAATGGTCGATCAGATCGCGCAGCTTATCGAACGCCATCAAGAGAATGCTGATCACTTCCGGCGTCGGCGCCATCTGCCGGGAACGGATCAGGTCGAGCGCGCTCTCGGTCTTGTGCCCTAATTCGCGGATCTTGGCCAGATCGAAGAAGCCGGCGCCCCCCTTGATGGAATGGGCCGCGCGGAAGACGCGGTTCACCAGCTCCTCGTCAATCTCCGCTCCACCTTGTTCGATGGCCAGCAGATCTGTCTCGATCGTGGCCAGATGCTCGCGGCATTCGGCCAGATAGTCCTGCACGAGCTCGTCGTCGAGGTTCGGTTCGCTCATCTTCCCCTCTTAGTTTCCGGAGACGCTGAAGTGCTGGTGCATGCGCATGGTCTGGAACAGGTCCAGAATGTCCGCGGATGCGTGGATCACAGCCAGCCGGCCGCCAACCTTGCGCAGAGAGTTAAAGGCCGAGATGAGCAAGCCAATCCCACTCGAATCGACCATTTGAATACCGGTCAAGTCAACCACCATCTCGCGGACGCCTTCCTCGACCATCCCCCGCATTTTCAACCGCAGATCGGATATCGAACCTGCCACGATCTCGCTTCCGCCCGGCCGCAGCACCGCTTTGTTGTTTTCTCGTGTAACCTCTATCATTGGTGTCTTCCTCATCAGAAACATTTGACTATCGTCACCGCGTTGCCCTTGCTGTTGTAGCGGACGCGATTGGCATACTTGCGGAGGATCTCGATGCCGCGGCCGGAGCATTCCGGCAATTCCGCCGTCTTATCCCAGGCGGCGCGCCAATCGAAACCATCGCCGTCATCCTCGACGGCGATGAGCAGGCGGCGGCGCTTCAGCCGCAAGAGGCAGCGGACCTGCTTGCCCGGATCAGTGTGGCAGCCATGCACCACGGCGTTGGTCAAAGCCTCGCGCACCAGCAACTCGGCGTCGAAGCGGTTCGCGCGGTCCATCATCTCCCGGCTCCTCCGTCGGAATTCAACGAAGAACTTCTCGATGGCCTGCAAACTGGCCGGCAAGGAGCTCCGCATTTCACAGTCGACCCGCATCGAATGGTTCATTGGCCCACCTCGGCAGCCAACAGCAGCAGATCGTCTTCCGCCGCCTGCGTTTGCGGGCGCAGCTCGCGCACAATCCTGTCGACAGCTTCGCCGAGAGGCGCGGCCCGGTGGCGGACGCAGGCATCCACCAGCCGGTCCACCCCCTTCCGCCGGCTGGCGCCCGGCGAAGACTCGATCAGGCCGTCGGTATACAAAAAGAAGCGGTCGCCATTCGATACGCGCAGATCCTGACGGCGGAGAATCGCCGCACCGAACACTCCCAAGGGATCGCTGGCCAGTTCCACGGTTTGCGGCACGCCATCCGCGCCTACCAGGATCAGAGGAGGATGCCCGGCGCCGGTCACGGTGAGCCGGT
This sequence comes from Bryobacteraceae bacterium, assembly GCA_049508735.1. Lineage (GTDB taxonomy): Bacteria > Acidobacteriota > Terriglobia > Bryobacterales > Bryobacteraceae > Bog-375. Next base: position 12,063 of record JBELAO010000052.1, on the reverse strand, counting down.
GCGTCTGCCGGTTGAGGCGCGCATAACACGCCGTAAGATAACGCTCCTCGTCCAGCAGTTGACGCATCACCGAATCCACGCCGCGCATGGTGTCCTCGGGCGAGAATACCGGCCCGGCGTACTGGCGAAGCAACGCCTTCACGGCCGAGGTGAGAAACGCGGCGCTAATCCCATGGCCGCTGATGTCCGCCACAAAGTAGCCGAAGATGCCGGCCCCCAGCTCAACCACGTCGTAGAAATCGCCGCCGGCTTCCTCCAGTGGTTCGTAATAGACCGCGAATCTCGCCTCCGGGCAATCGCCGGGACGCATCAGGATGGCCTGTTGGGCGTCGCGCAACTGTTCAAGGCGCGCCCGATGCTGCCCGACCAAGGCGCGATTGGTCTCGCGGATTCGCAGGTGAACCCGCACTCGCGCCAGGACTTCCTCGCCATCCACCGGCTTGGCGATGTAGTCCACGCCGCCGAGTTTGAGGCCCGTAACCTTGGTCGTCACGTCATCCAGAGCGGAGAGAAAGATGACGGGAATGTCGGCAGTGACGGGATCCGATTTCAACAGCGAACACGTTCCAAAACCCGTTTCGCCCGGCATCATCACGTCCAGCAGAATGAGGTCCGGCTGTTGGGCCCGGCTCAGCGCGCGGGCGGTAGGGCCGTCGGCGGCGGTCAATGTGCGGAAGCCCTCGGCCTCCAAGACCCCCTGGAGCAGATCCAGGTTGGTCGGCGTGTCGTCTACAACCAGAATTGTCGGGCTATCCACTGCGGTGCACTCTTCCTCGCATGGCGACAACCTGGTTTCTCAGGCTCGCCACCGTATTTATCGGCGAGCGCCCTGCTTTTCCTTAGCCGATCGGCGGATTTATTTGCTGGGCCCATCGGCGGGGCGGAAGGGTTGCTCGGCGGAGTTGGCTTCCCCTCAGAGAATCCCGCAGCAGGACGATAAGCAGAGACGAAAGTCCCAGCCTCATCGAGGTGAACTGTGCGGCGAAAAACCGAACATATCGAGCGAGCCGGCCTGGTGGCGGCCGTTGCGCAGGCCGCCGATAGCGTCGTCATCACCGACACCGGCGGGAGAATCCGGTACGTGAATCCCGCGTTCACCAAGATGACGGGCTACACCAGCGAGGAAGCGATCGGACAGAACCCGCGGTTTCTGAAATCGGGAAGCCACTCGGTGGAATTCTACAAGGAGCTTTGGGATACCATCGCGTCCGGGCGCGTCTGGAACGGCGAACTGATCAACCGTCGCAAGGATGGAACCCTTTATACCGAGGAGATGCAAATCACTCCGGTGCAAGGGCCGAACGGCAAAATCGTCAGCTACATCGCCATCAAGCGCGACGTGACCGCGCGGCGGGCGGGCGAGGAAGCGCAGCGGTTCCTCTCCGCGGTGGTGGAGAGTTCCGAAGACGCCATCATGGCCCAGACGCCGGCCGGCATCATCCTCGCCTGGAACCGCGGGGCGGAAGCGATTTTTGGCTACTCGGCGGGAGAGGCCATCGGGAAACATGTGTCGATGCTGGTCCCGCCGGACCGGATGCCCGGCCTGGCGCGCATCACCGAGCGGGTGTTGCAGGGCCGTGTCGTCTCCCAATACGAGGGCGTGTGCCTGCGCAAGGATGGACGGGGGTTTCCCGCATCGGTTACGGTGTGCCCCATGAAAAACTCCGCCGGAGAGGTGGTAGCCGCGTCTTCCGTCCTCCGTGACGTCACGGAGCGGAAAGAAGCGGGGCAAACCCGCGCTTTGCTGGCCTCCATCGTGGAATCGTCGGACGACGCGATTTACGCCGCGAAGCTGGACGGCACCATCGTCAGTTGGAACCGCAGCGCCGAAGTACTGTTCGGCTACCCGGGCCGGGAAATCATCGGCAAGAGCGTGGCGATTCTGGCTCCGGATGGCCGCCGCGAAGAACTGTTCCGCAGTCTGGCGGTGGTCCGGATGGGGTGCGCGATCAGCCCCTTCGAGACGGTTCGACAGGCCAAGGACGGCCGCGCGATCGATGTTTCGATCTCGATCTCTCCGGTGCGGAATCCGGCCGGAGAGGTAGTAGGCGCCGCCGCCATCGCCCATGACATCACGGAGCGCCTGCGGGCCAAGAGGAAGCTTCGGGAAAACGATGAGCGGTTCCGCGAGGTTTTTCAAAACGCGCCGTGCGGCATGTACGTGTCCGGACCGGACAAGCGCATCCTCCAGGTGAATGCCGCGTTATGCCGGATGCTGGGGTATTCCGAACAGGAGCTGCTCGCCAAGACCTGGCCGGAACTGACCCACCCCGACGATCTGGCGCCTGCCCTAATGCGAAAGGAGCAGTTGTGGAACAACCAGGTCGGTTTTGTCGAGGGGGAAAGGCGCTACATTCACCGCGGCGCAAATGTCGTGTTGACGCGCGTCAGGATTTCTCTCGTCCGCGACAGCGGCAACCGGCCGCTATACTCCGTGTGCCACGTGGAAGACATCACCGAGCGCCGGCGGGCGGCGGAGGCGCTGCGCGAGAGCGAGGAGCGCTTCCGCATCATGGCGGATGGCTGCCCGGCGGTGATGTGGGTGACCGACGCCGAGGGGAACAGTCAGTTCATCAACCGGGCACACCGGGAGTTCCGTGGCATACCCGACGAGCAGACTGAAGGGAGCGGCTGGCAGTTGCTGTTTCACCCGGACGATACGCAGGAATATGTCGCGGCATTCCAGCGCGCGGTGCGGGAGCATACGCCCTTCCGCGCCGACGCGCGCCTCTGGCGTTCCGATGGCGAGTGGCGCTGGGTGGCCACCCACGCCGCGCCGCGCTTTTCGCAAAGTGGCGAGTTCCTGGGACACGTCGGCCTTTGCCTGGACATCACCGAACGCAAGCAAACCGAGCAGGCCCTGCGCAGCAGCGAAGAAAAGTTTCGACAGTTGGCGGATAACATTCGTGAAGTGTTCTGGGTGATGTCTCCGCAGGCCGAGATTCTCTATGTCAGCCCCGCGTATGAGCAGATCTGGGGCAGAACCAGCGACAGCCTCTGCAGGAGTTTTCTGTCCTGGGCGGAATCGGTCCATCCGGATGACCGGGAGCGGGTCCATGCCATGTTTGAGAGGCAACTGCTGGGAGAAGCTGTCGATTCGGAATACAGATTACGGACGCCCGAGGGGCAGGAGAAGTGGATCTGCGACCGGGCCTTTCCGGTATTCGACCAGGCCGGTCAACTCATTCGCGTCGTCGGCATAACGGAGGACATTACCGAGCGGAAACGTTACGAGTCGGAGCTGATTCTCGCTCGGGAGGCAGCCGATGCCGCCAGCCAGGCGAAAAGTTCATTCCTCGCCAACATCAGCCATGAGATCCGTACGCCGATGAACGGCGTACTGGGGATGGCCGGATTGCTGCTGGAAGGCGACTTGAACCCGCGGCAGCGGAAGCGCGTCGAGACGCTCCGCGACAGCGCCGAGTCGCTGCTGGGCATCCTCAACGACGTGCTCGATTTTTCCAGGATGGAGGCCAACAAACTGAAGTTGGAGAAAACGCCGTTCGATCTGCGCGGCGTGGTGGAGGGGGTAGCCGACCTGATGGCGGTGAAAAGCCAGGAAAAGGGAGTGGAACTGCTCTGCTTCATCGAGCCGGACGTGCCCACGGCGTTGGTTGGCGACGCCGGCCGTCTGCGGCAGGTCCTCATCAATCTCGCCGGCAATGCGGTGAAGTTTACGGCGGCCGGGGAGGTCTCGATTCGGGTGAAGATGGAAACCGCCGGCGACCGGGGAGAAATCCGATTCGAAGTGAGCGACACCGGGATTGGTATTCCGGCGGGCAGGCGGGACCGGCTGTTTCGCGCTTTCTCCCAGGTGGACGCTTCAACCAGCCGTCTTTACGGAGGAACCGGTCTGGGCCTGTCGATCGTAAAGATGCTGGTGGAAATGATGGGGGGCAAGACCGGCTTCGAGAGCGTGGAGGGCGAAGGGTCCTGCTTCTGGTTCACCGCCCTCCTGGATCCAGATCCCGCCGTCGAGCGGCCGCGCGCGCTTTCTCTGGCTGGGCGCCGGATCCTGGTGGTAGACGACAACCGGGCCAGCCGCAGCCTGACCATGGAGCTGCTGGCGTTCTGGAAAGCCACCGGAGCGGAAGCCGGCGATCGGCGGGCGGCCATGGACTTACTAAAGGGCGCGGATGGCGGTCCCTTCGATGCGGTCCTGGTGGATATGGAGTTGCCGGGAATGGATGCCCAACGGCTGGCGACGCTGATTCGCGGAGATCCCGAGTTAGCCGGCACCGTCCTGGTGCTGTTGCAACCCCAGACGCTGGCGGCGAACGCCGAGCGCTGCCACCGGATGGGATTTGACGGATACGCCAGTAAGCCGCTAAAGCAGGGGGAACTGGGCGCCTGCCTAGCTTCCCTGCTGGGCTACGGCCCCCCGCCGGCGCGCTCGGGCGCGCAACCCAATCCACCGCCAGGCAGTCGGGCACAGCACGCTCAGATTCGTCTGCTCGTGGTGGAAGACAACAAGGTCAATCAGGAAGTGGCCTTGGGTATCATCGAGAACCTGGGTTACCGAGCGGACGTTGTCGAGAATGGCTACAGCGCGCTACGCGCCCTGGCGGAACAGGACTACGATCTCGTGCTGATGGACTGCCAGTTACCCGAGATGGACGGCTACGAGGCATCGCGGCTCATTCGCCGTCCCGGCACGGCCGTCCGTAACCACAACATTCCGATCATCGCAGCCACCGCCAACGCCATGGCCGGCGATCGCGAGATGTGTCTGGCCGCGGGTATGAACGGATACACTGCCAAACCGCTCAGGCCCGACGCGTTGGACCAGCTAATCCGGGAGTGGACAGGCGGCATGACGGCCGCGGCGGATCGTGCGTCGGCTGCATCGTCTGGACCCACGTCCGATGCGGCCGCCGCAGCGTTCCACGGGGAAGATCTTGTCGCACGGCTGATGGGAAACGAGGAACTGGCGCAGCGGATTGTCCGCGGATTTGTCGACGACATGCCGGGGCAGATCGCGCGGCTGGCCCAGGCCGTGAGAGACCTGGACGGCAATGCGGTCCGCCTGGCCGCGCACTCCATCAAAGGGGCAGCCGCCAACGTGGGTGGGCAGGAAGTGCGAGAGGCCGCCTGGAAGCTGGAGCAGGAGGGCCGCGCCGGCGACCTTCGCGCTGCCGTGGCGGCGTTGCCGGAACTGACGGCGAGCTTCGAACGAGTGAGGCCAGCCATGGAGAGGTTCGGCCGCCAGGATCGGTTATGTTCCGGACCGCCGATCAATCACCCGGAGCGGTCGTGGACGAGTCAACCGCTCAATCGCTCCGTGCTGAAAGGGAGTACCTGAAGATGATATCGAACTGTTTCCGCGGCGCCCTGTGAGGCGCTGCTGGCTGGCTGCTGACGGTCGGATCCGCTCCTACAGCGCGAATGCCGACAAGAAGCCTCGATCGGGCATTTCTGGTTGATGGCTAACTCCTACGACCCCTGTCAGAGACTCGAACCTATTTTGGACAAGCTTGGCCGGGGACCTGCCCCGCACTAGAGCACGTGATAATACCCGCTACGCTCCAGCACCTCCACCGGAGTACCAAACAACTCGCTCAGGGCGCCCGCTTCGAGCACGTCCCGCTTGGCGCCATCGCGCGACACCCGGCCTTGGCGGAGCAGCACCACGCGCTCCATCTCCGGGATGACATCCGGCAGATGATGCGTCACCATGATGATGCCGATGCCTCGCCGCGCCAGTTTGGAGAGAGTCTCGCGCAGCTCGTGGGTGGCACCGAGGTCGAGGCTGGTGGTGGGTTCGTCCAGAAGCAACGCCTGCGGGCCGTGCACCAGCGCCCGCGCGATCAGGAAGCGCCGCGCTTCGCCGGACGACATGTGATCGGTCGCGCGCTCGGCCAAGTGTGCGATTGCGAGCGTCTCCATCACCTCGCGCGCGGTGGCTTCCATGGCGGGTGTCACGGCGTGGTACGGCCAGATGCCCACGCTGCCGAAAAAGCCAGACAGCACGATTTCGAAACCCGAGAAATCGCGCGTACACATCTGCATCCAGTCGTTGGAGACCAGCCCTAGCCGATTGCGGAGATCGAACAGGTTCCAGGTGTCGCGTCCCAGGATGCGCAACGACCAGGGCTCGGGCTTCAACCTCGGATACAGGTCGCGCGAGATCAGCTTGATGAGCGTCGATTTGCCGCTGCCATTGGGCCCCAGGATGGCGACATGCTCGCCCTGCGCTATCGACATCGTGACATTATCCAGCACCACGCGCGGCCCGCGCTCGACGGTGACGTTCTCCAGCTCAATCAGCGGAATGGAAGGCACCCGACCATTGTAAAAGGGTTGGCAGGGATTGCTTTAGCTTGCCGAGAGAGTGCTTTTAGCCTGCCCGTCCCGACGCGTGTTACTCTCTAGTGGAAAACCCTGCTTTGAGGCCTGTTATGTCCTATCTATCCATACGCGATCTCGATTTGAACGGCAAGAAGGTATTCATCCGCGTGGATTTCAACGTCCCGCTGGTCAAGAACGAAAAGGGCGAGATGGAAATCTCGAGCGACAAGCGCATCAAGTCGTCGATTCCCACCATTCAATACGCGCTCGATCACGGAGCCGGCGTGATTCTGGCTTCGCATCTGGGCCGGCCCAAGGGCCAACCGAATCCCGAAATGAGCCTGCGCCCCGCCGCGGTGCGATTGGCCGAGTTGCTGGGCCGGCCGGTGAAGATGGCGCCCGATTGCGTCGGACCAGAGGTGGAAGTCCTGTTGCCCGCGCCGGGCGAAGTGCTGCTGCTCGAGAACCTGCGCTACCACGCCGAGGAAGAAAAGAACGATCCGGAATTCTCCAGGAAGTTGGCCGCGCTGTGCGACATTTACGTCAACGACGCGTTCGGCAGCGCGCACCGCGCTCACTCGTCCACCGAGGGCATGGTCCAGTTCGTTCCGACCGCCGCTGCCGGCCTGCTGATGGAGCAGGAGCTGAAGTACCTGGGCCTCGCCACCACCAATCCGCCGCGTCCTTGCGTTGCCATCCTGGGCGGCGCCAAAGTGTCGGACAAGATTGAGGTGATCGAGAACCTGGGCAAGATCGTCGATCAACTGTTGATCGGCGGCGCCATGGCGTACACGTTCCTCAAGGCGCAGGGACTGCCCACCGGAAAGTCGCTGGTGGAAGAAGATAAGGTTGATCTGGCGAAGAAGCTGCTGGCCGAGCTGGGAAGCAAGCTGATGCTGCCGGTGGACCACGTGGTAGTGTCCGAAATCGCCGCGGGCGCGGCCAACGAGGTGGTCGAAACCATCCCGGCCGGCAAGATCGCCGTCGATATCGGTCCCAAAACCATCGCGCTGTTCTCGCAAGTAATCGCTTCCGCCAAGACCGTGATCTGGAACGGGCCCATGGGCATTTTCGAAAAGCCGCCGTTCGACACAGGAACCGTGGCGCTGGCCAAGGCCGTGGCCGCTTCCTCCGCCACGTCGGTGGTGGGCGGCGGCGATTCGGAGAAGGCGATTAAAGCCGCCGGAGTCTCGAGCAAAATCAGCCACATCTCCACCGGCGGCGGCGCTTCGCTCGAATTCCTGGCCGGCATCAAACTGCCCGGAGTAGCCGCGCTGGAGCGGTAGGAGCTGTTCGCTGCACTCGGATTGATGTGAATTCACTGGCGACGGAGAGCTTCGCCATTTCTGCGTCGTGCACCCATGTTTTTGCTTCCCACGTGGGATCCGATCCCGCACATGATAGATTGAAAGCATGGTGCGAGGCGCTCTGCGCGCGTTTACGATCCTGGCCGGCGCCGCGGCGCTGTGGGCACAAGCGCAACCTGCGCGGCAACCCGCGCAACAGGCTCCACACCAGCCCGCGGGTATGCTCAACCCATGGGAGATGGCCCCAGTGATGGAGGAGATTTCCGGCCATGGCGCGCGGCTGGCGGAGGCGCTCGGGCACATCAACGTGCGGCCCTGGATCGATCGCGGAGCTTCGGAAACTTACCTGGAACTGTGGCAATCCGCCAGCGAGCAGGCCAAGGCCCTGGCCGATACAGCCGGCGCGCTGGCCCGTAATCCCGAGAAACTCTCCGCCGGCCTGGACGTGCTGTTCCGCATTCAGGCGTTGGAAACCATGACCGGTTCGCTCGAACAGGGGCTGCGGAAGTATCAGACGCCGGCCGCCGCCGCGGCGCTGGCCGCTTTGTCCGGCGAGAACGGCGCCAACCGGTCCCGCCTGGAGCGGTACCTGGTAAGTCTGGCAGCCGATCAGGAACAACAGCTCCAGGTGATGGATAGCGAAGCGCAGCGTTGCCGCGCCTCGTTGAGCGTGCCCAGTCAGCCCTCCAGGAAGAGATAGCCATATCTATGCCATTCCAGTGCAGCATTTGCGATGAGCCTTCCACGCGGATTTGTGTGCGGTGCACCAAGGACGCGTGCGACAACCATATCTGTGGGAAGTGTTTGAAGTGCAGCGACTGCTGCGAATGCGAGGTGGCACTCGAGGCAACCCCGCGCGTCGCCACCACCGTGCATACGCCGCCAGCGCCGGAAATCGAGCCGCAAGCTGAGGGGGAATCCGAGCCTGCCCCGCCGCTATCCGAGGAGCTTGGGCCGGAGCCCGATCCGATACCGGTAGCCGAACCGTCGACAGCCGCTCCGCCCGCCCTGGAAGGCGAGTAGGTCCCCGGCCGGGTAATACCGCACCCTAACGGCGGGAAGAAAAGCCGAGACGAGTCTCGGCTCTGCAGGCCGGACGGCCCGCGCCACAGCGGCCGCGCCGGGCTGACAGGTGACATTGCCGATCGAGTAATCCGCGCGGTCCTTTTGCTTGTGAATTGTCCGTGAGACGCAATTTTTCTTTTTTTCGTGAGCCATTCTGCGCCCATCTCGCGATAGTCTATTAGGAACGCTCGTGACGTTCCCGGGGAAACACAAGGAGAGATGACGATGATGCGCAGCTATCAGCGGTTTTCCGCGGCTTTGCTTTTTGGGATGTTCTTCGCTGTTTTTTCCGGTGTCGTTCTGGCCCAAGGCAACATCAGTACCTACGCCGGGAACGACGCCTTGTTTGCGGGCGGCGGCCTGCCAGCTACTTCCGCCCAGTTGGTCAATCCGAACTACATCGCCGTCGACGGCCAGGGCAACCTCTATTTTTCCGCCAGCGGGCAAGCCATGGTTCTCAAGGTTTCGGCGGCCACCGGGATAATCTCCGTTGTTGCCGGCAACGGCCTGAGCGGCTACTCGGGCGACGGCGGACTGGCCGTCGGCACCTCGCTGGGATATCCCTCTGGTCTAGCGATTGACTCGGCGGGCAACCTCTATATCGCGGACTCGAACAACACTGTTATTCGCAAAGTGGCTCCCAACGGGATCATCACCACGGCGGCCGGCATCGCTGGTCAATATGGGTTTTCGGGAGACGGAGGACCCGCCACTCAAGCCAAGATCTCATACCCAACCGGAATCGCAACCGACAGCTCCGGCAACCTGTATATCATGGACCTCGGCAACAATCGTGTCCGCAAGGTCACCGCGAGCACCGGGATCATTTCGACGATCGCAGGCAATGGACTGATTGGCTATACCGGCGACGGCGGACCGGCGATCGATGCCGCTTTCAATTACCCGGAAGGCCTGGCGGTCGATTCGTCCGGCAACGTGTATGTGTGCGACCAGAATAGCGCGGTGATCCGCGAGATCTCGACCACCGGGACCATCGCCACGGTTGCCGGGAACGGTCAGTACGGATACAGCGGCGATAGCGGTCCAGCCACCAAGGCCGCGCTGTTATCGCCAACCGGCGTGGCGTTCGACGCGTCGGGAAACATGTATATCGCCGACTCTGGAAACCAGCGCATCCGGCGCGTCAACTCGAGCGGCATCATCACCAGCGTCGCCGGAACCGGCACGGCCGGCTTCAGCGGCGACGGCGCGGCAGCTAGTGCCGCCACCTTTAACAATCCGATCGGAATCGCCCTGGACTCCTCCGGCGCCATTTACGTGGCCGACGAAGATAACAACCGCGTCCGCCGCTTTGTGGTGGGCGGCGACGTGGCCACATTCGCCGGAACGGCGACCAGCATCGGCGACGGTGGACCAGCTCCGCAAGCGGTCCTGGTCAGCCCGTCAAGCGTGGCGATCGGCCCCGGGGGTAACCTGTTCATCTCCGACAGCAGCGCCAATCGAATCCGCAAGGTAACTCCATCCGGCACCATCTCCACGGTCGCCGGAAACGGCCAGACGGGTGGCTCGGGCAACAATGGGCCGGCCACTTCGGCGGCTCTGAACACGCCCTACGGCGTGGCAGTGGACTCCGCCGGTGACCTGTATATCGCGGACGGCGGCAATAACGAGATCCGCCGCGTGGACGCAATTACCGGAAAGATCGCGGCCTTCGCCGGTCCCGGTTGCTGTTACGCCGGAGCCGGCACCAGCGGAGACGGCGGCCCGGCCGTTGACGCTCTCCTCCTCAACCCCCGCAGAGTGGCGGTCGATCCGGCGGGAAACGTGTATTTCGTCGACCAGGTGCGGATCAACGGGGTCTCGGAAGGCGTCGCTATACGCCGCGTGACGACGGATGGGAAGATCAACATCTGGGTCGGCGGTGGACCCACTCCCGGATTCAGCGGCGATGGCGGGTCGCCGCTTAAAGCTCAGCTCAGCGGCTCCCTCGCTACCGGGATCGCAACCGGTCCCGACGGCAGTTTGTATATCGCGGATACGTACAACAACCGCGTCAGGAAGGTGGATCCGACCGGCAGCACCATCAACACTATCGCCGGCAACGGTCAGGCCACCGCTTCGGGCGATGGGGGCCCGGCATTATCGGCGGGCGTGCCCGGTCCCGAGTCGGTCGCAATGGATTCGGTGGGCAACCTTTATATCGGAAACCAGACCAGCGTCCGTATCGTGTTGTCCAACGGAATCATCAACACCTATGCCGGCAACGGCCAAACCGGCTTCTCGGGCGATGGCGGACCGGCGACGTCCGCATCGCTGGCGGCGGCTGTGGGCCTGACGACGGATTCCGGAAACAACCTGTATATCGCGGACGAAAACAACCGCCGCATCCGGCAGGTGCAGCCGTTTGCCAGCCCGGCAATCGCCCTGTCGTATACGTCGTTGACGTTCTCGCTGACGGCCACCGGCTCCACGGCCACCACGCAGACGTTCGTGGTCACCAACGGCGGCCAGGGCACGCTGAACTGGGCGGCTTCCGCTTCCGCCACTTCCGGTGGAACGTGGCTATCCGTTTCACCCGCCACCGGGTCGGTCCTCGCCGGGGCGAGCGGGACCACGGTGACCGTCACCGCCAATCCCTCCGGGCTCGCAGCCGGCGATTACTACGGGCAGATTCAAGTCACGTCGCCGAACGCAACCAGCCAGATCCAGTCGCTCACCGTGAGATTGACGGTCGCGACCGTGGGCGAGGCGCCGCCAGTGGTCTTCGCCGGTGGCGTGATTAACGCCGCCAGTTACACTGCGCCGGTTGCGCCGGGAACGTTCGTTTCGATTTTCGGCTCCGGCTTCACGGATTCCACCAGCGCCATCATCGCGCCGGCTTTCCCGTGGCTCAACGAGCTCGGCGGAACGTCGGTCACCATCGGCGGCGAATCGCTGCCTCTCTACTTCGTAACCGCCGGTCAGATCAACGCGATTCTGCCCTTCGATCTGGCGGTGGGTTCCAGCCTGCAGGTGGTGGTGACGCGCAACAGCGCCGTCTCCGCGCCGCAACCCGTAAACCTGGTTTCGTCGCAGCCGGGCGTGTTTACGCAGGCGCAGACCGGCCAGGGAATCGGAGCGATCCTGATCGTGCATCCCGATGGATCGTGGGTGGTGGCCGGCAACGGCAATTCGGCCAAGGCCGGCGACGTGTTGGAGATCTTCTGCACCGGGTTGGGCGATGTTTCGCCGCGCCTGGTGGCCGGATATCCGGCTCCGCCTTCGCCGCTTTCGTATGTGATCGATGCCGTCTCGCTGACCATCGGCGGCGTGAGCGTGGTGCCAGCCTTCGCCGGAGCCGCACCCGGCTTCAGCGGGCTGTATCAGGTGAACGCCGTGGTCCCGGCCGGCATCGCGGCGTCACAGCAGGTGCCGATCGTGATGTCGCAAGCCGGCCGCGCCG
>JBELAO010000051.1:0-33841 GCA_049508735.1 Bryobacteraceae bacterium | reverse complement strand
CGTATTTTGATGTAAACTCGGTCATGCGTCCCTCCTCGTACCAGAGTGTTTTTGGATAATTCACAATGATACGCTCTCGAGGGACGCTTCACCTTTGGTTGCGGCCACAGGCCGCGCTAAGTTCATCGGTGTTCATCTGTGGCTCATCATTCCGTGGGTGTTTTTCCGCAAGCTCTAAAGGGTGCCCTGCCTACGCCAGCTTGGTGGCGCCGGTCAGGTAGCGGTCGATGCCTTGCGCGGCCTTGCGGCCTTCGGCGATGGCCCAGACCACCAGCGACTGGCCGCGGCGCATATCGCCGGCCGCGAAAACGCCGGGGACGCTTGACATGTAATCGGCGTCGGCGGCTACATTGCCGCGTGCGTCCAGCGCCACGCCAAGTTGTTCGATCATGCCGTTCTTCACGGGCCCAAGGAAACCCATGGCCAGCAGCACCAGGTCGGCATCGATGGCGAACTCGCTGCCATGGATGGCTTCGAACTTGGGCGGCGGTCCCACGCGCGCGGCATGAAGTCGCTTCACGTGGCCGCTCTCGTCGCCGGTGAAACCGGTGGTGGCGACGCCCCAATCGCGCGTGCCGCCCTCTTCATGCGAGGTCTCGATGCGCAGTTGCATCGGCCATAGCGGCCAAGGAGTGGATGGCGAGCGCTCGTCGGGAGGCTTGGGCAGCAGCTCGAATTGGGTGACGGACGCCGCACCCTGGCGATGACTCGTCCCCAGACAATCGGCGCCGGTGTCGCCGCCGCCGATGATGATCACACGCTTGCCCGTGGCCAGAATGGCCTCGGACTCCGGCACCGTGTCGCCTTCGTTGCGGCGGTTCTGCTGGGGCAGAAACTCCATGGCGAAGTGAATGCCTTTCAAGTCGCGGCCGGGCACCTTGAGGTCGCGCGGATGTTCGGCGCCACCGGCCAGCAGGATGGCATCGAAATCCTTGCGCAGATCCTCCACCGGAATATTGCCGCCCACTTGCGCGTTGATCTGGAAATCGACGCCTTCGCCGCGCATCTGCTCCATGCGCCGGTCGATGAGTTGCTTTTCCATTTTGAAATTGGGGATGCCGTAGCGCAGCAGGCCGCCGATGCGGTCGTTCTTTTCGAACACGGTGACGGCGTGGCCGGCGCGCGCCAGTTGCTGCGCGGCGGCTAGTCCCGCCGGACCCGAGCCCACCACGGCCACCCGCTTGCCGGTCTTGACGGCGGCAGGCTCCGGCAGGATGAAGCCCTCTTCAAAACCGCGATCGACGATCGACCGTTCGATCTGCTTGATGGTCACCGGCGGCTCGTTGATGCCGAGCACGCAGGACGCCTCGCAGGGAGCCGGACAGATGCGGCCGGTGAATTCGGGGAAATTATTGGTCGAGTGCAATTGCCGCACGGCCTCGCGCCAGCGGCCATGGTAGATGAAGTCGTTCCAATCGGGGATCAGGTTGGTGAGCGGGCAACCGTTGTGGCAGAAGGGGACGCCGCAATCCATGCAGCGAGCGGCCTGGGTGCGCAGGTTTGGCTCCGGGAAAGGACGATAGATTTCGAACCAGTCTTTGATGCGCTCGGCCGTGGGGCGGCGCTCGGCCACTTCGCGCGTATATTCCATGAACCCGGTTGTTTTTCCCATTTCGACTCCGTTATCTCATCGACCGGCGGCAAAGACCGCCGGCGTTACCTGCAAATACACCGGCGGCAACCACCGCCTGCGCTACTGACCGCCGGTAACGCCGGCGGTCTTTGCCGCCGGTGTTTTTGTTACCGGCGCTGCCGATTTACGCCACCGCGGCGATTTGGCGCTGGATGCCCAGCACGCGTTTATATTCGTGGGGGAAGATTTTGACGAACTTGGGCACCATCTGCTCCCAGTTTTCCAGTATCCATGTGCCGCGCGGGCTGGCGGTACACTCGACGTGGCGATAGATCAACCCGTGCAGCAGACCGGCATCGGCTTCGCCCACGGATTCCAAATCCACCGCCGCCGTGTTGCAGCGCTTCTCGGCGAAATCGCCCTTCTCATCGAGGACATACGCAATCCCTCCGCTCATGCCCGCGGCGAAATTGCGGCCTACCTTGCCCAGCACCACCACCAGGCCATTGGTCATGTACTCGCAGCCGTGATCGCCCAGGCCTTCCACCACAGCGGTGGCGCCGGAGTTGCGCACGGCGAAGCGCTCGCCGGCCATTCCATTGAGAAACGCTTCCCCGCTGGTGGCGCCATAGAGAGCCACATTGCCAATGACGATGTTCTCCTCCGGCAGGAAGGTGGAGGAGCGCGGCGGATAGACGATCAGCTTTCCGCCGGAGAGGCCTTTGCCGACGTAATCGTTGGCGTCGCCTTCAAGCTCCAGCGTCACGCCGTGGGCGAGAAACGCGCCGAAGCTCTGGCCGGCCGAACCGGTGAATTGAAAGTGAATGGTTCCGTCGGGCAAGCCGGCCGAACCGTGCTTGCGCGCGATTTCGCCCGAGAGCATGGCGCCCACCGTGCGGTGAATATTGCGGATGGGCAGCTTGATGACGATCGGCGCGCCGCCATCGATTGCGTCGCCGGCGTGATCGATCAGCTTGTAGTCGAGCGCCTGGTCGAGCCCGTGGTCCTGCGCCTGCACACAACGCCGCGCGATGCGCAGCGGGACCTGCGGATTGTACAGAAGCATCGACAGGTCGAGGCCTTTGGCCTTCCAGTGGTCGAGCGCGGCCCGCGGGTCCAGCATGTCCACCCGGCCCACCATTTCGTCGAAGGTGCGGAAACCCATCTGCGCCATGTAGGCGCGAACCTGCTCGGCGATGAAAAAGAAGAAGTTGATGACCTGCTCGGGAGTGCCGCGGAACTTGGCGCGCAACGCCGGATCCTGCGTAGCCACGCCCACCGGGCAGGTGTTGAGGTGGCACTTGCGCATCATAATGCAGCCCATCGCTACCAGCGGCGCGGTCGAGAAGCCGAACTCCTCGGCGCCGAGCAAGGCCGCGATCACCACGTCGCGGCCGGTCTGCAGCTTGCCGTCGGTCTGCACGCGAATGCGTCCGCGCAGATCGTTGAGCACCAGCACCTGGTGCGTTTCGGCCAGGCCCAGCTCCCACGGGATGCCGGCATGGCGAATGCTCGAGAGCGGGGAAGCGCCGGTGCCGCCCGAATCGCCCGAGATCAGGACCACATCGGCATGCGCCTTGGCGACGCCGGCCGCCACCGTGCCCACGCCCACCTCGGCCACCAGCTTCACCGAAATGCGTGCGGACGGGTTGACGTTCTTCAGGTCGTAAATCAACTGCGCCAGGTCTTCGATCGAGTAAATGTCGTGGTGCGGCGGCGGCGAAATCAGACCCACGCCGGGAATCGAGTGGCGCACACGAGCGATCTCCGCATCCACCTTGTGGCCGGGAAGCTGGCCGCCTTCGCCGGGCTTGGCCCCCTGCGCCATCTTGATCTGCAATTCGTCGGCGTTCACCAGGTAATTCGCGGTGACGCCGAAGCGCCCCGAGGCCACCTGCTTGACGGCCGAGCGGCGCCCATCGGCGAAGCGCTCCTCGTCCTCGCCGCCCTCGCCGGTATTCGATTTGCCGCCGATGCGGTTCATCGCAACCGCCAGGGTCTCGTGAGCTTCCTTCGAGATTGCGCCGAACGACATCGCGCCCGTCGCGAACCGCTTCACAATGGAAGCCACCGGCTCGACCTCTTCGAGCGGAATCGGCTGGTCCGCTTTCTTGATTTCGAGCATCCCACGCAGCGTCGTGAGCTGCCGGTTCTGCCCGTCGATCAGCTCCGTGTATTCCTGGAAGGTCGCGAAACTATTCCGCCGCACCGCATGCTGCAACGTGGCGATGGTCTGCGGATTGAAGAGATGGTACTCGCCGCGCTCGCGATATTGATAGGTGCCGCCGATGGCGAGGTCGGTATCGGATTCGTTCCGAGGCTGGAAGGCATACTGGTGCTTGAGGATCGCTTCACGCGCCAGAACGTCCAGATCCACCCCTTCGATGCGCGAAACGGTGCCGGTGAAATAGCGGTCCACCAGGCGCTTGGAGAGGCCGATGGCTTCGAACACCTGCGCGCCGCGATAGCTCTGCAAGGTGGATATGCCCATCTTGGAAAAAGTCTTGAGCAGCCCCTTGTTGATGGCTTTGATGAAATGGACGACGGCCTTATCCGGCTTTACGCCGGTGTCCTGAAGCTGGCCGGCCTGCAGCGTTTCCAGGGCCAGGTAGGGATTGACGGCGCTGGCTCCGTAGCCGATCAGCAGCGCGAAGTGCATCACCTCGCGCGGTTCGCCCGATTCGATGATGAGCGCCACCTGCGTGCGGGTTTCCTCGCGCACCAGATGATTGTGCACGGCGGTAAGGGCGAGCAGGCTGGGGATGGGCGCGTAGTCCTGGTCCAGGCCGCGGTCGGAGAGAATCAGCAGCGTATAGCCGGACTGGATGGCGAGCGAAGCGCGCCGGCAGAGCTGATCGAGGGCGCGCTCCAGGCCGCGATTGCCTTCCTCGACGGCGAAGAGCATGGGCAACGTGGTGGCCAGGAAACTGCCCTGCGAAACGCGCCGCAGCCGTTCCAGGTCGCGGTTCGTCAGAATGGGATGCGGCAGGCGCAGCGTGTGGCAATGCTGCGGTGTTTCGGCCAGGATATTCCGCTCGGTGCCGATGTAACTGATCAGCGACATCACCATCTCTTCGCGGATGGGGTCGATGGGCGGATTCGTCACCTGGGCGAAAAGCTGCTTGAAGTAATTGAACAGCGGCTGCGGCTTGTCGGAGAGACAAGCCAGCGGCGTATCGGCGCCCATCGAGCCGATCGGTTCCTCGCCCTTGGCGGCCATCGGGCCGAGGATCATCTTCAAATCCTCGTCGGTGTAGCCGAAGGCGCGTTGCCGTAGCAGCAGCGTGTCCGGCTCGACGGCGTACTCGCGAGGCGGCTCGGGCAGTTCGTGAATGTGGACCTGGTTTTCCTTGATCCAGAGCTGGTAAGGGTTGCGGCCGTACAGGCTGGCCTTGAGTTCTTTATCCGAGATGATGCGGCCGCCCACCGTATCCACCAGCAACATTTTTCCCGGCTGCAAGCGGCCCTTGAGTTTGACATCCTCCGGCTTGACGGGGAGCACGCCGGCTTCCGAGGCCATGATGATGAGGTCGTCGTTGGTGACCAGGTAGCGGGCCGGGCGCAAGCCGTTGCGGTCCAGCGTGGCGCCGATCGAGCGGCCATCGGTGAACGCGATGGCGGCGGGGCCATCCCACGGCTCCATCAGCGAGGCGTGATATTCGTAGAACGCGCGCTTCTGCGGGTTCATGTCCGGATTGCCCGACCACGCTTCCGGAATCAGCATGGCCATGGCGTGGCTGATGCCGCGGCCCGCCATCACCAGCAGCTCGAGCGCGTTATCGAACGCAGCCGAATCGCTGCCGCCCGGCTGGATGATGGGGAACAGCTTCTTGATATCAGCGCCGAACAAAGGCGATTCCAGTACCGACTGGCGGGCGTGCATCCAATTCACGTTGCCGCGCAACGTGTTGATTTCGCCGTTGTGGGCGATGAACCGGTACGGGTGCGCCAGTTGCCAGGTGGGGAAGGTGTTGGTGGAAAAGCGCTGGTGCACCAGGCAGAGCGCGCTGGTCACGTCCGGGTCGCTCAGCTCGGGATAGAAGTTGGCGATTTGCGGCGCCAGCAGCAGGCCTTTGTAGACGATGGTGCGGCACGAGAAGGACGGCATGTAAAAGAAGCCCTTCTCGGGCAGATCGGACTTGGCCACCTCGATCTCAGCGCGCTTGCGGACCAGGTACAGCTTGCGCTCCAGTTGATCCTCAGTCATTCCCTTGCCGCGGGCGACGAAAATCTGCTGGATGTACGGCTGGCTATTGCGCGCTTCGCGGCCAATGGCGGCGCCATTGATGGGCGTGTCGCGCCAGCCGAGCACGGTGAGACCTTCCTCGGTAACGATGCGCTCCAGAATGCCCTCGCATTGCAGCCGGTCGTGGCGTTCCACCGGAAGGAACGTCATACCCACACCATATTCGCCGGCTGGCGGAAGCGTGAAGCCGCGTTTGGCACACTCGCGCGCGAAGAACTTATGCGGGATCTGAATCAGCACGCCGGCGCCGTCGCCGGTCTCCGGATCGCAGCCGCAAGCGCCGCGGTGGGTCAGGTTGATCAGAACCTGTATGCCCTTGACGATGATGTCGTGCGATTTCTGGCCCTTGATATTGGCTACGAAGCCGATACCGCAGGAGTCGCGTTCTTGGGCTGGGTCATAAAGACCCTGAGGTTGGGGTAGGCCGCGAGGCGTCACGGTTTCATTCATAGTTGTCCCGATTCTCATCCACGACTCCTGGAGGGTAGTCCGTGTCGCGGCTGGGTGGAGTCTCGGCGGTTGCCTTAGTTGACCAGTTTACCAGCACCGCTACTATTAGGCAATAGAAAATTGATTCCTTGACATAATTAGTACAGGTTATGATATGCTGGACCGGTGAGCTTCTGGGAGCTTCGGCTTTTCAAAGAGATAGCTGTAACGGGCAGCATGAGCAAGGGAGCCAAGCTTTGCGGTGTAACCCAATCTGCGGCGAGCCAACACGTGCAGGAGGTGGAACGGCGCCTGGGCGCGCCCCTGCTGGACCGCTCCAAGCGGCCGCTGGAACTCACACCCGCCGGTAAACTGTATGCCGACTTCTGCCGCGATGTGATGCGGCAGGAAGACGAGTTTCAACTCGCGTTGGAGCGGCTCAAGTTGGATGTGGAAGGCACCGTGCGCGTGGCGTCCATCTATTCGGTCGGGCTGTCCGAGATGAGCCGGCTGAGCGAGGAGTTCGCTGCCAGCCATCCCACGGCGCGCCTGGAAGTGGAGTATATGCGGCCCGACAAGGTGTATGCCGCGGTGAGCGGCGGCGAGGCGGATCTTGGCCTGGTGAGCTATCCGGAATCGAGCCGCGAGCTTGCCGCCATCGCGTGGCGCGACGAAGAAATGCGGCTTGCCATGCCGCCCACGCACGCGCTCGCCGGACGCCGGCTCATCATGGCATCCGATCTCGAAGGGATCGATTTCATCGGCTTCGACGAAGATCTTTCGATTCGACGCGAGATCGACCGTTTCCTGCGCGTCCGCGGCGTGACGGTGCATATGGTGATGCACTTCGACAACATCCAGATGATCAAGGAAGCCGTGGCGTTAGGTTCCGGCGTCAGCATTCTCCCCGCGCGCAGCATGCAGGCGGAGATCGACCGCGGACGGCTGGTGGCGGCGGGCCTGGAAGCGCCGGGCCTGGTGCGCCCGGTCGGCATCGTGCACCGCCGGAGAAAGAAATTCAACCGCGCCGCGCAAGCGTTCCTGGAGCTGCTGCTCCCAGGCGGAGGGGAGAGGGCCAGGCTGGCAGGGTGAGACGTGGCCGTGGCGCGCGCGTCCACGCGTGCAGAGTCCCGAGTCATCGCGACTTTTCTTCCAGAAATGTCGGCACGACTGCCGACACAGCACGCACGACTGCGTGCGCCACGAACTACCGGTCCGTCAGCGCGGCGGCGGCGATCTGCGCGATGTCGAGCAGCTTGGGCGGCGCCTCGGTCAGCGTGCCGAGGGCATCGCGAAACATGCTCTGGCAGAAGGGGCACGCCGTGCCGATAGTCGCCGCGCCAGTGGCTAGCAGTTCTTCGGCGCGCGCAATGTTGACGCGTTTGCCCTTCTCTTCGCCGAGGAACATCTGGCCGCCGCCCGCGCCGCAGCAGAACGAACGTTCGCGCGCGCGCGGCGCCTCGGCCACATCCGCATAGCGCTCCAGCACGCGGCGAGGCTCATCATATATATTGCGGTACCGGCCCAGATAGCAGGGATCGTGGAATACCACCGTGCCGGCCGAAGCCTGCGCGGACGGCAGTCGCGTCCCCAACCGCGCCAGCAGCTCGCTGTGATGCTCGATTTGGAATGCGGCTCCATACTCGCGCCAATCCGTGCCGATGGTGCGCACGCAGTGCGGGCAGATGGACACCATGCGAGCCACTTTCGCCGCACGGAGCGCTTCGATATTGGTTTCCGCCACTTGCGCCGCTGCCAGATCGTTGCCCAGCCGTCGCGCCGGATCGCCGGTACATTTTTCCGTGCGTAACACGCCGAAGGTGATGCCGGCATGGCGCAACACGCGCGCGAGCGCCAGCACAATCTCCCGCCCCTGCGGATCGTAAGCGCCCATGCAGCCCAGCCAGAGGCTGTATTCCTGCGAGCCGTCGAAATACGGCAGCCCGTTTTTCTCGATGAATTTCTGCCGCTCCGATGGGGCGAAGCCGTGTGCGTTACCGTTGCGCTCCAGGTTGCGGAAGAGCTTGGAGCCGTATTCGTTTTCCCATCTTCCGGTGTTCACCGCGCCGCGCCGCAGGCCGACGATGAGCGGCAAATGCTGAATTCCCACCGGGCACTCAAATTCGCAGCCGCCGCAGGTGGTGCACTGAAACGCAGCCTCTTCGTCGATGTGGCGGCCCAATAGCGGCGCTTCATTGCCGGTCCCGAATTCGTTCAGGTAACGGCGAACCCCGAGAACAATCTCTTTCGGGTTCAAGACCTTTCCGGTCGAATACGCCGGACAGTGCTCGGTGCAGCGTCCGCACTCGACGCAGGTGAATGCCTGCAGGGCGTCAATGCGGGTGACGTCTTTGCCGGTGTCGAGTCCGAAGTCCTCGTCGCCTTCGAGCGGCGGTATGCGGCTGAAGCCGTGCCGGCGCAGGAATACGGTCACCGGGCTGAGCGCCAGATGCAAATGCTTGGTGTGCGGAATCAGCGGCAGAAACGCCAGCAGCGCCAGCGTGTGCAGCCACCAGTTGACGCGGCCTGCCGCGCCCTCGGGCAGCCACAGCCCAGCCAGGTAGGTGAGCATCAGGAAGAAGATCAGCGCCGCGATGACGCCCGATTCCTTCGAAGCCTTGCCGAGCCAGACCGGCCGCACCACAAAGCGGCGCACGAACAGGCCGCTGATCGCCCCCGCGACCGCAACCGCCCACGCACCGACGAAATCCAAATAGGCGCGGCCCCAAGCGCTCTCTGGCGCGAGCAGCCGCAAGCCGAACGCCTCCGCGAAGTGATTCAGCGTGACCAGCGCGAAGGCGCAGAATCCCCAGAATACGAACGCATGCGCCAAGCCAGCCAGCGGACGTCCGCCGATCACCTTGCCCTGCGCGGCGACTTCCCAAAGGAACTGTCGGATGCGCGGACCGACGGGCGCCAGGCTATAATCCGGCGTCCGGCGCGCCGTGCGCAACACCTGTGCCACGGTGCGAAAACGCCGCCAGAACAGCCACGCCGAAACGGCGACGAGCACAATCAGAATGATGCGTTCCAGCCACGATGCGTGCATCGGGATTCGCCAAAGTCTGAGCGTAGCACCGTTGGTAGGGCGCGCTTTGGCTTGCCGGTTCTTTTGCCCCAACCCCGCACAAAGGCATCGAAGCGATACCCGTATTTCTGCGGGTGCCTGCCAGAGGTAGGACAGACGATCGGTTCTTGTCGTCTGTCACGGGCCGCGCTTGAGCGAGAACCCGACAGACCACGAAAGGCGATGGTCTGTCCTACTTAGCGCGCGCCGCCCAGCTAGAATCAATAAGGAGGTTTCCTTGCGCATTGTCGTTTCCGGCGCGGCCGGGTTCATAGGGTCCCATTTTTGCGACCGCCTGCTGGCGGAGGGGCACACGGTGGTGGGCCTCGACAATTTCCTCACCGGGGCGGCTCGCAACCTGGGGCACCTGGCGGCCGAACCGCGGTTCGGCCTGACCCAGCAGGACATCACCGAGCCGTTTTCGATCGCCGGCGCGGTGGATGCGGTGGTGAACATGGCTTCGCCCGCCAGCCCAAAGGATTATCATGAACACCCGATCGAAACCCTGATGGTGGGTTCGGCCGGCACGCGGCGCATGCTTGATCTGGCGCTGGAGAAGGGCGCGCGCTTCCTGCTCACTTCCACTTCGGAATGCTATGGCGATCCGGAGGTCCATCCGCAGGTGGAATCGTACTGGGGACATGTGAACCCGGTCGGGCCACGCTCGTGTTACGACGAAAGCAAACGCTTTGCCGAAGCGCTGACTATGGCTTACCACCGCAAGCACGGCGTGGCCACCCACATCGCGCGCATCTTCAATACCTACGGGCCGCGCATGAAGCTGAATGACGGCCGCGTGGTGCCGGCCTTTCTGGGCGAGGCGCTCGCCGGGTCGCCGATCACGGTCTTCGGCAATGGCTCGCAGACCCGCAGTTTCTGCTACGTAACCGACCTGGTGGATGGCCTCTACCGCCTGCTGCTCTCCGACGAACGCTACCCGGTGAATCTGGGCAACCCGCGAGAAATGACGATCCTCGAATTCGCCGAGCACATTCGGCGGCTGACTGGTTCCGAATCGCCTATCGAGTTCCAGCCGCTGCCCGAAGACGACCCCAAACAGCGTCGCCCCGACATCGGCAAGGCGCGCGCTACGCTAGGCTGGGAGCCGCGAGTGACCCTCGAAGAGGGTTTGCGGTTGACGGTGGAGTATTTTCGGCGAGATGAAATGTCGAGACGACTCTCGACACAGCAGGCCTGACGGCCCCGGATGGCGCACGGGCAAGCCGCGCCACGGTGCTTCAGCCAGCTTACGCCGGCCCTTCTTCCATGGCGCGTTCGTACACGTAGCCGGCGGCGACTACATCTTCGATGGCCAGGCCGTTGGACTTGAAAATGGTGATCTCATCAGGGCGGGTGCGGCCCGGGCGGCCGGCGACGAGTTCCTGCAACTCGACTACGCGGTCCCAATCTTCCTCGCTGAACGCGAGCAGCAAATCGCCCGATTCCAGACGCGATTGCTCGCGGCTATCCACGGCGATCAGCCCGGCGCGATGAACCAGCTCGCCGGGAATCTCGCGCCGGTTGGCTTGGTTGGATCCCATGGCGTTGACATGCGCGCCGTCGGCTACCCACTCCGAGGCCACCACGGGCTGGCCGGAACTGGTCGCGGTGACCACCACATCGGCGCCGCGAACAGCGTCTTGGGCGGTCGCGGCTGCTTCCACCACGGCGCCGAACGAGCGCGCGCAATCGGCGGCGAACGATTCGCGTTTCTCCGCCGACCGGCTCCATACGCGGACGCGCTCGAACCGCCGCACCGCGAGCATGGCTTCCACCTGCGCTCGCGCCTGAAAACCGCTGCCGATCACGGCCAGCGTGCACGCGTCCGGCCGCGCCAGCAGATCGGTGGCCAGGCCGCTGGCGGCGCCGGTGCGAATCTGCCCCAGCGTATTCGCCTCGAAAATCGCCAGCAGAGCGGCGTCGGCTGCGCGGTACAGCAAGAAGCGGAAATGCGGTTCGTGCCCCGGATTGGTCGAATACACTTTGATGCCGTAATAGCCGCCATCGGCGCCGGCCATGTAATGCAGCGCGGAACGGGTGGGCAGAATCAGCCGCCGCCGCGGATGATTGATCGCCTCGCCGGTGCCCAGGCGCGCGAACGCCGATCGCACCAACGCGATGCATTCGCCCATCGGCAAAAGGCGTTCGACATCCGATTCGGTCACATACAGCGGCTTCATACTCATGAATTCACCTCGATCGTTTGCGCCACTTGCTCCCATTCCTCCAGCAGCGCGGAGAGTGCCTTCTGGCGGGCCGCCACCAGCTCCGTCAGGCGCGCGGTTTCTTCCACGCTCACAAAGCTGCTTAATGCGGCCTCGGCTTCGGCGATCTCCGCTTCCACGCGCGCTACTTCGACTTCGATCTCGCTGCGCCGGTCTTTCATTTTCTGTAGCTTGATGGGGTTGAGCCGCTGCGCCGGCTTGGCTGGCGTGTCCGGCGCGGCGCCAACCGGCACGGAGACTGCCGTGCCCATCGTTTCCGCGCCGCCGGATTTCCGCCACAGGTAGTCCTCGTAATTGCCCGGGAAAACCGTGACCCGGCCGTCTTCCACTTCGAAAATACGCGTGGCCAGCTTATCGATGAAATAGCGGTCGTGGGAGACGAAGACCAGCGTACCCGAGAATTCCTGGAGCGCGGTGAGCAGCACGTCCTTGGCGCGCATGTCCAGGTGATTGGTCGGCTCGTCGAGCAGCAGGAAATTCGACGGCACCATCAGCATGCGCGCCAGCGCGTAACGGTTGCGCTCGCCGCCGGAGAGCACGGCTATCGTCTTGAAAACGTCGTCTTCGGAGAAAAGGAAGCAGCCCAGGATGCCGCGCAGCTCCGTGTTGGTGGCGCGAGGGGCGACCGTGGAAAGATCGTCGATCAGGCGCGCGCCGGGGTCGAGCTCCTTATATTGATCCTGCGCGAAGTAGTCCGGTTCGGCGTTGTGCCCGAGCGTGTATTCGCCGGCGGAGACCGGCTCCACGCCGACGAGGAGCTTGATCAACGTCGATTTGCCGGCGCCGTTGACGCCTACCAGCGCCACTCGGTCGCCGCGCTCAATATAGAAATCCACATCCGCGAAGACGCTGTGCTCGCCGTAGCTCTTGGCCACTTTCTGAAACTGCGCCACCACGCGGCCGCTGGCCTTCGGTTGCGGAAAGCGGAAATGGACGCTCTTTTCCTCGGGCGGTATTTCGATCTTCTCCATCCGCTCGATTTCCTTGATGCGGCTCTGTACCTGCTTTGCCTTGGTGGCCGTGTAGCGGAAGCGATTGATGAAGGCTTCCAACTGCCGTATGCGGTCCTGCTGATTTTCGTAGGCGGCGGTGAGTTGGGCGCGGCGCTCGGTTTTCTGCTCTTCGTAGCGCGAATAGCCGCCGCTATAGAAATGCAGCCCCTTGTTCCACAATTCCAGAATGCGGCGGACGGTGACATCGAGGAAATAGCGGTCGTGCGAAACCAGCACAATGGCGTGCGGATAATTCGCCAGGTATTGTTCCAGCCAGTTGCGAGCTTCCAGATCGAGGTGATTGGTCGGCTCGTCGAGCAGCAGCAGGTTCGGCTTTTCGAGCAGCAGCTTGGCCAGCGCGATGCGCATTTGCCAGCCGCCGGAGAATTCCTCGGTGCGGCGTTTCCAGTCGCGCTCGCTGAAGCCGAGGCCGCCGAGAACGGTGCCCACTTGCGCTTCGATGGCGTAGCCGTCGCGCGCGCGGAACTCGCCTTCCGCTTGATGGAAGCGGTCCGCCACGGCGGCATACTCGGCGCCGGCCGGATCGAGCTCGCCCATGCGTGCCGCCAGTTGCTCCTGCTCTTCTTCGAGCGCCCGGAGCTCGTGGAACACGGTCATGCACTCGGCGAACACCGAACGGCCGGAGAGCGACAGCCCTTCCTGCGGCAAATAGCCGATGGTGACGCCGCGCTGGACGGTGATCGAGCCGGAGTCGAGCCCCTCGATCCCGGCCAGCACTTTCAGCAGCGACGACTTGCCGGTGCCGTTGGCGCCCACGATGCCGGTGCGCTCCTTCGGCGTCACCAGCCAGTCGGCGTCTTCAAAAAGGATTTTGGGACCGTAGCGTTTCCCGGCCCCGCTGATTTGAATCATGGGTCGTGTCGATCGGAAGGATCCTGAGAAGACACTATTCTAGCGTGGCGCGGACTGTCCAGTCTGCTAGACTCGTCTCGGCTTTTCTTGGCCACTGGTTGAGTGAGAGGACGCCCCGAAGAAAGGTCGAGACGAATCTCGACCCTGCAGGCTTGACAGCCCGCGCCACGGCGGCAGGCTGAATTATGAGAAATGCTCGCTAGTGGATGGTTCGCGTTTTGCGGTTCATATAGTCCATCAGCAGGTATCGGCCCAGGTTGAACGGGGTGGTGAAGTAGGCTTTGCCGCGGCAGATCTCGGTGACCTTCTGCACGAAGTTGATCAGTCCATAATCGCTCGCCAGCATGAAGGTGTTTATAAGGATGCCCTGCTTCTTGCACCGGTTGACTTCTTCGAGCGTGCGGCTGATCACCAGCGGGTCAAGCCCAAACGCGTTCTTGTACAGCCGGCCGTCTTCGAGCGTGAGGCAGCTCGGCTTGCCGTCGGTGATCATGACGATCTGCCGCATGTCTTTCTTTTCCTGGGCGAGCAGGCGCCGCGCCAGAATCAGGCCATCGCGCGTGTTGGTGTAATAAGGGCCCACCTGCACGCGCGCCAATTGGCTGATGGCGAGCTCCTCGGCCGTATCGTGGAAGAGCACGCAGCGCAGGCTATCGCCGGGATATTGCGTGCGGATGAGGTGGGCGAGCGCGAGCGCCACTTTCTTGGCGGGAGTGAAGCGGTCCTCGCCATAGAGGATCATGCTGTGGCTGCAATCGAGCATCAGTACCGTGGCGCATGAGCTCTGATACTCGCACTGGTGGACGTGCAGATCGCCGTATTCCATGTCGAGCGGCACCCGCGCGCCTTCGCGGCGAATGGCGGAAAACAGCGTCTCGCTGACATCCAGGTTTAGCGTGTCGCCGAATTCGTACTGCTTGGAAGAACCGGAGGCTTCGATGCCGGTGGCCAGGTCGCGCGTATCATGACGGCCAAAGCTGGATTTGCCGAGTGAGCCCAGTAAGTCCTTGAGCGTCTTGAAGCCCAGAAAGTCGAGCGACTTGTCGGTGACTTCGAACTTAACTTTGCTCTCGCCGCCGGGCCCGGCGCCGGGCTGGCCCGTCTGTGGTTCGCCGTTCTCCTCGACATTGATGTAGCCCTCATCCACCATCTTCTGCGCCAGCCTGTCGAGCAGCTTCTCCATCTGCTCGGGAGACATGCTTTGCAAGCGCTCCATCATCTCCTGCATGCGTTCGTCGTCAAACAGCTTGCCTTCCTCGAGCGCCCGCTCGATGGCGCGCTTGAGATCCTCGAGAGTGTGTTGGTTGGCCTCGCTGAAAGGCATGTACTGGGTGTTGAACCCGCTCTCGAGGAGAAAATCGGACAATGCCTGCAGCAGATCTTCCGCGTCGATCCC
Organism: Bryobacteraceae bacterium; assembly: GCA_049508735.1. GTDB lineage: Bacteria > Acidobacteriota > Terriglobia > Bryobacterales > Bryobacteraceae > Bog-375. The sequence continues at coordinate 19,040 of JBELAO010000051.1, read as the reverse complement.
AAGATCTTCGCCGGTGTGGCGGGAGTAGCAAACCGATTTCATGAGAGCCTCCGATGAGGCAGGTCCCCGACCTGCCAACCGCCTAATTGAATTGCCGCCGCACCTTGGGCGGCTCGCTGCGGGCTTCCTCGCGCGGCTCGCGCTTTCGTTCTTCGGCGGTGAAGCCGCGCTCTTCGCTGCGGCTGATGCGTCGATGCGCGTAGAGCCCTTCCAGCACGAATTCGGCGGCGGAGGCCCGCACCGCATCGGGCTCGTTGGCGCCGATGCCGAGCGCTTTCAGCTTCTCCATCAGCCCCTGAATGCCCGCCAACTGCCGCACCAGCGTGGCGGAATCCACGTTGTCGTCGAGTTTCAGCGAGCCGCCCAGATCGAACCACTGCACGATCTGGGCAACGTTGGCGCCCTCGAAATAGTGGTCGTAGACTTTGCCCACGGCGGTGCGGATGATTTCGCGCGCCACCGCGTCGCCGCCCTTCAATTCGCCCTCGTATTCCAGTTCGAGCTTACCGGTGATGGCCGGCAGGGCGGAGTAAAGATCGACGATGCGAGGCACGGCTAGATCTTCCCTGGCACGCAACGCGCGGCGCTCGGCATTCGACACTACGTTCTCCAGCGCCGAAATGGGCAGGCGCTGCGAGACGCCAGAGCGTTTGTCGATGCGCTTGTCCTCGCGGGCGAGAAAGGCGAGCTGCTCCACCACCTGGCGCAGGTACTCGGGCACGCGCGTTTTGGCCGGCGAAGGCCGTTCGATCCAGGCCTCCTGCGCGGTGATCGACATTCCCTGCTCCACGGTGGCCGGGTAATGCGTGCGAATTTCGCTGCCGATGCGGTCTTTGAGCGGCGTAATGATCTTGCCGCGCGCGGTGTAATCCTCCGGATTGGCGGTGAAGACGAGCATCAGGTCGAGCGGCAGACGCACCGGGTAACCTTTGATTTGCACGTCGCCTTCCTGCATGATGTTGAACAAGCCCACCTGAATCTTGCCGGCCAGGTCGGGCAGCTCATTGATGGCGAAGATGCCGCGGTTGGCGCGCGGCAGCAGGCCATAATGCACGGTGAGCTCGCTCGAAATATCGTGGCCGCGGCGGGCCGCCTTGATGGGGTCGATGTCGCCGATCATGTCGGCGATGGTGACATCGGGCGTGGCCAGTTTCTCCACGTAGCGATGGCTGCGCGGTAGCCACGCGACCGGCGTTGCGTCTCCTTGCTCGGCGATCAGGTCGCGGCAGCGGCGGCAGATGGGGCGGTAAGGGTTGTCGTGGATCTCGCAGCCTTCCACGTAGGGCGCCGATTCATCCAGCAGCGAAGTCAGCAGCCGGATCAGGCGCGTTTTGGCCTGGCCGCGCAGGCCGAGCAGAATGAAATTGTGGCGCGAGAGGATGGCATTGACCACCTGCGGCACCACGGTGTCTTCGTAGCCGAGCACGGTGGGAAAGAGCGCATCGCCGCGCTGAATCTTGCAGATCAGGTTCTGGCGGAGTTCGTCTTTGACGCCGCGGCCCACCTGCCTGGCTTCCGAAAAGGAACTCTCGCGCAGCGCGCCGAGAGTGCGAGGTACTTCTTGGGTGACCTTGGACAAGCGATTCCCCCCTCTGTTGGCGATTGTACCAGAGATGGGGGAAGCTTCTTCGTTTTCGGCAGTTTTCGGCAGATTCGGTGGTTTCGAAAGGACCGCTCCCTTTGGTCGCGGCTCCGTTCAGAAAAGGGGACGGACGCATTTCGGTGACCTCGACGCTAAGCCGACTCTCGCCGGGACTGATCGGGCACAAGAAAATGGCGCGGCGAAAATGCGTCTGTCCCCTTTCAGCTCATCCTTTGGCCTTTAAGAGGATTTGGAGCTTACCCGTGTCTTAACGTCCGATACGCTCCCATCTTCGCGGATGATCCATCTGAGAACGCGCCCCTGGATTTTGCACTCAAGGCCGACGCCGGCGGTGCGAGCGACTTCAGGAAGGCGTTCATGCTCGCCCCCCGGGGGTACTCGGGCGAAAGCAGCGCTGCCCGGCAGGGGACTGGCACGTTGTCCTTGGCGCGGATGCCGCTCGCGCCGCCAGCCAGGAACAACGCCACGACTAATGCGCCGGAAACAGGTGACTGTACCAAATTACCCCGCCCCTACTCTCCAATCTCCCGCCGTATCGATTCGGCGATGGCTTCGGTGAAGGTGTCGACGTGGGACTGGTCGGCGGCTTCCACCATCACGCGGGCTAACAGCTCGGTGCCCGAGTATCTCACCAACACGCGGCCGGATCCGGCCATGGTCTCCTCGGCGAGCTGGATTTCGCGGTTGACCGATGGCACTTGGGCGAGGTCCTTTTTCTCGCGCACGCGGATGTTGACCAGCTTTTGCGGATAGACGCGCAAATCGGCGGTCAGCTCGTCCAGGCCCACGCCGGCGCGGCGCGCGATTTCGAGCACCCGCAGCGCGGTGAGCAGCCCGTCGCCGGTGGTCGCGTATTCGCGGAAGATGACGTGGCCGGACTGCTCGCCGCCCAGCGCCGCGCCAAGCCGCACCATTTCCTCGAGAACGTATTTGTCGCCCACCGGAGTGCGCAACATGCGAATGCCATCGCATGCCAGGGCCTTCTCCAGACCCAGGTTCGACATCACGGTGGCCACCACGGTGTCGCCGGGCAGGTGACCGGCGGCTTTCATGGCGCGCGCCGCCATCAGCAGCACGGCGTCGCCATCGACAATCCTGCCCGATTGGGCGACGAAAATGGCGCGATCGGCGTCGCCATCGAAGGCCACGCCGAATTCGGATTTCGATTCCACCACCGTGCGGCTCAGCCCGTCCACGTGCAGCGCGCCGCAATTCAAATTGATGTTGCGGCCATTGGGCTCGCAGCCAATCTCGACCAACTCCGCGCCGAGCGAGCGGAACAGTTCGGGCGCCAGTTGCCAAGCCGCGCCGTTGCCGCAATCGATGGCCAGCTTAACGCCATCCAGGCGCACCGAAATGGAGCAAAGCAGGAACTGCAAATACTCGCGATCGAGCCCTTCATCGGCCCTCAGCGCAGCCTCATGCGGCTCGACCGGGTTTTCGCGGAGCGAGAGAATCTCCTGCTCGATCAAATGCTCTTCCGCGTCCGGCAGCTTGAATCCGCTATGGCCGAATACCTTGAGGCCGTTGTCCTGGTACGGATTGTGGGACGCCGAAATCATCACTCCTGCGGCGAACGGGCCGGTGCGGGTCAGGTAGGCCACGCCCGGTGTGGTAATGACGCCGGCGTAGCGCACTTTGACGCCGCGGCTGGCCAGACCGGCGGCGACGGTGGCGGCAATCCATGCGCCCGATTCGCGCGTATCGGCGCCGATCAGAACCTCGGGGTTCGCATGCGTGCGCACTGCGTCATCGCCCAGGGCCACGCCAAAGGCGTAGACCGTGCTTCCATCCAGCGGGTACCTGCCGGCCACACCGCGAATGCCATCGGTTCCAAAAAGCTGTTTTCCCACCGAAGTTATCTGGTCTCCTAGTCTTTTTCTTTCGTCATGGTCACCGTCACGGTCACGGTGGGCGTGGAGCGGAAGCGCACGAACGGATCGCCGGCATAGGCGTTCACCTGGAAGCGCGCGGTCGTCGTCAGCCCGGAAACATCCAACGGATCGGTGGGCACCCAATTGACACGCGCCACGTGGCTTTGCGGGCCCAGGATCGCCAGTTGCGCCGGCTCGGCCGTGGCGCTGGCCCGGTAGTGGTCATGGAACTCGCCGACCAGCCGCACTTTAACCGGCACGCTGCGCTCCAGGCGCTGTTCGAACGCGAGGTGCACCTGCGACGGGATAGCGCGCACGATGTGGACGCCGCGCGAAAGCCGGACGTTGGCCGCGCCGATGGGAAAAGTGCGCTCGCCGGGCGCCGCGTTGCTCATGTCCAGGATGGCCGCCGGATGCTGGCCGCCGTCGCCCAGTCCGCGCAGCTCTCCGGAGGGGCCGCGCAGTTCGAGTGTGATTTGCGTGACCGGCTCCGAACTCAGCTCCAGGTTATCCGGCAGGTTCTTGTACTCGAGGCGAGCGTTAGCAAAAGTGGAGAGCTCCGGTTCGCTGGCCACCACCGCCCAAATCAGTACCGCGATGGCGAGCGCCAGCACCTTCCACCAGAAATTATGACTGACCAGGCCGGCCACCCACTGGAGCGTCTTCATAAGCGGCCTGCGCTTCCGGGCCCAGGCGGCGCGTCGTTCCTGAAGGCCAGCGTAAGGTCCGCCGCGGATTCGTCGATCTGCGCCGGCGTCGGCCGTTCGACGCCGAAATGGCGGTGAATCCGTTCCAACACCTCCGGCACGGTGAGGCCCTGTGTCAATTCGCCAAACGACGCCACCGAAATGCGGCCGGTTTCCTCGGAAACCACCAGCGACAGGCAATCGGTTTCCTCTGTGATGCCGATGGCGGCGCGGTGGCGCGTGCCCAGCTTGCGGGACAAGCCGGGGTTGATGGTGAGCGGCAGGAAACAGGCCGCCGCGGCGATCAGGTCCTTCTGGATAATCGCGGCGCCATCGTGCAGCGGCAGGCCCGGCTGAAAGATGCTCAGCAGCAGATCGCGCGAGACCTGCGCCTCCAGCCGCACTCCGCTTTCGATGAAGGTGCGCAGGCCGATATCGCGCTCGAGCACGATCAGCGCGCCGATCTTCTGGGCGGCAAGTTGTTCCACCGCCATCAGAATCTCGTTGGCCGCTTCGGGTGCGTGGAACCCTCCTGCGAGACCCAGCAGCCGCCGACGGCCGAGGCTCGCCAATGTACGCCGGATCTCGGACTGGAAGAGCACGATCACCGCCAGGCCGATATACGGGACGATCAGCGACAGCACCGAATGCAGCGCCTCGAGGCCGGCCCACACCGCCGCCGCGTAGAGGCAGACAATCACCGCGATCCCCAGCAGGATGGCGCCGGCGCGCGTGCCGCGCACCACCATCAGGCACTGATAGACCAGGAACGCCACAACTATGATGTCGAAGGCGCCGGTCGCATCGAGGCCCGGCAGCGACGGCAAGTGTCGAAAGAACGGCATAGATCGGCGATCGGGATCGCTAACTCCCGAACTTATATCTTAGCCTAGGGCGGGGGCTGAACCGTTTCGGGAGAGAGTACGTACTGACGGGTCATCGCGGGATGCTAGCATGAGCCCGTATGGATGCGTCCTTTGGAGAGGGAATCCGAGCACGCATTGGCTGGCTCCTCCGGGCCTCCAACATACTGATCTTGGGCCTGTTCCTGGCGGTGTCGGACGGTCAGAAGTTGCTGGCGGCGCGCTTCCCGCATTCGCCTTGGAACCGCGCGCTGCTGCCGCTCGACCTGTTGTTCCTAATCTGGATGCTGTTCGCGTTCTGGCTCTGGCTGTCGACACGTGACTTCGGAGCTTCGTCCCATCTGTCTGGGGAAGATGCGCTCACTTTTGCGTTAGCCGTTTGTGCCGGCCTCGCGGTCTGGCTCGCGAAGGCCCCCTGGGCCACCGGCATTATGGGAGTTTGCTTCTCGATTGCGTTTCTGGGTGTCGGCCTTGCCCGTCGGCGCCGCTATTATGTGGCTGCCACGGGATGGTGCATCGCCGGTTTCGCCGTCCCGAGATTCTTTACTTGGCCCGACCTGGACATGCAACTCAGCGCCCTATTCTTCCTCGGCGGAATCGCCACCGCGCTGCAGGGCGCATGGGAACTGGTTCGATCACTGCGCCTCCAACGCTCACAACCCGAGCCTGATTCTCGCTGAGGAACGATCCGCCGGCGGCCGGCTATGGAGCGCCCTCCAGCTACAATAAATCATGCCTTTTGCTTCGATCCCGGCGGCGCTCGAGGAAGTGCGCGCCGGGCGCATGGTGGTGGTGGTGGATGACGAAGATCGCGAGAACGAGGGCGACCTCACCATCGCCGCCGAAAAGGTCACGCCGGAGGCCATCAACTTCATGGCCACCCACGGCCGCGGCCTGATCTGCCTGGCGCTCACCGGCGAGCGTTGCGATCAACTGCGGTTGCCGTTGATGAGCCCGCTCAACACTTCGAATTTCGGCACTGCGTTTTGCGAATCGATCGATGCCCGCGATGGCGTCACCACTGGCATCTCCGCCGCCGACCGCACCTGCACCATTCTCCAGGCGATCGATCCGGCCTGCCGTCCGGGCGACCTGGCGCGCCCCGGCCACGTTTTCCCGCTCCGCGCCCGCGAAGGCGGCGTGCTGGTGCGCGCCGGCCAGACCGAGGCTTCCGTGGATCTGGCCCGCATGGCCGGCCTCGCGCCCGCCGGCGTGATCTGCGAAATCATGAACCCGGATGGCACCATGGCGCGCATCCCGCAGCTCAAGGAATTCTGCGACACACACGGGCTCAAGATGATTTCGGTGGCCGAGCTGATCCGTCACCGCATGCGCACCGAGCGATTCCTGCGGCGCGTGGCGGAGGGCACCATCGAAACCGAATTCGGCGCGTTTCGCACGGTTGCTTACTTGAGCGACCTCAGTCCGGAATATCACCTGGCGCTGGTGCGCGGCGAAGTCATCGGACGCGAAGGCGTGCTGGTTCGCATGCATGCCCGCTGCGTCTATGGCGACGTCTTTGGTTCCTCCGCCTGCGATTGCGGCCGCCTGGTGCGCTGCTCGCTGGCGGCCATCGCCCGTGAAGGTCACGGCGTGCTGGTCTATCTGCACGAAACCGGGCCGGGCTTCCGCACGGAAGATTCGCCCGATGGCCCGGCGCGCATGTTGTCGCACTCCCGCGACTTCATGCATTACCAGGGCGAAGCCGGCCAGCGCCAGCTTCAGTATGAGCACGGCATCGGCGCGCAGATCCTGTCCGATCTCGGTCTCCACACCATCCGCCTGCTGACCAATCACCCGCGCAAAATCGTCGCGCTGGAAGGCTTCGGCATCGAGGTCGTGGAGCAGGTGGCGGTGCCTGATTTCCATGACGCCATCGCCCCGCGTGCATGATTATGCTGCGAGTGCCGTGATCCAGCGTTCTCGCATGACCGCTCCCTACGGTCGCGGCTCGGTTGCGCTATCGGAGCCGCGACCTTAGGGAGCGGTCACGCCGAACAAAGCGCTTCGCGACACGGTCGGAGACCCGACGCCGCCGTTCCATGGTGCTTGCCCCTTGCGGCGCTTCCGGTTAATAATCGCCTGGCCACTGCGTCCACACTGTTATGAAAGCCTTAGTCACTTCCGCCGCGGCCCTTGCGGCCCTTTTTTCCGGCGTGCTGTCCGCCGCCGATCCGCAACTCCTCAACCTGGTGATGCCGGACGTCAAGGTGATGGCCGACATCAACGTGGAACAGGCCAAGGCTTCGCCCTTCGGCCAATACGTGCTGGCGCAGGTCCAGCCGCAACAGCTCGCACAGATTGCCGCGCTGACCGGCTTCGACCCGAGCAAGGACGTCATTGAACTGCTGGTGGCCGGCAACGGCGCGGCGCAACACTCCGGCCTCGCGCTGGTGCTCGGCAACTTCAATGTGGCCACCATCACCGGCGTTATCGCGGCGCAAAAGGTGGTCACGGAAACCTATGGCGGCATTACCATCTTCGAGGACCCGAAGAAGGAAGGTGGGCTGGCGTTCCTCAGCGGCTCGATTGCGGTGGCCGGCGATCTGACCAACGTGAAAGCCGCCATCGATCGGGTGTCGGCGCCATCCGTTCTACCGGCTGCCCTGATAACCCAAATCGGCCAGTTGAGCGCGGCAAACGACGCCTGGCTACTGACCACCGTGCCGCCATCCAGCCTGAAACAGCCGGTAACCGCACCTGCCATTCCCGGCCTGGGCAACAATGCCGGCAATGTGCTGGGAAACGTGCTGTCCGCCAGCGCTGGCATCAAGTTCGGAGCCAACGTGGTGATCGCCGCTCAGGCGCAGGCCGATACGGCGCAGAATGCCACCGCTATCGCCGGTCTGGTCCAGCTTCTGGTCAACATGGCGCAGTTGAAAGCCGCTGATGAGCCGCAAGTGCAGGCGCTGGCCAAGGCGCTGACGGTGACCGCGAACGGCGCCAACGTGAATCTCTCGCTGACCATGCCCTCCACGCAGTTTCAAGAACTGTTGCAGCCGAAAACCGCAGTCCACCACCACGCCCACGCGGCGCAATAGCCCGCGGGCGTGCGGTTCCGCTTCGGTAACGGCCTCGAGATCATCGCCACCGCTCGCCGCCGGCGAGCGGTGGCACATCGATTTCGGAACTTGTCCTAAGATCGAGAGCCGTCACTTACAGAGCGTGCCATTCAGAGAGAACGCGGTTGGAGCGGTGTTGGTCCCGCTGTAACTGGCGTTGAACCCGATACCGCTGATGGTGGCGCCTGGAGCGATGGCGGCATTATAACTGGCATTGACCAGCTTTGCATTGGAGCCGCTCTGCGAATAGGTGGAATCCCACGCCTCGGTGATCTTCTGATTCCCGGCCCAGGTCCAGGTGAGATTCCAGCCGCTGACGGCCGTGGTCCCGGTGTTCTGGATTGTAACGGCCGTGCCGAAGCCGTTGTTCCACTGGTTGGTCACTGCGTACGACACATGACACGCGGCTCCGGTAACACTTTCAGTTAGGACGGCCGACGTGCTGGTGAGATAGTTGCTGTCGCCGCTGTAGACCGCCTTGATCGAATGAGATCCTACCGACAACGTGGATATCGATAGAGCCGCCGAGCCGCTGGCGATCGTCGCCGTGCCCAGCACGGTGGATCCATCCAGGAATTGAACTGTTCCTGTAGCCATGCCAGGCGAAACAGTGGCTGTGAAGGTCACGCTCTGTCCGCTGGCTGCGGGGTTCTTTGAGGAAGCGAGGGCAACCGTGGTAGGCGCTTTGTTGACGGCTTGCGTCACCACGAGTGACGTGAAGCCGATATAGGTTGCATCGCCGGAGTAGTCCGCTGTGAGCGGGTTTGAGCCGACGGGCAGGTTGCTGACCGTTAGCCGGGCCTGGCCATTGACGAGGTTCGCCGTACCCAGGGTGGTTGAGCCGTTGACAAACTGCACGGGGCCGGTCGCCGCGGCCGGTGTTGCCGTCAGGGTAAGAGTCACCGGAGCGCCGTAGACCGAGGGATTCGGCGTGGTAGTGAGGACTGTCGTGCAAGGAAGCAGGACCACTATGGCCACCGTGGCCGAACTACTCGTCAAATACGAAGCATTCCCCACGTACTGCGCGTAAATGGTAGTCGATCCCGCGGGCAGAGTTGAAATGTTGAAACTGGCGGTCCCATTTGACAAAGTGGACGTGCCGAGGATCGTCGTCCCTTTCATCAGATTGACCGTTCCTGAAGCGGCCGCCGGCGTTACCGCCACAGTGAATGCGATGCTCGTACCGAGTAATGCACGAGTCCCCCAGCTGGTAAAGGTGGTTGTGGTCGCGATCTTCTGCACTGTCTCCACAACGGTGTTAGATGTGCTCGAGTTGTCGTTGGCATCGCCGCTATAGACGGCCGTGATCGAGTGTGCGCCCGCGGATAAGTTCGAGAGCGACAGAGCCGCCGAGCCGTTGCCGATGGTGACCGTGCCCAACGCGGTAGATCCATCCAGGAACTGGACGGTGCCGGTGGCCGCGCTTGGCGTGACTATTGCCGAGACGGTGACGGATTGCCCATAGTCTGAGGGATTCAGTGAGGAAGTCAGCACCACGCTCGAAGCGATCTTGTTCACGGTCTGCGACAGGACAGCCGAGGTGCTGGCCGCATCGTTGGCATCGCCGCTGTAAACTGCCGTGATTGAATGCGCACCTACCGACAGCGTGGACAACGACAGCCTAGCCGAACCGCTGGCAATGGCCGCCGTGCCGAGCGCCGTTGCACCATCCCGGAACTGAATCGTCCCGGTCGCCGGGCCGGGTGTAATCACCGCGGTGAAGGTGACGCTATACCCAATCGTCGATGGGTTCGCCGAGGAAGTTAGAGTCATGCTCGACTGGGCTATGTTGACCGTCTGCGATAAGACCGCCGAAGTGCTGCCGGCGTCGTTGGCGTCGCCGCTATAAACCGCCTTGATCGAATGCGCACCCACCGATAACGAGGCCAGGGTTAAGACCGCCGCGCCCCCGTTAACCTGCGCAGTGCCCAACGAAGCAGATCCGTCCAGGAACTGGACAGTACCGTTCGCGGTGGTCGGCGTGACCAGCGCGGATAGAGCGATGGTCTGGTTGAATGTCGATGGATTCAGCGAAGAAGCGACCGCCACGCTCGACGCTATCTTGTTGACGGTTTGAGTGACGGGCGCGGATGTGCTGGCGAGGTAGTTCGCATCGCCGCTGTAAACCGCCGTGAGCGAATGCGCCCCGGCCGAAAAGTTCCAGATTTCCGCGAAAGTATCGCCTCCAGGGTTAACAGGCGCCGTGCCCAGCACGGTAACACCATCGAGGAATTGAATTGTGCCGGTGGCCGGTGGCTGACCCGACAACTCCGCCGTAAGCAGAACACCCGCTCCGCAGATTGACGGATTGGGGGAAGTGGACAGCGTGAGGCTGGTAGGCGCCCGGTTGACTGTCTGCGCGACAGCCGGGGATGTGCTGGTCAGGTAGTTCGCATCGCCGCTGTAAACCGCCGTGAGCGAATGCGCGCCTGCCGACAACACCGAGAGCGAAAGAGCAGCCGTGCCGCCCGTTACTGTTACCGTGCCTAACACAGTAGCGCCATCGAGGAACTGCACTGTACCCGTAGCCGCGACGGGCGAAACCGCGGCCGTGAAGCCCAAGGCTTGCCCATAGGTCGAAGGATTGAGCGAGGAGGTCAGCGCCACGCCCGAAACCGCTTGGTTTACAGTCTGCGCAACAGCGGATGAGGTGCTGGTTAGGTAGTTGGCGTCGCCGCCGTACACCGCTGTAATGGAATGTGCGCCCGTCGACAAGGTCGAGATCGCCAACGCAACACTGCCACCGGCGAGAGTCGCCGTGCCGAGAGAAGTCGTGCCGTCCAGGAATTGAACCGTGCCTGTAGCCGCGCTTGGTGTGACCGCTGCGGAGAAGCTGATGGATTGCCCGAAGACGGACGGGTTCGCCGAGGAAGTCAGCGTCACGCTGGAGTACAGCTTTGGAACCGACACGACCTGTGTCAGAACGGCCGAGTAGCTAGCGGCATACGTGGCATCGCCACCGTACCCCGCCTGGAGAAGATCCGAACCGGCCGGCAGGCTGGTGACCGACAGTTGGGCCTGTCCACCAACCAGCGGCGCGGTACCCACCACGACCCCGTTGGCGGAGAACTGGACAAAGCCGGTTGCGGTGGCAGGCGACACCGTCGCGGTCAGAGTAACGGGACCGCCGGCTGACGACGGGTTCGGACTGGTGGCGAAGTTGATCGCGCTGAGAGTCGTGCCGGTCGCCGTGCTGATCGTGACGGTGGCAGACGCGCTCAGGTTGTCGTTCGCGTCACCGCCATATACGGCCCGCATCGCATAAGTCGAGCTTCCGCCGAATGGCGCCGTCCAGGCGATGCTGGCGCTGCCGCTGCCGAGAGGAACCGAACCAAGCAGGGTGGCACCAGCGTAGAACTGGACGTCTCCGGTCGCCGTCGCCGGAGAGACGGTGGCCTGCAATGTGACCTGGCCGCCCGGCACAACCGAACTCGCCGACGAAGTGAGAGTGTTGGCGGTGGGAGGAGTGAAAAAGATCTGGCGGATGCGGGTCTGGTCGGCGATCAACAGACGCTTCGCAACCGGATCCCATCCGAGACCCGAGATGCCACTGAATAACGTCTGAATAGCTGGGACATCGTCCGTTCCGACTCCCGAGTAGTCGTTGGGGTTTGCAATCACTGTGACATTTCCGGACGGATCCACCATCTCGAGAATTTGCGCGGAAGCGAAAAAGAGATCACCCGATTGATCCATCGCGAGAGAGGTAGAGGTCGTAAATGGACTGTCCAAAGCAACAGTCGTGATCATGCCGGTGGTCAGGTCTACTCTTCGAATCCGATCGTTGCCTGAGTCGGCAATGTAAATTCCCCCGTTGTAGTAGGAAAGACCTGCCGGTTGGCTGATATTGGCGCCCACGGCCGGAATGCCATCGACGACCGGCGGACCCGAGCTACCCGGCCCAGGTCCGGCAAAAGCCGTGATGATTCCGGTGACGGCGTCGATTCGGCGGACCTCGTTAGCGGGGAGGTCGGAAATGTACAGATTGCCGGCGGCATCGAACGCCGTGCCAATTGGGTAGTAGAAACTGGCGCTGGATACGTTGCCGCCGTCGCCGCTCGATTGTGCTAGGCCGGTCCCATAGCCTTGGATCAGACCCGTACTTAGGTCAACGCAACGGACCTTGTATGCAAGGTAATCCCCGAAGCACAGGCGGGAGCCGTAGATGGCGATCTGTTGTATCATCCCGAGGCTGGCGGAAAGAGCCGGGCCACCGTCGCCGGACGTGCCCTGCTGACCATTCCCGGCAATTGTGCTTATCGTGCCAGCGGGACTGATGGCGAGAATCTGGTAGGCGTCCGCGAAATAGATGTTGCCGGCGGCGTCCGCCGCTGGAGAGCGCATCCTGCAATAGCTCACTCCCGGGGCGCAGCCGAAAGCCGAGCCGGTCAGCGTGGTAATGATGTTCTGCCCCGCTAGGCTCGGAGGCGCCTGCGTGATGGCTTGGGCTAGCGCGGTGGAAGTGCTGGCTGCGTCATTGGCATCGCCGCTATAAACCGCCGTGATCGAATGCGTCCCCACCGACAAGATCGTGGATAGCGACAGAACCGCCGACCCGCCGGCGACCGCAACCGTATCGAGCGCGGTAGTGCCATCCAGGAATTGAACCGTGCCGGTGGCAGTGACGGGCGATACCACGGCGGTGAGCGATAGCGCCTGGCCCGCGTAGGCCGGGTTCGCCGACGAAGTCAGCGTCAGCGTGGAAGGGCTCGCACCTTGGGCTACGATCTGCGTGACGGCCGGCGAGACGCTGGCGGCGTCGTTGGCGTCGCCAAGGTACCCCGCCGTTAGGGAATTCGAGCCAACTGGCAATCCGTTCACTGAGACATGCGCCTGGCCATTGACTAGGGCCGCCGACCCCAGGGCGGTGCCACCATCGGCGAACGCGACGGAGCCGGTTGCCGTAACGGGAGATACTGTCGCGGTCAGAGTGACCGGGGCGCCAAACACCGAAGGATTAGGGCTCGTGGTCAAGGTCGTTGTGGTTGGGACTGCGGTCGACTGCACGGTTTGCGTCAGCACTGCGGAAGTGCCTGCCGCGACATTCGCGTCACCGCCCCAGACGCCGGTCACGGCATGAGTGCCAGCCGACAGAGCGGAGGTGGTGACCGATGTGGTTAGCATCGTCGAGTTAATGCTCCACACCGCGCTCAAGTTGGCGGGAGGATTCCCGATTTGCAGTTCCAAAGCTGTGCCGCTGGAGGCTGGAGTCATCGTGACGGTAAGCGTAACCGCCTGGCCGGCAGTGGAGGGATTCAGCGATGAAGCGACCGTGAATGTTGGGCTGGCCTGGGCCACGTTCTGTGTCAGCGGTGCGGATGTGGCGGGCTGGTCATTGCTGTCGCCCGAATATGTCGCCGTTATCGTGTGGCTGCCGGCGCCGAGTGTCGAAACAGGCACCGCGGCGGCTCCATTGGTCAGCGCGGCCAAACCGGGAATCGCCGACCCATCGACAGTGAGCTGAATCGTGCCCGTAGCCGTGGCGGGAGCAACCGAAGCTGCGAACCACACGGTTTGTCCGTAGGTCGAATTTGGCGCGCTCGAAGTGAGCGAAACGGAAACGCCGGTCGAGCCGCTGACGGTCTCGCTCAGAACGTTGGAGGAGACCTGGGAGTAGTTGTTGTCGCCCAAATACGTCGCGGTCATCGCGTGATTTCCGGCGATGCTGAATGTGTCCGGCATCGTCGCACTGCCGTTCACCAGGTTCACCATGGTCACTAGAGTTGAGCCATCATAAAGCAGCACTGGGCCGGTGGGCGCGGTGGTGGTTCCCGCCGGCGGCGTCACCGTGGCAGTGAAAACCATCGCGGTGCCCATAGGCGCGGGGTTCTGACTGGCAGTGAGGGCAACCGTGGCGACGAGCTTGGTCCCTACTTCGTTGAAGTTCGGCAGCGCCGGAGAGCCGGAACCGTTAAACGAGGCGTCGCCGCTGTAGACGGCCATGATGCCGTAGTTGTTGCCGGGGTTGAGTGGTAACTGTGCAACGCCACCGTTCAACACCGCGGTGCCAAGCAAGACGGGCGTGGATGTCATTTGAGCCAGGAACTCAACGCTGCCGGTGGGAACCCCGCTGACGCCGATCGGGGAAACGGTGGCCGTGAGCAGCACCTCTTGGCCGGGCTGGAGTGTCGTAGCGTTTGCCGTCAATGTGGTATTGGTATAGGCATTTGGCGAGGGCAGATCGACTTGCCGCACTCGGCAATCGAACGCATCGGAAACCAGTAGGTCGCCAGCGCTGGTCAACTGCACGCCGAAGGGAGCGTTGAGGACGGCGCTGGTGGCGGGCCCACCGTCGCCGGCGACAGTGCTATTGCATGGTGATGTCGTGCTTCCGCCGCTGCTCCCGCCGGTACCAGCCGATGCCTCTTCCGGGCCATGGGCGCCAAGTCCGTTTCCGGCTACCGTGATGATCAACCCAGTCGTTGCGTCGACGCGGCGGAGCCGCCCAGTCTCATCGGCGAAGAACAGGTTGCCGTTCGGGTCGACAGTCAACCCGCCAGGGACACCGATTCCGGCGCTCGTGGCTGGCACTCCGTCTCCCGTAAAGCCTTCCATGCCAGGGCCTCCAACGCCGTTTCCCGCCACGGTGGTCAGAATGCCGGTGGTCGGATCCACGCGGCGGATCCGCATGCTTTGCATTTCGCCGATGAGGAGTCCGCCGGACTGATCGAACGCGATCCAGATTGGTTGCGCCAGGCTGGCACTGGCGGCGAGAGCTCCATCGGCCGTGAAGGTGGCGGAGCCGTTCCCAGCGACCGTAGTGATGATTCCGGTTTGGGCATTGATACAACGGATGCGGTTGTTTTGGATATCGGCGAAGTACAAGTCGCCGGCGGAGTCGAAGGCGAGTCCCCAGGGGAGGCCGAGGACTGCGCTTGTGGCCGGGCCGCCATCGCCGCCAAAGCCGTCAGCACCGGTACCCGCGAAGGTCGTGATCACGCCAGTTTTGGCGTTTACGACTCGAATCCGGTGGCCCCCGGTTTCCGCAATGTACAGGTTTCCGGCGCGATCCAGAGCCACCGCGATCGGGCCATTCAGCGAAGCCAGCGTGGCCAACCCACTATCGCCGCTGGAGGCAGCAGTACCGTTGCCGGCTACCAAAGTCAGAGTGCCCGAGACTGCGTCCACCCGAACCACGCGATTGTTCCCGCTATCGGCTATGAAAAGATTATTCGAGGCATCGACCCAGATACCGGCGGGGCTCGTAATCTGGGCGGTCGTTGCCGGTATCCCACTTGCCAATGAGCCGGCTTGGCCTGTGCCAACAATGGTTGTGATCAGACCATCATTGGCGACGAGTAAGGAACTCGAAAGAAAGGTGAGAAGAATTGCGAGTTGCAAAGCGGCTTTGAGTCTATGCACGGTTTTCATCCTCATGCGGCTGAAGTCTGCTGCCGGCCTTGGGTAGGGAGGCACAAAAAGGCCTGGAACTCAGGCTAACGTGGATATTTAACTCCGAAATAGTCTCTTTAGTTAATATTGGGAATTATTTTGGCCATTTCAATCTTTGCGGTGGATGCGATGCACCGGATCTCTGATGCGTCTGCCTTGGGACTCAGCATCGCCCTATCGGGGTTACCCTGTTAAGAAGGTCAACTATATGCACTCATACAAGTGGATTGGTTCATTTGCCGTTCTTGCCGGCGCGGGGACGCTGCTGCTCGCGCCCTCGCTTCGAGGGGACGAAGGCATGTGGACCTTCGACAATCCACCGCTCAGACAGCTCCAGGAAAAATACCATTTCACACCGACGCAGCAATGGCTCGACCACATTCGCCTGTCTTCGGTCCGCCTGAATGACGGTGGCTCCGGCTCGTTCGTCAGCCCGCACGGGCTGGTGCTGACGAACCACCATGTGGCGCGCGGCCAACTGCAAAAGAACTCCAGCGCCGAACACGATTACCTACGCGACGGTTTCTACGCAGCCATTGCCGGGCAAGAGATGAAGTCGCCGGATCTCGAGGTCAACGTGCTGGTCTCGATGGAGAATGTCACGCCGCGCATCATGCAGGCGGTCGACGGGGCCAAGTCTCCCGAGGGCCAGTTTGCGGCACGCAAGGCCATGATTGCCGAAATCGAGCGCGAAAGCCAGCAGAAGACCGGGCTGCGCTCCGATGTCGTCACACTCTATCAGGGCGGAGAATACTGGCTGTACCGCTACAAAAGATACACCGACGTGCGTCTGGTTTTTGCCCCTGAGCAACAAATCGCTTTTTTTGGCGGAGATCCGGACAATTTCACGTACCCCCGCTACGATCTCGACATGGCGCTGTTCCGCGTTTACGAAAACGGCAAGCCGATCGAGAGCAAAGACTATCTGAAATGGAACCCCGCTGGCGCCGCGGAGGACGAGTTGGTGTTCGTCTCCGGACATCCGGGCGCAACCTCGCGCCTGGAGACGATGGCGCAGATCGAGTTCCTGCGCGATGTTGGACTGCCCAATGCGCTGAAGTCGCTAAGAAACAGGATCGGATCACTGGAACGCTATTCGGCGCAAGGTGCTGAGGAGGGCCGCCAGGCCGCGTCTTCGATCTTTTTCCTCCAAAACAGCGTCAAGGGCGAAGAGGGCGTGGAACGCGGTCTGCTCGATGCCCATATCATGACCAAGAAGCAAGCGGACGAGAACCAGTTCAAAGCTAGCGTGATGGCCAATCCGGAATGGGCAGCGGCTTTCGGCGGCGCATGGGAGGCGATCGCCGGGGCGGAAAGGAAGCTGGCCTCGCGCGCGGGAGAGCGGGCCTTCCACACCATGGATTCACAGCTTGCCACTCTGGCCATGAACATAGTTCAGTACGTGGCGGAGATCCGTAAACCCGATGGCGAACGCTTGCCCGGGTACCACGAGGCTGAGCTCGACTCGCTGAAACTCCACCTCTTTTCGCCGGCCCCAATTTATGCGGGGATGGAGATAGCGCGCATCACCGCGGCGTTGGAGATGGACGTGGCCGAGAGGGGGCCGAACGATACCTTCCTGAAGACCATACTCGAAGGACGTCCCGCGCAAGTCACTGCCGAGGCGCTGGTCAAAGGCAGCAAGCTGGCCGATCCCGCTTTTCGCCGGAAGCTGCTGGATGGCGGCGAAGCTGCCGTCGCGGCCTCCGACGATCCCATGATTCGGCTGGCGCGCCAGCTCGACCCAGCGCGCCGCGAATTAATTCATTGGACCGAAGACAACGTGGAAAGCGTTGAACAGCACGCGGGGGAGCAACTCGGTCAGGCGCGCTTCGCGGTCTACGGAAAGTCCGCTTACCCTGACGCCACATTCACTCTGCGCCTCTCCTATGGCCAGGCGCAAGGCTATCCCATGAACGGCACCAAAGCGCCTTACAAGACCACTTTCTTTGGCCTGTATGACCGAGCGAACAGTTTCGATTTCAAAGGACCCTTTGCACTGCCCTCGCGTTACGCGGAGAACCGCGAGAAGCTGGATCTGGCTACACCGCTCGATTTCGTCACCTCCAACGACGTGGTGGGCGGTAACTCCGGTTCACCTGTTATCAATCGGAACGGGGAGATCGTGGGTCTGGTGTTCGATGGCAATATCGAATCCCTGGTGGGCGATTTCGTTTACGATGGCGCCACCAACCGCACGGTTGCCGTGCACACCGCCGCCATGACCGAGGCCCTGCGCAAGATCTACAACGCCGGCGCATTGCTCAGGGAGATTCTGGGCGAATAGCTGGCGTCTACTGGAACGTAACGTTCACCGCATTCGCGGCGAGACCGTTGGCCGTCAGTTGGATGGTCACGTTGCCTTTGCCCGCCAATGACGCCGGCAGGCCCTCGCGGATTGCCGACAACGTAGTTTTGATCGCCCCGGATTGCCATCGGCGGGTCCGAGCTCAAACGTGGAAGCGGAGGCAGCGGCGCCTCAGATCGAAATCGAACATCGATTCTTGCCACGGAATCCCCTCCGAGCGCACTTATCGAGGGATCATATCATAGCCGTTGACCGGGCTCAATCGGAGTGTGCGAGTCGCGATTGTCGTGCGGACATGAGACCTGCCCGCGCTGCCGCACGGCACGTGCCTGGCTCAACGCTGCCAGAGGATGTGCGCGGCTTCCAGGGGAATCGCGGCGCCCGCGCGATTCGGTATCAGGCGAGCCGTGTAGTCGGTAGCTGGACGCGTGGCGGGCAACAGGGCGCGATAAGCGTAGGCGCCGGGCGCGTCCGCCAGTTGGCGAACCCGCTCCATCTCCTGCCGCACCGGGCCGTCGCCGCTCGCGCCATCGGCATACAGCTCTACGCGCACGGCGTTAGGGTCGAGATCGTTGAGATCGACCTGAACCTCGAAGACGTACTGTCCGCCGGTGGTCTCGACTTTGATCTCGCCGAAGCGCAGTGCGGGCCACGCCTTTTCGATGGCGTGCCGCCATTCCACCATCCGCTTGCCCGGAGCGCCTTTATCCGCAGCACGCTCCCGGTAGGCTGCCGCGGCCGGGAGATAGTGTTGCTCGGTGTATTCGCGCACCGAGCGTCCGGCGGAAAACCGCGGCGTCAGAGTTGCCATGCTCTTTCGCATCCGCGCCACCCAGCCCGTGGGAAGGCCCTGCGCGTCGCGCGCATAAAACTCCGGAATCACCTCCCGCTCGAGCAAGCTGTAGAGCGCGTCGGCTTCGGCGGCGTCCCAGGCCGGATCGTCGCCATGTTCCCGCCCATCGCCCAACGCCCAGCCGACCTCCGGCGTGTAAGCTTCCACCCACCAGCCGTCCAGCTCCGACAGGTTGAGGCCGCCGTTGACCAGCACCTTCATGCCGCTGGTCCCGCAAGCTTCCCACGGCCGCCGCGGCGTGTTGATCCAGACGTCCACGCCTTGCACCAGACTCTCCGTTAGGAGCATGTCGTAATCGCTGAGGAAGATCGCATGGGGACGCACGTCCGGCTGCCGGATGAACTGCACCCACTGTCGAATCATGTCCTGCCCGGCCTGGTCCGCCGGATGCGCCTTACC
>JBELAO010000050.1:0-34244 GCA_049508735.1 Bryobacteraceae bacterium | reverse complement strand
CGGACAATGTCGGGTCGATTCGTTCCTTGCTCTCTGATATCCGACGGGCGGCAATCACTGCTATCCGTATTCCGCCGGCGGTTAGGAATCTCGAGATCCCAAGTCTTCCGTCGAGAGTCCAGCCCGAAGGGGACCCCGCATGCCGTTAACGGGCGCCGGAAGTTCAGTACCACTGGAGTGCAACGTTCCCTGGCCAGGGAGAAGGACGAGCAGCGGAGCCTGGCGCCACAGTCCTGATTCAAGTATGAAGCGTGCGTCAAGGGGTTTGAGAGGTAAGTGATTGAGTTAGTTGGGGAGATGGGTGGTGACTGCACTCGGCGGCTCGGTAACGCCGGCGGTCTTCGCCGCCGGTTCTTTGTGACATTGCGGCAGGCGGCGCTGGCGGTGAACGCGCCGGACGGCGCCCGGCGTTGGCAGGCGGAAGCGCCTGCCCCGCGGTTGGCAGGTCGGGGACCTGCCCCACTATGGCATTTTGAAGGAATCGTCGAAGGGCACGGTGACTTCGGTGGTCTTGCCGGGATCGATTTTGACCGGCTCGGGCGTTGGAGGAGTTTTGGTGTACACGCCCATCGAGGCGCCGGATGGCGGCGGGCCGGATTGGCCGTCGTATGCGCCGGCCGGGTCGTAACAAACGGCAATATAGATTGGCGAGACAGTCAGGTCGGAGATGGTTACGGTTCCGTCCTTGGCGGACGCCGAGCCGGACGCGATCGGCATGCTTCCGCCTTGCATGAAGTCCGGGTTGTCGAAGACAAACAGGAAAATCTTGTGCTTCTCATCCACTGTGCCGGCCCCGGTGTAATTCATCTTGGCTTTCAATGTGCGGCTGGTGGCCGGTTTCTCCTCAGGCTTGGATTGCTGGGCGGCGGCAATCATGGAGGTCAAGCCGAGCAAACCGGCGGCGAATAGCATGCGCTTCTTAAGAGTCATCCAGGTATTCCTTCCGTATGGATACAGTTTAACCGTTCTTGGAGCAGATACGCGGCCATCGGTGGTGAGGTTCCCGAAATAAACAGCGGGTTCAGCCTGGGTTCCGAGGTTAACCTCGGCGAAGCGCATTCCCATTGCGGAGCACGATTAAGCGACAGGTCGGCGGCACGGCTCAAGCCGTGCCCTGATACAAGGCGTCCAACTTCGGAATTCGGGTTCCGGGCAAGTTACAGCTTGCCCTATCGGGTTCTGGGCAACCGGCGCGCGTTAGTGGGCTGAAGTCGCGGTGGTGTGCTTCTTGGGCGCGGGATGGGCGGCTGGCGCGGGCGCTGGGCAGCGGTAGCCTAGGTCGGTCAGTCTGGAACACGCACGGGGCGCCATGTTGTCCTTGGGAAATCGCAGGAGGAGATCGCGGTACTCCTTTTGCGCGTCGGTGCGCCGGCCCATCTTCACCAACGTCTCACCCTTGTAAAACAGCGCGTCCGGAGTCTTGTTGTTGTCCGAATACTTCTCCAGCACAGTGTCGAAATCCTTGTACGCGGCGGGATAGTCGTCTTGCGCAAGGTGAATGGTACCGATGTAATACTGCGCGTTGGGGGCCAGATCGGTCGAGCCGAAACAGCGCAGATAGTCGCCGAATTCCTGCAATGCAATGTCGGGTTTACCGCCCTGCAGGTCGCGCCGCGCGTTGTCGTACAGGTCCTTGGAAGAACTCGGGCAGGGAGCTTCACCCGCGGCGGCGGACGGTGCGCCGGGGTTGGGCGGCGGAGCGGGCGCCGGCGTCTGCATCACCTTCACCGCGTTATTCAAGTCGGTCATCTGCGATTGCAGTTTCACCACCAGACTGGTGAGATCGGCGACGGACTGCTGGAGCGTAGTGAAATTATTCGACACGCTGTCCATGCGGGTGGAAAGCCCGACCACCGGTGCGACCACCTTGCTTTCCAGTTGGGAGTTGTTAGTTTGAGAACTGTCTTTAATGACTTCCACAGCGGTGTTGGCGCGATTGGCGGCATCGACGGCCTGCTGCACCAGCACAGTGAGGGCGGCGAGTTGCTTATCCTGCGACTGCTGGAGCTGCCGCACCTGTTCCTGCAACAGCGCCACATCGCGTTGCAGTTCCTGCATTTCCTTGCTGGCGGCGGCGAACGCCACCACGGGCGCGGCCGCGAGAATCAAAACGCACAGACGTCGAAACATAGAATTCCTCTTTAAGAACGGGAGGGGGCGGACGCGCGCCCCCTCCCTCGGTTGCCGTGGCCGGCCAAGCGGTTACTGGCCGGTCGAGAAATGGGCGCGCCGGTTCTTCTGCCAGCAGGATTCATCCTGCTCCGTGCACTGCGGCTTCTCCTTACCGTAGCTGATGGTCTTCAGCTTGTCGGCGGGAACGCCCAGTTGCACCAGGAAGTCCTTGGCGGCGCTGGCGCGCTTGTCGCCGAGCAATTGGTTGTATTCGGCAGAGCCGCGTTCATCGCAATGGCCTTCGATGGTGACGACGGCGTTGGGGAAATCGGCGATGACGGTCTTCAGCGTAGCGGCATCCTGCGTCAGCGCGGTTTGCGCATCGGCGCGAATATCGCTCTTGTCATAGTCGAAGTACCCATCTTGCAGCTCCGCGACCCAATCCGTCAGCGTCTTGGCGGGGGCTGGAGGCGGTGGCGGCGGAGGTGGCGGAGGCGGCGCGGATACGTTCACGGTGGCGCTGGCGGTGCTGGTGCCGCCCGCCCCAGTTGCGGTCAAAGTGTACGTGGTGGAATCGTTCGGCGACACGCGGCGGCTGCCGGTGTTCTGCACTGTGCCGATTCCCTGATCGATGGAGACGCCGGTCACGTTGCCGGAAACCGTCCAACTGAGCACGGACGACTGGCCGCGCACGATGGAAGCCGGGTCCGCGCCAAACTGGGTTACCGACGGCGCGGGTGGCGGCGGTGGCGGCGCCGGCGGCGTCACGACTGGCGGCGGGGGCGGCGGCGGCGCCGGGGCTTTCTTCTTGCATCCGCCGGCGAAGATCGCCAGGGATAGTGCCAAACTGATGAGAGTGATCTGTCGTTTGCTGAACATGAACTTCCCTCCTGATTTCCTTTTCATCTACATTCCCCACGCGGGGCTGTAATTGAGCCCGTCGCGGGTGAGTTGCTGCTGCGCGGTACCATCCGCCAGCATGCTCCAAATCTGCGATCGGCCGGTGCGGTTCGACATGAAGGCCAGGTGCGCGCCATCCGGCGCCCAACTGGGATTTTCATTCCGGCCCTGATCGTGTGTCAACTGCAAGTACTGGCGCGAAACCACGTCCATGGTAAAGATATTGAAAGCGCCCTGAGCGTACCCGCGGGTCCAGGCGTAGGCGATCAATTGGCCCCCCGGGTGCCAGGAGGGGTTCGACGCCTCGCCGGTGCCATCGGTGAGCCGCTCGATATCCGCGCCATCCATATTCATCATGTAAAGCTGCTCCGGACCGGAACGGCCGGAGGAGAACACGATGTTGGCGCCGGTCTTGGGGTTCACCTTGGGCTCGGCGTCGATGCCGCCTGAAGTGATGGGACGAAAGCCTCTGCCATCGAGACCCGCAATGAAGATGCGGCAGCAGCGGCCGGCCGAAGAAGAATATACAATCTGCTTTCCATCGGGGGTGAACGACGGCTGTCCGTTCATCGAAGCAACCTGATTGTAAAATCGCAAATCCCGAACCGGATCCACTGAAAACACAAATATAGCAGGTGAACCCTTGGCGTAGCTAGTGAATGCGATTTTGCTGCCGTCGGGCGAGACGGAGGGTTCGATGGAAAGATTGTTGAAGCGGGTGACGTAATGCTGGTTGCGGCCGTCGAAATCCATCACCCAGATTTCCTTGGGAGCCCGGAAGGCGGCTTGGTGGACGAAATAAATGTGAGTGCCGAAGAGGGTCTTTCCGCCGAACATCGCCAGGATATCGGCGGCGAATTGATGGGCGATCTGGCGGGCGCCCTTCTCGTCGTCGGTGGAGGCGAGATAGCGCTTGCCGATCATCTGCGCGTTGGCCGGTGTATCGCGGCTCAAATCGAACAAGTTGCCGAACAGCATCAGCACGCCGTTCTGCTCGGCGCCGTAACCGAAGGCCAGGTAATTGGCTCTGGCGGGCGGATTGGACCAGTCGCTCATCCAGAACCCGCCGCCATCGGGCGCGGCTACCATTTGGCCCTGCCGCGAGCGGGGAGCCACGGCGGTAGGAGGAGGCTGGCGAAAGTCGGCGGGCCGCTGCGGGAGGCCTTTGGGGTACAGGGTCTTGGGCGCCAGCTTGAGCACGCCGGAACCATTCAGGTCGTCCCACAACGCCTGGTTGAAGGCCGCCATGAGATTCTGCGCCTGGCCCGCGCCGAGCAGATCCGGAACGGCGATGACCGGAAGCTCGCCGGCCTTGGTGACGTGCAAGGTCATGTCCGGGCCCTGCTGGGCGTGGGCTATGGGCAGGGCCGCGGCCGCGATAAACAGGAGTACCTTGAGCATGAGATTCGCTGCGAAGAAAAGCCGAGATGACTCTCGGCTCTGCAGGCTTGACAGCCCGCGCCACGACCGGAGGGAGCGGCACGCGGCATGGAGTGCGGCGGCACAAGCTCGAAGATCTAGCCTGTTCATGATTTTCCTCACTTTAAACTGAACAGCAATTCCACTTCCGCGTCGTTGCGCGGATATTGATCCGGCAGACGGGGGAAAGGCGAGGCGTCGAAAATCGCGCGCTGGGCGGAGAAATCGAGGGCCGTATTGCCGCTGGGCTGTGTGATGTGGACGTGGCTCACCGAACCGTCGCGCATCACGGTGAAAGTCACCGCGGCGGTCACGGTGACATTGCGCAAGTCGGTGGTGCGCCAGGAACGGCCCACCTTGTCGACAAGCAACTTGGCATACCAACCGAACTGGGTCCCAAACGGCGACGCTTCTCCGACGCCGACGCCGCCTCCGCCCTGGATGCCATACATAGGCGAGCTGACGCGCTGGCCGGCATCGCTATAGAGCTGGTTGGGGCGGTCCTGCTGCTGGGCGCGGAACTTGTTGGGCGCGGCGGATTCGAGCGAGCGCTTCTGCGCATTGCGCGACGGGATGGGGATGGCGTCCGGCTCCGGCTCGACCACCCGCGCCTTGGCGTGCAGCTTGGGCGGCGGAGTGGGCACCTGCGATTCGGTCTGATTGGCCACCGGGTTTTCGGGAGACTGGCGCGCGGGCAGAGGAATGCGCGCCACAGGATTCACCGCCACGGCGCCCATCGCGCCGCCGTTGGGGCTGCCCCACTGTTCGACCTTGTGACGGAAGGCGACGCCGTAAAACAGCAGCGCCAGAATCAACCCGAGGTGCAGTCCCAGCGAGCGGACGAACCAGCCGGCCAGGCGATCGGGTTGATCGAGAATGTCGACGTGCTGCGCCATCACCTTCTGCCCGCGGCGGAAGTGTCCTGCGGTTGCGTCACCATGTTGACCTGAAAACCGCCCGCGCCCAACTCCGCCGTCACCTGGGCGATGACGTCCCAGATGGCTTCCTTGTCGGCGCTCACGTATACGCCCTTGGCTTTGCCAAAGCGCCGATGAATGGCGGCGCCCAGGTCGTTGATATCGGTCGGCTTGCCGTTCAGATAAGAGGTGCCATCCTTGGTGATGCTCACCACCGGCATTTCCTGCGCGGTATCCTTCACGAACTTGGTGTGCGGCACGTCCACTTCCAGGCCGAACTGCATGACGTGAGCGGTGAGCATGAAGATGATCAGCAGCACCAGCAGGACGTCGACAAACGGGGTGATGTTGATCTCCGCCAGGCCGGCGCCGCCTCGCCGCCGCGAAGTAAAACCACCGCCGCCGTTGGAGGAGAATGCCATGGCTACTCGCTGAAGGTGCGCTCCGCCAGGTTGAGAAACTCGAGCGCGAAATCGTCCAGGCGCGCGCCCATCTCACGGATGCGGTTGCCGAACAGGTTATAGAACAAAGCGGCGGGGATGGCGGCAAACAGGCCCAGCGCGGTGGCGATCAAGGCTTCGGAAATGCCAGGACCCACGGCGGCCAGGCTGGTGGAGCCCTGATGGCCGAGCGCGTTGAAGGTGCGAATGATTCCCAGCACGGTGCCGAGCAGGCCGACGAACGGCGAAACCGAAGCGGTGATGGCGAGCCAGTGCATATTGCGCTCGAGCTTGGCCACTTCCTCGCTGACGCCCAACTGCAGCGCCCGTTCGAGCGCGGTGCGATTGGTGAGGCGGCTGCGAGCCTTGACCTGCCGCTCGACTTCTTCGTAGCCGAAATCGAACACGGAAACCAGCGGCGACGGCCGGAACTGCTCGCTGGCCGCCACCACCGCTTCGAGCGTGGTGGCCTTGCGGAAGGCCCGCAAGAAGCGCCAATTGGTTCTGCGCGCGCCGGAGAGCGAGCTGAACTTGGAGAAAATCACGGCCCAGGAAAAAATGGAAAAAACGATCAGGATGACCAGGACCACCCAACCGGCGGGGCCGGCTTCCTGAACCATCTGGACGAGGTCACTCTGAAGAAGGAAGGCAGCGGGAGCTTCGAAACTCAATGGTTCTCCTCTCTAAAAGCTATCACATAGAGGCTCGCCGGCGCAGAGAAAACCGGCGTTTGCGGTGCGGGAATGCACATGCGGAAGTGAGGTTGCGGCTGCGAGTGGCCAAAACAAAAGGGTGGAGTGTTGTTCTGGGGAGAAACGTGGTATGGGAACAAATGGCAAGCTAAAGAGGCTGCTGAAAAAGTCCGCAGAAACATTCTTGGGCCACGGATGCTTTTCAATCTGTGTACGTCTGTGTTGATCCGTGCCATGACGCTTTTCGTGTTTTTCAGCAAGCTCTTCGGCTTGCCTCTTAGCCTAGCAAGCGCCGAATCGTTTGCATCGGGAGAAAGAGTTTGTCGGGGCGGTCAGGAAATTGGATGAACCCGTATGAACGATAAAACTCAACCGCGGTTTCATGCTCCGCCTCCACAACCACTGCCAGCGAGCCGACTTCGAAGGTGCTGGCTAAGGAGCGTCTCAGTGCGTCAAGGAGAAGCTCTTCACCAAAGCCTTGTTTGTGGTACCTCGCTATCAAACCCAACTGCGGCTGTGGATCGCGGAGGGCATAGTCCGGACGGCGCGCGCGCTGAGGAAAATGCGTCTGGCCCCATATCCTTCGACGGCGCGCCCGCTGCGGGAAATGCGTCTGGCCCGTCCGACCCCTTTTCCTTCACCTCGCCAGCCCGTTCCTGATCAGCAGAGCCCTCGGATCCGGGTCGCGTCCCATGAAGGCGCGGTATAACTCGGCCGGGTCGGCGCTGTCGCCACGGGAGAGAATGTTCCGCCGAAACTCGCCGCCGACTTCGCGGCTGAAAATTCCGCGCTCGCGGAAGCGGGTGAACGCGTCGGCCTCCAGCACTTCGGCCCACTTGTAGGAGTAATAACCTGCGCCGTAGCCGACCGGGCTGGCGAACAAATGCGTGAAGGCCGCCAGCATCGCGTGCTCCGGCGGGAGCGGCGCCGGGCTGAATGCCTGCAAGATGCGGCGCGCGTACTCGACCGCGTCGCCATCGCGCGCGGGCGAGTACCGCACGTGGAGCAGCAGGTCGATATAGCCGAAGCCGAGTTGCCGCATCTGCGCGTTGGCGGCGCGGAAGGTGCGCGCCCGCTTCATCTTTTGAAATAGATCGTCGGGCACCGGCTGGCCGGTTTCCCAATGACGCGCGAACAGGTCGAGCGACTCGCGTTCCCAGCACCAGTTCTCCATGATCTGCGACGGAAGTTCGACGAAATCCCACGCGACATTCGTGCCGGCCAGTCCGCGCGATTCCACGCGGCTCAGCAGGTGGTGCAGCAGGTGGCCGAATTCGTGGAAGATGGTTTCCACTTCGCGGTGCGTGAGCAGGGCGGGCTTGCCGCCCACCGGCGGCGTCAGGTTGCCGCAGACCAGGCCCAGGTGCGGGCGGAATTGCGCGCCCTCCGGACCGCCGGTAATGAGAGCATCCATCCAGGCGCCGCCGCGTTTGTTTTCGCGCGGGAACCAGTCGGCGTAGAAGCCGCCCAGGAATTCGCCGCTTTCGTCGTGGACATTGTAGTAGCGGACGGCTTCGTCCCACACCGGTATGCCGGCCTCTTGTTCAATGCGAAGTCCATACAGGCGATGTACCAGATCGAATAATCCGGCCACAGCCTGTTCCAGCGGGAAGTAAGGCCGCAGGGCTTCTTCGTCGAAATCGTAAAGCGCGGCGCGCTGCTTTTCCGCATAATACGCCACGTCCCAGCCCGCCAATTCGGCGGCGTCCGCGCCTTCGAGCGATCGCCGGAATTCGAGCAGCTCCCGATTCTCCTCGCCGAAGCGTGCCTCGGTCTTCACCTTCAGATCGTCCAGGAAGGCGAGCGCGCGCGCGCCATCGTGCGCCATGCGGTCTTCCAGCACCAGGTCGGCGAAGTTCGCGAAGCCCAGCAGGCGCGCTTTCTCGTTGCGCAATTCCAGAATGCGCGCAATGAGCGGCCGGTTGTCGCGCCCGGCCTCCGTGGCGCGCACGCTGAAAGCCTCGTACACCTGCCGGCGGACCTCGCGGTCGTCCAGGTAGGTCATCACCGCGAAATAATCCGGCGCGTGCAGGGTGAAGCGCCAGCCGTCTCGACCCTTGCGCGCGGCGCTCTCGCGGGCGGCGGCCACTGCGCTGGGCGGCAGGCCGGCGAGCGCGGCGGGATCGGTGACGATCAGCTCGAAGGCGTTGGTGGAATCGAGCACGTACTCGGCGAACTTGATGGTGAGCTTGCTCAGCTCCACATCCATCGCTTCCAGCCGTTGCTTGCCTGCCGGATCGAGGTTGGCGCCGTGGCGGCGGAAGTTGTCGATGGTCTTGGTGAGGAGGCGCCGGCGCTCGCCTTCCAGGTGCGCGGCCTCTTCGGTCGAGGCAAAATCTTTTACCGCGCGCCAAAGGCCGGCGTGCAGCGGGATACCCGAATAAAATGCGCTGACCTGGGGCTGCGCGGCGCTGTAGGCGGCTCGCAGCTCAGGGTAGGTGGCGACGGCCTCGAGGTGGCGCACCACGCCGATGGCGTATTCGAGCGGCACGGCGAGATCGTCGAGTGCCCGCATCGTGTTGACGAA
Source organism: Bryobacteraceae bacterium (assembly GCA_049508735.1). Classification (GTDB taxonomy): domain Bacteria; phylum Acidobacteriota; class Terriglobia; order Bryobacterales; family Bryobacteraceae; genus Bog-375. The sequence goes on along the minus strand of JBELAO010000050.1, from coordinate 25,237 downwards.
GCTGCGCGGGCCGTTGGCGGCCGCTATCTCTTCGAGGCGTTGGCGCGCCTGGCTCAGCAGTTCCTCGGTGGCCGGGGCCACGTGTTCGGCGCGGATGCGGTCGAACGGCACGCGAAACTCAGGCGACAAAAGGGGATTCAAATCGTGAACAGACGGCATCTTTTTGAGGGTACCAGTATCCGTACCGTCCGAGAATTCCGCTGTAGCGGTTCGCCAGCGGCGCGCGAACGCTCTAGAATGGTGAGAAGCAATGAGTTCTGATCCGAACGGGCGATCGGGCCATATCCCGCCCGAAGAATGGTTGAACGTCTTCGCCCTGGTCACCTACATTCCGGCTCCGCTGGGGGAGTTTCTGGACGAACTGCGGCGTGAACTGGTGCCGCATGACGACCCTCGCGCGCACGTCAGTTTGTTGCCGCCTCGCCCGCTGGCCGGCGAGTGGCGCCAGGCCTGGGCCGAAGTGCGCAGCGCGCTCGAGCGCCGCGCGGCGTTTGAAGTGGAACTGACGGGCATCCGGACGTTTCCGGTGACCGACGTGATCTACCTCGAAGTTGGCGCCGGCGCCCAAGAGCTGTGCGAGATTCACGCTTCCATGAATGCGAATTCACTGGCCTTTCAGGAGCCGTTCGCCTATCACCCGCACGTGACCCTGGCGCAGGACGTCGCTCATCAGGACGTGGCCGAGGTGCTCAAGCTGGCGGAGCGGCGTTGGCGGGAGTTCCGAGGCCAGCGCAGCTTCCGTGCCGAGCGTGCGGTATTTGTGCAGGGCACCATCAGCGATCGCTGGGTCGATCTGGCCGAATATCGGTTTTCGACCGCCCCTGTTAATTTGTGAGATCCCCTTTCCGCTCCCTCCACTACACCCTTATTACAACTGTTGCAACCCGTTAGACGCGATGCTTCGAAATCGGGAGCCTGGTTCCGGCGGCGTGCGGCTCTTTCCGCCGCCGCTCGGGATGCGCCTGACGGCCGGTTAATGTTTTGGGCGTTTCAGCCGATAAAAGACTCTTGAAGGTGACGGTTCCACGCCGGGCAAAGGGGAACTCTTGGTAACCATTGCGGTTTGCGATACAGAGCCGATTGCCATAGAAGGGTTGCGGAGCCTTCTGGAACCGGCGGAGGAGTTGCGCGTCGTCGCGGCGGAGAGCACCTTGGCGGACGGCATGGACGCAGTACGCGAGTTGCGGCCGTCCCTCTTGCTGGTGGACAAGGCGCTCGGCATTCACGCCGTGCTGGATTGGCTGACCGCTTTACGCCAGATGGAGCAGCGGCCGGCGGTCATTGTTTGGGGTTCGGCGCTGTCGGAATCCGAAGCTCTGCGCATTCTGCAGGCCGGGGCGGCCGGCGTGATTCGCAAAACGTCCACGCTGGATTCGGTGGTGGCGTGCGTGCGCACCGTGGCGGCGGGCGGTTCCTGGATGGAAGATTCCACGATGTGGGAGCGGGACCGGCCTTATCGCGCGGCCCGGTCGCCGCTGACAGGGAGGGAACTAGAGGTTATGGATCTGGTCGAGCGCGGGCTGAAGAACAAGGATATCGCCAGCGCGCTTGGGATTCGCATCGGCACGGTCAAAATCCACCTGAAACACATCTTCGAAAAGACCGGCATTCGCGGCCGCTACGGGCTGGCGCTCTCCGGGTTAAAAGAGAAAGGACTGCTGATGTCACCAGCCTTGGAAACCACGCCGCAACCGGGCACGCGAATTGCCTAAGAGAGGTCGGCTTCGAAACGATGGCGATCATTGAAAATAGGGAGAATGGCGCTCGATGTGCGTTGACTGCGGCTCGATCGCGGAGGGTTACGGCTCACGCCGCCGCCGGTTCACGATTACCCCTAAAGTGGGTATCAAACCACCCAAAAGATATCCTTGCCATTCTTATTAAACGAGCTTAATGTATAAATATACCCTGGTTAATAGACGTTCGAGAACTAAAGTCAACCGCGAGATTGTCTGCGAGGGAAGGTAATGGCCAAATGACACCCCCTGGACCAATTCGTAAACCCGCGGTGCAGACCATTGCCGTGCTATCCGTGAGCCCGGCCGAGGAAGACCACTTCCATCTGCAAGACATTCTCTCAAGCCCAAGCCGGGCGCTCTACCCCGATCTAGCGTTTACGATCACCGCCAAGAGCACGATTGCGGCAGCCAAGAGCGCTTTGCACCGGGGCCACATTTCGATTGTGATGTGCGAGCACGATTTGTCGCCAGGCTCGTGGAAGGAGTTGCTGGACTTTGTCGAGCGCCTGCCGGAACCGCCGCCGGTGATCGTGACGTCGCGCGTGGCCGACGAGCGCATGTGGGCCGAGGTGCTCAACCTGGGAGGCCACGATGTTTTGGCCAGGCCCTTCAATAGCGAGGAAGTGATTCGCACCCTCACTTCGGCCTGGAGCCTGTCGCAGCATAAGCGCCATCTTCAAATGCGGGCCGAAGGCTCCCGGAAGGTTGGGGGTAACGCGGCATGAAGAATATCGTCATTCCGGAAGACGATCTGAAGCTTCTGGAACGGCGCTTCGGACCGGATGTGCGCCGCATGGGGCCATGGAACTCGGACGGCGTTTTCGGCTATACGAGTATTTCGCTCGGCGCCGTGGAGAGCGCCGCCGAAGCTGTTGGCGCGCCGGGTTTACCGGAGGCGGTCTCACGTTTGCAGGAGGCGCGCGAACCGGTGGCTGCGTTTATGGATCTGGTGGAAGCGTTCGGTCCCGATCTGGTCGGCGAAATCAAGGCGGCATACTCAGCGGCTTCTCTTGCGCCTCCCGCCGCCCGTCCGGCCGCATCCTCCAGGCCGGCGGCGCGAGGATCCGCCGCAGCCTCCGCGGCCTGACCGCGAGCGCGTGGGGCGGACGCCCTCCGCGCCGGACCCCCTTGTCCGGCTCTCTTTAGATCCAGCCCACCCTCCGGAAGCACCCGGTTCGCTGGCTCAAGCTGATGGCGGCGCGCGCCTCTTGATATCATAAAATTCGCGAATCCACCGGGAGGTTCCATTCATGGCCGCTGAAGTCAATCGGCGCAGTTTTCTGAAGACGGCAGCGATGGCCGCCGGCCCCGCCATCGTCTCCGCGCGCGGGGCCAATCAAAAGATCAATGTGGGCTGGATCGGCGTGGGCACGCGCGGCAATGCGGCCATCGAGTGGTTGCACAATGCCGCGCCCAATGACGTGGCGCTCACCGCCGTCTGCGACACTTACCAAGGCTACATCGCCCGTGCCAAGAATCGCGTGAAATCCGTGTGGGGCAACGATCCGGCCACTTATGTGGATTACCGCGAGCTGCTGGCCGACCGCAACGTTGACGCCGTCTTCATCATGACGCCCGAACATCTGCACCGTGACATGACCGTCGCGGCGCTAGGTGCGGGGAAGCACGTTTACATCGAGAAACCGCTGGCGCACACGATCCAGGAAGGCGCCGATATTGTGCTCGCATGGAAACAGTCCGGCAAAGTAGTGCAGGTGGGCACGCAGAACCGCAGTTCCTCGCTCTACAGGAAGGCCAAGGAACTGATCGATCAGGGCATGGTCGGCGAAGTGCAATACGTGCGCGCCTTCTGGTATCGCAACTCACTCGCGGGCGACCCGGCGTGGCGCTACGTGATCCCCGCCGAAGCTACTGCCGAAAACACGGATTGGGATCGTTTTCTGGGAAGCGCGCCCAAGCGAAGCTGGAGTCCGGAACGCTACTTCCAATGGCGGTTGTACTGGGATTATTCGGGCGGCATTTCGACCGACCTGCTGGTGCACCAGACCGACATCGTCAATTTCATGCTCGGTAAGACGACGCCGAAAAGCTGCGTGGCATCCGGCGGCATTTACCGCTGGCACGACGACCGCGACGTGCCCGATACGCTCAGCGCCATCTACGAATACGGCGACAATTTCCAGATCAACTACAGTTGCTTCTTTGGCAACGACCATTATGGCTACGGCGAGCAGGTGTGCGGCAATGAGGGCACCATCGAAGTCATAAACCGGCAGGACCTGTACTTCAATCCCGAAACTTACCACAACAAGGCCCCGGCCTCGATCGCCGCGCGGAAGCCGATTCACCTCAATGGCAAGGCCGATTTCGGCGAATCCGACGGTGTCAACAACCACTTCCGCAATTTCATTCAATCCGTGCTAGGCAATGAGAAGGTAATCGCGCCGCCAACGGTAGGCCAGCAGGCGGCCATTTCCGGCCACATGGCCACCCTCGCGTACCGTCACCAGAAGAAAGTGATTTGGGACGACGCGGCTGGCACTTACAGCCTTTCCTGACGGGGCGACGCAGGCTGTCAGGTCTATGTCGGATATACCGCAGGCCTGGGGAATGAGTGGTATGCGTGGGTTGGCCGGTCGGGGACCGGCCCCACTGAGGCTAGTGCTATAGCAAGCGGAAGTTGACTTCGATGGTAGCGGCCACGGTGACGGGCTTGCCGTCCTTATAGCCGGGCTTGAATTTCCACAAACGCACGGCTTCCATGGCTTTTTCGTCCAGGCCCAGACCCAGGCTGCGCACCACTCTCGGGTTGACGGCGCGTCCGCTCGGGTCCACCTCGATGTAGAGAACCACCGTGCCCTGATACTTGGCCTTGCGCGCCTCTTCGGAGTACTCGGGCTCTTTCTTGTACAGAACGATTGGCGCCGTGACGCCGTTGCCCACCCTCCACGCGCCGCCGCCGAAACCGCCGTCCGATCCGGGACCGACACCGCCGCCGCTGCCGGAGCCTACGCCGCCTCCATGGCCGGAACCGATGCCACCGCCATAGCCTGGTCCGTTCGAAGCAGGACCCAGCTTGGCCAGCGGGTCGCCGTACTGGCTCATGTTGACGTTCGGCATCTGGACGTCCGGAGGCGCCAGAATGGTGGGATCCATCACCAACTTGGGATTCGGATTCTGAATGACCGCCGAAGGCGGAGTGAACTGCCGCGGTGCGACCTTCGGCAACGCACCCTTGCTGGCTGGCAGCGGGGACCGATTGCCACCACCGCCGCCGCCTTTATTAATCTTCACTTCCGGCGCCGGGGACAGATCGGGCAGGAACACCGCCGCGCCTCTGAGCACGGTCTTTTGCACGGCTGGAATCGAGAAAATCCAGAAGGCCGCGCCAACCACCACCACCTGGAATGCCGTCGACATCACGAACGACTTCTTCTGCCGTCCGTACAGTCCCCAAATGTCCTTCACCGCTACGGGCTGGGAAGTGACCTCGAGCGGAGGCAGTTTGGGCGGGCTGATAGTCTCTTTGAGATTCTGCCAGAAAGACTTGTACCAGGGATCCTCGATCTCGTCCACCAACAGCCGGCGCAGGTGATCGTCCGGGTTCGTGCCGAATGAATTACTGGAATTTTGAAGATCAGCCATGTCTTATGCCACCATCTCCCCGAATGGGCTGCATTCCTTCGTCTGGTTGGACGCCCTCGGTGGCCGCGGCGTTACCAAATTATGGTGAAACGTTCTACCCAGACAACCCAGTCTACAGCTTATCATAATTGGCCGGAAAGCGAGAGAGCGAAAAATGACGAGGCCCATCCAGCGGCACCACCGTCAACCGGCGGGTGGCGGATTCGGTGACGCCGCTGAAACTTGGGCAAACAAAAAGAGGTTGCTGAAACCAAGAGCATCAAGGCCGCGGACGAACGCTGATGAGCTCAGATTGAAAAGAAAATGGTTTATCCGCGTTCATCTGAGTTCATCTGCGTTCATCCGTTGGCCCAAGAATGTTTTTTCGGACCTTTTCAGCAGCCTCTCAAGCGTGCCCTACCTATGCGTTTGCAGGCGGCCGCAGATGTGTAGTAAACTCGAAGTTTACTCCAGTGGTTCCGACGCACTCCGTGTGTTCCGGCTCCCAAAGCAAGAGGTTGAAATGCAACTGATTATTGAAACCGGCGGGAAGCAGTACGTGGTTTCCCCGGGTGAAGTGGTCCGCGTGGAAAAGCTGCCGGGCGAAGTGGGCGCGGAAGTGGATCTGCCCGTGAAGGCGGCTTTCGAGGATGGCGCCATGGTATCGGTCCGTACCCTGAAGGCTACCATCGTGGGCAACGGCCGCGGCGACAAGGTGACTGTTTTCAAGTTTAAACGCAAGAAACAGTACAAGAAAACCATCGGGCATCGTCAGGCCTTCACCGAAATCAAGGTCGGCGAGACTCTGGCATAGGTGACGTATGGCGCATAAAAAAGGCTTAGGCAGTTCCAAGAACGGGCGCGATTCGAACGCGCAGCGGCTCGGCATTAAGGTGTTCGGTGGCCAGTTGGTTCCTGGCGGTTCGATCATCGTGCGGCAGCGCGGCACCAAGCTCAAGCCCGGCTTGAACGTCGGCTGGGGCAAGGACGACACGCTTTTTGCCAAGGTGACAGGCGTGGTCGAGTTCAAAGACCGTGGCCGTTTGGGCAAGTTCGTCCGCATCAACGCCGTCCAATAAGATTCCCTTCCTCGTGCGGGCCGAGCAATGGGGCAGGTCCACCGACCTGCCCTCGCCGGGCGAAGCCCGGCCACCCGAAACTCAATTCTCATCACGATGTTGTTTCTCGACCAAGCGCGCATCCTGGTGAAAGCCGGCGACGGCGGCAACGGCTGCATGGCGTTCCGGCGGGAGAAGTATGTCCCGCGCGGCGGCCCTTCGGGCGGTGATGGCGGCCGCGGCGGCGACGTCTACTTGGTATCGACGCCCCATCAGAACACCCTGCTTCAGTTCAGTTACAACCCCGAGCATCGCGCCGAACGCGGCCGGCACGGTGAAGGCAGCGATTGCACCGGCGCCGATGGCCGGTCGATCGATGTGCTGGTGCCTGTGGGCACCGTAGTGTACAACGAGGACACCGGCGCGCGCCTTTTCGATTTCACCGAGCCGGGCCAGCGGTTGCTGGCCGCGCGCGGCGGGCGGGGCGGCCGCGGCAACGGGGGCCGCGCCACCGCAACTCATCAGGCCCCGACCGAGCACGACGACGGACGACCGGGCGAGGAAAAGCATTTGCGCCTGGAGTTGAAGCTGCTGGCCGATGTCGGCCTGGTCGGCTTCCCCAACGCCGGCAAATCCACGCTCATCTCGCGCATCTCCGCGGCCCGCCCCAAGATCGCCGATTACCCGTTCACCACGCTGGAACCCCATCTGGGCGTGGTGAAGCTCGACGACTTCCGCAGTTTCGTGGTGGCCGATCTTCCCGGCCTGATTGAAGGCGCGCACGCGGGCGCGGGTCTGGGTATTCAATTCCTACGCCACATCGAACGCACGCGCCTGCTGGCGCACCTGGTGGATGTGTCGGAAACGAGCGGGCGCGAGCCGGAGGAGGATTTCGAAATCATCATGCGCGAGCTGGCCAGTTTCAGCGAAGAGCTCGCCGCGAAGCCGATGATTGTGGTGGCCGCCAAGATGGATGCCGCGCAAGACCCGGAGCGCGTCGCCCGCCTGCACAGCCTGGCGGAAAAGCGCGGCCTGCCATTTTTCGAAATCTCCAGCGTGACCGGACAGGGAATCGAGGCCCTCAAGTACGCCATGGCGGAACGGGTGTTGGCGCCTCAGCCAGCGGCGTAAGTCCGTCTCGGTTTCAGGATCGTTACAGACTGTTGGCAGATCGGGACCTGCCCCATTTACGCGCACCCCGGTCCCGGCACCGGACGCTTCCGACCGGTGTCCAATTCTCTGGTGGCCATGGTGCTAGAACTGGTTTGACGAAAAACGACGGGAACCACTGAACCTTTTTCCCCAAGCGTCGTCATATCCATAAGAGTGCGTCGTCTTCATCTCATGGCAGGCAAATTGCCCCGGCCAGCGGGGGCCTGAAACTGGACGATAATCGGATTGCGCCGGTCCTTGACGGCGAGGGAGAACCCGCGAAATTGCGAACCATACTCGGGGCCGTCTTTAGCCGGCCCGCTATCATCTGCCTTCTTCTATTGCTGGCGCTTTTCAATCTGGCTGCCGTGGAGCACCAGGGGCGAGTCACGTTCAACGGCTTGCCGGTGCCAGGCGTCACGGTGACGGCGACCCAGGCGGGCAAACGGCTGACGGCGGTGACCGATCAGCAGGGCGCCTACGGGTTTCCGGATCTCGCCGAGGGTATCTGGACGATTCGCGTCGAGATGCTGTGCTTCGCGCCGATTGAGCGCGAAGTAGCCGTGACGCCCGCCGCGCCCCGCCCAGAATGGCAGTTGCAGATGCTTCCGCTGGCGGAAATGCACAGCGCCGCAGCGCCGCCCGCGCCGGCGGCGGTCGCAACCGCCAGTGCGGCGCTGGGCCAGCCGCAAGCGGCAGCACCGGCGACCCCGCCGGCGCCCACCGCCCGCGGCAAGAAGAACGCGATTCCCACCGTGGCTCCGCCGCAGAACGGCTTTCAGAAAGCGGACGTGAAGGCATCGGAGGACGCCGCCAAGGCGGAGAAGGATTCCGATAGCCAGGCCGTCACCGAGGCCAGCAAGGAATCGAACGACGGTTTCCTGATTAACGGCAGCGTGAACAACGGCGCCAATTCGGCCTTTAGCCAGTCCGCCGCATTCGGCAATTTCCGCCCTGGCGGCCGCGGGCTCTACAACGGCGGCATTGGCTTCACGATGGACAATTCGAATCTGGACGCCAGCCCATTTTCCATCACCGGCCAGAATACGCCCAAGCTTTCCTACAACCGCTTCACCGGCCTGGGCACCTTTGGCGGTCCGCTCAAACTTCCCGGCATGCACAGCAATTGGCCCACGATCTTCGTCGCCTATCAATGGACGCGGAATCACAATGACAGCGTGCAAACCGGTTTGATGCCAACCGAGGCGGAACGCACCGGCGATTTAACCGGGGTGCTAAACCTGCTGGGCCAGCCGGTCCAGATCGCCGGTTTTCCGGAAAACAAAATCCCGCAGTCGCTCATCAGCCCGCAGGCGGCGGCCCTGCTGAGCCTGTATCCGCAGCCCAATTTCGGCGGATCGGCCGGCTACAATTACCAGATTCCGTCGCAGAGCGCGACACACCAGGACAGCCTGCAATCGCGGTTCAACAAGATGCTCAACCGCAAGAACATGATCAACGGCGGTTTCAACATGCAGGACTCGCGCTCCGATACGCCCAACCTGTTCGACCTGGTGGACGTATCGCATACGCTGGGCTTGAATGGCTACCTGAACTGGCGCCACTTCTTTTCGCAGCGGTTCACCTCGAGCTTCAGCTACTCATATAGCCATTACTCTTCGCACCTCACGCCATACTTCGCCAACAAGGTGGACGTTTCGGGAGATTTCGGCATCACCGGGAACGACCAGAGCCCGGTGGATTGGGGACCGCCGAGCTTGCAGTTCTCCTCCGGCATCGCCGGGCTTTCCGACGCGCAAGCATCCAACAATCGCTTCCAGACCAGCGCCGTTTCGGCCAACCTGTTCTGGCTGCACGGCGCGCACAATATCAGCTTCGGCGGCGATTTTCGCCGTCAGCAGTTCAACTATCTGACGCAGCAGAACGCGCGCGGCAATTTCACTTTTACCGGCGCGGCAACCGAGGTTTCCGCCAATGGCTCGCCGGTTCCCGCGAGCGGCAGCGATTTCGCGGACTTCCTGCTCGGCGTGCCCGATACTGCCTCCATCGCGTTCGGCAATGCGGACAAGTATTTTCGCGATTCCGTTTCCGACGCTTTTGTGTCCGACGACTGGCGCGTCGCCCCGGGCCTCAGCCTCAACCTTGGTCTGCGCTGGGAGTATGGCGCGCCCGTCACCGAGGAGTACGGGCGGATGGTGAACCTGGACGTTGGGCCGGGTTTTTCGGCGGTGGCGCCGGTGCTGGCTTCGGATCCGGTCGGCTCGCTCACCGGCCAGCATTACCCGGATTCGCTGCTGCGCCCCGACCGGCACGCCTTCCAGCCGCGCGTCGCGGTGGCATGGCACCCGCTGCTCGGTTCCTCGATGGTGGTGCGGGCGGGCTACGGAATCTACTACAACACTTCGTTCTACCAGCCGCTGGCGCTGCAACTGGCCCAGCAGTCGCCGCTATCGAAAAGCCTCACCGTCGCTAACACGGCGGCCGATCCGCTGACTCTCGTCAACGGGTTTATTCCGTCTCCCACAACGACCCAAAACACGTTCGCCATCGATCCCAACCTGCGCGCAGGCTACTCGCACAACTGGAATCTCTCCGTGCAGCGCGACTTGCCGGGATCGCTGGTGGCCACTCTCACCTATCTGGGAATCAAGGGAACGCGCGGCATGCAGATGTTCCTGCCCAACACGTACCCGCTGGGCGCGGACAATCCCTGCCCCGCGTGTCCGGCCGGCTTTCTTTATGTGACGTCGAATGGCAACTCGACGCGCGAATCCGGTCAGGCGCAGTTGCGGCGCAGGTTGCACAACGGGCTGATGGCCAGTCTGCAATACACCTTTGCCAAGGCCATCGACGATTCCACTTTGGGCGGCCGCGGCCAGGGCGGCACGCTGATTGCGCAGAACTGGCTCGACCTCGACGGCGAGCGTGGCCTGTCTAATTTCGATCAGCGCCATACAGTGAACGCGACTCTGCAATACACCACCGGCATGGGTGTGGGCGGTGGAACGCTGGTGGGCGGCTGGCGCGGCGCAGCGTTCAAGGACTGGACATTTGTCGTGACGCCCACCGCGGCGACGGGCATGCCACTGACGCCGATTTATACGGCGATTGTGAGCGGCACGGGTGTGACCGGAAGCATCCGGCCCGAATATACCGGCGCACCGCTGTACAGTTCGACCAGTGGCCGCAATCTCAATCCCGCCGCTTACACCGCGCCGCCCGAGGGCGAGTGGGGCGATGCCGGTCGGAATTCCATCACGGGTCCTGCGCAATTCAGTTTGAACGCATCCATGGCGCGCACTTTCCGCGTGACGGATCGCTGGAATGCGGACCTGCGATTCGATGCGACCAACGTGCTCAACCATGTGACATATCCAAACTGGGTTACCACCGTGACCGACATCGCCCAATTCGGGCTGCCGCTGACGGCTAATGCGATGCGCGCCATGCAGGTTACCCTGCGGATGAGGTTTTAAGATGACGACAAACCAGAAATCCGCCGCGTGGCGCACGCACTCTTGCGTGCCGTATCGAGACTCTTCTCGACACCCGCTCGCCAACGGGACTCCGGGCGTCGGCACGAGTGCCGACGCGGCACGCACGAATGCGTGCGCCACGTCCGCCGGTAGCGACAGGCCACGAAGAACGATGGCCTGTCCTACTTTGCTCGCCATCCTGGCAACCGTAGGCTTCTGCGCCCAGCAGCCGCCGCCCGAACCGACGGCGAAGTTTCAAGCCACCACGCAACTGGTGGTGGAAACCGTTTCGGTGAAGGACAAGGACGGCAAGGCGATCGAAGGCCTGACGGCGAAGGATTTCGTGGTGACCGAAAACGGCCAGCCGCAAACCATCAGCTTCTGCGAGTTTCAGCAGCTCGATAACACACCCGCGCCCGCGTCATCGCCCGCGACGCTGGCGCTGATGGCCGAACCGAAAGCCGCACCGGCCGTTACCAGCACGCCGATTGCGCCGGAAGCTCCGGGCGACATCCGCTACCGCGACCGGCGGCTGCTGGCGCTCTATTTCGACATGACCGCCATGCCCGTGCCGGACCAGTTGCGCGCGCTTCAGGCGGCGCAGAAATTCCTGAAGACAGGGATTACCACGGCCGATCTGGTGGCGCTGATGGTCTACCAGGGCGGCGCGGTGAAAGTGCTGCAAGACTTTACGGGAGACCGCGACCTGCTGCAGCAGACCATCCAGAAGCTAATCGTCGGCGAAGGCGAAGGCTTCCAGGAATCCGACGACGACGACATGGCTTCGGACACTTTTTCCGCCTTCGGCCAGGACGATAGCGAGTTCAACGTCTTCAACACCGACCGCCAGCTTTCCGCCATTCAGACCGCCGCGAAGATGCTCGGCAATTTGAATGAGAAGAAGGCGCTGATTTACTTTGCCAGCGGCATGCGCCTCAATGGCGTGGATAACCAGGCGCAATTGCGCGCCACCACCAACGCCGCCATCCGCGCCAACGTCGCGCTGTTCACCATCGACGCGCGAGGACTGGTGGCGCTGCCGCCGATGGGCGATGCCACCCACGGATCGCAGGGCGGCATGTCCATGTATTCCGGCGCGGGCGCCTTGGCCAACATGCAGAGTCTGCAAAGCTCGCAGGACACCATGTACACGCTGGCCTCCGACACGGGCGGAAAAGCGCTGCTCGATGTCAACGATCTCGGCCGCGGCATCCTCAACGCGCAGGAAGCCCTTTCGAGTTACTACATCATCGGCTATTACACGACTAACTCCGCGCTGGACGGTAAGTTCCGCCGCGTGAAGATCACTCTGAAGGAAATTACTTCGGCCAAGCTCGACTACCGCCAGGGTTACTTCGGCGGTAAGGAATTCAATAAGTTCACTGTGGCCGACAAGGAGCGGCAGCTCGAAGAAGCGCTGATGCTCGGGGACCCCATTACCGACCTGACCATCGCGATGGAGGTCAATTACTTCCAACTCAACCACGCCGAATACTACGTCCCGGTCGTGATGAAGATCCCCGGCAGCGAGCTGGCGCTGGCGCGGCGCGGCGGCGCCGAGCGCACGGTGATCGATTTCATCGGCGAAATCAAGGACGAGTACGGAACCACCATTCAGAACATTCGCGACAAGGTGGATATCAAGCTGAGCGGCGAAACCGCGGCCGAGCTGGTCAAGCGTCCTATCGAGTACGATACTGGCTACACCCTGCTGCCCGGAACTTACACCATCAAGGTGCTGGCTCGCGACGACGAAACCGGCCGCATCGGCACTTACATGAGCAAGTTCGCGATTCCCAATTTGAACAAAGAGGACAAGCGGATTCCCATAAGTTCCGTGGTTCTGAGCAGCCAGCGCGTGGATCTGAAAGACGCTCTCTTCACCGCCGGGAAAGACAAGTTACAAGTGATGAATCCCCTGGTCCTCGACGGTCAGAAACTGATTCCCAGCGTGACCAGAGTATTCAGCGCGGCGCGTGAGATGTACGTCTACCTGCAAGCCTACGAACCCGCCGCCGCGGCCGAACCGGTAGTCGCCTTCGTGACCTTCTACCGCGGCCGGGCGAAGGTGTTCGAAACACCACCGTTGCAGGTGTCGGAGCTGCTACAAAGCCGCATTAAGACCTTGCCGCTGAAATTCAGCCTGTCGCTAGCCAAGCTGCCGCCCGGCCGCTATAACTGCCAGATCTCGGTAGTCGATCCCGCCGCCCAGAAGGCGGCATTCTGGCAGGCGCCGATTATGCTGGTGCCGTGATCTTGACGTGCTCGATCACGCCGCGAACGGATTGCCGACTCGAACGCCGAGGATCTCCTGCCCGTCGGTGGGGCAGGTCCCCGACCTGCCAACTATTGACTCTCACTTTTCGTAGAGATCGTCACGGCTCCAGTTCCGGTCGCCGACATCGACAAGACCCGTCTTGAACGCCGCCGTCAGCCTCGCCCGGGCTAGCCGCCTGCGGCTGGGCTCCTCGACCAGCGCCGCCAGGTACTCCCGCACCAGTTGATTCACGCTGGTTCGCCGATCCAGTGCGGCTGTAGATGTCGGGGTCCCAAGCAGCGCAGGTTCCTCAGCGGACACGCCCTCGCCAATTGATCCGTCCCGCGCGCCTATACTGGAGGTTCATGCGGTACGGGTTTCGTCACGCGATGTGCAATGAGGCGTTCGAGAAGCGGCCGTTCGCCGAAGTGGTGAAAGCCATCCGGTGCGCTGGGTACGCGGGGATCGAAATCGCTCCGTTCACGCTGGCGGCAAGCCCGGCGGAGATCTCCGCGGTGGAGCGCCGCAACTATCGCGCGGTGATGGCTGCCGAAGGCCTCACCTTCGTGGGCCTGCATTGGCTGATGATGAGCCCGCCGGGACTGCACGTTACCACTCCCGACAAGGTCCTGCGGCAAAAGAGCTGGGACCATATCCGCCGGCTGATCGATCTCTGCGCCGATTTGGGGCCGGACGGGGTGATGGTCTTCGGGTCGCCGCAACAGCGCTCCTCAACCGGCGGGATCGGCCGCGAGGAAGCCACGCGGCATTTCGTGGATGGACTCCAGTCGATCGCGCCGCACGCCGAAAGCCGCGCCGTCACGGTGCTGGTGGAGGCGCTGCCCATCGCGCAATCCGACGTCGTGCAATCGATCGAGGAAGCCGCCGGTATCGTCCGACGGATTGCGAGCCCGGCCATCCGCACCATGTTCGACGTACACAACGCCGTCGACGAGCGAGAGCCGCACGCCGCGCTGGTGGAGCGCTATTTCGACCTGATCCGCCACGTCCACGTGAACGAACTCGACGGTCGCTACTGCGGCACCGGCGGGTACGATTTCGCGCCCCTGCTCGAAGTGCTGGGGCGGCGCGGATATGAGGGCTGGATTTCGCTCGAGGCCTTCGACTTCTCTTATGGGGGCGAACGCATCGCCGCCGAATCGCTGCTCCATCTCAAATCCGTCATCGCGAAAATCTCATGAGCCACTACGTTGTCACAGGAGGAGCCGGATTCATCGGCTCGCAAATCGTCCGCGCGCTGATCGCCGAGGGCGCCGGCAAAATCGTCGTCATCGACAACCTTCTTAGCGGGCACGAGCGAAATCTCGAAGAGGTCCGCGGGCGCATCGACTTCCAGCGCGCCGACATCCGGTGTTATCACGAGATCGCTCCGCTCATCCGCGGCGCGGCGGTGGTGTTTCATGAAGCCGCCATTCCGTCGGTGCCGCGGTCGATCGACGACCCGGTGCCGTCGCACGAAGTCAATATCGACGGAACGTTCAACGTGCTGCGCGCGGCGCGGGAAGGCGGCGCGGGCCGCGTGGTTTACGCTGCGTCGTCGTCAGCCTATGGCGATACGGCGGTGCTGCCCAAGGTGGAGTCCATGCCGCCCAATCCGAAGTCTCCTTACGCGCTGCAAAAGCTGGTGGGCGAGTATTATTGCGGCGTGTTCGCGGGCGTCTGGGGGCTGGAAACGGTCGCGCTGCGTTATTTCAACGTGTATGGCCCGCGGCAGGACCCATCGAGCCCCTACTCGGGCGTGCTTTCCGTCTTTCTGCGCTGTGCCATCGAGCGGCGCGCGCCGGTCATTTTCGGCGATGGCGAACAGTCGCGCGATTTCACCTTTGTGGAAGACGTGGCCGAACTGAACCTCAAAGCAGCCAAGGCTAAGGATGTTTCGGGGAAGATGTACAACGGCGGCAATGGCGGCCGCATTACGCTCAACCAGGCATGGCGGCTGGTCCAGGAACTGGAGGGCGTCGGCATTTCGCCCGAATACGGACCGCCCCGAGCCGGCGATGTGCGCGACTCCCAGGCCGATGTCACGGCCGCCGTTCGCGACCTGGGTCACGCTCCGCGATTCTCCTTCGAGGAGGGCATGCGCCGGACTCTGGAGTGGTACCGGCGGCAGGGCTGACGAACGGAATCCGTGGTCATCCGGGCAAAAGAAAAGCCGAGATGCCTCTCGGCTCGGCAGGCCTGACGGCCCCGGATGGCGCGCGGGCAAGCCGCGCCACGGCGGCTGTGAGTGAATGCGTAAGGGCTCGCACATTCACCAGCCACGAGTTTGCGCCGGCCCTTCTCATTGCTCCTTTTTCGCGGGCTGCTTTCGAGCTGGATCTTCTGAAAAGTCATCCCGCAGACGAAGCAGCTTATCCGCCCAGAACCCTTGGTAGTGACTCACCCAGCGCTCGTAAATCTGGTGGATGGGGACGGCATTGAGCGAGTTAACCCGCTGCCGCCCCTCCTCGCGCGTATGGATCAAACCAGCGTCGCGCAGCACGTCGATGTGCTTCATCACGCCGAAGCGGGTCATCCGCGGAAACGCGTTGACGATCGCGGTGGTGGTTCGAGGACCTTCCCGCAGCAGATCGAGAATCGCCCGTCGGGTGGGATCCGATAGCGCTTTCCAGACCGGGTCCAGCTCGCTGGGCATCAGGCTCGCTGGGCCGCGGCAGCGTTCGAGAAGTCCTTGGCAATGGTGGCGAGAATGCCCCCCCAGCCTTTACCGACGCTCTCCCGATGCGCCGGGTCGAGCAGTCCAATCGCGCGGTGCCGCAGGGTTACCTTGGTCCCACCGGCGATCTGGACCAACCGCACCTCGACGTGGTTCAAAGCCGGATAGGACATGAACATCGGGCCGCTCAACTCCAGTAGAACCGGCGGCTTGATCACTTGCACGTGCCCCCAGAGGTGGCCGATGCCATTGCCACGGTCGCGGAACCAGCGGCCGCCCGGCCACTGTTCCAGGATCATCTGCATCGACTCCCCGCTTCGCCAAGCCTGTACAGGACGCCTTTGAAGGCGTCGCCGATATCGGCCTTCACTTCGACGTGCTGTTCCAGGTCAAGCGTCATTTCTTCGAGTTTCATGGGTAGCTTCTCCTCTCCTTACGTGACCTTATAATAACGTGACTAATGAGTCACGTAAAGCGCTTATTTCGATTGCTCCGGTAACGCCGGCGGTGTTTGCCGCCGGTGCCTCTGAGCGCCCTGGGGCGGGCGCTCCGCCTGCCAACCTGTTTTCTGGCGCCTCCGCACCCGAACGGAACCCGAATTGCACTTCTGGCCCGGAATTGCCGCGCATCTCCTCTCTTGTGAGAAAACCGATCGCGTTGCTGTCGCTGGCCTGTGCCGCCGCGGCACAGGCGCCCCGCATCGGCGACATCAACTATTACGGATTGCGCAAGGTCACCGCCGAGAAGATTCAGGCCGTGACGGGCCTGCGCAAAGGCGGCACGCTGACGGCATCGAAGGGCGATATCGAAGACCAGATCGACAAGATTTCCGGCGTCGTACTGGTGCGCGTGGAGGCCCTGTGTTGCGAAGGCACGTCGGTGGACCTCTTCATCGGGATTGAGGAAAAGGGCGCGCCCCACCCCGCCTTCCATTCGCCGCCCGCCGGCAATGCCACGCTGCCACAGGAAGTCCTGGACACTTACGCGGATTTCCTGGCCGCGGTGGCGCGCGCGGCGGCGCGCGGCAACACCACGGAAGATTTCACGGCGGGCCATTCGATGATGGACGATCCGGAAGCGCGCTCCTTCCAGCCCCGCTTTCTCACCTTCGCGGCGGACCACTTCGACTGGCTACGCGAGGTGTTGCGCAACTCCGCCGACGCCGGCCAGCGCGCGGTGGCGGCCGCCGTGATCGGCTATGGCGCCGACAAGCAGCAGGCCGTCGGCGAATTGCAATACGCCATCGGCGACCCGGACGGCGCCGTTCGCGTTAATGCCATGCGCGCCCTGGCGGCGATCGCCGTCTATGCCGGCAAACAGCCGGACCGGAATATCCGCGTCGCGCCCATTTGGCTGGTGGAGATGCTGCATTCGATCGTGCTCGAAGACCGCCTGCAAGCCGCGCGCGCGCTGGTGGTGCTCACCGATTCGCCCAACGCCGGGGCGCTCGACCTGATTCGCGAGCGCGCTCTCGATTCGCTCAAGGAGATGGCCCGCTGGACCACACTGCACTACGCGCTGCCAGCGTTCTTGTTGCTGGGCCGCGTAGCCGGCATGCCCGACAGTGAGATCCACGCGCAGTGGGAGAATGGCGATCGCGAGGGTGTGATCGAAAAGGCGCTCGCCCTGGAGCCCGGCAAGCGTGCCCGCCCATGACAACAGCGGTTCCCCGACCGGGGTGTGCTACCCTGGTACTTCTAAACACCATTCCAGGAGTTTTTTCATGTCACTTCGGATGGGCCTGGGGCCGGTTGCGGCCTGCGCGGCCCTTTTAACCCTTGCTCCGCTCTCTTTTGCGCAGACCAAGATTGCGACCGTCAACCTGCAGAAAGCCGTCTTCGCCACCGCCGAGATCCAGAAGGCCAGCGCCGAGATGGAGGCCCGTTACAAGCCGCGTGCGGATAAGCTGCGGGAAGCCCAGGAACAAATGGCGCAAATCTCGCAACGGATCGAGCAGGGCTCCGGCCAAATGACGCCACAGGCCGAATCGGAGCTGCGCGCGCAGGGAACCAGGCTACAAAAAGAAGCGCAGCGCACACAGGAAGACCTGCAAGCCGACGTGCAGGCTGATCGGCAGGAGATCCTGTCCAAAGCCAGCCAGCGCATGATCGAGATCGTCAAGAAAATCGCCGACGAGAAGGGCATTGACCTGGTGCTCGAGGAGCAGTCGATTGTCTACTCTTTCAAGCCCGCCATGGACATCACGGCCGAAGCTACCGCGGCTTACGACAAAGCTCATCCGGTGGCAGCGGCGCCGGTAGGCAAGTAGATCGAGGTTGCGAGAGCGATATGGGCGGCTATCTCGACCAGTACGGCGCCGGCGATGAGCGCCGCGGCAGGCGGATTAAGACGATATTCCTCGTCCTGCTGGCACTCGTGGTTGTGACGCTGGTTGGCTGGCTGGCCGGCTTTCTCTTCATTCCCAATGCCGCCGAGCGGCAGGCCCAAGCGTTCCTGGATGCCCTTCACGCAGGCCAATACCAGCAGGCCTATGTTTTGTGGGGCTGCACCGCCGCGCAGCCGTGCAGCGCCTATCCGTTCGAGGAGTTCCTGAAAGACTGGGGACCGCAAGCAGTGCCGCCGGGCAAGCTCCAGGTGCTCAACGCCGAATCCTGCGGTTCGGGCTCCATCGTCGATGTGGATGCCGGCAAGGCCGGCGACAAGCGGCTGTGGGTGGAAAATGGTACGCGCGCGCTCGGCTTCCCGCCGGAGAGCGAGTGTACCAGCCGCAACCACGTTTACGATTTCTTCCGCGACCTGAAGTACCGCCTGCACGGGCATACCTATCTTCGCGGTCCGCAGTCATGAGGACGCCGCTGTTCGCGCCGTTCACACACGGGGAATACTGATGGACGAGCGAGCTTATTACACCGAAAGTCAGGCCACCAAGCCAGCGACCTTGAACTGCCCTTACTGCCGCGGCGCGGAATCGTACGATCTGCACTGGGTGGTGCGCAAGAAGAAGGACCGCCTGCCGCCCGGCGGCGACGAGCGCGACCGCGCCAAGTTTGCCAAAGCGCAGAGCTATATGGTGCTGGTCGACAACAAGGTAACCTGCAAGAACCTCCGCTGCCGGAGACCCTTCGACATTTCCGGCGTCAAGACCATGGCATTCCTGTAGCCGGGCGAGCCGGGGACGGAATTGCCCAATTGGTTGCTGCCCCCAGTTTGCCCAGCTATCACCCCACCAACAGCGACGTCGAAAAGCGAATCGCCGAGCGCCTCGAAGAAACCCGGCAAGCAAGAGCGGAGCGGGGGCGAGGGGTAGCAATGCAATGCATATACAATTGAAGGGTAGTGTTCGATTGGGATCAGAGCAACCTAAGAAAGATCAAAGCGCACCGGGTCAAGGCGGCAGAAGTCGAGCAGGCGCTGTCTCGCGAGCCGATCCTGATCTATGAGCAGACCGCGGATGGCGAGGCCCGGTATGTTTACTATGGAGAAACGGAACGCAGCCGTCTGCTGGCAATCGTTCTAACGGAACGCGATGACAAGATCCGTGTGATTACGGCCTACGACCTGGATGCTGGCCAGAAGCGCGACTACCTGGAGCGGCGCGCGCAAGGAGAGTGATGCCATGAGCGACACGAGCAAGACACCGACAGCTTCGAAATTACCCAAATTCAATAACGAGGATGACGAAGCGAAGTGGTGGGCGAGTGCGGAGGGCCGGGAGTTTCTCAAGCGGCGATCTGCCGCGGGAATTGCGAGGAAACGGAAGGGCTCGCCTCTCGTGTCCAGCCTGAGCCGCGCAAACAGCGTGCAGATCGCCCTGCGGTTGCCCGCGCCAGACCTAGCCAAAGCTCGCAAGATCGCCGGCCACAAAGGGATCGGCTACCAGACCCTGCTCAAGATGCTGGTGCATGAAGGGCTGCAACGCGAGGCAAGACGGCAATAACGGGTTCGCCGCTTCGGATGTCTTTCACTGCTGCTGAGGCCACGGGCCTGGCAACGGGACGTCCCCGTTCTCTGTGACGATGGTCGCCGGAAGGGGCTTGTCAGCCGGGCAGCCAGCGTCCGTGTCGCCGGGGAAGCGTAGCTCGTACGAACGGCAAAAGTCGCGGCGGAGACGCTGGTCGTTAACGGTCGTAAGAATCTTTAGCTCATCCCTATCGCCGCTCCAGGCGTCCCAGCGCTCACGGGCGCGCTCCTGAAAACTCGCGTGCGCCTTTAAGAGCTTCTCGAGTGTCAGCCGACGGGCCGTAAACGCTTTCCGGTCCTCCTCTGGCAGTGAGCCCCAGCACTCGTCCTGTCCCACATCTCCCAGCTCAAGCAGTTCCCCGCACGCAAATAGCCGCACGTCGCGATCCGGGTGGCGAAGCAATCCCCGAAGAATCTTGGCGGTCCGCCAAACGCCAAGTGCGCCGCCGGGGCCCTTGCGTGGGAGTTTTTCGAATTCCCAGCCATGATCGGACCGTATCCACCAGGTGAGCAGGCCCGCCCGCTCCCAGAATGGCCTGGAATCGTCCAGCGGCAGGCGAGTGTGGCTTCCGCTGTATATCGGGAAGATGCTGCGCCACCAGTCCCGGACCACGTGGAACCGGCCATTTTCCACGCGCACCAGGAAGATGTCGCGTTCCTTGTCGTGAGTCGAGTTCCAGTCGCCTGTAGTGCCACCGGTCCAGAAAAACTCGTATATGTCGATCAGCTTTCGCGGCTCAATCCCTTTGACGACGATTTCGACGCGAACCTGGCGGCGCAGCACGCGCCAGTATTGTCGATCCTTGGGGTCGCCACCCGGAAATCCCGGCACGCTGAGGAATGGCCAGCTCTCGAAAGCCTGCTTCTCGATCACGCCGACAAAGATGTGCGTGGCGCGCTGCACCATTTGGTCTCCGGACATGTCCTGTGAGACGTTGAATTCAAGTCCGGGACCGCACGCAGTGAGGCTAAACAGGATGCACGCCAAAATCCATCGCATTCTGTTAGGACTCCGGATTACAGCCGCGAGTTCCAGCTCCCTGGAGTGTGTTCAGACGGTAGGGCATTGCCCATTGTGTGAGCTCCGCCCCGTTTCAGCGCCTATGGCAGGTCGGGGACCTGCCCCACCGCCAGCGCCGCCCCCGGCTCCAGCCATCTTCTCCGGCCGGCGTGCGCTATCGCAAATAGGACTACGAAGCCGGCCATCAGGCCCAGACTGGCGCCCAGGCCGATCCATTCGGGGCGGAAAGACCGCAATCGCAGAGTAATGGTTACGTTGAGCAGCAGGGGGACCATGGCGGCGAGCACCGGCGGCCACGGGCGATCCAGCGCGAACAGCGAGCGGGCCGTCACCTCAATCAAACTCCAACCCACCATGCTGGGTCCCATCCCCAAAAACACGGCGGCCACCAGCCGGGTGGATTCGGCCGTAAAGCTGCCGCGTTGGAATAGGATTCCGATCACGGGCTGGCGGAACAGGATGGCGAATCCGCAGCCAGCGACCGCGGCCAGCGCTGTGACGAGCACCGTCCGATCGATCAGGCGGAAGGCATCTCGCATGCGCGCCAGGCTGCGCAGGCGGCTGATTTCGGGAAGCAGCGAATTGGAAATAGGACTCACCAGAAGTGCCAGCGGCACACCCACGCCGCGCATGCAGTAATCCAGCGCGGCGGCCATCCCCGGTCCCACGTGCGTGGCATAAGCGCGGGTGAAGACGATGTTCAGACCCAAGGCCGCCGCGTAGACGACGAAGAAAGCGGGCTTGGCCGCGATTTCGCGCCAGGATACGGCGCACGTTTCCGCGCCGGTGTGAGCCAGGTCGCGCCGCGCGGCGAACCACACGATGGCCAGTTGCGCGAAAGCGCCGGCGGTGTAACCGATGGCAAAGGCGTGCACGCCCGCGGCGCGCCACAGCGCCAGAGCGGCCGCGATGGTGAACACGTTGAGCGCCGCCTGGTAGAACGCCATGGGCCCGAAGCGCCGGCTGGTGTAGAGAAACGCGCAGTACACGGCGGCGGCGCCGGCGGCGAACGTCGAGAGGGCGAAGATACGCAAGTTGGTGGTGGCGGCAGCGAAATAGGCCGGGTCGAGGCCAGGCGCGAGAAGGCGCATCAGCCACGGCGCGCCCACGATGGCGCCGATCGAAATGGTGGCGAAGATCCACGCGAAGACGCGCAGAAGGCGCCGGAAGAGGGCCACGCGCGCATTTCCGCCGGCCGCGGTCAGCATGGGGACGAAAGCGAACACGATGCTGTTGATGACCACCGAATTCAATGTGTCGATGGGACCCATGGCGACGGCGAGCGAATCGGCGCGGGCGTGTGTACCGAGCAGGTACGCGGTCAGGGCCACGCGCAGAAAGCCCAGCAGGTTGCCGGTGACCAGGCCGGCCATAATGATCAGTCCGCCGCGCACCAGCGGACTTTCCACCGCGCGGTTCAAGGCCCGCTCGGCACTCAACGCCGGGGTTGGTTCGGTGGAGCTCAGTTGAAAACACCTCACGCGTGAGCCGAAGGGCTCAGTATTGACCGGACCGCTCCCTATGGTCGCGGCTCTGAACGCGCATCGGAGCCGTGACCAGAGGGAGCGGTCCGTAAGTCCGTCGCCCGCGCTTTCGACCCCGAAGCTCAGGCCGTTGCCGCGAACGCGTCCCGCGCCGCCCGCAGCGCCGATTCGTAATCGGGATGATCGGCGACTTCTTTTACATATTCCGCGTGGCACACCCGATTGTTCCGGTCGATCACGAAAATAGCGCGGCTTTCGATCCGCAACTCTTTAATCAGCGTGCCGTAATTGGAGCCGAAAGAGGCGTCCTTGTGATCGGAGAGCATTTTCACATGGTCCACCGCGAAGGCGCCGCACCAGCGCTTCTGGGCGAAAGGCAGGTCCATGCTGACGGTAAGAATGTCGATGCCCGGCAGCGATGCCGCCGCTTCGTTGAACCGCTTGGTCTGCGCGTCGCATACCGGCGTATCGAGCGAGGGCACCACGCTGACGATGCGTACGTGGCCGGCCGTATCGGCCAGCGTCACCGGCTTCAGGCTGCTATCGACCACGCTGAAATCCGGAGCGGCATCGCCGGCTTTGAGCTCCGGCCCGACCAGAGTCATTGGGTTGCCTCGCATGGTAGTAGCTCCCGGTCTTTCCATAGTTCCTCCCAGCGGACTTTCGCGAATGAGTTTCTATTGTAGCAATTCGGTCAATTGGGCAGCCTCGGTGACGGGCAATTGACAGGTGAAATTGCGGCAGACATAAGCGCTGGGAATATCGCCGGCGGGCCGCATGGTTTCGATGGCGGGAATACCGGCCACCAGCGCGCGGCGGGTTTCCTCGCTATCCACCAGCAGCACGATGCGGTTGGCCACGAAGCGGGTGTGGAAGGCGCGCAGCAGAGCGCGCGTGCCGGCCGAGTCGCGCGGGCCAACCACGACGATCTGGCGCGGTTCCCCCAGGTAGAACTCGCAAGCCGTGAGCATGGCCGGCAGAGCCACTGGGAAGCGCGCCAGGCGCGGCGCGAAGGCGGCCAGGGCGCGCCCGGCGGAGGCGTGAAAGTCGGTACGGCCGGTGATCTGGGCCAGGCGCAGCAGGTTGAGAATCGCGACCGAATTGCCGCTCGGTTCGGCCCCATCGTAGTCCTCCTTGAGGCGCAGCACCAGACTCGAATCGCCGGCCGGGGAGTGGAAGAATCCGCCGCCGGCCAGGTCTTCGAACAGCGCGCTCTCGATTTCGGCCAGGCGCACCGCCCATTCCAGGTCGCGCCGGTCGAACCGGGCTTCGTAGAGATCGAGCAGCGCCTGGGTAAGCAGCGCGTAGTCTTCCAGGAAGCCGGAAATAGCGGCTTCGCCTGCGCGATACCGGCGGCGCAACTGGCCGGTCTCCGGGTCGACCAGCCGGCCAATCGCGAAATCCGCCGCGCGGCGCGCTGCCTCGGCGTAGCGCGGTTCTTCGAGCACGGCGCCGCCCAGCGCGAGAGCGGAGATCATCAACCCATTCCAGGCGGTGAGTATCTTGTCGTCCAGGTGGGGGCGCACGCGGCCGGCGCGGGCCTTGAGCAACGCGGCTTCGGCCCCGGCGATCCCCGCGCGGACCTCCTCCACCGGATGGCCAAACTGCTCGGCGGTTTCTTCCACGCTGGCGGCCTGGTAGAGAATGTTGCGGCCGGAGAATTCGGAATGCGGGTCGTTCACCACGTTGCCGCCCTCGGCCACCCCGTAGCGGTAGGCAAACCATTCGGCAGCCGGCGCGGGGAGGGCCAGCCGGATCTCATCGGCGGACCAGATGTAGAAAGCGCCTTCCCCTTTAACGGCTGGCTCTTCCGGGCGAACGGCGCTGTCGGCATCCTCGGCCGAATAGAAGCCACCCTCGGGCGCGGTCATGTCGCGCAGCACGTAATCGAAAATGCGGCGCGCGGTGTCGGCGAAGGACTCGTCGCCGCTGATCTGGAAAGCTTCGACGTAAGTGGTGGCGAGCTGCGCCTGGTCGTAGAGCATCTTTTCGAAATGGGGCACGAACCAGCGTTCGTCCACCGAATAGCGGTGAAACCCGCCGCCGAGCTGATCGTGGATGCCGCCATCGGCCATCTTGCGCAGCGTGTAAAGCGTCATATCGAGCGCTTCCCGGTTGCCGGTGCGGGCGTGGTAGCGCAGCAGAAACTCGAAGACGGCGGGCCGCGGGAACTTGGGCGCCTGGCCGAACCCGCCCATTTCGGAATCATAAGTGCGGCGGAAAATGGAGAACCCGCTTTCGAGCACGGCGTAGTCGATGGGTGCGCGGCTGCCGGCGGGCGCGCCGTCGAAAGCGGACTGCTTTTCGAGTTGCGCCAGCGCCTCGCGCGCCGATTCGGCAATGCGGTCGCGGTCGCTGCGCCAGGCCTTCGCGATCTGCGTGAGCACACTCGAGAAGCCGGCGTGGCCCCAGCGGTCTTCCGGCGGAAAGTATGTGCCGCCGAAAAAGGGCTGCAATTCGGGCGTCAGCCAGACCGACATCGGCCATCCCCCGCCGCCGGTGGCGGCCTGCACGAAGGACATGTAGATGCGATCGACATCCGGGCGCTCCTCGCGATCCACTTTGATCGCCACGAAATCGCGATTGAGCTGGGCGGCTACGATCGCGTTCTCGAACGATTCCCGCTCCATCACATGGCACCAGTGACAGGTGGAATAGCCGATCGAAAGGAAGATGGGCTTTTGCTCGGCGCGCGCCTTGGCGAACGCCTCTTCTCCCCAGGCGTACCAATCCACCGGATTGTGCGCGTGCTGCAACAGGTACGGACTCTTTTCCAGGGCCAGACGGTTCGAGTGCATGGAAGTGCCTTCAGCGTAAGGACGAAGAGCGCACGCTGTCAAGTTCCACGCGTAAGCTTGCTCACCCGGGAGCGCGGGGTGAATCTTAACTTCCGATTGGAACGTAAA